>CAKUKE010000005.1 GCA_934662505.1 uncultured Clostridia bacterium | reverse complement strand
TAGAATTAAACCGGATTATACAGAAATGCACACTATTTACAGCCGTCTCCGACTTCAAGTCCTGTTTCCCGCACCAAGCCGAACGATAACTCGTTCGGCTTTTTTCGTGTTTCAAAAATTCTGCGGCAGGATTTGCGGTGCAGAAAAGGTCTGCGGCGATGGCAACAGATGAGACAAAACCGACGCTTCTTCCTGCAACCAGGGGGAAGCGTCGGTTCCGCTCGTCGTCGGTCATCAGGCTGGGATTTCCTCCCTGCAAGCAGGAGAAACGTAAAAAGGGCGTGTGATCCGTGATTTCCTTCCTGCAGGCAAGGGAAAACGTCGCAATGTGGTTCGGGTATGCCGTTGAAAGCAATTTCCACCCTGCAAGCAGGGGAAAACGACCGGCACCCGGGAGCACCATCCGATCTGTGCGACGTGGAAGAAGAACTTTTAAAGGATGCGCTCAGCGCCCGATACACAATCGACGACAGACAAGAAGCGTCTGGGGCATGGGGTTGATGTAGTGTGTTCAGCGCCCGGCGCACGACTGACGACTCGCCATGCTGTCCCCGTTTTATTCGACAGCGGTGCGCTCAGCCTCCGGCACACAATCAACGACGGACAAGAAGCGTCTGGGGCATGGGGTTGATGTGGTGTGTTCAGTGCCCGGCGCGCGACTGACGACTCGCGATGCTGCCCTCGTTTTATTCGGCGGCGGTGTGCTCAGTCTCCGGCGCACGATTGACGACACCGCCGGCTTTTTTCGGACAGCAGGGGGAAAAGCCGAATATAGAACGGGCGGGGTTGCCCCCCTGTTGTGTTCTATAGTGCGAGGGGAACGGCTGCTCCATGCGGCTGTGCTCGTCGTCTTTCCCTTGTGCTGTCTGCGTTTCCTGCCTGCCGCGCAGAGCGTTACTGCCGGATTATTTGCTGCTTTTCCACAACGAAGCGGCCAAACGCCAGCGCCGCCATAAGCAGAGCAAAGGACAGAAGCGACAAAAGCTGCTGACCGTGCATGGGGAGACCCAGCACCGTGTTGCCTGCCGACTGCACCGCCGTAAGGATGCGGCTGCCTGCCAGCGAGGATAAAAAGCCAAGCAGGCCGGACAATGCCGAGCGGATGACAAGGGCGTTCATGAGATCTTCCTGCGGCACATAGCTGTAGCACATGTTGAGGGTGTTCTGGGAGATGCCGGCCTGACTCACCCGGAACAGCACGGTATACACCGCCATCAGCCAGAGCGCGGAGGGACTCGCAAAGCCGCATGCCAGAAAACTCAGCGCCGCCAGCGTCAGCGCCAGACAGTAGCCCCGGGCGTAGGAGGTGCGGTCTGAATACGTGCCAAAGGGAATGGACAGGAAAAGACGCAGAACATCTCCCGCGTTGTTCATCAGCTGGACGGCGCCCAGACTCAGCCCCAGATCCGCCGTTTTGTAGGTGCCCAGAAAACCGTTCGTCAGGTAGCAGCCCATGGTGAACAGACCATTGAGGATCAGCACGTTCCGAAAGCTGCGGTTCTTCATCAGCCGGCCAAGCGCCCGCCGGATCGACCGGGTGTTCTGCGGATCGCCGCCTGTCTGCTTTGCGCCGATGAGGCACAGAAACAGAAAGCTCAGTCCGTTCAGAAACAGCATGACGCCGGCGATCGTGAGAAAAGCACCCCGCAGGTTTCCGGCTGCCTCCATGCGGTCAAACAAAAACCCCATGCCCGTGGTGAACGCAATGCCGCCGATGAGGGAAACGATTTCCTTGACGGCGGAGAAGCGTGCCCGGTGCTGACTGTCGACATGGGCGTTGGCCCATGCAAAATAGGCGGAAGAGGTGACCTGCAGCAGAAACTGCCCTCCGCCCACGCATAAAAACACCGAAAGGACGGTGACCGCTCTGGGAACCTGCAGAAAGGGCAGAAGAAAAGTGAACAGAAACAAAAAACCGCTGAGGGTCTGAAACAGGATCACCGTCTTTTTGGCGCTGATCCGTCTGCGGAAAAGCGGAATGGCGGCCAGTCCAAACAGACAGGACAGCGCGCTGATGGAGGAAACGACCCCGATGAGCGCATCGTCCAGCCCAAGGTGGGACAGCAGCTTTGCCAGATAGGCGTCCGATACGAGAAGCGTGATAAAATAGCCCGCCGCGCATTGCGCCACGTAGGCTGCGCGGGATTTTCTGCTTGTGTCCCGGGTCGCTGCGGTGTCAGGAGAAATCATTTTATGCACCTCTTCTTTTGCAAAACAGAATACGGCAGGAGTTGTGAAGGACGGCGCTTACGATTTCATCGGTCATGCCGCCGGTGTGCTGTTTGTAAATCGGTACACATGATACACACTTTGCCCGTCAAAGTCAAGGCGGACAACCTTGAGGGGTGAACGGAAGGGGAACGTGGACAAATACAGCGGAGGTACACAAAGTGTTCCCTGCGCTGCGCCGGAGCCTGTAGACAGCCGCGCCGGAGGGTGGTATAATGCAGACTATGCACAGCATGTGCATATTTCTGCAAAAGCAGCGGCGGCGCGAAAGGCCGCGTCCCCTCCGCAGAAAAGAAAAAAGAAAAAGATTAAACGGCATAAGCGGCGGCGCCTTCTGGAAAAGACGGCGTGGAACGGAGGAAATGCGGGATGAAAACCTATTCACTGGCATACGGAAGCGGACAGATTCAGATGAATCTGGACGAGCGTCATCTGATCGCCCGGCTGGAGGGCAACGCCGTGCCGCCCATGCCGGACATTGCATCCGGGCTGCGGGCGGCGCTGGACGCGCCCGTCGGCATGCCGCCGCTGCGGGCATGGCTGAAGGCGGGCGACCGGGTGGCGCTGGTCATCAGCGACATGTCCCGGTTCTGGATGCGGCAGGATCTGGTCATCCCCCATCTGGTGGCGTACATGAACGAAAGCGGCGTACCGGATGAGGATATCGTCATCATCGTGGCCAACGGCACCCATGCCGGCGGGGACGAAAAGGAACTGCGCACGCTGGTGACGGACGGCATATTCGACCGGGTCCGGGTGGTGAACCACGACTGTCTGGCGCCGGATCTGGTGTATATGGGGATGACGCCCCACGGAACCCCGGTGTATGTGAACGCGCTGGCCGCCCGGGCGGACAAGGTGGTGTGTCTGGGCGCGTGCACCCACCATGTCATGGCCGGGTTCGGCGGCGGGCGGAAGAGCATCCTGCCCGGAATCAGCGGCATGGAAAGCATTTGCCATAACCATGCCTTCGCGCTGGATCCGGTCTGCCTGCGCAGCAACCCCCGCATCGGCAACGGCCGGGTGGCGGGCAACCCCCTGAACGAGGACATGTGCGAGGCGGCGGCGCTCATGCCCCACCTGTTCATGGTCAATCTGGTGATGAACGCGGACATGCGTCTGGCGGAGATCCACGCCGGACACTACCTGACCTCCTGGCAGGCGGCCTGCGCCGCGGTGGACAGGATCTACCGGGTGAACGTGCCGAAAAAGGCGGACGTCATCATTGCCAGCTGCGGGGGGTACCCCAAGGACATGTCCCTCTATCAGGGCACCAAGACCATTGACAACGTGGAAAGCGGCCTGAAGGAGGGGGGCACCCTCATTCTGGCCATTGAGGCGCGGGACGGGGGCGGGCCGGCGGAGTATTTCGACTGGATCCGTTACTGGCAGGACGGCACCATGGAAAAACGGCTGCGGGAGCATTTCACCGTGCCGGGCTACATTTTCCTGCTCAACTGCGAGCAGGCGCGGCGGTACAACATTTTCATGCTGACCAGCGTGCCTGCGGAAACGCTGGCGCCCATGGGCATCCGCGCCTTTTCCGACCCGGATGCGCTGCTGCGGGCGGCAAACATTGAAGGCCGGGATTTTTATCTGATCCCCAACGGCGGCACGGTGGTGCCCTATGCGGAAGGAGGGAAATGACCCCATGGCAGGTACGATGGAAAAATACATTGCCCGGCGGTTCCGCGCCGCGGGCGGGGGGCTGACGCTGGATACCGAGGCGCTGCGCCGGTACGAGGACGTGATCGATCTGAGCATCGGAGATACGGACTTTACCACCGACCGGCGGGTGATCGAGGGGGCGTACCGGGACGCGCTGCGGGGCTATACCCACTACGGCGATCCCAAGGGCGACCCGGAGCTGATCGACGGGATATGCGCCGCGTGGGAGGAGGACTTTCAGCAGGCCGTCCGCCCGGAGGAGGTGCTGGTCACCACGTCCAGCTGCATGGGCATGGCGCAGGCGCTGCTGGCGCTGCTGGAGCCCGGGGACGAGGTGATCGTGCTGGCGCCCTACTTTGCCGACTACCGCAACCAGATTGAGCTGGCGGGCGGCCGGGCGGTGGAGGTGGCCTGCCGGGAGGAGGACGGCTATCTGCCCCGGGAGGCGGCGCTGCGGGCGGCGGTGACGCCCCGTACCCGGGTGCTGATCGTCAATACCCCCTGCAACCCCACCGGCGCAGCCTATGGGGCGGATACGCTGGCCATGCTGGCGCGGGTGGCGCAGGAGCAGGATCTGCTGGTGCTGGCGGATGAAATATACACCCGCTACCTCTATGACGGCGCGTTCATTCCCATGCGCACCCTGCCCGGCATGCGGGAGCGGACGGTGACGCTCAACAGCTTTTCCAAGAACTTTCTGATGACCGGCTGGCGGGTGGGGTACATCATCGCCCATCCGGAGCTGATCGGCGCGTTCCAGCGGGTCAACGACGGGCTGACCTATGTGGCGCCCTCCGTGTCGCAGCGGGCGGCCATCTGGGCGCTGCGGCTGCGGCAGGAAATTGCGGATGAATATATATCCGTGTATCGGAGACGGGTATACGCGGCCTGCGACGCGCTGCAGGAAATGGATTACCTGACGGTGACCCGTCCCCGGGGCACGTTCTACCTGTTTCCGGGCATTGGGAAAACGGGGCTGGAGGATGGAGCGTTCAGGCAGCTGGCGCTGGAGGAAGCCCATGTGCTGGTGTCGCCTGGCAGCGCTTTCGGCACGGCGGGACGGGGGCACTTCCGCATTGCCTGCACGGTGGACGACGCCCGTCTGGCGCAGGCGATGGAGCGCCTGCGGGCGCTGGGCAGCCGGTTTTGAGGGCACGGTATAAAACTTGAAAATTTTTTCAGAAAAATGCAGAAAACCCCTTGACATATTCAGAACACTGCGTATAATCATACACGTACCTTGAATAAAAATTCTTTCGGAGGGGTTATAAAATGAAAAAGCTGATCGCGTTGCTTCTCACTGTGTGCCTGGTACTGGGCGGCGTAAGCGCCTGCGCGGAGACCGTGCTGGACAAGATCAAGGCCAAGGGCGTTCTGACCGTTGGCACCGAGGCCACCTACGGCCCCTATGAATTTCTGGATAACGACGCCAATCCCATCGGCTGCGACATCTGGCTGGCGCAGAAGATCGCCGATGAGCTGGGCGTGGAGCTGAAGGTGACGGACATGAGCTTTGACGGCATCATTGACGCAGTCAAGTCCGGCGTGGTGGATATCGGCATCGCCGCCTTCACCGTGGACGAGGAGCGGGCCAAGGTCATCGACTTCAGCCATCAGTATGAAAAGAGCGAACAGCTGCTCATCGTCAAGAAAGGCAACGGCAGCGTGTACACCACCAAGGAGTCCCTGGCGGGTCAGAAGGTGGGCGCCCAGATGGGTACGGTGCAGTCCAAGCTGATCACCTCTGCGCTGCCCGACTCCGAGCTGTTTGAACTGGATGTGTACCCCAGTCTGGCCATGGAGACCGTCAACGGCGGCATCGTAGGCTTTGTGTGCGACGCTGCGGTGGGTCTGGGCATGGTGGCGCAGAACGATAATCTGGAAGTGGCCGACTTCACCTTCTCCGAGGAAGAAGCCGCCTTCGGCAAGGCCTGCGTCGTGGCGCAGGGCAACGAAGACTTCCTGGACATCGTCAACAAGGTGGTGGATCAGGTGGTGGAGGACGGCTCCTACCTGGCGGCCTTTGAAGAATACGACGCCATCTGGAAGCAGGAAGCGGAAGCGGCGGAGTGACCGCTGCCGGCGGAATAGAAACGGATACCGGAAGGTGCGAGCGCGGCCTTCCGGCGTCCGTATGTACGGCGCTTCTTCCCGGCACGGGAGGGCGGCGCCTGCGCGGAATAAAAAATGCAGAGGACGGCGCTTCCCTCCCCCGGCGGGGAAGGACACAATGACCCGGAGGTTGACGGCTTATGAAACTGACTTTTCTTGAGACCATGGGCTCGCTGGTGACCCGCTTTTACCCCTTCTTTCTGGAGGGCGTGCGCAACACGCTGATCATTTCTTTTTTTACGGTGCTGCTGGGCACGGTGCTGGGCACGCTGATGGCCATGGCCAAGATGAGCCGCATCAAGCCGCTGAAATGGCTGGCGACCGCCTATGTGGAATTTTTCCGCGGCACGCCGCTGATGGTGCAGCTGATGTTCATTTTCTACGGGCTGCCCATGCTGGGGGTCACCTTCCCCACCGTCAGCTTCATTCCGGACTTTGACCGCTTTGCCGCGGGCGTGGTGGCCATGAGCCTGAACAGCTGCGCCTACGTGGCGGAGATCATCCGCTCGGGCATTCAGGCGGTGGACAAGGGGCAGATGGAGGCCGCCCGCAGTCTGGGCTTTGAGAAAAAACAGGCCATGGGGCTGGTGATTCTGCCGCAGGCGGTGCGGAACATTCTGCCTGCGCTGGGTAACGAATTTGTGACCGTCATCAAGGAAAGCTCCATTGTGTCCGTCATCGGCATCGCCGATCTGATGTACCGCGCCAAGGGGGTCATCGCCAAGACCTACAACAGTCTGGAATGTCTGGCCGTGGCCGCGCTGATCTATTTTTTCCTTACCTTCGTATTTGGCCGGCTTATTTCGCTGGCGGAAAAGAAAATGTCCCGCAGCCGCAGATAAGGGCGACGCGGGCGTAAAGCCGCAGAAAAACGGCGTTCGGGAGACCGAACGCCGTTTCTTTATGCAGGACATGCGTGAAAAACCGGGCGGCGTGCCGCATGGGACGGGGTCACAGAAAGCATTCCGCCAGCAGCACCGCGGCGCAGGAGAGGGCGGATACGGTGAACAGGCTGCGCCCCGACCAGGCCAGCGCCACCCCGGCCACCAGCGCCAGCGCGCCCGAAAGCGGCGTGGACGTAGCGTCCAGAATGTCCGGAAAGGTCATGACCGCCAGCGTCACATAGGGTACATAGTAGAGAAACGACCGAAGAAACCGGTTGCGGATGGGGCGGCGGATGAGGGTCAGCGGCAGCGCGCGGATGAGAAAGGTGACCGCCGCCATGATGAGAATGTAAAGATATACGTTATGCTTCATGACGCGCCTCTTCCTCCCGGACGGGAAACAGCGCCGCAGCGGCGCAGGACAGCGCCACCGTCAGCAGAATGACCCGCATGCCGCCTCCAAGGGCGGGGCACAGACGGGACAGGGTGAAGCTGAGCACCATGGCGGAGCACACCAGCCCGAGAATGATCCGATCCTTCCGGGCGGGCGGAACAATAATGGCCAGAAACATGCCGTACAGCCCCACGCTCAGGGCGCTGGTGAGCCGGGCGGGCAGCAGGTTGCCCATCATGACTCCCAGACAGGTGCCCACCGCCCAGCCGGCGGAGGCGATGAGAAACATGCCGAAATGATACCGGGGGTTCAGGCTGCCCCGGACGGACATGTCCGCGCCGAAAATCTCGTCCGTCACGCCGTAGCCGATCAGCAGCCGGCAGCCGATCCCCGTGCCGGGGGACAGCTTCTGGCTCAGCGCGCAGGACATGAGCAGGTAGCGGGCGTTGGTCACCAGCATCATCAGCGCCATTTCCCAGTAGCCGCCGTCCGCCCGCATGACGGTGAAGCCGGCGTATTCCCCCGCCGAGGCGTTGTTGAGCAGGCTGGTCAGGGTGGCCTCCAGCGCGGTCAGCCCTGCGCTGCGGGCGGCGATGCCCAGCGTAAAGGCCACCGCCAGATAGCCCAGCATGATGGGCGTGCCGTCCCGGAACCCCCGGAGCAGCCAGCTTTTGTTTTCCTTGTTCACGTTTGTATCCCTCCGCCTGCGCCCTGCGGCGCAGGCTTTCATCATACCCCCTTGCAGCCGTTTCGTCCAGAGGGAAAAAACGGGCGAACAACGGCCGAAAAGCCCCTTCTTTTTTGCTGCACGGATGACGCCCTGCTTCTGGGAACGAACGTAATGTTTTTATAGCGAAAAATTCCGCTTCTGGACGGCGCCCTGTTCCGGCCGCAGGGACGGGACGGGCGCCGGAGCGCGGACACAGACCGGCGGTTCAGGGGGTCAGATCCAGCAAGGGGGCGGAGTCGCTCTGCGTCTCTAAAAAGCTTTCGGGCACCCGGCCGACGATGATGCTTTCGGCAATGAGCACCTGCGAGGAAAAGTCCATCTGCTCACCGCCGGCGGGCAGCACCAGCTGCACTCGGGTCTGCATGGACAGATAAATTTTGTGCCGGGTCTGGTTGATGCCCGCGCTTTCAAATTCGCTGGTGAAGGCGGCGGTGACCGCGCCTACCGGCACCAGCCGCACGTGCACCGCCGGTCCCAGCGCCGCCAGAAAGGGAATGCCCAGCGCCGCGCCCAGAGGAATGTCCACCCCGTCGTCCTCGGAGGAGAGGAGCTTCTCCTGCGCCAGCAGAGCGGTGGCGGTGGCCAGATCGTTCATCAGCGCCGCATTGGCCTGCACCATGGTGATGCTGCCCGCCTGGTCGGAACGCACCGTCACCAGCTCCTCGTAGCTTTTGCCCGACCCCATCACCTGCCGCACCGACTGGTTGAGCACCTCCACGGCCATGGCCCGCACCCGTGCCTGCGCCATGGTCAGGATGACCCCTTCCAGATTGCGTTCCAGAAAGAGCGCCGACGCGGCCAGCAAAAGCACGGCCAGCAAAAGCAGGCGGCCGAGACGCCGCCCCCGGAAGAAAAGTCCCTTCTTTTTCGTTAACTGTTTATCCGGCATACGTTTTCCCTCCCTGACAACAGGGTATGCGCCGGGGATGATTGTCATATCCCGAAATGATGTGGTATAATCGGGAGGAGGCGGCCGGCAGACTCCGGCAGCCCGGGAGGTTCAGTTGAGAAAAGACAGAAAAGACGCCCCTTATGCGGGCGCGCAGGATACGCGGCTTTACCCGTCCTGGAACGGGAACCGTTCGCCGCAGGATACGCAGGTCTATACGGGCGGCGAAAACGGCTATGCGCCGGATGAATATCCGCAGAACGGCGGCGCGCAGGACGGTTACGCCCCGGAGAATTATGCAGGCGGTTACCCGCAGGATGGCAGTGCGCAGGACGGTTATGCCCCGGAGAATTATGCAGGCGGTTACCCGCAGGACGGCGGCGCGCAGGACGGTTACGCCCCGGAGAATTATGCAGGCGGCTACCCGCAGGACGGCGGCGCGCAGGACGGTTACGCCCCGGAGAATTATGCAGGCGGCTACCCGCAGGACGGCGGCGCGCAGGACGGTTACGCCCCGGAGGATTATGCGGGCGGCTACCCGCAGGAGGGCGGCGCGCAGGACGGTTACGCCCCAGAGGATTATGCGGGCGGTTACCCGCAGGACGGTTACGCCCCGGAAGACGGCGGGGGAGACGGCGGCATGCCGCCGGAGGACGACTGGGACGCGGACGAGCCGGAGAAGCCGCGGAAGCGCACCATTTTCAAGCCTCGCTCCCGGCACCCCTCCTTCATTCTGACGGTGCTGGTGAACGCCTTTCGGCTGCTGGTGGTGCTCATTCTGGTGGCGGGTCTGGCGGGCGCGGGTACGGTGGTGGGCATCGCCCGGGCGTACATGGACACCGCGCCGGAACTGGATCTGAGCGCCATTGACGATCAGGCGCAGACCTCCTTTATCTACGACGCGGACGGCAACCTGATTACCGATTATAAGGGCACGGAAAACCGGGTGATGGTGTCCATCGACACCATGCCGGAGAAACTGCGCAACGCCTTTGTGGCGGTGGAGGACGCCCGTTTTTACACCCATAACGGCGTGGACGTCAAGCGCATCGTGGGTTCCTTTGTGGCCAACTTTCTGACCGGCTCCCAGCAGGGCGGCTCCACCATTACCCAGCAGCTGATCAAAAACACCCTGCTTTCCAGCGAAAAGTCCTATAAGCGGAAAATTCAGGAGGCCTATCTGGCCATGCAGCTGGAGACCCGCTACACCAAGGACGAAATACTCCAGAGCTATCTGAATACCATTTATCTGGGCGAGGATTACTATGGGGTCAAAACCGCCGCCTACGGCTATTTCGGCAAGGACAATTTAAACGATCTGACCCTGCGGGAATGCGCCATTCTGGCCGGCGTGTGCAACAGCCCCTACTATTACAACCCCCGGCGCAATTTTTACCTGCGCCAGAGCGATACCACCGACTACGCCAAGATCACCAACGACCGCACGGACTATGTGCTCCGGTGCATGTATGAAAACCAGTTCATCACCCGCGAGGAGTATGAGCAGGCGCTCGACCCCCGGACGGCGGGCGTGCTGGAAACGTCGCCCGAGAGCAACACCCTCTACCCCTACCCCCACTATGTGGAGTATGCGGTGCGGGACGTGGTGCAGGTGCTCCTCAAGCAGGAGGGGCTGGAAAATACCTCCGCCAACCGCAACAAAATGGAGCAGAAGCTGCGCACCGGCGGGTATCAGGTGTTTCTGGCGCTGGACACCTCCATTCAGCAGGCGGTGGAGGATACCCTGTACAACTGGAAAAACTATCCCTCTCTGCGGGATCCTGCCGACAGCGTGTACCGCGCCCGCAACGCGGACGGCACCTACGATGAGATCGCCCAGCCTCAGGCTGCGGCGGTGGTCATGGATTATCGGACGGGCGAGGTGAAGGCCATCGTGGGCAGCCGTACCCGTCCCACTCAGCGCAAGACCCTCAACCGGGCGACGGATATGAACATGCCCGTAGGCTCCTCCATCAAGCCCATCGCCGTATACGCGCCCGCCATTGAAATGGGCGCGGGCGCGGGCACGGTGCTCTATAACATGCCCCTGCCCATTTCCGGCTGGACGGGCAGCGACGGCAAGGATTCCTGGCCGAAGAACTACGGCGGCTCTTCCTACCGCGGCCCCGAGACCCTGCGCCGGGCGCTGGTGCGCAGCGACAACACCGCCGCCGCCTATGCGCTGATGAACTACGTGGGGGTGGAGCGGTCGGCGGACTTCCTGCTGCGGCTGGGCGTCAGCGAAAAGCACATCAACAAGACCCCCTTCGGGCTGGCGCTGGGCTCCTCCGGCATTACGCCCCTTGAAATGGCGGTCGCCTTTTCCACCCTGGCCAACGGCGGGGTGTACCAGACGCCCATCACCTTCCTGGGCATTGCCGACAGCAGCCACAACATGCTCTACGACGCCCATCAGAGTCAGGAGCGGCGGCAGGTGTTCAAGCCCGCCACGGCCTACCTGACGGTGGACATGATGAAGGAGGTCGTCTCCTCCGGCACCGGCACCGCCGCCAGAATATCCGGGCAGACGGTGGCGGGCAAGACGGGCACCAACTCGGATCAGAAGGGCGTGTTCTTCGCCGGTATCACGGGGTACTACACGGGCACGGTGTGGATCGGCCATGACAATTACAAGGCGCTTTCCAGCAAGACCACCGGCGGCAATTCCGCCGCCAAGCTCTGGCAGTCGTTCATGAGCAAAATCCATACGGGTCTGGCCAACCGGGACATCATGGACGGTTCGCCGTCCGACTACGGGCTGACCCGGGTGACCACCTGCGCCGTCAGCGGACAATTGGCCACCGACGCCTGCCGTCGGGACGCCATGAACTACGGCACCGTGACGGACTGGTGGCCGGCCGACAGCGCGCCCACGTCCTACTGTCAGATGCATGTGGACGTGACGCTGTGCGCGTCCTCCCAGCTGCTGGCGACGGACAGCTGTCCCGCCTCCGGCCGGGTCAACCAGTCGGTGGTCATCATTCCCCGGGGGCACCCCCTGTATAACTACATCGGCACGTCCTATCAGGGCGTCCTGACCGATTATCTGGGCGCCTTCGCCGCCCTGCGCATGACGGGGGACGGTACCGCCGACGCGGCGCTCATTTCGACCATGAGCTGCACCCTGCATCAGGGCGGCGCATCCCAGAGCGGGCAGCCCAACGTCAGCCAGAGCCTGCTCAACGACGCGGAGACCCTGCTTTCGTCTGCACGGCTGCTGATGAACACCGTGGACAGCGGCAGCGCGGCGGGGCAGAACCTGCAAAGCGCCATTTCCTACCTGCAAAGCGCCATTCAGAACGCGCAGGACGACGCGACCCTGATCAGCGCCATGAGCACGCTGACGCAGGCCACGGCCGGGGCGCAGTGACGGCACACGGCGGAAAAAACGTTCGGCGCACTGCATTGACTGCGCGATGGCAGAGCCAGCCGTGAGTTACGATCTTTTGCAGAACTTCCCCGCATACTGACTGTACGGGCAGCCTGTACGCAACGGCAGGATACGGACGGCGGGCAGGCTTCGGCAGCGCGGCGGAAGCGCCGCACGGAATGAAACGCAAAAAAGCAGTGGGAACCGTTCCCGGAACGGTTCCCACTGTTTTGTATCTTCAGGAGGCGGCTGTATCGGGGCTTATTTGAAATGGTCGGCGAAGAAGGGTTCGTTCATCAACAACGTATGGAGGTAATATGACAGGAGCTCTTTTAAGTCTTCGGCAAGCTGATGATACTGGCTGAACTTCTCGTCGGTGTTGATGCCTCCCGTAGAAGAAACCAGCTTTTCTGCCTTTGCGTTCAAAGCATCCAGTTCACCTTTCAAAGCACCATAAGTATAAGAAAACTGCTGCGAGGCAAACAGGATGTCTAAGTGCTTCTGCAATTCCGGGATGAGCCCCGGATTCTGTTTGTCGTTGGGACGGACGAGTGGAGCAATATCGGCCAGCTGCGTGTATTTTTCAGCTGCAATGTGATCGCCCAGAATATGAACATAATAGAGCAATGCACAAAAGCTGTCCCGCTGTTTAGGGTCTTCAGACGTGCCGTAGAGGATTTCGGACAGCCAGGGAAGCCAGGACAACGGCTGTTTTTCGTTTTCAAAGAGTATTCTTTGAACCGTGTTGATTAAAATGCTTTTATGGATTGACCAATGAGATTGCTCAGGGTATTCAAAGTCCCAGCCTTTATGCGTATAACGCCGGTGCGTGTGATTGCTGGAAAAATTAAATTCATCAACGGAGTCTGGCAAACCCTTTACACCCATGCTTTTTAAAAACTCAAGCTGTTCCGAACCTTGCCCGTTGTACTGGTCGACCGTAAGGTAGACCGCATCCTCCAACGCCTTGAGCATGTCGGCAACTTTCGGGTGTGCTTCCCTGTATTTATCTTTTTTGTCAAACAGAACATATTCCAGATCAGCGTCATGTTCTTTCCGGTCGTGCGCCCGCGCTGGCAGAGCGACGGTCAGCAGTATGACCGCCGCAGCCAGCAGCGCCATGATCCGCCTTCTCATTTACTTCACCTGCTCGAACACCACGCTGTTTTCCCAGACCTTGGCGTAGTCGTACCAGTTGTTCTTGTGCCCCTCCCAGATCTTCAGGTAGTCGTACCATTCCTTCTTGGTGCCCTCGGTGGTGAATTCAAGGTGGTAGACCGGGAGGGCGGCGTCCGCCTTGGGCTGCACGTCCAGCTGAATGGACGCGCCCGGCTGCCAGTCGTGATGACGGGCGGCCTCGCTGGTGTAAACGGCGCGGTAGGTGGACACGCTGCCCTCGGTCACCCGCTCCACGGACTGCACCGCCCAGTCCGTCAGCACCACCGGCGCCTCTGCGTCCGCTTCCTGCACGGATACGGTGATCTCCGCATCGTCGGAGCAGCACACGACGGGCAGAATGACGGCCGTCCCGCCGAATTCGATGTCCGCGTCCGCCGTATGCCGGGCGGCGTCATGCAGGAACCAGTACTGGTCGTCCAGCGCCTCCGTCAGGAAGATCGGCGCGCCGCTGGGGTGCAGGATACCGTCCACCTTCTGCCGGTCGCTTTCCGAAATCTTCAGCTCGTTCGCCAGCATGAACAGCAGGTCGCAGTTCAGCCGCAGGGGTTCGCACACGGGCGGCAGTTCCGTTTTGCGGGTCTCCTCCAGCGCACGGTTGGCGTCTTCGATCTGCTTTTTCTCGCCTTTGGAGGCGTCCTTGGGCACCGTGGTTTTCTGTACGGGGGCAAGGTAGGCAGCGTTCAGATGCTGCTGCTCGCCCACCAGATCGTTCACGTTGTCCAGAATGATGTCATAGGCCGTTTTCAGGTGGCTTCTGTCCCGGGTCTGCACAGCCAGATCGATGTATACCTGCGCGGCGTAGTACCGCAGCGCCCAGTCTCCAAGATCCGTGTTGTCCAGCAGCAGCTGGGCGTAGCGCGCGGCGACGGCGGCATATTCCGCGCCGCTGCAGACCATTTCCGCGGCGGAAATGGCGGCCGGCAGCACCTTCGCCAGCTCGTAATCCTTGCGGAAAATGCGGGTGTGCATGCCTTCATAGGTGCGGACGGCGTCCAGACACCCGGCGTAGTCGCCGTTGTCATAATAGCTTTGCGCCAGCAGCAGCCAGTAGCCGCCGTAGGACTGATAGACGGCGCGGTTGGACTCTAAAAACTGCAGGCGGCTGACGACGTTGGCGGTGTTTTTCCATTTGACGAATTCCTCCACGCTGCTCTCCGTCAGCGTCAGGTCGCCGGGCAGGTCGTAGGAGCCCACCATGCTGACCATGTAGGCGAAGGCGCTCTTGCGGCTCGCGTGCAGCACCGCCGCTTCCTCGTCGTCCAGCGCCCAGCCGTCCTCCAGATACTGCAAGTCCTTTTTGGAAGTATAAACCATATAGCTGGTGATCGAATCGATCGCCATATTCGCGATGGAAGCGGCGATCTTTTTCAAGCCATTGGCTTCAATAAGGCTTAGCAGATTCAGCGGATTCGGCAGCAGGGAACGAATGCCTTCCGCCTGATTCTGTTCATAAATGTACCGCAGCCGCTCCCGCTTGACCGCGACCATCCGGTAGCCCTCCATGGTGTCCAGCAGGCCGGTCAGCTGGCTCAGCGTCCTGCTGTCCACGGCGTTGGGGTAGGTGTTGTTCACCAGCGAGGAATACGCTTCCTCCATGTACAAACGGCTGTTTTTGGAGGCGTTGATGTCCTGCGTCAGCACCGTGATGTAGTTCAGCATGGCGATGGCGTTCGCCTGCTCGTCGGTCAGGGCGGCGGAGTCTGCCGAAGCGGTGGGCGAAACGCCGGCAAGAAGCGTGAGAACGAGCAGGAAACACAGAAAAGATCGACGGGTCATGGCGAAAGGCCTCCTGTATGCAATGTGTGCAATCACCGACAAATTCTCCGCGAAACGACCGTTTTCCTGCCGATTGATCCATTTTGATGGAATTTCGTGTGCGGGTCGGCTGCCCCGCGCGTGGGAGTGTTCGGCTGCAGGCGCTTTTTTCACCGGCGCAGTTGACATACCCGCGGCGGGTGATGTAAAATAAACTGTTTGGTGTTCTTTTTCAAGCGCCAGCGCACCTTCAGTCAAAAAGAGGAGACGTCTTTCATGGTTCGCAACGACATTCGCAACATTGCCATTATCGCCCACGTTGACCACGGCAAGACCACCCTGGTGGATCAGATGCTCAAGCAGGGCGGCGTGTTCCGCCAGAACCAGCAGGTAGCCGACCGGGTCATGGACTCCAACGCTCTGGAGCGGGAGCGGGGCATTACCATTCTGGCCAAGAACACCTCCGTTCATTGGGAAAATACGAAGATCAACATTGTGGATACCCCCGGCCACGCCGATTTCGGCGGCGAGGTGGAGCGGGTGCTCAAAATGGTGGACGGCGTGCTGCTGCTGGTGGACAGCTTTGAAGGCCCCATGCCCCAGACCCGGTTCGTTCTGCAGAAGGCGCTGGGGCTGAAGCTGCCCGTCATCATCGTGGTGAACAAGGTGGACCGTCCCGACGCCCGCTGCGAAGAAGTGGTGGACGAGATCGTGGACCTGCTCATCGAGCTGGACGCCGACCCGGAAACGCTGGATCGCCCCATCGTGTACGCCTCCGCCCGGAAGGGCACGGCCACGCTGGATCTGGCGACTCCCGGCACCGACCTGAAGCCCTTGTTTGAAACGATTCTCAAATATATCCCCGCCCCCGAGGGCGACATGGAAGGCCCTGCGCAGGTGCTCATTTCCACCATCGATTACAACGAGTACGTGGGACGCATCGGCATCGGCCGCATTTCCCGGGGCACCCTGCGGGAAAACACCATGGTGGTGCGCTGCAACGCCCTGTCCGACAAGGTGACGCCGCCCTGGCGGCTGACCGGTCTGTCCCTGTACGAAGGGCTCAAGCGGGTGCCGGCTGCCGAGGTGTCCATGGGCGACATCGTGGCGCTGACGGGTCTGCCGGATATCGAGATCGGCGATACGGTGTGCGACCCGGGCCGGGTGGAACCCCTGCCCTTTGTGGCCATCACCGAACCGACGGTGTCCATGACCTTCTCGGTGAACGACAGCCCCTTTGCAGGCCGTGAGGGCACCTATGTGACCAGCCGCCACCTGCGCAACCGGCTGTACCGTGAGATCGAGACCGACGTATCCCTCCGGGTGAAGGACGGCGCCACGCCGGACTGCTTTGAGGTGTGCGGCCGGGGCGAATTGCACCTGTCCATCCTCATTGAGACCATGCGCCGGGAGGGCTACGAGTTTCAGGTGAGCAAGCCTCAGGTCATCTACCATGTGGAAAATGGAAAGCGCATGGAGCCGGTGGAACGCATGGTGGCCGATGTGCCGCAGGCCTATGCCGGCGCGGTGATCGAGAAAATCGGCCGCCGCCGGGGTACGCTGGACAGCATGTCCGGCTCCGACCGGGTGCGGCTGGAGTTCATGGTGCCCTCCCGCGGCCTGTTCGGCTACCGCAGCGAGTTTATGACCGATACCCGCGGCGAGGGCGTGATGAGCTGCGTGTACGACCATTATGAAGAGTACAAGGGCGATATTCCCCACCGCAATGTGGGCGCGCTGATCTGCTATGAAACGGGTGAAACCACCCAGTACGCCCTGTATTACGTGCAGGAGCGGGGTACCCTGTTCATTTCCAGCCAGACCCCGGTGTACGCCGGCATGATCTGCGGCGAAAGCAGCCGTCCCGGCGACATTGTGGTGAACGTGTGCAAAGCCAAGCATGTGACCAACATGCGCAACGCCTCCGCCTCTGAGGACAGCCTGCGGCTGGTGTCCGTGCATCCCCTCACGCTGGAGGAGTGCCTGGAATTTATCGACGACGACGAACTGCTGGAGATCACTCCCAAGTCCCTGCGGATGCGCAAGCGGGTGCTCAGTCACGAGCAGCGCGCCAAGAACGCCAACCGTACCAAGCTGGCGGACGGCAACGACTGACAGCGGTCTGCCCGCAGGGCGGACGGGAAAACGGAGCGGAAGAAACGGAATGAAACGCTGGCGCCGGACGGGTACCGTCCGGCGCCAGATTTAATTGAAAAAAGGAGAACCTGCCGAAAAAAGCGGTCACCCGGAATGGGCTGTCCTCCGGGTTCGCATCTGCGGGCGTCGCCGAGGTGCGGCGGTCTGCCTTTTGCAGAACGGTTTCCCGCTGCGGGAAGGGGAAAGGGCTGCGTTTCCACGTGGGTCAGATGCTTGGAAGAAGCAGCGCATGGGCGCCGGATGGCCGTTTGTCCTGCGGGCGGGAGTGCCGGACGGTTTTGCGTCCGGAAAGGGAGAAAAGACATGAAGGGGATTTTGGAGAAGCGGCTGCTTTTTGTCTGTACGGGCAACACCTGCCGCAGTCCTATGGCAGCCGCGCTCTGGCGGCGGCGGGGCGGCCGGGCGGACAGCGCCGGGCTGGCGGTTCGGGAGGGGGAGCCTGCATCCCGATACGCGGCGTTGGCAGCGGCGGAACGGGGCGGCGACCTGAGCGCTCATTTTGCCCACGGAGTGACGGAAGCGGACGTGGCGGCTGCGGGTCGGGTGTACGGCCTGACGGAGGGACATGCCGCCGCCCTCAGGGCGCGTTTTCCTCAATGGGCGGACAGAATAGGCGCGCTGCCCCTGTCGGTGTCCGACCCCTTCGGCGGCGATATGGAGGACTACCGGCGCTGCGCGGAGGTTATTGACCGGGCGCTGGATGCGCTGGCGGGCGGGGCGTGAATGGGAAACTGAAGGCGGGAAAAAAGAAAAAGAGAAAATGCGAGAGGGGGTTCTTTGTGAGCCAAAGAACCCCCTCTCGCGCTCTCCCAAGAAAGCTGGGGGAGGAAAATAAAAGGGCATGTGTCTGCGCCGCGAGCAGGGGTTTGCGACGCTGGGGGAACGGAACGGGACAAATGCGAGAGAAGGTTCTTTGTGAGCCAAAGAACCCCCTCTCGCGCTCTCCCCAGAAAGCTGTGGCGAGAAATAAAAAAAGGCATACGCGCATGCTGCAGCCGTTCAGTTTGGCGGCGCCGGCGTATGCCTTTTGATTCGCTTTTCAGAGAAAGCCGTGTCCTTCTGCCTGCTGTTTATTCCTGCAACCGTGGAGCGTGCGCACGTGGACAGCATTAGGACGGTTTTGCCCCGCGCAACACTGCTGAACTCACTGCACAGCACCCGCTTCTGCTCGTAAGGCAGCAAGCGAGTGCTTTTCTTTTTCATCCTCCCACAGCCTTTCTGAAAGGGCGGGGGGAACATTCTTAGACTTTTCACCCCATGCTGCACCGCCAGCGCAAACATGCGCCCTCCTTTTTTGTTTGCGGGGAAGCAAGTAGGGGATTCCCTTTTTGTTTATTCCTTCACAGCTTTCTTGGAAGGGGTGCGGGGGAACCGTTCTTTGATTTTTCGCCCCGTGCTGCATTGCCGGAGCAAGCATGCGCCCTCCTTTTTTGTTTGCGGGAAAGCAAGTAAGGGTTCCCTTTTTATTTCCCCCCTCCACAGCTTTCTTGGAAGGGGTGCGGGGGAACCGTTCTTTGGCTTTCTCGCCCCGCGCTGCTCCGCTAAAGCGGAAGCGCGGGTTTCGGGCAGCAATCCAGAGATTGCTCTGCCCTCAGCCTCGCTGCGCTTGGCGCTCATCAGACCGGTTCCCCCGCAATTCTTATGTTTTTTTTCGTTTTTTTCGTTACGTTACTGCTTCTGTACCTTCTGATCCAGACGGGACATGAAGTAGGCCACGGCGAAGCCGACGGCGAAGGCGATCACGCTGGCCAGTACAGGCCAGAGGGTGAAGACCGCGCCGTTTTCCACGGCGGACATGACAATGGCGATGGGGGAAGCGGTGACCAGCCCCATGATGGCGCAGTAGGTGGGGCCTTTGAAGTGCTTCAGGAGCACTTCGATGAGCTTGGCAATGGCGAAAATGCCGATCACCACGCCGATGCCGAAGGGCAGCAGAATGCCCAGATTGGCGCCCACAGCCGCCCATTGACCGCCGGCAACGGCCGTTGCCAGCGCCTTGAGCGCGCCTATCACGGGCTGATAATACCCCAGAATCATCAGGATCATGCTGCCGCTCACACCGGGAATGACCATGGTGGCGCTGGCCAGCGCGCCCAGACATAAAAGCTTGACCACGGTGAAAAAGTCCAGATGAATGACGGCGACGTTCTCCGTCTTGATGCACTGGAGGAACACGATCAGCCCGAAGAACAGCACAAAGAGCACCGCGCCCGCTGCACCCTTTTTCTCATGGCGCATCTCCTGCCAGATGGCCGGGATGCCGCCGAAAATGAGCCCGATGAAGGCGAAGCTGGTGGGCAGGGGGTAGTTCTCAAGGCAGCCGGTGATGATAAAGCTCAGGCCGAACAGCGCCAGCGCCATGCCGATGATGTAGGGCAGCAGGGTGACGACGCTTTTCCTGAACTGCCTGAACAGGTGCGTCACGCAGTGAATGAGCGTGTCGTAGATGCCCATGGACACCATCATGGTGCCGCCGCTCACGCCGGGGATGATGTTGGCGATGCCGATGACGACACCGCGCAGAATGTCCAGCAGGGTCTGTTTCATAGGACGGATCGTTCCTTTCTTTGAAAGAGGGGTGGAGCGGCGGAAAAACGCAGCCGCCCATAGCATACGCAACCTATTATAAAAGATGCGCCCCCCGATGTCAAATAAGAATGTCATAAGAACGCCGGCGGAAAAGCCCTGCCTGCCGGGACGACCCTGCCGGCGGATAACCCCTGTGCTCCCGCCGGGGAAAAAGCCTTCCCTGCCGGGATGACCTTCTGGTGGGCAATTGAGAAAATCTGATCGGAAAGCCCTGCCTGCCGGGGCAATGCGGACAGTGGAATACGCGGCGCTGTATCTGTAAGCGAAAAGCAATACCGGTTGGGGCAATAAGCTGTGGGGGCACGGGGACAGGGAAAAAGGTCTGCATGCCGGGGCGATGCGTGGAACGGGGATGCGGCCGGGGAGGGAAACGGGTACATGCTGCCCGCTGGCGCGAGGCGTTCGGGCGCAGCGCGCCGTCACCCCAGCAGCAGGCGCACCCCGCCGCCCAGCAGCAGCCCTGCCAGCAGCCAGCTGCCGTCGCTCCGGGAGTCGGGCAGCATGTCCCGGCAGGTCAATTCCAGCATGGCGCCGCCGGCCAGCCCCAGACAGAAGCTCATCAGCCCGTCGCCCACCCTGCCCAGCAGCATTCCCGCCAGCGCCCCCGCTACCGTGGGCAGACCGGACAGCGTTGCCGCGCTGATGGCCGCGGGCACGCGTTTCCCTTCCGCCCGCAGGGGCAGGGCGATGGCCGCACCCTCGGGCACGTCGTGCAGGGCGATGCTCAGGGCGATGCGCAGCCCGGTCAGCCCCGGGGCGGTCAGCCCGGCGCCGATGGCCATGCCTTCAGGCAGGTTGTGCAGGGCGACCCCTGCGCCCAGCTTGCCGCCCAGCCCGCCAAGACGCCCGGTCAGGGGCGACAGGCAGGCCATGAGCGCCACGCCCGCAAAAATGCCGGACAGCCCCAGCGGGGTATGCAGGGCGACGGCCTCCGGCAGCATTTCAAAGCACACCACGGCCAGCATCAGACCCGCTGTGACCGCCTCCGCCCGGCGGAATATGCCGGGACGCATTTGGGGGAAAAGCGCGCCCAGCGCTCCGCCCGCCCCGGTGCCCAGCACCCCGGATAAAAAAGCAATCAGCAGCGCGTTTTGCATCAAGATCCCTCCAGTGTCTTTGCCGCAGCATATGCGCCGCCATTGACAGACATGCCTTCTCCCGGTACAATAGAATGGATACAAAGGAAGAAACGGGGGAATGTCCATGATGAAAACACCGGCGCAAATGGTTCAGCTTTTCCGCACCGTCGGCGCGCGTAAGGCGCGCCTGCCCGCAGGCAGATGCCTGCTGCTGGCCTTTATGGCGGGGATGATGATCGGCCTGGCAGGGGTCGGGTCAGCCGTGGCGCAGGCCGCCGCGGGGAACGGTTCGCTGGCACGGCTGGCGGGCGCCGCGGTTTTTCCGGCGGGGCTGATGCTGGTGGTGGGCTGCGGTGCGGAATTGTTTACGGGCAACAGCCTGATGGTCATTGCGCTGGCGGAGCGGGACATTTCGCCGGGCGGCATGCTGCGCAATTGGGGACTGGTGTATCTGGGCAATCTGGCGGGCGCCGCGTGCATGGCGGTCGTCTGCCGGGCGGCGGACCTTGGGAACCTGATGAACGGCGCGCTGGGCACATTTTTTGTGTCCGCGGCGGAAAGCAAGGCGACGCTTGGCTTCCTGCCGGCGCTGAGCCGGGGCGTTTTGTGCAACGTGCTGGTCTGCGCGGCGGTCATGATGGCGGCAGGCGCGGAAAACGGGGCGGACAAGTGCGCGGTGATCTTCTTCCCCGTCATGCTGTTTGTGCTGTGCGGGTTCGAGCACTGCGTGGCCAACATGTTTTACCTGCCCATGGGGCTGCTGTGCGGCGCGGGGCAGGCGGCGGGCATGGCGAAGAACCTGCTCAGCGTCACCCTCGGCAACGTGCTGGGCGGCGTGGGCTTTGCGCTGATCTGCCGTGCCGGACACGGAAAAACGGAATAAGTGGTTTTCAAACGACAAAATTCGACGCGTTTTTTTCTGAAAGTGGGGGGAGAAAGCCTAAAAAATCCCAAAAAGAAGGAAAAACAAGAGCAGCGTCGAATACAACCATGATTTATTAAGGGAACGAGCCGCGGGTACGGCCGCTTCGGCGGCTTCGGCGGCTCCTGAACCGTCCGGTAAGGAGAGTTTTTTTCATGGCGCAGGTACTGGATATCGGCGTGGATCTGGGCACGGCCAGCGTGGTCATCTACGGCAAAAACAAGGGCGTGGTGCTGGATGAACCGGCCGTCATCGCCATTGACCGGGATACCCGCAACGTGCTGGCGGTGGGCGAGGAGGCGCACCGCATGCTGGGTCGCACCCCGGGCAACATCGTGGCCATGCGCCCCCTGCGGGACGGTATGATCGCGGATTTTGAACTGACCGCCACCATGCTCAACTATTTTGTGGGCAAGGTCATTGGCAAGCACCTGTTCGGCGGTCCCCGGGTCATTTTGTCGCTGCCCGCCGGGGTGAACGAGGTGGAGCGCCATTCCATCACCAGCAGCCTGTTTGAGGCGGGCGCCCGCCGCACGCAGCTGATGGAGCGTCCCATCGCCGCCGCCATCGGTGCGGGTATGCAGGTGGGCGAGGCCTACGGCTCCATGATCGTGGATATCGGCGGCGGGCTGACGGAGATCGCCGTCATTTCCATGGGGCGGTGCGTGGTGCGCGACAGTGTGAAGATCGCCGGCGACCAGCTGGATGACGCCATCATCCGCTACATCCGCCGCAAGCACAACATGGTCATCGGCGAGGTGACCGCGGAGGATCTGAAGATCAACATCGGCTCCGCCCTGCGGCTGCCGGAGCAGCTGTATATGGAGGTGTCGGGGCGCAACCTGATCTCCGGGCTGCCCAAGGTGATGCGCATCACCTCCGACGAGGTGACGGAGGCCATGGACGAGCCGCTGGCCGAGCTGATGGAGAGCATCCACGCGGTGCTGGAGCAGACCCCTGCCGAACTGGCGGCCGATATTTTTGACCGGGGCATCATGCTCACCGGCGGCGGCGCGCAGCTGGGCATGCTGTGTCAGGCCGTGTCCCAGACCCTCAAGATCGACTGCCGTCTGGCGGACGATCCGCACGAATCGGTGGCGCGGGGCTGCGGCATGACGCTGGAGCACTGGAGCGAGTACGGCCGCTTTGTGGGCGACCGCCGGCGCAAGACCGTATAACGATGCAGACGACCGACCCTTCCGGGTCGGTTTTTGCATGAAATAACTTGTAATCTGCGTGAAAGGACGCGCCGGTCAGGTTGACAGGGGGCGGATTTTCAGGTAAATTGGATAGAGATGGAAGGTTCGGTCTCCCGGCGCTGAAAGGGGCAGCCTTCCCACGTCTGCGGAACGGGGCGGCGAGGAAACGGGAGAAAGCCGATGCTGCCGGGGGCTGAAAAACGCGGCTTCGCATGACCGGGCGCGGAGGGCAGGCACACTTTGCCATTTCCCATGCCCGCAGCCCCGGAACGGGCTGAACGCGGAGCCGTCCGTTTTTACAGGTCGCCGGCTGCCGCCGGGTGCGGCGCACGTCGCTTTGCATCTGGACGGTGCTCGAAGAAGGGCTCAGGACATGGCAGCCGGTGGGCTGTCGTCACATTTGCCGCATGCGCCGGGGGCACGGGCGGCATGGTATCAATAAGGAGGGATCTGCTCATGAAGAAAAAGGTTTTTTTCCTGCTTCCGGTGCTGGCGCTGCTGCTTTGCTGCGGAAGTGCGCTGGCCGATCACGTACACTAGCTTTATGTATCATCGTCCCTGATCGATCTGCCGGTGTCCGTCCAGACGGATGAAGCGGGTCGTCCTGTCCCTGCGTCGTTTACGGTAGAAGTGTATGACACGACCGGCTATGTTACGTGCAATAAATGCGACGATGTCTTTCAGACCATTCAGGTGCCTTATAAGGAAGTGACCTTCTATTACAGCGTGACAGACATGGAGGCCACCTGTGAGAATCGTGGCAATTTACGCTTCGATGCGTGGCAGAATGAATTGAAAGTGGATATCGACGGCGTTCCGTATACCGTACATCCCTATGTATACCTCCCCTCAGACCCTCTGGGGCATGATTGGCACAACCGGGACGGCGTGTGCGCCCGGGAATCCTGCGGCAAAGCGTGCGACCACAGCATGAACGCCTCGCGTCAGGATCCCGGCGACGAGGGAGGCGCGGTGCCGGAGCCCACGGTCGTTCCCGTTGGCGGCGATACGAAGAACACCCACTTCCCCACCTGCACCCAGAGCGCTGTCTGCGATATTTGCGGCAAGACCCTTCCTGCGCTGGGACACAGCTTTACGAAATACGTGTCCAACGGGGACGCGACCTGTCTTGCGGACGGGACGAAGACGGCGGTGTGTGACCATGCGGGCTGCGGTGCGGAGAAGACCGTGACGGACGAGGGCACGGCGCTGGGACACAGCTTTACAAATTACGTATCTAACGGGGACGCGACCTGTCTTGCGGACGGGACGAAGACGGCGGTATGCGATCACGCGGGCTGCGGTGCGGAGAAGACCGTGACGGACGAGGGCACGGCGCTGGGACACAGCTTTACAAATTACGTGTCCAACGGGGACGCGACCTGTCTTGCGGACGGGACGAAGACGGCGGTATGCGATCACGCGGGCTGCGGTGCGAAGGATACCGTGAACGATGAGGGCAGCGCCCTCGGTCATGACGAGCGGGTGGAGGTGATCGAGCCCAACTGCGATCAGAAGGGTTATACCCTTCACACCTGCGCCCGCTGCGGTCACAGCTATACGGACGGCGAGACCCCTGCGCTGTATCACCGCTACGGGGAGTGGCAGCCAGCGGAGGGCGCGGAGCATACCGCCCGCTGCGTCCGTTGCGGCGAGACGGCGCAAGTCGCCTGCCGGATGACGGAGTACACCGTGTATGCGGATGCGGAAAACAAAGCGGAAACGGCGCTGACCGTCATGGTCTGCCCGGTCTGCGGCCGCGTGGCGGAGGGCGAACGCCTGCTCATGGCCGAGAAGACCGCCGCCCTCTATGAAAGCCGCTATGAAGCGCCTGCGGGCGATCTGGTGGTGCGGCTGGGCAGCGTCGGGCAGGACGTGCAGCTCCTGACGGTGTGCTTTGAGATCAAGGGCGCGCCGGTGCAGCCGGAGGGCGCGGTCGTGGTGACCCTGCCTGCGTCTCTTGTGGAGGGATACACGCTGACCCTGCTGGCGCCCGATGGGACGGAAACGCTCCTTGACGCGGCGGCGGAGGACGGCAATGTTTCCATTACATTGACCTTCCCGGATGACGCGGACGCGCCGGTGCAGGCGGTTCGGCTGACCCCTGTGGTCTGAACAGGCGGCGAAAAGCGGGAAAGCGGCAGTCGCATGAAACGACGGGGGCGCCCTGTCGCGCGAACGGAGGAAAAATCAGATCGCCGGAAAGGATGGCGCTCTGATGGAGCAGCGGTGGGGGTATTTTCTCGCCGCATGTGCGGCGGCTGAACGCAGTGCCTTCTGCTCCTTCGTGAGCGGCGTTTCTCCCCCTGATGCATGGGCGGAGGAGAACGTGCGATCTGCGCTGACATGCGCTCCAGCCGGAGCTCCTTCATCGCGTGGGCGGGT
Organism: uncultured Clostridia bacterium; assembly: GCA_934662505.1. GTDB lineage: Bacteria > Bacillota > Clostridia > Christensenellales > Aristaeellaceae > SVGT01. The sequence continues at coordinate 104,313 of CAKUKE010000005.1, read as the reverse complement.
GGAGACACGGCAGGAGCGTCCAACAGGGGTTGCCGGCGGCAGACATACTCGCTTGATATTGTAAAATGAATTCTGAGGGAGCCCCGGCGATCCGGGGCTCCCTCACTGTTGTCTGCACTTTGCGCTGACGTGGGAAACGGGGGAAAAATCAGGGTGGGCGGCAACAAACCCATGAGGACGTGAAGCAACCGTCGGCGTTGGCGATATAGGCGATATACAGGACCGAAAAGACGGTATCGCACGCGTTGCGCGGCGGCGTGAGAAACCTGAATCGGGAGGCGCATGACGGGTTGCCTCCGCTGTGCCGGATGGGGCGCGGCAGGGCGGCGGTGTGCGTGCTGCACACCGGCATGGGGAACCTGAATCGGGAGGCGCATGACGGGTTGTCTCCGCTGCGCCGGATGGGGCGCGGCAGGGTGGCGGTGCGTTGCGCTGCGCATTGGCGTGGAAAACCTGAACCGGGAGGCGTGTGGCGGGTCGTTTCTGCTGCGCCGGATGGGGCGCGGCAGGGCGGCGTTGCGCTGCGCGTCGGCGTGCAGAGCGGACAAAAGGGGCTGCGGCGGGTTGTCTATTCGGCGGCGGATAGACGTCCAAAGGCAACGGCGCGCCGGGCGACGCTGCCCGGTTGCAGGCGCCGACATTTTTTTCAAAAAGTACTTGCACTTTCTGCGGCACTGTGTTATAATCCCATTGTTGCCTGTCAGGCAAGTGCTGATGTAGCTCAGTCGGTAGAGCGCATCCTTGGTAAGGATGAGGTCGGCGGTTCAAATCCGCCCATCAGCTCCAAAGAACCAGCCCTTTACGGCTGGTTTTTTGTTTTATGCGGCACACTGCGCGAGAACGGGCAAACCGACCCGGATGCAGGCGGCGCTGAACGTTCGGGTACACGTTCACAGGCCGTGGCGGGGGGACGTCTCCCAGACCTGAGCACGCCGAGGACATCTGCTGCGCGCGAGGCGGTGCGGAGCTGCACTGACACGGAAAAGAAATTCAAACGCCCTGCATTTTGTGCCAGCGCATTGTCATCGACGGTGCGCCCGTTTTGTCAAGCCGGGTCATCCGGCATTTTGTGCCAGCGCGGTGCCATCGACGGTACGCCCGTCTTACCAAGTTGAGTCATTCCGTATTTCGCGCCGGCGTGGGAACAGCGACACTGCGCCCCGTCTTGCCAAGCTGGGTCATTCTGCATTCTGTGCCTGCATGGTGTCATCAATGGTACGCCCGTCTTGTCCAGTTGAGTCATCCTTCATTTCGCGCCGGTGCGGGGTCATCGACGCTGCGGTGCGTTGCACGGAGACAACGCCGCTGTATCCTGCGCTTGCACAGTGGCAACCCATTTCACTGGCGCGACCGCGACTGGCATATGTCGCTCCTTCCGTCTGCGCAGGGGGGCGCAGGACTTCCTAAAGGATAACGGCGCAGAAGCGGCTTCTTCTGTCTGCGCAGGGGGTACCCGATTTCGTCAGTGCGATAAGCTGCTGCGGGGTCGTCCACCACCGGAATCGGCGCTTGCGGGTAAAAATTGAAAAAGGAAAAACCGTCCCTTCGCTGCGGAGGGGCGGTTTTGTTGTGCTTTTGATGATCAATCAGACGGCCGCCGGTTCGGAATCGGAGAGACGGAGCCGGCGGAGGGTGCGTCCGCGTCTTTTGAAAAGAGACTTTATTCCGCCAGAGACGACGTTGATCCGTGCAGAGCGGAGACGGCGGTTCCGGCTGCGGCTTACTCCACCGTGCGCGCCTGCTGCCGGCGGGCGGCAAGAAGGCGGGCTTTGTAGGGGCTCCGGGCGGAGTAGATGTAGGCGTCGTCCTGCATGCCGTTGGGGCGGGTCACCCGGATCCTGCGCAGGCGGTAATTCCAGTCGGACTGGAGGACGGGCAGATCCATGGCCAGCACCTGAGACAGCGCCAGCACCTGACGGTCGTTCAGATAACGGTACCCGCCTACGGTCAGGTCGAAGCGGCCGAGGCATCCGGCGGGCTGCATGGAGAAAAAGGAGACCCGGTCCCGCTCCACACGCACCTCGTCCAGATCGTGCTGCCGGGCGATGCACACCAGCGCGTACAGGTCGGCGTACAGCGCGCTTCCCCGCATGCGTTCCATGGAAAGCAGCTGCCGCTGCCGGGAAACCCTTGCGCCCAGCCACAGGCTCAGCGCGGCCAGCAGACACACGCACCCTGCCGCCGCGATCATTTCGCTTCTCAAACCCTTCATCCTCCGTGCAGAACATGACAAATTTCGACAATATGTTGTATTATACAACACACAGAATACAATTTCAATCGCCCTGAAAAAGATTCTGCTTTTGTAAAGAAAAAGACACTTTTCCACAATATACGGTGGATAAATGGTGGATAACCAGCAAAAAACAGCAGCCGAACCAGTAAAACAGCGCTGCGGCACGGCGAAAACAGGGGACGTGGCGGGCGGACGGTAACAGAACCGCAAAAATGAAGGAACGGCGGGTGAAAACTGCAGGGCGAAAGGCGCACAGGGAGTGTATCTGTTGTATTTTTTCTGTTTTTTGGGAGCAAATGCAGGAGAGGAGGGATGAATATGCATGAGAATAAAAATGCATAAAATATTATAAAAATAAGCGAAAACGGGGGAAAATGGGGAATATTGTCAATAAAAACAACCGTCTTCAAACAAAAAAATTATAAAAATACAAAAAAAGAGGGCGAAACAGGCACCTTTGACTATTGATTTTCCGAATTGAGTGATATATAATACTACAATCACCTGCGGCATATGAAAAAGCGGGCAGATGAACATTTTTCAAGGAGGGAAAACCACATGAAGATGAAGAAACTTCTCGCCATGGTGATGGCGCTCGTCATGGTCGCGTCCTGCGCGGCTTTTGCCGAGGATGCCGCCTTCACCCCGGCCGATTCCTACGATGTAGGCGAGCGGACGTTTGACGGCGGTAAGATCGATCTGGAAGCGGTGGCTGCCGGTGGCGGCAAAGTGACCAGCGATGTGTATGCCGGCGAAGAAGGCAAGGATTACACCGATGAAAAGGTGTATACCTACAACGATTATACCAGCGCCATCACTTCCAGCATGAACTGGGACGTGCTCAGCTGGGAAACCAACGAGGACTCCGCCATTGCGGACTACATCATCAGCGGTTTCTACAACTTCAAGATGAACAGCAGCAAGACCGGTTACTCCGTGGTGCCGGAAATGGCCGCTGAAATGCCTGTGGACGTGACCAGCGAATACGTGGGTCAGTACGGCATTGAAGAAGGCGAGACCGCCAAGGCCTGGCGTATCGCCCTGCGCAAGGATATCACCTTCGACGACGGCGTGGCCGTGAATGCCGATGACTTTGTGTACTCCATGCAGCAGCAGCTGAATCCCAAGATCCTCAACCGCCGTGCCGACAGCTGGTACGATGGCACTTTCTCCATCGTCAACGCCAAGAATTATCTGTACGCCGGCAAGACCACCTATGACGCCATCACCGAGCCCGCTGCCGATCTGCTGGCCGCCGGCACCGATGTGCTGCTGAACATGGACTTCTGGGGCGTCACCGGCGCGCTGGATGCTGAAGGCAACCCCGCTCCCCAGTACGTGTCCGTGACCGATGACACCATGTACCGCGACACCGCCGTGGAAGATGAAAACGGCGACGAAGCGTGGGTGTCCGCCAAGTACCTGTACGAAAACTATCTGGCTGCCGGTCAGGCCTATGAAGGCAACGCTCCCGACTATCTGGTGACCGCCAACGTGGCCGCCAACGTGACCTGGGATGACGTGGGCTTCAAGAAGATCGACGACTACACCATCGACTTCATTCTGGAACAGCCCGTGGCTGACCCCGCCTTCTATGTGCCCTACAACCTGAGCGGCAACTTCCTGGTTGAAAAGGACAAGTACGAAGCCTGCAAGACCTTCTACAAGGACGGCGCCGAGGTGGAAACCGAAGAAGAAGCCGACACCGTGAAGAGCAACTACTGCCGCAGCCTGGAAACCAGCGTTTCCTACGGCCCCTACAAGCTGACCAGCTTCCAGCTGGACAAGGAATACACCCTGTCCCGCAACGAGAACTGGTACGGCTACAAGGACGGCAACCATAAGGGTCAGTATCAGACCGACGTGATGGTCGTCAGCGTGATCGCTGAGCATGCCACCGCCGTGCTGGCCTTTGAAAAGGGCGAGATCGACGGCGTGAGCCTGACCAACGAGGATATGGCCAAGTATGCTTCCAGCAAGTATATCAGCTATACTCCCCAGTCCTACACCACCAAGCTGACCTTCAACACCAACTATGAGAAGCTGGTTGAGCATGGCACCAACAGCCAGATTCTGGCTGTGGACGAGTTCCGCAAGGGCTTTGCCTTCGCGATAGACGCCAACGACTTTGCCACCGCTTACACCGCGGCCGGTACCGCCGGTTACGGTCTGCTGAACTACATGTACTGCTACGATCCCTTCACCGGTGCTCTGTATCGTGACAGCGAGCCCGCCAAGGAAGCCCTGGTGGAGCTGTTCGACATGGAATACGGTGAGGGCAAGGAATATGCCACGCTGGACGAAGCGTACGAAGCCATGACCGGCTACGACATGGCCAAGGCGCAGGCGCTGATGGCCACCGCTGCCGACAAGGCGATCGAAGCGGGCATCTGGGACGGCAAGGCTGACATCACCCTGGACATCCGGATGTACTCCAACGACACCACCTACACTCAGATGTTCAACTACTTTGACGCGCAGCTGAAGAAAGCCTGCGAAGGCACCAAGTTCGAAGGCAAGGTCAGCATGACCATGACCGTGGACACCGACTACTACAACACCATGAACTCCGGCGGCGCGGACATGATCTTCACCACCTGGGGCGGCGCGACCATGAATCCCTTCGGCACCTTCTACTCCTGCTACTGCGACGCGGCCGATGGTTCCGGCAACCAGAATGAATACGGCTTTGACACCTCTGCCATCGATGTGACCTTCGACTTCGGCGACAAGGGCGTTGTGACCGACACCCTGCAGCATTGGGCCATGTGGGCCAACAACAACGTCAAGGACGTGCCCACCATCCTCAACGCGGTCGGCAAGTTTGCGGATTATTCCTACGACACCCGCTGCCAGATCGGCGCCGGCATCGAGCATGCGCTGCTGAACTGGTTCACCACCACCTCCCTGTACTATCGCAACGTGGCCGGTCTGACCTCTCAGAAGGTCAACCAGGGCAGCGATACCTACCTCACGCTGGTGGGCTTCGGCGGTCTGGAATTCATCACCTACAACTACGATGACACCGAGTGGGCCGATTACATCGCCAACAACACGCTGGTGTACTGATCGCAAACAAACAAGGCGCACGACAGCTGCAGGCAGTCTGCCATGCGGCGCGGGCATGGGGGGATTTTCCCTCCATGCCCGTCGTGCATCTTTAACCGGACTTTCCTGGAGGGCTACCAGAGCAAAAAATGGATGGTAGAGAGGGAATAAACGGCACGTAAGCCGGCCGTTTTACCCATCCCCCTGGCTCCGCAGGGTTCAACATGCGAAACCGGCGGAAGCGAAAGACCCGGAGCGAAAAAGGCGCTTTTCGCGCCGGGATACGCCGGAAAAACAGAGCGGAGGGAACGTGGAATGACCAAGTATGTGGTAAAACGTGTATTGTACATGCTGCTGACGCTGTTCGTCATCACCACCATGTGCTTTATACTCATCAAAATGCTGCCGCTGCCCGCAGTGCGCGAAATGGGCCGCGACATCAATCTGGTTTTGGCCAAGCGCGAAAAAATGGGCTACAACAAGCCGATCATGGTGCAGTTCTTTCTGTACCTGAAAGCCATTTTCACCGAATGGGACTGGGGCGTGGGCGAGCAGATGTACGACAGTCTGAGCGTCTGGAGCGTCATGATGGAAAAGCTCCCCTACACCATTGTCGTCAACCTGTATTCGATCCTCATTTCGATCCCGCTGGGACTTGGACTTGGAATTTACGCTGCGCTGAAAAAGAACAAGTGGCAGGATGCGCTTATTTCCACCCTCGTCATGGTGTTCATTTCGGTGCCCAGCTATGTATATGCCTTCCTGGTGCAGTATATTTTCTGCTTTAAACTGGGCTGGTTCCCGCTGCAGCTGGCCTCCCTCAGTCAGGCCGGGTCGCTGTTCAGCGGCAAAATGTTCGTTTCCATGGTGCCTGCCATCATGAGCCTTTCCTTCGGCGTCATTGCGGGCTTCACCCGTTATACCCGCGCTGAACTGAGCGAGGTGCTCACCGGCGACTACATGCTGCTGGCGCGCACCAAGGGTCTCACCAAAGCGCAGGCCATTTCCCGCCACGCCATGCGCAATGCCATGGTCGTCATTCTGCCTATGATCATCGGCGAATTCATCGGCATTCTGGGCGGCTCCATGATTATTGAAAACATTTTCGGCATTCCGGGCATCGGCAACCTGTACATTGCCTCCATCAACGTCCGCGACTATAACTTCTTTATGGCGCTTACCGTGTTCTATACCGTCATCGGTCTTGCCTCCGGTATCGTCATTGACATCAGCTACGGATTGATTGATCCGCGCATCAGAATGGGGTCGAAGAAATGATGGAACAGAAAATTGATCGCAATATCCCCAAGGAAAAGTTTGCCTTTGTCCAGAAGGACGCAAGGATTCACGACGAAAAGCTGCAGACCAAGTCTGTCAGCTACATGGCGGATGCGTGGCACCGTTTCCGCACCAACAAGAGCGCCGTGGTGGCCTTCGTGCTCATCGTCGCGCTGCTGATCTTCGCCATCGTGGTGCCCTTTGTTTCCAATTATGACGTGGCGTTCCGGGACGGTTACTACAAGACCGTGCTGCCCAAGTGCTCCCTGTTTGAGGGCACGGGCTTCTGGGACGGCGGCAAGAACGAAAAGCAGAGTCAGGCCGGTTATGAATATCTGAACGCCATCGGGCAGGAAACGGGCGAGCAGGTCATCATGAACGTGCAGAATTCCTTTACCGACGCGACCGGTGAGATCTACTACAACCTGCGGGTAGACAGCTATGCCTCCGTGGGCTTCACCTATGTCAACCTGAGCGAGCAGGAATATCAGGCGCTCATGGATTATCAGAACGAAACGGGCATCCAGATCATTTACCCCCTCTCCGCCACCCAGAACAAGCATTTTGTGCTGGGCAACGACGGCGCCAATTTCTGGTACAAGCTGCAGGACGAAAGTCAGGGCTCTGCCGGCGGCGCGGTTTTTGATGAAAACGGCAACTACATCAACAACTATCTGACCAGCGACAACCCCGAGAAGGGCGGATACAAGAGCCTGCGCATCGAGGGCGACGGGGAAAACGGCGTATGGTACACCTACGCCCAGAAGAACCAGACCGGCTACCGCTGCCGTGTGCTGTACAGCCGTTACTTTGAATTCAAGAACGGCTTTACCCCCTCTTTCCTTTTCGGCACCAACGTGCACGGTCAGGACATTTTCACCTGTCTGGCTGCGGGCGCCCGGCTGTCCTTCCTGCTGGCCATCTCCGTGGCCACCATCAACTTCATTCTGGGCGTCATCTACGGTTCCATCGAGGGTTACTACGGCGGCGCGGTGGATATGGTGATGGAGCGTGTTTCGGACATCCTTTCCTCCGTTCCCTTCATGGTAGTCGCCACCCTGTTCCAGATGCATCTGGCGGAAAAGGTGGGTGTGGTGCCCTGCCTGCTGTTCGCCTTTGTACTGACCGGGTGGGTCGGCACGGCGGCGCGGGTGCGCACCCAGTTCTACCGCTTCAAGGGGCAGGAATACGTGCTGGCGGCCCGCACGCTGGGCGCGTCGGACTGGCGGCTCATCTTCAAGCACATTTTCCCCAACTCGCTGGGCACCATCGTGACCGGCGCGGTCATGACCATTCCGGGCGTCATCTTCTCCGAGAGCATGCTCAGCTATCTGCACATCATCAATCTGGAAACGTCGTCCATGACCTCCATCGGCACCATGCTGTCCAACGGTCAGGGCTACCTGAGCACCTATCCCCACATCATCATGTTCCCGGCCATTTTCATCGCCATTCTGGAAATTTGCTTCAACCTGTTCGGTAACGGCCTGCGCGACGCGCTGAATCCTTCTTTGAGAGGAGCGGAAGACTGATATGGCTAAGCTGGAAGTCAAAAACCTGACGATCTCGTTCCGCACAAATAACGGCGCGGTGCGCGCGGTGCGCGACATTTCCTTCGACCTGAACGAGGGCGAAACGCTGGCCATCGCCGGCGAAAGCGGCTCGGGCAAGTCCGTCACCTCCCGCGCCATCATGGGCATTCTGGCCGGAAACGCCATGGTGGACGGCGGCGAAATCATCTACGACGGCAAGGATCTGCTCAAAATTCCCGAGGAGGAGTTCCATACCCTTCGCGGTCATAAGCTGGCCATGGTGTTTCAGGATCCCCTGAGCGCCCTGAACCCCATCATGCGCATCGGCAAGCAGCTGACCGAGGCCATGCTGCTCAACAACAAGGAACGCCGCCGGGACGGCCGTGAACGGTTCAACAAGACCCTCCACCTGCTGGAGGAGACCATCATCAAGGCTTACGCGGCCGAGGGCGGCGCGGACAGCGCTTTGAAAGCCCGCATCCGTGAAAAGGTGCAGGAATTCGATGGCTTTGTTTCCGTGGCGGTCAAGGAAGAATACGCTTATAAAGAAGCGGTGGAGAGTCTGGTGGAGTCGCTGGACTGCGTGGATGAGATCGAGGCTGCGCTGCTCAAGCGGAACGACAAGGAAGTGCGGGAGGTGTGCGGACGGCTCCGCGCGTCCCTCCGGCTTGGCTTCAACCCCTACACCCTGCAAAAGGAAGACGGGGATATTGCCGCCTATCGGGAAAAACTGGCTGCGTATCAGAAAAATTATGCCGACCGTCAGCGGGACGAACTGCAGCAGCTGCTGGATCAGATAAAGAAAAAGCTGGGCGACATCGTCAACGGGGAAACGCCCAACTTCTTCTGCATCGGGTATTCCGTCAAGCACGGTCACGCCCCCGACCCCGTCCATACCTCCATCGCCGAGATCAACAAAAAAGCGCGTAAGGATCTGGACGACGGCTTCATGCTGGATTTCCTCAAGGACGTGGAAAAAGCACTGCGCTATTCCGAGGAAAGCTCCCTGAAGGAAAAAGAAAGCGCGGCGGCGGCGCTGGAGAAGGCATTGACCGTGTTCTCCGTCAAACCGCTGTCCGAAAAGGCGTGCAAGGACGCTATCGACGCGTCTGCCGACGCGGTGGAAAAGGCCATTGACCTGCTGCAGCTGGATAAGGACAATCAGGCCTATGTGTACCGCAGCGGCGTGACCTCCTACGTGAACCGCTATTTCAGGGCGTACAAGCATAACCCCAAGGAAGAAGCCCGTTTCCGCAGGGAGACGCTGCAGCACGATAAAAACCTGGCGAAGGGAAAGACCGTGGCCAGCGTGGTGCCCATGAACCTGATCGATCAGGACGCCACCCAGAAGAGCCTGTGCGGCACCACCGAGGAGCTGCTGCGCCACATCCGGGCGCAGATCGAGGCGGACGCGAAGGAAGATTACGCCGACCGCGCCGTAGCCATGGCGGATTACCTCAAGGCCCGGGCGGAGGACTATGCCTTCAAGCTCACGCAGGGCATGGCACGTCACCGTGCCATTGAACTGATGAAGGAAGTGGGCATCCCCGAGCCCCATAAGCGCTACCATCAGTATCCCTTCGAGTTCTCCGGCGGCATGCGTCAGCGCATCGTGATCGCCATCGCCCTGTCCGCCAACCCGGATATCCTCATCTGCGACGAGCCCACCACTGCGCTGGACGTGACCATTCAGGCGCAGATTCTGGAGCTGATCAACCGTCTGAAGGCGCAGCGCCGCCTGTCCGTCATTTTCATCACCCACGATCTGGGCGTGGTCGCCAACATGGCCGACCGCATCGCCATCATGTATGCGGGTAAAATCGTGGAATACGGTACGGCGGACGATGTGTTCTACGATCCCCGTCATCCCTACACCTGGGCGCTTTTGTCCTCCATGCCCGATCTGGAGACCAAGGATGCGCTGGAGGCCATTCCCGGCACACCGCCGGATATGATCCTGCCGCCCAAGGGCGACGCCTTCGCGGCGCGCAACAAATATGCCATGCAGATCGACTTTGAGGAGCCGGCGCCCGAGTTCCGGGTGTCCGACACCCACTGGGCCGCCACCTGGCTGCTGCATCCCGATGCACCCAAGGTGGAGCCTCCGGCCATTGTGCGCAACCGTATCGCCCGCATGCTCAAGGAGCAGGCCGAACGTGAAGCGCAAATGAACGCCGTGGAAGGAGGAAACGCCCAATGAAGGTCGCCAAGAAAATTTCAACCGTATTGAAGGCGCTGGGCTGGGTGGTGCTGGCGTTGGCGCTGGTGGTCAATATCTACGCCGCCGCCAACAGCGGCGCGGCATGGTCCACCATGCAGGGCGTGCTGAACACCTATCAGGTAAACGGCGGTATTTTCGCCCGTCAGTGCTTTGACCGTCAGTACTTTACCGCACTGCGCAGCGCCGCCGCGACCAAGGGTCAGGCGGAGCAGATCCGCATTGCGCAGGTGCGCGCCGATCTGAGCGCTTGGGACGAGGCGCTGGCGCAGGCCAAGGAAAAGCTGGCGGTGGAAAACGCCGACGCCTACTATGCCGAGCTGGCCGAGACCTTCGACGTGGACGCCTACCGTGCGTTCTACGAGCAGAAGGAAAGCGGCGAGGAGACCCGACAGCTGAAAAAGGCCGTCGATTATCTGGACGAGACCTTCAAGCCCAAGAGCAGCAAAAAGGTCAAGGTGGCGCCTGCGTCCTGCGAAAAGAATCTGGCGGCCTACTACGCCACCCTCAGCGAGGCGCAGGGCGAAGCGGCGGGCACCTATGTGGAGTTTGCCGAGACCGTGGCCGCCATGGTGCAGCAGGATCTGGCCGACGGCGCGTCCATCAAGAGCGTGAAGGCCTACCTTGAGGAACTGGATCTGGAAAAATACGCAGAAGCGCTGACCGCCGTGCAGGCGCAGGAGCGGACGGCGACCGAGGACGTGTGCGACGATTTTGTGCGCGTGCTGGACGGGATGACCGAGGACCGGATGGGTGCCTTCGCCGCCTTCTTCCAGGAGCAGTACGACCTGCTCAAGTCCCGCTATCCGGATGAAAACGTGGGCAGCATCGACGTGTTTGCCCGTACGCTGGGCGCGCTGCTGAACGACGGAGAGTTTGACGGAGCCGTGAGCACCGTGATGAAGCAGGCGCGCTCCGCTGCGCTGGAAAGCGATAAAACCGGCTACGCTGCAACGCTGGATACCCTCGCCTCCGACACCGTGAAAAAGTCCGACGAAAGCAATGGCATCGGCGCGGTGGTGGCGCTGTGGCTGCTGGCCGCCCACGTGATCTGGCTGTGGGTAGGCGGCGTGGTGCTGCTCATTCTGGCGAAGGTGCTGGCCAAGATCGTTGCCCGTATCACCCTGAACCGTCTGGAAAACGCGGGTATTCAGGAAGATCCCGACATTCTGCTGCGTGTCAACCACCTCAAGCAGTATTTCCGCAGCGGTGATTACATCAATAAGGCCGTGGATGACGTCAGCTTCTACATCAAGCGGGGCGAAGTGTTCGGTCTGGTGGGCGAGTCCGGCTGCGGCAAGACCACCACGGGACGCACCATCATCAACCTGTACGACCCCACTGAGGGCGATGTGTACTTTGACGGGCTGCGCATTTCCTCCACGCAGAACGGTCTGCCGGTGCTGACCCGCAGCCTGAAGAACGACTTTGAGGAAACCTGCCGCCGGAAGGAAGCCGCGCTCAAGGAGCAGATTGCGAAAGAACCCGCCCGCAAGGCGGAACTGACCCGCGCCTACCGGGACGAGGTGCGGCAGCTGAAGCAGGAAATGCACCGCCGCATCCGTCAGGCCAAGACCAACGCGCTGGAATCCTCCGTGGAAAAGAGCAAGTGCGTGGAAAAGTACCGGGAGAAGCGCAAGGAAGAACTGACCCGCAAGTTCGAAGCGGACATGGCGACCCTGACGGGCGAGGCCGCGGAGGAATGCAGGAGCAAGTATGAAGTGGACATGAAGGTTGCCGCCAAGGACAACATCATGACCAAGATGCAGATGATCTTTCAGGATCCCATCGCCTCCATCAACCCCCGTATGACCGTTCGGGAAATCATTGCCGAGGGTCTGAAAATCCGGGGTATCCGGGATGAAAAGTACATCGATGATAAGGTGTACGAGGTGCTGGATCTGGTGGGTCTGGTGCGCGAACATGCCAACCGTTACCCCCACGAGTTTTCCGGCGGTCAGCGCCAGCGTATCGGCATCGCCCGCGCCATCGTGCTGCAGCCCGATCTGATCATCGCCGACGAGCCCATTTCCGCGCTGGACGTGTCCATTCAGGCGCAGGTCATCAACCTGCTCAACGACCTGCGCAACAAGATGGGGCTGACCATCCTGTTCATTGCCCATAACCTGTCGGTGGTCAAATATTTCTCCGACCGGATCGGCGTGATGTATTACGGGAAAATGGTGGAGCTGGCCAACTCGGACGAGCTGTTCGCCCATCCCCTCCACCCCTATACCAAGTCCCTGCTGTCCGCCATCCCCTACCCGGATCCCCACCATGAAAAGTACCGCAAGCGCATTGAATATAACCCTGCGCTGGCGCATGACTATTCTGTGGATCAGCCGACCATGCGGGAGATTGTGCCCGGCCACTTCATTCTGTGCAACGACGCGGAGTTTGAAAAGTACAAGAAGGAGTTGGGTCTTTGAGCGCGAAGGGGCGTAAGCTGTGCCGAACCGCGCTGATCGGCCTGACCATGGGCATCGCCGTGTTTGCCGTCCGGGGCGGGTTCGCCCCGGCGGATACGGCCGCCCTGCTCATGGCGCTGTGCGACGGCTGCTTTGTGTCCGGCGCGCTGATCCTGTGCGCCGGGGCGCTGGTGTTTTCCGCAGACGGCGGCACGTTCGACATGCTGCGTTACGGTGTGACCAAGGCGCTCAAGGTGATGCAGAGCGAGGAAAAACAGAAAAAGTATTCCCGCACTTACTATGACTACAAGCAGAAGCGCCACGCGCGGGAAAAGGCCAAGCTGAGCCATTTTTTCTGGGTGGGCGGCGTGCTGCTGGCCATGGCGCTGGTGTTTTTTCTCCTGTATACCCTGAACGGGGGCGCCTGAAAAACACCGGCGAAAAGAGACGCGGGAGGCCGCCGGCGGCGCCCTATCCGTTGAGAGACGGAACTGAATCAAGCGAGGGCAGGTGACTGCGCCTGTTGGCGTCGGCGGAAGGGTCTGCGAGGCCCGCAGTGCTGAAACGATGATGAAAAGAACGTCCGAACGAAATCGTTCGGGCGTTCTTCTTGTAACGGGAGGATGCAGGTGGTAAAATAGAGATAATGGAACAAAAAGGAGCGAAGTGATTGCTGCATGAATGTGACCTATCAAAACCCGGGCTATGCACACTCCATCGGGAGCATTCTGCTGTTTCAGACGGAGGAACAAACCCCCTTCTGGTCGGATGCGATCCTGCATTTTTACCCTGAGATAGAAGGAAAGGCTCTGGCGGCAAGAACTCCCGCGGAAAGGAAGACATACCTTGAGGGGGCGTTTGCAGAAATATATGAACGCACGGCGGCGGAAATGGACCGGAAGGCGGCGGATTACAACGCCCGTTTTGCGAAATACAAAGGCCAGCTCGAAGAGGCATTGTCCGATGCCTTTGAACTGGACGCCCGCCTGCTTTTTAACGATTTGACGGGAAATGTCACGTTGAATCCGATCTGCCCAAGATTTCTGCAGGAACGTTACTTTGATGTGTTTTACATGAACAGCGAAAGGGGCGCGCTGGGGTTATCCATGCATGAGGTGATCCATTATTTCTGGTTTCACGTGTGGAATCGTCATTTCGGCGACAGCTACGACGAATATGAAACGCCCAGCCTGAAATGGATACTCAGCGAAATGGTCGTGGAAGCCCTGATGAGCGATCCGAGACTGAGCGCTGTCAACCCCTATTTTCCAAAGGAAAACGGCGGCTGCGTTTATCCGTATTTTCAGGATATGATCGTCGATGGAACCCCTGTTTTAGCACGTATGGCCGGGCTCTATCAGCATAACGGCATCACCGGGTTCATGGAAGCCGCCTATGCCTACTGCGTGAAGCATGAGCAGGCGATCCGGCGCCATATCGCCGAGGCGGAAAAGACGTTTTAAAAAACGCCTGCACAGTCCCGCCCTCTTCAGAAAAGAAGGGGGCGTTTCTGGTGTCTGCGCCCGTCGGAAAAAAAGTTCCTGCGGCATGCGCTGCGAACCGGATGACGCCTTGTGCCGTCCCTGTGTCCTGAAACACGTGCGGCCGCGGCATGCGCGACCCCGGGTATCCATCAAAAAAGAGCCCGAAGGCTCTTGAAGGTCGTGGAGTAAAACCGCACGACGTAAGATCACATGGCAGAAAGCACGTACATGGCGATGAACAGGGCGGCCAGCACGTACATCAGCACAGGCACCTCCTTGAACTTGCCGCGGCACACCTTGATCAGGGTGTAGCTGATGATGCCAAAGCCGATGCCATCGGAAATGGAGTAGGAAAAGGGCATGGCGGCAATGGTCAGGAAGCAGGGCAGCGCCACCTCGGGGTCCTTCCAGTCCACCTTGGACACGTTGCCGATCATGAACATGCCGACGATGATCAGCGCGGGAGCGGTGGCGGCACTGGGAATGATGCCGGCCACAGGCGCCAGCACGCACGCCAGCAGGAACAGCAGACCCGTCACCACGGAGGCCAGACCCGTGCGCGCGCCTTCGGCGATGCCGGTAGAACTTTCCACAAAGGTGGTCACGGTGGAGGTGCCCAGCAGCGCGCCCAGACAGGTGGCGGTGGCGTCGGCGATCAGCGCACGGTCGCCGCCGGGCAGGTTGCCGTCCTTGTCCAGCATGCCGGCGCTGCCCGCAGTGCCTACCAGCGTACCCACGGTGTCAAAGCAGTCGCACATGGAAAAGGTGACGATGGCGGTGATCAGGGGCAGCACGCCCAGACTGGTCAGCCCCGCGAAGGACAGCTTGAAGAAGGAGGGCGCCATGGAAATGCCCTCAAAGGAGACGGTCACGTTTTCCAGACTGGTCACCCCCATGGGGATGCCGATGAGGGTGGTGAGGATGATGCCGATGAACAGCGCGCCCTTCACCTTCCAGGCCATGAGGATGCCGGTGATCATCAGACCGATCAGCGCCAGCAGGGGCGCGCCGGAGGTGATGGCGCCCAGATCCAGCAGGTTGTTATTGGCGGTGACGATGCCCGCGTTGAGCAGACCGACCAGACAGATGAACAGGCCGATGCCCGCGCTGATGGCGGCCTTGAGGGGCGCGGGGATGGAGGCGATGATCTTGCTGCGCAGGGGAGACAGGGTGATCGCCAGGAAGATCAGACCGGAGAGGAACACGATGGCCAGCCCCTGCTGCCAGGTGTAGCCCATGCCCAGACAGATGGTGTAGGTGAAGAAGGCGTTGAGCCCCATGCCGGGCGCCTGAGCAAAAGGAACGTTCGCCAGAAATGCGGTCAGCAGGGTGCCGATGAAGGCGGAAATGCAGGTGGCCAGCATGACGGCGGTGCGATCCATGCCCGTGACGGACAGGAAGCTGGGGTTGACGAAGATGATGTAGGCCATGGCGAAGAAGGTGGTGACGCCGCCAACGACCTCTTTGAGCACCGTGGTGTTGCGCTCCTTGAGTTTGAAGGTTTTCTCCAGCAATTGCATGAGCAACAGCCTCCCTTGACGTAATAGGACAAACAAATCCATTATAGCAGAAAACGGGTTTTCGTCAACCGAAAAACAGGGAAAAAGGGAAGGAAAGGCGGAAAGAAAAAACGAACGCACCGCAGCGCCCGGGGAGCGGGAAAAACGGAGACTGAAGGGATTTCATCCGGGAGGGGGCATGAGCCGCACCCTGAAGAAGGCGGTCGAATCGAAAAAACGGGACGCTGATGTTTTCCATGAATAGAGAGACCGGGAAGACGGGATGCAGACGTTTTCCGTGAATGGAGAGACCGGGAAAGACGGGGCACTGACGTTCATTGCGAATGGAGAGAAAAAAACAGAACGGACGTATGGCGAAAGGGGGGCGACCGGTGAGGCCGCCTCTTTTTCATGCATGAAAAGAGGGGGATGCCGAACGGTTTCGGATAAGGGTTTTACAATGAATGCAGCGCCATGGTATAATCAAGTCGGCTATCAAAAAGAAAGGAGGAAAGCCCTTAAGGCGCACAAAATGAGACTGACACCACGCAAAGGTAACGGCGGGCACATCACGGCGTATTTCGCTACGGTGGGCAGCCGGGAGGCACGGGAGGCGGGGTTCATCCGGGAGGATGGCAAAAGCCGCATCCTGAAGAAGGAGGTCGACCCGAAAAACGGAACACTGACGTTTTCCGTGGACTGGGAGGCCGAGAACAACAGAACAGACGTATGACGAAAAGGGGGCGACCGATGGGGCCGCTCCTTTTTCGTGGCGTGAAAGGAGGTGGGCGGCATGCCGAGAGGACAACACCCAAACAGCATGACGAACATAAAAGGGCAAAGGAAAAGGACGTCGGGGAGACGTCCTTTCCACAGGGTTTTCGGAACCCGTTGCTGTTTTCGGTGCAGAGACGCGGATGTCTGTTAGGGTCGCCTGCCGCCAATTTTTCAGGCCTTGAGCACGGTTGTTTTTGGGATGAAGCCCTGCCCTTGCTGCTTCATGCGCAGGGGTGATGCCTGCGGGACTCGCGCTGCTGTGCGCTCAAGCCTTGGGCACGGCTTTCTTCCGGGGCTTGGCCGCCGTTTTTTTCTCCGCGCCGTCGCCTTTCTTCGCCGTGTTTTTGGGGACGGCGGATTTCCGGGCGGGCGCCTTCGCGGGCGCTGCCGGGGCAGGAGACACGGGCTCGTCCGGCGCCGCCTGTTTCGGGACAGGCGTGGAGGGCGTATCGGCGGAAATGCTCGGAACAGGGGTATCCAACGCGGGAACCTCTGGAGCAGGCGTGTCGACTGCCGGCGTGGTTCTGCCGGGCAGCATGCTCTCGTACAGGGCAAGGTAGGTGCGGGCGGAATGATCCCAGGAATAGTCGCCCGTCATGCCGCGCTGGCGCAGGGCATCCCATACGGGACGGTTGGTACGGTAGTATTCCAGCGCCCGGCGCAGGGTATAGAGCATGTCGTGGGCGTTGTAATTGAAGAAGGTGAAGCCGTTGCCCGCGTTGTTGTATTCGTTGTAGGAAAGCACGGTATCCCGCAGGCCGCCCGTTTCCCGCACGACGGGAACGGTGCCGTAGCGGAGCGCCATCATCTGGGACAGTCCGCAGGGTTCAAACTGGGAGGGCATGAGGAAAATGTCCGCACCCGCATAGATGCGGTGCGCCAGTTCACCGTCCATTTTGAAGCGGGCGGCCACCCGGCCGGGATAGCGCTGCTCCGCCCAGCTGAACAGGTTCACATAGCGCGCTTCGCCCATGCCCAGCACCACCAGCTCCACATTGTCTTCCATAATGTCGCTGAGCACACGGTCGATCAGATCCAGCCCCTTTTGCCCGGTCAGACGGCTGATGACGGCGATGACGGGAATGTTCTCATCCTGCATCAGTCCCATTTCCTCCTGCAGAAGCCGTTTGCACACGGCCTTGCCGGACATGTCCCCGGCGGTGTAGTGGGCGGGGATGAGGGAATCGGCGGCAGGGTCGTAGGCGGTCACGTCGATGCCGTTGAGCACGCCGGAAAGATGCGCCCGGCGCGCCCGCAGCAGACCGTCCATGTGCTCGCCGTAGTAGGCGGTCTGGATCTCCTCGGCGTAACTGGGGGATACGGTGGTCAATTCATCTGCATACACCAGACCTGCCTTGAGGAAGTTTGCGCAGCCGTAGCACTCCAGCTTGTCGCTGGTGAACAGGCTGTCGTCCAGCCCCAGCACATCCTGCACCTGCGGGATGCCGAAAATGCCCTGATACTGGAGGTTGTGAATGGTGAACACCGTCCGGATGGGGGCGTAGAAGGGCAGGTGGGCATACTGGATTTTCAGCAGGGCGGGCACCATGCCCGTCTGCCAGTCGTGGCAGTGAATGATCTCCGGCTGAAAATCCAGCCGGGGCAGGGCGTTGAGCAGCGCCCGGCAGAAAAAGCCGAACCGCTCGTATTCGTCGCCGCCCATGCCGTAAATGTAGCTGCGGCCAAAGTAATACTTGTTGTCAATGAAATAGAAGGTAACGCCGTTCAGCTCAAGCGCCTCGACCCCGCAGTACTGTCTGCGCCAGCCCAGCGCCACCTCAAAGTCGGTCACGTGACGGAGGGTGCGGGTGTACTGCTCCGGAATGGAAGCGTACAGCGGCAGCATGACCCGTACGTCGTGGCCCTCTCGAGCCAGCACCGTGGACAGTGCGCCCACCACGTCGGCCAGGCCGCCTGTTTTGCAGAAGGGAACGCATTCGGAAGCGGCAAACAGAATTTTCATAACGCTATTTCACCTCGCCGTATTGAAAAATGGGAAAACGGAGCGCCCGGTCGGACGCAGGAGAAAAGACCCGACGCGAACCGGCGCCGGAAGGCAGGGGGCGCCTTTTCGGCCGTCCCCTGCCCCATGGGCTTACACGACCAGATTCTTGGCGATGACGATGGGGTAGCTGGCCGGCCCCAGCAGGCGCACGTTGTTGCGGATGGTGGCCTGCTTATCCAGAATGCAGTTCATCAGCTCCGCACCGTCGCACACATGGCCGTCCTGCATGATGATGCTGTTGCGCACCACCGCACCCTTGCCGATGCGCACGCCCCGGAACAGTACGCAGTTTTCCACCGTGCCTTCAATGATGCAGCCGTCCGCCGCCAGCGTGTTGCGCACGGTCGCGCCGGGCATGTAGCGGGAGGGCATTTCGTCCCGCAGCTTGGTGAGCACGGGACGGTCCTGACTGAACAGCTGCGAGCGCACCTGCGGAGAAAGCATGGCCATGTTGCAGTCAAAATAGGCCTGCACGCTGTCGATGTTCCACACCCGGCTTTTGCATTCATAGCCGTGAATGTTCAGAGAATGCTCCCGCAGCGCGTTCATGAGCAGATCCCGGGTCAGGTGATACTGCGCCCGGGAAACGGACGTGTCCACCAGAGAAATGAGCTTTTCCCGTTCGATGCAGAAGCTTTCCATAAAGGTGTTCTCCAGCCGGGTCGCGGCAGGGTCTACCTCCAGCGCCGTGACCTGACCGTCGTCCTCCACCCGGATATAGCGACCCGACCCCTGACGGCGCACCTCCGGATCGCGGGTGTAAAGCAGGGTGATGTCCGCGCCGGAGCGGATGTGGGCGTCCACCATGTCGTCATAGCACACGGAAAAGAGCATGTGGGTATCGGTGACGACGATGTATTTTTCCTTGCTGCGCCGCAGAAAGTGCAGGTTGCTGCGCAGTGCGTCCAGAAAGCCGGAGTACACGCCCACGTTGTCGTGGGTCAGGTAGGGGGGCAGCAGCACCAGACCGCTGCGCTTGCCGTGCAGATCCCATTCCTTGCCGGAGCCCAGATGATCCATCAGGCTGGAATAGTTGCGCTGCATGATGACGCCCACGTTGCGGATGCCGCTGCTCACCATGGCGCTGAGCGGGAAATCGATCAGCCGGTACCGGCCGCACATGGGCACGGCGGCCACCGCCCGACGGTTGGTCAGTTCGCGCAGCTGCGCGTCCCGCTCGCCGGTGTAAATAAGGCCCATGATATCGCTTTTCATTGCTTTTGTCCCTCCTCAGCCTTCACCGTACTGCTCGCCGGCGCGCACCACCGTGTCTGCGGGCACGGTC
The DNA here is from genome assembly GCA_934662505.1 of uncultured Clostridia bacterium. Lineage (GTDB taxonomy): Bacteria > Bacillota > Clostridia > Christensenellales > Aristaeellaceae > SVGT01. The sequence continues at coordinate 84,543 of CAKUKE010000005.1, read as the reverse complement.
ACACCCGTGCCGACCACGGCGATCTTCCCCGTTTCCTCGCCGATCACGGCGTTGGGTCCGATCACGGCGTTTTCGGCGACGATGGCGCGGCGCACGGTCGCGCCGGCGCAGACCCGGGCATTGGGCATGATCACGCTGTCGATGACCCGCGCGCCGGATTCCACCACCGCGCCGGAGGACAGAACGGCGTGCATGCAGGTGCCGTGAATGTCGCTGCCCTCGGTGATCAGGCAGTTGTCCACCTGCGCTTCAGGCGCCACGTACTGGGGCGGCATGCCCAGGTTGCGGGCGTAGATGCGGTTCGTCTTGTCGTGCAGGTCGATTTCCGGCGTGGGGGCGAGCAGATCCATGTTAGCCTCCCACAGGCTTTCGATGGTGCCCACGTCCTTCCAGTAGCCGTTGAAGGAATAGGCGACCATCCGCTGGCCGTCGCGGAGCATTTTGGGGATGATGTTTTTGCCAAAGTCGTTGGAGGAATCGGGATCCTGTTCGTCCTCGGTCAGGTAGCGGCGCAGCTTGTTCCAGGAAAATACGTACACGCCCATGGAGGCGTTGTTGGACTTGGGCTCTTTGGGCTTTTCTTCAAATTCGATGATGTTGCAGTCCGCATCGGTGTTCATGATGCCGAAACGGCTGGCCTCCGCCCAGGGCACCTGCCGCACGGCGATGGTGGCGTCGGCGCGGTGCTCGATGTGGTGGCGGATCATGGCTTCATAATCCATTTTATAAATGTGGTCGCCGGACAGAATCAGCACATAGTCCGGGTCGTACTGGGAAATGAAGGCCATGTTCTGATAAATGGCGTTGGCGGTGCCCCGGTACCATTCGCCCGACTTGCCCGCCTGATAGGGCGGCAGAACGAACACGCCGCCGGACACAAGGTCCAGATCCCACGGCGCGCCGCTGGCGATATAGGCGTTGAGCTCCAGCGGCTGATACTGGGTCAGCACGCCCACCACGTCAATGCCGCTGTTGGAACAGTTGCTCAGCGGGAAGTCGATGATGCGGTATTTGCCGCCGTAGGGAACGGCGGGCTTGGCCATGTGCCGGGTCAGAATACCCAGACGGCTGCCCTGACCGCCGGCCAGCAGCATGGCGACGCAGCTTTTTTTGCGAGGCATGGTGAAAAGACCCCTTTCTGTATCCATTGTGAAGCGAAAACCCTGAAGTTTACCTGTGTGATAACGATTTGCAGACAATTTCTATGTTCAACGCGGCAGGGGCAACATCCTGCCTGTCGGGTGAAAAAACTTCGGTCACTTCCTTGCTGTACGGCTGCGTCCGGCCGGCGTCTTTTTCACCTTGAAAAAAACGCAGGCGTGAGGCCCCAGCACGATATGGGCGCTGTGGGGCAGCCCGCAGGCAGGCTCGGGACGGCTCTTCACCGGCAGCCCGTTGAACTGCCCGCTGCCGGCGAAGGATTCCCAGTCCGAATTGAGAACCTCGGTCATTTCGCAGGGGAAGGGCAGACCGATGGGGTAATCCCGGTAGGCGACGGGGGTGAAATTGACCGCGCACACCACGGGGGTGTGCCGTCCCGCCATGCGCATGAAGGCCACGCAGCTGCGGGCGCAGTCGTCCACGGACAGCCAGGTGAAGCCCTCCCACCCGTCGTCCCGGGCGTAGAGCGCGGGCATGGAACGGTACAGATGGTTGAGCGCCCGCACGTACGCCTGCATTTGCGGGTGCTTTTCATACAGCAGAAGGAACCAGTCCAGCTGGTCGTCGTCCTTCCATTCAATGAACTGCCCGAATTCCCCGCCCATAAAGAGCAGCTTTTTGCCCGGGTGGCCGATCATGAAGCCGTACAGGGCGCGCAGCCCCGCAAACTTGCGCCAGATGTCGCCCGGCTGCTTGTCCAGCATGCTGTGCTTGCCGTGCACCACCTCGTCATGGGAGAAGGGGAGCACGTAGTTTTCGTTAAAGGCGTAGCACAGGGAAAAGGTGAGCTTGTCGTGGTGGTATTTGCGGTAGACAGGATCCAGTTTGATGTAGGAGAGCATGTCGTTCATCCAGCCCATGTTCCACTTGAAGCCGAACCCCAGCCCGCCCCGATCCGCCGGGGCGGTCACCCCGGGGAAGGCGCTGCTCTCCTCGGCGATCATCATCACCCCGGGAAAGCGGGCGTATACCTCCGTGTTGAGTCGGCGGATGAAGGCAATGGCGTCCCGGTTTTCCCGGCTGCCGTCGGGGTTGGGCAGCCACTGCCCCGGCTCCTTGCAGAAATCCAGATACAGCATGCCGCTCACCGCGTCGCAGCGCAGTCCGTCCGCGTGGTAATAATCCAGCCAGTAGCAGGCGTTGGAAAGGAGGAAGGAGCAGACCTCGCCCCGGGAATAGTCAAACAGCCGGGTGCCCCACTGGGGCATGTCCGCCCGGCGGGGGTCAGCGTGTTCATAACAGGGGGTGCCGTCAAAGTTCATCAGTCCCTGCTCGTCCCGGGGAAAGTGGGCGGGCACCCAGTCCAGAATGACGCCGATGCCCGCACGGTGCATCCGATCCACAAAGGTCATAAAGTCCCGGGGAGAACCGTACCGGGCGGTAGGGGCGAAATAGCCCGTCACCTGATACCCCCAGGAGCCGTCCAGCGGATGCTCCATCACGGGCAGCAGCTCCACGTGGGTGTAGCCCATGCGCCGCAGGTAGGGGATCAACTGGTCGCAAAGCTCCCCATAGCTGTACAGCGTGCCGTCCTCCCGCCGCCGCCAGGTGCCCAGATGCATCTCGTAAATGTTCACCGGGCTGCGGTAGGGGTTCCAGACCGCCCGTTTGGCCATCCACGCGGCGTCCTGCCAGTCGTAGCCCTCCAGATCGTACAGGCGGCTGGCGGTGTTGGGGCGCAGCTCCGCCCGCACACCGTAGGGGTCGGCCTTGAGATGGGTGCAGCCGTCCGGACCGGTCACGGCGTATTTGTAGGTCGTCAGCTTTTCCGCCGCGTCCGGGTAGTCAAAGCCGGGGCGGCCGGGGGTGAAAAGGGAGGCGGGCAGCCGGGTCTCCCATATGCCGTCATAGTGCTTTTCCATGGGAAAGGCGTCGGTGCGCCAGGCGCAGAATTCGCCCGTTACCGCCACGCTCCGGGCGTTGGGCGCCCAGACGGCGAAATGCCAGGCGTCCTCCTCCCCGTTCCGGACGGGGTGCGCGCCCAGAAAATGGTAAATATCCGCGCTTCGTCCCTGATGAAACGCTTCCCGCGCATTATGATCCGGGGGGCAAAAACGCATAGGCGTTCCCTCCTTTCATCCATTAACAGTATTATAACATGAAAACGGTGAAAACGCCAGAGAAAAGCCGCGCTTTGCGGCAGGCAGGAATGAGGGGCGGAAAAACGGTGAACAATGAAAAAAAGACGCGGCGAGCCGGATGGGACGGCTCGGCGCTCCGACATTTTTCGGCGGAGGCAAGGGCATGGTGGAGATCAGCGTGCGGGCTTTTTTAAAGGAGCATATGGGCAGAAAGGGGCGGCTGGAGGCGCTGCTCCTCAGGCTGAGCAATGTGGAAAAAGAGGCGATGACCCCTGCCCAGACGTGGCTGGAGGAGCACGCCCGTTTCCTGTGCGACACGGCCGACGCGCTCCGCGGCGAGGGGCGGCGGTTTCTGCGTCTGCCGGGGGGCGAAAAGGAAAAGCGGGTCGTGGAAGCGGCGCGGGAAATGCTGGAATGGACGGAGGGGGTCGTCGATGAGGCGGCGGCCGTCCGTTTTCTGATGAGACGGCGGGAGACCTATCCCCTCACCCTTCGGGAGATCGCCTGCCTGCCCGCCGCGCTGCGGCTGTGCCTGATGGAACGGGTGGATCTGTCCGTCCGGGAGGCGCTGCGGGAATGCGGACGCATGCGCACCGCCCGGGAGCTCATGCGCCGCGGGCGGGGGGAACAGGCCGACCCCGGCGACCGGGCGCTGGTCTGCCGGGTGGCGCAGGCGCTGTCCGAGGGCGAGGAGGGCGAAGCGCTGCGCCGTCTGGATCGCGCTGTTTCGGCGCGGGGGGCTTCTGTGGAAAGCGTTCTGCGTATGGTGCGGGAGGGGCAGACGGCGGAGGCCTGCCGTCTGGGACGCGCCGTTTTTTCCCTGCGGGCGCTGGAAAAGTTTGACACGGAAAAGATAGCGGAGACCGTATCGCCCGTGTACGCCGCGCTGGCGGAGACAGGCGGTTTTGAACGGATGGACAGAAAAAGCCGGGCCTATTACGCCGCCTGCGCGGAACGGCTGGCGCGGGAATACTGCGTGGAGGAGGACGCCGTGGCGCGCACGGCGGCGGCGCTCGCCCGGGGCAAAACGGGGGCGGAGGGGGATGCGGGCTATTATCTGATCGAGCGCCCTGAGGACATTGCCGAAGCGCTGATGGTCACGCCCCGGCGCAGCTTTGCCGAAAAGCACCGGGAGGGGCTGTTTGTCGCCGGGTGGGCGGCGTTTCCCTGTCTGGCGCTGGCGGCGGGGCTCATCGGCGGGTGGCCCTGGTGGCTGTTTGCGCCGGCCATGGCCTGCGCCGGAGAGGCGGGGCGGCAGGCCGTCTATCCCCTGCTGCGGCGGTTCCATCCGCCCCGGCTGCTGCCGCGGGTGCGCCTGACGGCGCTGGGGGCGGGGCAGCGTGTGCTGGTGGTGGTGCCCGCGCTGGTGACCGGTCATACCCACATGATGAAAATGGCGCGCCATCTGTCCGTGCTGCACCGTTCCGTGCGGACGGAGAACGTGGATTTTATGCTGCTGGCCGATCTGAAGGAGGCGGATACGCCTGAGACGGATGGGGATGCGGACACGGTGCGGGCGGGGCGCGCGGCCTTTGACGCGCTCAATGCCCACACCCCCGGCGCGCCCTTTCTTTTGTGGGTGCGGGGACGGGTGTGGCAGGAGTGTCAGGGGCGTTACATGGGCTGGGAGCGCAAGCGGGGCGCGCTGAACATGCTCTGCGACGCGCTGGTGACGGGCAGGACGGAGGATAAAACCCTGTATGCCTCCTTCGACCCGGCTGCACTGAAGGAAAAGTACGCCTATGTGGTGACGCTGGACGCGGACACCTTTCTCACCCGCGGCGCCCTTTTGCGGCTGGTGGGCGTGATGGAGCATCCTCTGCAGAAGGGGCGCACGGGCGTGGTGCAGCCCCGGATGGCCGTGGGCGCGGATACCCTGCGCACCCGGGTGCAGACCGCCTTGTCCGGCTCGGGCGGGCTGGAGGTGTACGGCGGCGCGGCGCAGGACGTATATCAGGATCTCTTCGGCCGGGGGTCTTTTGTGGGCAAGGGCATCTTCGACCCCCGGCTGTGGCGGGCGCGGCTGCAGGATCGGCTGCCTCAGGGACGGTTGCTCAGTCATGATCTGATCGAGGGCGAAACGGCGGGCGCGGCGCTGGCGGAGGATATTGTCCTCTACGACGGGGAACCGTCCACAATCGGCGGGTATCTGAAGCGGCAGCACCGCTGGACCCGGGGGGACTGGCAGCTGCTTCCTTTTCTGACGGATGGGCGGCTGACCCTTCTTTCCCGCTTTAAGGTGTGGGAAAACCTGCGCCGTTCCCTTGTTCCCCTGTGGCAGACGGTGCTTTTGCTGGGTGCGCTCTGGACGGGTCATCCCCTGCTTTTGCTGCTGGCGCTGCCGTGGCCGCTGCGGGGTATGGGCTGGCGCGTATCCCTGCAGCCCGCGCTGGCGCTCTGTCAGGCGGACGGGGCGGTCAGGGCGCTGTACCGGCAGTTTGTCAGCCGCAGGGGGCTGCTCAGCTGGGTGACGGCGCAGCAGGCGGAGGAAGGGGCGCAGGGGGAAGCACCCCTGTCCTGCGCCCTTGCGTCGGTGGCGTGCGGCGCGGCGGCTATCGGTTTGTCCCTGATGCCGGGCGGCTTTCTGCCCGGCGTGGCGGCAGGGCTTCTGTGGGTGCTGTTTCCCCTGACTGCTGCATGGCTGAACGGCCCGCTTGCCGCGCCCCCGCCCCTGACGGAGGAGGAGATCCGCCGTCTGTGCGGGCTGGCCTCGGACACCTGGCGCTTTTTTGAAATGTACGTGACGGAGAAAAGCGGCTTCCTGCCGCCGGACAACGTGCAGCTGCGCCCGGACAGGGGCGCGGCGGCGCGCACGTCGCCCACCAATATCGGCATGTACCTGCTTTCCTGCGCGGCCGCGCGGGAAATGAACATGATGACCGGCCGGGAAATGGGGCGGCGCATGCGGGATACCGCCGCCACGCTGGAAAAGCTGGAAAAATGGCGGGGCATTTTTTATAACTGGTACGATACCGGTACCCTGTCGGTGCTGGGCGACCGGTTTGTGTCCTCTGTGGACGCGGGTAATCTGGCGGCCTGCCTGATGGCCTGCGCCCAGGCCTGCCGCAATCACCTAAATGAAATGGACGAGAGCTGCCGGGATGTGGCGGCCCGACTGGATGCGCTGGCCTCCGGTATGGCGCTGGAGGCGCTCTATGATCCGGCGCAGCGGCTGTTTTTCGTCGGCTTTGACGGGTCGAAAAATGAAATGAGCGGCGCGCACTACGATATGCTGGCCAGCGAAAGCCGGCTTTTGTCCTTCTGCGCCGTCGCGCTGGGCAGGGTGCCGGAAAAGCACTTTTTCGCCCTCAACCGTACGCTGGTGCGGGCGGGGGGCGGCGGCGCCCTGCTTTCATGGGGCGGCACGATGTTTGAATATCTGATGCCCGCGCTGCTTTTGCCCATGTACCCCGGCACCCTCCTGCGGGAGGGGTGTCTGTTTGCCGTGCGCGCCCAGCGGGCGCAGGGAAAAAAACGTCCCTGGGGCGTCAGTGAAAGCGGGTATTACGCCTTTGACGCGGATCTGAATTATCAGTACCGCGCCTTCGGGCTGCCCCGGCTGGCGCTGACGGGGGAGACGGCGGGCGACGTGGTGGCGCCTTACGCGTCCGCGCTGGCGCTGCCCTTTTTCCCGCGCGCCGCGGCGGAAAACCTGCTGCGCATGGAGAAAATGGGCTGGCGGGACGGACTGGGCTTTTTCGAAGCGGCCGATTATACCCCTGCCCGCATGGAAAAAACGCCCCGGCTGGTGCGCAGCCACATGGCGCACCATCAGGGCATGCTTTTGTGCGCTCTGTGCAACGGATTGGAAAACTTTGCGCTGGTGCGCCTGTTTACCCGCATTCCCGCGGTGCGCGCACGGCTGTATCTGCTCACCGAGCCCATGCCCCGGGGGCTCCCCCGCCGGCGGACGGAACTGCCCCTGCGCCGGGAGACGGACGGCGGGGATTTTTCTGCCGTGCCCGCCCGGACGGGGTACCCGCTGGACGCGCAGGCGCTGTCCTTCCGGGGGGTGACCCTGCTGGAAAACGCCCGGGGGCAGGCGGCCTTTTTCAGGGGGCGCGTTCAATTGACCCGCTTTGAGCAGGATCCCCGGGCGCTGTCCGGCCCCCGTGTCTATCTGCAGGGGGCGGGCGGCGTGATCCGTCCGTGGGAGGGCAGGGTCGTCTATGAGACCGGGGCGATCCGCTACGAGACGGAGGCGGACGCGCTCCGGGTTCGTCAGTGGCGGTTCATCTCTCCCGTCAACGGTGCGCTCATGGACGTGCTGATGCTGAAAAACACGGGGGATGTGCCGCTGGACGTCCGGGCGGTCTCCTGTCTGCCTGTCGCCCTGAGCGGGCAGCGGGAGGACGAGGCGCACCCGGCGTTCCGCGACCTGTCCGTACGGGTGGACAGGGTAGCGCCCGACGTATTATGCGCCCGGCGCAGACCACGGGACGAAAAGGAACAGGCAGAAACGCCCCTTTTGTATCACGCAGTGCGGGGCCCCTTCGCCCGGCTGGGGGCGCAGGGCGATCTGCGCCTGTTTACCGGCCGGTGCGGGGACATGCGCAGCCCGGAGGCACTTGTCCGTTCCGTGCCCGGACGGCTGGGGGACGTGCTCTCCCCCTGTCTGTCCTGGGACGGGGCGCTGACCGTGGCGCCGGGCGGGGAAAGCCTGTGCGTTTTTGCCGCCCTGCCCGCCATGACGGAGGAAGAAGGCCGGATCGGGCTGGAAAAGGGGCTGCCCCGCGCCTTTGACCGGGCGCAGCTGCGGGAGCATTACGCGCTGGCGCGCACGGCGGCGCTGGCGCTGTGCAGGGATATGCGTCTGACCGGGGAAAGACAGGAAAATGGCCGGCGGGTGCTGGGCGCGGTGTACTTTACCGGGCAGCCCCATCAGGCCGCGGGTGTGCCCGCCGATTTGGACGAATTGTGGCGGCGCGGGCTGTCGGGCGACCTGCCGCTGTGGACGGTGGACTGGACGGCTGAGGCGGACGCGCCGCTGCTGCGGAGCGCGCTGCGGGCGCATGCATGGATGCGCCGGATGGGGGTGGAGACGGATCTGGCCGTCCTTTATCCCCGGGAAACGGGCTACAACCGGCCGGTGGCCGATCTGGCGGCGGCGCTGGTGCAGTCGGGACCCGACCGGGAGATGATGAACCGTCCCGGCGGGGTGCATCTGGTGGCCGTGGGGGCAGGCGAGGCGGCGGGTGTGACGGCGTTTGCCCGGCTGAACCTTCGGGGCGGCGCCGGACTGGGCGCCCAGTTGCGGGGACTTGCGCGCCCGCAGGCGGCGGATGAAGCGCCGGCTGTCCCGCTGCCCCTGCCGGCGGACGGGGGGAGCGCGGGGCTGGCCGGGTTCAACGGCTGGGGCGGTTTTACCGAGGACGGCGGATACCGCATTCTCCGTCCCGCGCCGGTGCCATGGCATCTGGTGCTGGCCAACGGGCAGATCGGCACGCTGGTGTGCGAAACGGGTATTCTGGAGAGCTTTGGGGAAAACAGCCGTCTCCATCGTCTGACGGGGACGGGGCGGCAGACGTACGCTCCCCGCCCGGCGGAGCGCCTGATCCTGCGGGTCGGCGGACGGGATACGGAGCTGTGCGGGGGACAGGTGACCTATACCCCCGGCTGTGCGGAATATGCGGGCGCAGCGGAGGGGGTGGAGACCGGCGTGGAGGTGTTTGTGCTGCCCGACCGTCCAGTTTCCGCCCGCAAGGTGACCCTTCGGGCGCCGGCGGACACGGAAGGCACCCTGATCTGGCAGGTGTGGGCGGCGCTGGGCGAGCGGACGGAGGATACCCGCCTGGTCCCGGACGGCACGGAAATGACGCTGGTGAACGCGCCTGCGGGGCTGACGGCGCGCCTGTCCATGACGGAGGCGGAAAGCTGCGGCGCGGCAGGGAACACGGTGGTCTTCCGGCGGCAGGTGCGCCTGCGCGCCCGGGAGAGCCTGACGGTGTGGTGCCTTCTGTCCGCCGGCGGTGAACGGCAGGAGCGCCCGGCCTCCGACGCGCCTGCCCGCGCCCGGGCGGCGTGGCAGGACAGGCTGTCCGCCCTGCAGGTGTATACCCTGCAGGGCAGCTGGGACAGGCTGATGAACAAATGGCTGCCTTATCAGGTGCGCGCGTCCCGCATTCTGGCGCGGATGGGTCCCTATCAGGCGGGCGGCGCCGTCGGGTTCAGGGATCAGCTGCAGGATATGCTGGCGCTGGTCTACACCGAGCCGGAGACGGCGCGGGCGCATCTGCTGCGCTGCGCCGCCCATCAGTTTGAGGAAGGGGACGTACAGCACTGGTGGCACGAGGACGGCAGGGGGGTACGCACGCGGGTGTCGGACGACCGGCTGTTTCTGCCATGGGTGGCGGCGTGGTACGCCCGGGCGACGGGAGATGCCGGTGTGTTCGACGCGCCCGCGCCCTTTCTGACCGATGCACCCCTTCGGGAGGACGAGGAGGATCGCTACAACCGTCCCGAAAGCACAAGGGAGGAAGCACCCCTCCGGGAGCACTGCCTGCGGGCGGTGTTTTCTCAGAAGACGGGACCCCATGGCATGCTTCTGATGGGGGGCGGGGACTGGAACGACGGGATGAACCGGGTGGGCGGCGAAAGCACGTGGCTGACCTTTTTTGCAGTGATGGTGTGCCGGGATCTGGCGCCCTTCTGTCCGCCGGAGACGGCGGAGCGGCTGCAGGAGACGGCGGACGGGTGGCTTCGGGCTTCCCGGGCGGCGTGGACGGGACGGTGGTATCTGCGGGCGTGGTATGCTTCGGGCGAACCGCTGGGCGGCCCCGCAGGGGTGAGCGAGCCGGAACGCATCGATCTGATCACCCAGTGCTTTGCCGTGCTGGCGGGCGCGCCCGCCCATCAGGCGAACCGGGCGCTGCTGGCGGCGTGGGAGCGGCTCTACGACGGGGAAGCGGGGCTGGTCAAACTGCTGGATCCCCCCTTCGGGGCGGCGGAAAAGGCGGGGTATATCACCGCCTATCTGGACGGGGTGCGGGAAAACGGCGGACAGTATACCCATGCCGTGGCATGGTTCATCTGGGCGCTGTGCCGGGCGGGGGAAAGCCGGCGGGCATGGGAAGTGCTGCGGGCAGTGTGGCCCGAGCGCCACGGCAATGCGCCGGATGTGACCCGGGTCTATATGGGCGAACCCTACGTGGCGGCGGCGGATGTGTACGCCGGGGAAAACACGGGACGGGCAGGCTGGAGCTGGTACACGGGCAGCGCGGGCTGGCTGTATGTTGCGGCGCTGCACTTTCTCATGGGCTTTGACCGGCAGGGCGACCGGGTGGTCCTGTCGCCCCTTCCCGGCTCGGGGGAAAAGGAGATTACGGTCACGTACCGTTCCGGCGGCGCCGTGTACCACCTGACCGCCGCGCAAGGGCAAAGCCACGTGACGCTGGACGGCCGCCGTCAGGAGGAACGCTATGTGGCCATGGCCTTTGAGGAGGGAACGCACGAGGCGCGGTTTCCCATGGAACCGTGATCAAGAAGGGGGACGGCGGGACAAAAAATCCCGTCTGCCGGCAGGAAAAAAAGGGTCTGCGGCGTATTCTGAAAAGATACGCCCTTTTTTGACGGCGCTTTTTGATCTTTGTGTTTTGATGGAGGATGCTCATGCTCAATGCGGAGACCCTGCGGGATATGGCCGGGGAAAAAAACTATCTGGCCGGTCAGACCTTGATGCGGCGCATGCTGGCGCGGGAAATGCGCCGCGGCCGGGAGGAATGCGTGTATGCGGTCGTGGACAACGGCCGCCATCAGGTGCGCGTCACGGCGGACGAGGCCGTGTGCGACTGCGGGGAGCCCCTGTGCCGCCATGCCGTGGCCGCCCTGCTGACCGCCATGGAAAGCGGCGCCATGCAGGAAATGGAAAACGACCGCGCCCTGCGTTCCGCCCCCGCGCTGATGGAGGCGGTGGCAGGCATGCTGCCGCAGGTGGACGAGGTGCGCATGACGCCCGTCGTTTTTCTGCGGCCGGAGGGCATCCGGCTGGCGCTGCGGGTGGGCGAGGAGCGCCTGTATGTGGTGCGCAGCGTGCCCGGCTTTTTGAAGTGCCGCGAAACGGGGGAACCCCTGCCCTTTGGCAAGGGGTTTGAATACAAGCCCGGCTGGATGCGCTTTTCGCCCGAACAGGAGGAACTGCTGGACGTGCTCAGCGAGTACTGCGAGGCGGCGGCGGTGTCCAACCTGACGGGGACGGACGCCCGCATCATGCGTCTGCCTCCCCGCACGGGGGAGCGGGTGCTGGGGCTGATACGGAGCATGCCCCTCGAATTGCATGTGGGCGAGGATGTGACCGGGCAGGACGGAATCGGCGAAATGCCGCTGGACTTTCATTTTCTGCTGACGGGGACGCTGCGCGAACTGACGGTGACGGCGGAGGTGCCCGAGGGGCTGCGTCCTGTGACGGAGGACTACGCTTTTGTCTATGCGGGCGGCACGCTGCAGTTTGTACCCCCGGAAAAGCGGAAGCTGCTTTCCGCGCTGGCGCGGTTCAGCCGGGGCGGCGAGGCGCGCTTCACCTTTCCCACCCGGGAAACGCCCAAGGTGCTCTCCGAGCTGATGCCCTTTCTGTCCCGGGCGGGTCAGGTGACCTTTGCGCCCGAGCTGGAAAAACAGCTGCTGCGGCTGCCCCTGACGGTCAAGGTGTTTCTGGACAAGGAAAACGCGGACGTGACCGCGCGTGTGACTTTCGCCTACGGCGATATGGAGATCGACCCCTTCCAGCCGGACACGGATGAGAAAAAAATGCTGCTGGTGCGGGACGTGGCGGGGGAGCGGGCGGCCATGGATGAACTGGCCCGCAGCGGCTTTCATGTGCAGCGGGGCAAGGTGTACCTGCGGGGACAGGACAGGATATACGACTTTGTCACCGAGGGCGCTCAGCGCCTGACGGGGGTCTCGCAGGTGTTTTTCAGCCGGGATTTTCAGAAGCTCTCCCCCCGCCGTCCCGCCCTGCGGGGCGCCATGCGCATGGCGGAGGGGCGGCTGCAGCTGGAGCTGATGGACGGGGATGCCCCGGTGGAGGAGCTGATGCCCCTGATGGAGGCGCTGCGCCGCCACCGCCGGTATTTCCGCTATAAGGACGGTACCTTTCTGGATCTGACCGGTCTGGACGCGTGGCAGAAAATGGCCGAGGCGGTGGCCGAGGCGGTGGAGCTGACGGGCACGGAGGAGGATCTGGGCGCCTGCCGGGCGGCCTACTTTGACGCGCTTTTGCGGGAGAGCGCCCTGCCGGTGGAGGAGGACGAGGAGGTACGCCGCGTGTCCGGGCTGCGCTTTGAAGCGCCGCCCGCGCCGCTGGACTGCCTGCGCCCCTATCAGCAGCGGGGCTTTGCCTGGCTGTGCGCGCTGCACGAGATGCATCTGGGCGGCATTCTGGCGGATGAAATGGGTCTGGGCAAGACGGTGCAGACCATCGCGGCGCTGTTGTATTACATCCGCACGGAAAAAGAAAGAAAGCCTTCCCTCATCGTGTCGCCTACGACGCTGACCTATAACTGGCTGAGCGAACTGAAGCGCTTTGCGCCCGAGCTGGACGTGCTGCTCATTTCGGGCGGTCAGGGCGTTCGGGCGGAAAAACTGGCGCGGCTGGAGGGGGCGCACGCGCCGGACGTGGTCATCACCAGCTATCCCCTGATCCGGCGGGACATTCAGCTGATGCAGGACGTCACCTTCCGCTTCGCCATTCTGGACGAGGCGCAGCAGGTGAAAAACGCGCAGAGCGTGGGCGCCCACGCCGTGAAGCAGCTGCGGGCGGACACCCGCATCGCGCTGACCGGCACCCCCATGGAGAACCATGCGGGGGAATTGTGGTCGCTGTTCGACTTTGTGCTGCCCGGCTATCTGCCCAGGTACAGCGAATTTCTGCGCCGCTGGGGCGACGGGCGCAACGAGGAAGACCTGCGTTTCCGCATCCGTCCGTTTCTGATGCGCCGTCTCAAGCGGGACGTGCTGGGCGAACTGCCGGAAAAGCAGGAAAGCGTGCTGACCGCCGAAATGACGCTGGAGCAGGCGCGGGTGTACGACGCGGCGCTTTTGCAAAAGCGCGCCCGGGTGGGCGAGATCCTGCGGGAGAAGGGACTGGGCCGCGGCCGTGCCGAGGTGCTCAGCGCCATTACGGAGCTCAGGCAGATCTGCTGCCATCCCCGGCTGTGCCTGCCGGATTATCAGGGCGCCTCGGGCAAGCTGGAAATGCTCATGGAGCTGCTTCCCGGCGCGGTGGCCGCTTCCCGGCGCATCCTGCTGTTTTCCCAGTTTACCTCCATGCTGCGCCTCATTGAAGCACGGTTGAAGGAGGAAAACCTGACCACCCTGTATCTGGACGGCGAGACCCCTGCCGCCGAGCGGCTGGCGCTCACCGAACGGTTCAACGCCGGGGAGGGGGACGTGTTCCTTATCTCGCTCAAGGCGGGCGGCACGGGGCTGAACCTGACGGGGGCGGACACGGTGATCCACTTCGACCCCTGGTGGAACCCTACCGCCGAGGAGCAGGCTACCGGCCGCGCCCACAGGATCGGTCAGACCCACAAGGTGGAGGTGTGGAAGCTGGTGTGCCACAATACCATCGAGGAGCAGGTGCTGCGCATGAGCGACCGCAAGCGCAGCCTGTTCGACCGGCTGATCACCCCCGGGGAGGAAATGCCTACAAGGCTGAGCGAAAAGGATATTCTGGCGCTGTTTGACTGACGGGAAAAACATGCTATAATACAGGCGGGGATTTGTCTGGACAAAGGAGCGTGCGGCATGCAGTATGAAAAAACGCCCAAACTGAATAAAGGCGTGGCGGTGGTGATATGCGCGGGGGTCGCGGCCGCCGTGATTGTGGTGTTGTCCATGCTGGGCGTGTTCGGCGGCGGGCAGAAAAATGTGAACGCCGTGCGGCTGCGCTGCATTGCCACGCAGGATGTGACCCCCTTCGGGGATCAGGTGCTGTATTACGATGGGGCGGTGCTTTACTGCCTGAGCGCCAACGGCAGCGAACGCTGGAGCTACGCGCTGGGCGCGGACGCGTCCTTTTCGGCGGGCGAGAACAATCTGGTGGCCTGGGTGGGCAACCAGCTGTTCATTTTTGACCGGGATGGACGCTCCACCTACAACGATCACCTCTCCGACAAGGTGCAGTTCGCCCGGGCGGGCAGCCGTTATGTGGCCGCCGTGGTGGGCGAGGATACCAGCCCTACCCTGATCGTGAAGGATCTCAACGGGATCGACGTGGACAGCGAAAAGACCGCCTACGAGGACATGTTCATTCTGGACGCGGGCTTTTTCTCCGACGGCGAATATCTGTGGACGACCGCGCTAGACGTATACGGTACGGTGCCCGCCACAAAAATGTATACCATCCGCGTGGGACAGATGAACACGGGCGAGGTGTCGCTGGGCGAGCCCATGGTGTATGCGGTGCGCTATGCCGCAGGCAGGCTGAACGTGGTGACCACCCGTCAGCTGGCGCAGTACGACTACCGGGGCACCCAGTACAGCGGCAGCACCGTGCTGGTCTACGGCTGGCAGCTGATCGACAGCGAGGAGACCGCCACCGGGTCGCAGCTGCTGTTTGCCACCTCCCTGCAGGCGGCGGGGGGCGGGCTGTCCACCCTGCGGCTCATTTCCGGCACCACCGACACCCAGTTTACCCTGCCGACCACCTGCGTGGGGAGCGCGCTGTACAGGAACCGCATCTATGCCTTCGGCGGCGACAGCGTGTATCGCGCCGGGTTCAGCGACCGGCGGTTCACCGCCATGAGCCTGCCGCTGCAGGACACCGTGACGGGGTATCTGGGCATGCTTTCCAGCGGTACGGCGCTTTTGTGCTGCGGCAGCGACGTGTATGCGGTGAAGCTGCCGTGACGGGCGCGGAAAACGCGGCGCCGGGAAAGAACGGCCGGATGGAGCATGGCGCGCTGCGGACAGGCTCGTTTCCGGCAGGCAAAAGGGACGTGGGCGTATATATCCACATCCCTTTTTGCGTACATAAATGCGCCTATTGCGATTTTCCCTCCTGGGCGGGGCGGGAGGACTATATGGCCGCCTACACGGACGCGCTGTGCCGGGAGATCGGCGCGCGTGTGCCCCGGGATGCGAGGGCGGATACGGTGTATATCGGCGGGGGCACCCCCTCGGTGCTGCCTGCGGCACTGATGGAGCGGGTGATCGGTACCCTCCGGGCGCATATGGACATCGCCCCCGACGCGGAAATGAGCTGCGAAATGAACCCGGGCACCGTGACGGAGGATTTTGCGGCGTGCATGCGGCAGGGGGGCTTTGACCGGGTCTCCATGGGCATGCAGGCGGCGCAGAACCGTCTTCTGCGGGCGCTGGATCGGGTGCATACGGCGGCGGACGTGGCGGCGAGCGCGGACATCCTGCGCCGGGTCGGGTTTGAAAATCTGAATCTGGATCTGATGCTGGGTCTGCCGGGGCAGACGGTTCGGGACGTGGAGGAAAGTCTGGATTTTGCCCTGTCCCTGCCGTTGACGCCTTCCCACATGAGCTGCTACGGGCTGATTGTGGAGCCGGAGACAAGGCTTGCGGCATGGCTGGACGAAGGAAAAATGACCCTGCCCGACGGAGAAGCGGAGCGGGACATGTATGAGACATGCCGGGAAAGGCTGGCGCAGGAGGGGATTTTTCAGTACGAGATCAGCAATTTTGCCCGCCCCGGATACGCCTGCCGGCACAATGTGAACGTGTGGCGGCGGCGGGAGTATATCGGCTTCGGCTGCGGCGCCTGCGGCATGATGGACAACGTGCGCCGCACTAACCCCCGCCGGCTGTCCGATTACCTGCGGGGCGCGCCGCCGGAGACGGAACCCATTTCCCCTGGGGACGCGCAGTTTGAAAGCGTCATGCTGGGGCTGCGGCTGACCGAGGGCATAAGCGCCGCCGATTTTCAGGCCATGCACGGGGTGTCGCTGGAGGAAGCTTTTGGGAAAAAATGGAAAAAGCCCGTCCGGGAAGGATTACTGACCTGGGACGGAGAATATCTGAAGCTGACCCGGCGGGGCATGGATGTGCAGAACCGGGTGCTGGTGGATCTGATGTGATTTTTTTCGGCGCGGGAAGAAAACCGCGCGGTGAAACGTGATATAGGTACATGAACGGAGAGGGTGACCGGAATGAAGAAGAGCATGTCCTTATTGCTGACGGTGATGCTGCTGATCGGATGCGCGGCCTTTGCGCAGGCGGAAAACAGCTATGCCATGGTGGACGGTACCACGACGCTCAACCTGCGGGCGCAGCCCAACGTGCAGTCCACGTGGCTGGGGCGCGCCGCGCAGGGAGACTGGGTGGAGATCCTGTCCACGGAAAGCAACGGCTGGTCCTACTGCCGCATTGTGTCCAGCGGACTGTACGGCTATATGAGCGGCAATTATCTCAATCTGGGCGCCAGCGTGGGCGAAGGGGGCACGGTGGGCGTGGTGAAGAATCCCGTCGCCACCCAGTTTCTAAACCTGCGGCAGTCGCCCAGTCTGGATGCGCCGGTGCTGGGCATCTATTACAACGGCGCCGCCTGCACCGTGCTGGCGACCATCGACGGGTGGTATTTTGTGTCCATCGACGGCAAGCAGGGCTTTTTCCGCAGCGAATTCATTCAGATCAACGGCGGCAAAAGCGGGGTCGCCGTGGTGCGCACGGGCAACAGCGGCAAGCTGAACCTGCGCAGCGCGCCCCGCTCGGATGCGTCCGTGCTGGCGCAGTATGCAAACGGCACCAGCGTGACCGTGCTGCTCAAGGGCAACACCTACTGGAAGGTGCAGGTGGAGGGTCGGACGGGCTACATGGAAAGCCGGTTCCTCACGGAAAACGGGGGGAACAATACGGTGGTGAACCCCACCGCCGCGCCGAAAACGCAGGGCTACGTCGTAGTGAACAACGCCCGCGCGACCGCCTACCTCAATCTGCGGGCGCAGCCCTCCACCGCCGCCAAGGTGCTGGCGCAGTATAAGAACGGCATCCGGCTGGAGGTCATTGAAGCGGGCGAGACCTGGTGCAAGGTGTACGGCCGCGCCAGCGGCAACGTGGGGTACGTGATGACCCGGTTCGTCACCCTGCACGGCGTGTCCGCCTCCCCCCAGAAAACGGTGCGGAACGGCAATACCTACGTGAACCTGCGCAGCGCCCCCAGCAAGGCGACGGGCAGCGTGTACAAGCGGGTCAATTCCGGCGAAACGGTGACCGTGCTGATCCCCGGCGACGAATGGACGCAGGTGCGCTACGGCAATACGACGGGCTATATGATGACCTGCTTCCTCAAATAAACCGCCGCCCGCGCGAAAAAAGAAAGACGGCGCGGCACGGGGCATGCGCGTCGCCCCTTTTCGCAGGGTCGGAAAGCGGGACGGGCGGTCTTCCCTGCACGGCGTACTCCTGTCTGAACGCGCAGATGCAGAGAAGAATACCCGCGCGCCCGGCTCCGGACGCCCCGCGCGTGCAGACGAAAGACAAATGCGGGAGAAACGCACCGGCAAAACGGCCGTGCGCCTCCCGCTTTTTTGTTTTGTATTTTTTGATTGGCGGCTGCGTTTGGGACTTGACGGGCGGGCGGGGGGCGTGTACACTGATGTAGCAACAGGGGTTATGTATTTTTTGATATACCGCCGGGAGGCGGTGAGGGGAGGCATGAAACATGACTTATTTATCGGATATTGAAATTGCCCAGCGCTGCCGGATGGCGCCCATTGCAGAGATCGCCCGGCGCGCCCATGTGGATGAAAAGTATCTGGAGCCCTACGGCCGCTACAAGGCCAAGGTGGATCTGTCTCTTCTGGATGAGGAGCGGCCGGACGGTAAACTCATTCTGGTGACGGCCATGACCCCCACCCCTGCGGGCGAGGGAAAAACCACCACCACCATCGGGCTGGCGGACGGTCTGCGGCGCATCGGCAAGGATGTGACCGTGGCGCTGCGGGAACCGTCGCTGGGTCCCGTGTTCGGCGTGAAGGGGGGCGCGGCCGGAGGCGGATACGCGCAGGTGGTGCCCATGGAGGATATCAACCTTCATTTTACCGGCGATTTTCATGCCATCGGCGCGGCCAACAACCTGCTGGCCGCCATGCTGGACAACCACATTCAGCAGGGCAACGAGCTGGGGATCGATGTGAAGAAGATCACGTGGAAGCGCTGCGTGGATATGAACGACCGCCAGCTGCGCTGCGTGGTGGACGGCCTGGGCGGCCGGATGAACGGGGTGCCCCGGGAGGACGGGTTTGACATTACCGTGGCCAGCGAAGTGATGGCCGTTTTGTGTCTCGCTACCTCCCTGCAGGATCTCAGGGCGCGGCTGGGGCGCATCATCGTGGGCTACACCTTCGACGACCGTCCCGTTACCTGCGCCCAGCTGGGCGCGGCGGGGGCGATGACCGCCCTGCTGCGGGACGCGCTCAAGCCCAATCTGGTGCAGACGCTGGAAGGAACGCCCGCGTTCGTCCACGGGGGTCCCTTCGCCAACATCGCCCACGGGTGCAATTCCGTCATGGCGACCCGCATGGCCATGAAAATGGGCGACTATACCGTCACGGAGGCGGGCTTTGGCGCCGATCTGGGCGCGGAAAAGTTTCTGGACATCAAGTGCCGCATGGCGGGGCTGACCCCCGATGCGGTGGTGATGGTGGCCACCGTCCGGGCGCTGAAAATGCACGGCGGCGTGGATAAAAAAGAACTGGCGGCGGAAAATCTGGACGCGCTGGACAGGGGGCTGCCCAACCTGATGCGCCACGTGAAGAATATCCGTCAGGTGTACCGTCTCCCCTGCGTGGTGGCGGTCAACCGCTTTCCGACGGACACGGACCGGGAGATCGAACGGGTCATCGCCGCGTGCCGCGAGGCCGGGGTCAACGCCGTGCTTTCCACCGTCTGGGCGGACGGCGGCGCGGGCGGCGAGGCGCTGGCGCAGGAAGTGGTGCGCCTGTGCCGGGAGGAAAAGGGCGACTTTGCCTTCGCCTATGCACTGGAGGACAGCATCGAAGAAAAAATAGCGGCCGTGGTGCGCCGGGTGTACGGCGGCGCGGGCATTCAGGTGCTGCCTGCGGCAAAAAAGCAGATCGCCCAGTTGACCGCGCTGGGCTTTGACCGCTGCCCGGTGTGCATTGCCAAGACCCAGTATTCCTTCTCCGACGACCCTGCCCTTACCGGCGCGCCGGAAGGGTTCACCGTCACGGTGAAAAACGTGCGGGTGTCTGCGGGCGCAGGCTTTGTGGTGGTGCTGACCGGCGACATTATGACCATGCCCGGCCTGCCCAAACGACCCGCCGCCGAAAAAATCGACGTGGACGAAAACGGACGCATCATCGGTCTGTTCTGAGCCGAATGCCGGGCTGAACGCGCGGCCGGACGGCGTTCTGTGCCGTTGAAAAAAGGAAGGGAGTGGACGCTTCCCGAAGGGCGGGTTCGCTGCCGGCGCGCAGCTGCATGCCGCGGAAAACCATGGCAATAAAACGCCTGCGGCGGGACGAACCCGCCTGCAAATGCCGCTTTTTCCGCCTGCTGAACGCAGGGGGCTTCGGGCTTGTCTTTTGTGACCTGCGATGCTTTTTCAGCGCTTGCTGTCTGGCCGGCATGACCGGCAGGACGGGGCGGGCGTATCTCCGGAAAACGGGGATACGTTCCGCCCTTTTTTGGACGGAGGGCGCGGCGGCGGATATTGACGGGGGCAGGGGAACGTGGTATTGTGAGGAACGGAGAAAGGGGGCGGACGCATGGCGCAGCTGGAAGGCGTGGTGGAGGATACCGTTTTCCGCAATGAGGAAAACGGCTACACCGTGCTGGAAATGCGGGTCGGCCGGGAGAGCGTGATGGTGGTGGGCGTACTGCCGGCGCTGGCGCCCGGGGAGCGGGCGGTCTTTGAGGGCGACTATGTGGAGCACCCTCAGTACGGCCGTCAGTGGAAGGCCACCGGCTGTCAGCTGCGCACGCCGACCACCCTCATGGGGATCGAACGGTATCTGGGCTCCGGGCTCATCAGCGGCGTGGGCCCCGCTACCGCCCGGCTGATCGTGGGAGAATTCGGCAAGCGGACGCTGGAGGTGCTCTCCGAGGCCCCGGAGCGGCTTTCGGAGGTGCCGGGCATCGGTCCCAAACGGGCGAAGGTCATCGGCGAGAGCTTTAAGGAGCAGTTCGCTACCCGTCAGGCCATGGTGTTTTTGCAGTCCTACGGGGTGTCCCCCGCGCTGGCGGTGAAGATCAGCCGCCGCTACGGCGACCGGGTGCAGCAGGTGGTGCAGGAAAACCCCTACCGGCTGGTGGATGATCTGGACGGGGTGGGTTTCGCCACCGCCGACCGGATCGCGCTGGCGCTGGGCATCCGGCAGGACAGCGAATACCGGCTCTGCGCAGGGCTGAAGTACGCGCTGCGGGAGGCTGCGGCGGCTAACGGGCACACCTATCTGCCCCGGGAGACGCTGGTCGGCACGGCGGCGCGGCTTTTGAAGGTGGAGGAGGAGGCGCTGACGCCGGCGCTCCGCTCGCTGGTGCTGGCGCGGGAGATCGTGGTGACGGACGGGGCGGAAAAGGGCTGCGCCGCCAGGGACGCCTGCGCGCTGGCCGCCTGTTACTATGCGGAGCGGGAGGTGGCACGGCGGCTGACCATGCTGCACAAGTCGGTGCACGGTATCCAGTCGCAGGCCGCCGACGGACAGATCGACGCCTTTGAACAGAGCCACGGCATGCGTCTGAGCCCGACCCAGCGTCAGGCGGTGCTCAGCGCGCTTGAGCAGGGGCTCATTGTGGTGACCGGCGGTCCCGGCACGGGTAAAACCACCATCATCAACTGCATGCTGGAGCTGATGGGAAAGAACGTGCTGCTGGCCGCGCCCACCGGCCGTGCCGCCAAGCGGATGACGGAGGCCACCGGACGGGAAGCCAAAACGCTGCACCGGCTGCTGGAATACGCCGGGGACGAGGAGACCTTTCAGCGCAACGAGGAAAATCCGCTGGACTGCGCCTGCGTCATTGTGGATGAAATGTCCATGGTGGATGTGTTTCTCATGCGTTCCCTGCTGCGGGCGCTGCGGGCGGGCACACGCCTCATTCTGGTGGGCGATGCGGATCAATTGCCCTCCGTGGGCGCGGGCAACGTGCTGGGGGATATTCTCAGCAGCGGCGTGATCCCCTCCGTGCGGCTGACGGACATTTTCAGGCAGGATGAAAAAAGCCTGATCGTGGTCAACGCCCACCGTATCCAGCAGGGGCAGATGCCCGTGCTCAATCAGAAGGGCAGCGACTTTTTCTTTGAGCGGCAGGCCAGCCAGAGCGACGCGGCGCGCGCCGTGGTGGGGTTGTGCGTCAGCCGTCTGCCCCGGTTCATGGGCACCAGAACCCCTGTGCAGGATATTCAGGTGCTGGCGCCCACCCGGAAGGGCGAGTGCGGCGTGAACGCCCTGAACCGGCTGCTGCAGGCGGCGCTGAACCCGCCTGCGCCTTATAAAAAGGAAGTCACCTACGGTGAAAACGTCTTTCGGGTCGGGGACAAGGTGATGCATATCCGCAACAACTACGCGCTGGAATGGCGGTGCGAGACCACCGGCCAGGAGGGCGCAGGGGTGTTCAACGGGGATATGGGGTTCGTGCTGGACGTGGATACGGAGGAAAAGACGGTGTCCGTCGTCTACGATGAGGATCGTCATGTGGAATACGTCTATCAGCAGCTGGAGGAGCTGGAGCTGGCCTACTGCCTGTCTGTGCATAAAAGTCAGGGAAGCGAGTTTCCGTGCGTGGTCATGCCGGTGGTGGGCGGCGCCAGCATGCTGCTGACCCGCAACCTGTTCTACACGGCGCTGACCCGTGCCCGGCAGCTGGTGGTGCTGGTGGGGCGGGAGGGCGCCATTGCCTCCATGGTGAAAAACGACCACGTGGCCATGCGGTATACGGCGCTCAGGGAACGGCTATGCGAAATGAGCGGATAAAGACGGCGGCAGGACGGCTGCTGGATGTGCTCTACCCGCCGGGCAGCAAATGCCTTGCCTGCGGCGATCCGCGCCGTGCGTCGCCGCAGGACGGCCTGTGCCCCGCCTGCAGAAAAGCGCTGCGGGAAGAGCGGGTGCCCGCCTCGGGGTGCAGCCGCTGCCTGACCTATGTGCCGCCGGGCGGCGTGTGTCCCCTGTGCCGGCAGAACACCATGCCGGATGTGGAACGGGTATACGCGCCCTTCCGCTATCTGCCCAGATCCCGTGCGCTGGTGACGGGGCTGAAGTTCAGGGGGACGAATGAGGCGCTGCCCCTTCTGGCGGATGCCATGGCCGGCGCGCTGACGGATCGGGACTTTGACGTGATGATCCCCGTGCCGCTGCATCCGAAACGGCTGGCAGGGCGGGGCGTCAATCAGGCGGCGCTGCTGGCGCAGGCGGTCTCCCTGCGGACGGGCATTCCCGTAGCGGAGCCGCTGCAAAGGGTGCGGGACACCCGGCCGCAGAGCGGGCTTGTGCGGGCGCGGCGCAGGGAAAACGTGGCGGACGCCTTTCAAATGCTGCCGGGCGCGGAGGTGCACGGCAAGCGCTGTCTGCTGGTAGACGACGTACGCACCACGGGACATACCGCGCAGGCCTGCGCGGGGGTGCTGCGCGGCGCGGGCGCGGCAGGCGTCCGGCTGCTGTGCGCCTGCGTGGTATGGCGCTTCAAGGGGGAATGAGAAATGGAACAGACATGGAAGGAACGCACCGGGCTGGTGCTGGGCGAGGACGGTATGGCGCGGCTGGAAAGGGCGCATGTGGCGGTGTTTGGTCTGGGCGGTGTGGGCAGCGCCTGCGCCGAGGCGCTGGTGCGGGCGGGCGTGGGCAGCCTGACGCTGTTTGACGCGGATCGGGTGAATGAAAGCAACCTGAACCGTCAATTGATCGCCCTGCGCTCCACCGTGGGCATGGAAAAGACCGAGGCCTGCCGCAGACGGTATCTGGATATCAACCCGGCGCTGCGGTTGACCCTGCATACGGTGTTTTATGACGGGCGGACGGCGGCGGATTACCCGCTGGACGGGTACAGCTTTGTGGTGGACGCCATCGACACCGTGTCCAGCAAGCTGCTCATCATTGAAAATGCCCGCCGGGCGGGGGTGCCCGTCATCAGCTGCATGGGGACGGGCAACAAGCTGCGCCCGGATCTGCTGGAGGCAGCCGATATCAGCAAAACCACCGTATGCCCGCTGGCGCGGGTGATGCGGCGGGAGCTGCGCAAACGGGGCATTGCGCATCTGCCCGTGGTGTACAGCCGGGAGGAGCCCCTCCGCGCCGTGGCGGACGACCGCCATGGCCGGCACGCGCCGGGCAGCATTTCCTTTGTTCCTCCCGCGGCGGGGTATCTGCTGGCCTCCCGGGTAGTGCTGGCGCTGTGCGCCGGAGCGGGAAACGACCTTGCAGATTGAAAAAAAACATGGTATGATAGTGCAAATCGTATTTTGAAGGATGGGATGAAGAACATGGACATGCGCGCGGTCATTGCGGAACTGGTCAAAAACGCCATTTCGGCGGCGTTTCCCCAGGCGGAGGGCGTGCCGGAGGATATCGGCGGGCTGCTGGAAGTGCCCCCGGATCCTCAGATGGGCGATTTTGCCTTCCCCTGCTTTAAGCTGTCCCGTTCGCTGCGCATGGGGCCGCCCATGATCGCCAGGGCACTGGCGGAAAAAATCGACTGCCCGGACGTGGCGCGGGTGGCGTGCGCGGGCGGCTATCTGAACTTCTTTTTCAACCGTGAAAACTTTGCCCGGAAGGTGCTCGCCGCCGTGCTGGCCGACCCGGAAAAGTGGGGCGGCAGCGACGCGGGCGCGGGCAAGACGGTATGTCTGGATTATTCCTCCATCAACATTGCCAAGCGTTTCCACATCGGCCATTTGTCCACCACGGTCATCGGCAATTCTCTCCGGCGCATTTACGACTTTCTGGGCTGGAAGACCGTGTCCATCAATCATCTGGGCGACTGGGGCACCCAGTTCGGCAAGATGATCTGCGCCTATAAGCACTGGGGCGACAGGGAGACGGTGGAAAAAGGCGGCGTGGAGGAAATGACCAAGCTCTACGTGCGCTTCCATGAAGAAGCGGAGCATGACCCTGCGCTGGAGGACGAGGGGAGAGCGTGGTTCAAGAAGATCGAGGAGGGCGACGAGGAAGCCCTGTCCATCTTCCACTGGTTCAAGGATGTGACGCTCAAGGACGCCATGCGGGTGTACGACATTCTGGGCGTGACCTTCGACAGCTATGCCGGCGAGAGCTTTTATAACGACAAAATGGGCCGGGTGATCGATGAACTGAACGCCCGGGGGCTGCTCAAGGAGTCCGACGGGGCGAAGGTGGTGGATCTGGAGGCGTACGGTATGCCCCCCTGCCTCATCCTCAAGCGGGACGGCGCGACGCTCTACGCCACCCGGGACATTGCCGCCGCGCTGTACCGGAAGGATATCTATCATTTTGACAAGTGTCTGTATGTGGTGGCCTATCAGCAGGATCTGCATTTCCGCCAGTGGTTCAAGGTCGTGGAGCTGATGGGCTATCCCTGGGCGCGGGACGAACTGGTGCACGTGTCCTTCGGCATGGTGTCCTACGAGGGGCAGGCCATGGCCACCCGCAAGGGGCACGTGGTGTATCTGGAGGAGCTGCTGCGCCGGGCGCAGGAAAAGGCGCTGGACATCATCAATGTCAAGAGCCCCAACCTGCAGGAGAAGGACGAGGTCGCCCGTCAGGTGGGCGTAGGTGCGGTGGTGTACTCCACCCTGCAGAACAGCCGCATCAAGGACATCGATTTCTGGTGGGATCGGGCGCTGAACTTTGACGGCGAGACCGGCCCCTATGTGCAGTATACCCACGCCAGGTGCGGATCGGTGCTGCGCAAGGCGCCGGAAAACCTGCCCGCGCCGGATTACGCCGCGCTGGCTGACGATGAAAGTCAGGCGCTCCTGCGGCTCATTTCCCGTTTCCCCGAAGCGGTGAGCGAGGCCTGCCTGCGCAACGAGCCCTCCATCGTGACCCGCGCCGTGACGGAAATTGCCAAGGCGTACAACAAGTTCTACTACGAACACCGCATTCTGGACGACGACCCCGCCGCCACGGCGGCGCGGCTGGAATTGACCCGCGCCTGCCGCGCGGTCATCAAAACCGGTCTGTACCTGATCGGCGTGGAAGCACCCGACAGAATGTAACAAAGCCCGGCGCTCCGTCAGGGGGCGCCGGCCGTTTTCTGAAATACGCTGAGTATAGTGCCTTCTGAAATACACTGAGCATAGCGCCTGCGGGCTGCGGTGCACCCGTGCAGCAGCTCGCAGGCGTTTTATCCGCCGCGCTGGCGTGAACGGAACGCCGCGCGTCCGGACGTATGGAACGGCGGACGCCGGCGCAGCATATGCTGTGACATGCGGCGGCCTGCGCCCGGCTTTCTTTTTTGCGGCGACTGAAACAGGGAGGAATGGAACGCATGCGTTTTACCAAAATGCAGGGCATCGGCAACGATTATGTTTATGTCAACGGTTTTGAAGAAGTGGTGCACCATCCGGACGAACTGGCCATCCGCATGTCCCGCCCTCATTTCGGCGTGGGTGCGGACGGGCTGGTGCTGATTCTGCCCGATGAAAGCGCCGATGTGGCCATGCGCATTTTCAATGCGGACGGGAGCGAGGCCGAAATGTGCGGCAATGCCCTGCGGTGCGTGGGAAAATATGTATACGAACGGGGACTGACGGATAAACTGGATGTGACGGTGAATACCCGCGGCGGCATGAAGGAACTGCATCTGGACGTGGAAAACGGCCGCGTCGTGTCCGTGACTGCCGACATGGGCACCCCTGAACTGCGCCCCGGCCGCATTCCAGTGGATCTGCCCGGCGAGGTGGTGCTGCGTCACCGTCTGCAGGTGCTGGGGCAGAGCTACTACATCACCTGCGTCAACATGGGCAACCCGCATGCGGTGCTTTTTGTACGGGATCCCGAGGTGGTGGACGTGCCGATGCTGGGGCCGGTCATTGAGCATAACGCGCTGTTTCCCCGCCGGACCAATGTGGAATTTGTCCGGGTGGTCAGCCGGGACATTCTGCAAATGCGGGTATGGGAGCGGGGCTCGGGCGAGACCCTGGCCTGCGGCACGGGCGCCAGCGCCGCGCTGGTGGCGGCGGTGCTTTCCGGTCTGTGCGACCGGAAGGCGCAGGTGAAGCTGGCCGGCGGCAACCTGACCGTGCACTGGAACGCGGATGACAACCATGTATATCAAACCGGCCCGGCGGCCTTTGTTTTCGACGGGGAGTGGCTGGGCGAGTAAGGAGGCTCGTATG
The DNA here is from genome assembly GCA_934662505.1 of uncultured Clostridia bacterium. Lineage (GTDB taxonomy): Bacteria > Bacillota > Clostridia > Christensenellales > Aristaeellaceae > SVGT01. The sequence continues at coordinate 58,065 of CAKUKE010000005.1, read as the reverse complement.
CGGCTCAACCCCTCTCTGGCGGCGCTGTCGTCCGGCTACCTGTTTCGGGAAATTGAAAAAAGGGCGGCGGCCTATGAGGCGGCCTGCCCTGAAAAAGCAAAAGACCTGCTGCGGCTGGGGATCGGTGACGTGACCCGGCCGCTTTCGTCATTTGTGGCGCGAAAAATGGCGCGGGCGGCGGAGGATATGGCCACGGCGGAAGGGTTCCGGGGGTACGGGCCGGACGGAGGATACCCCTTCTGCATCCGCGCCGTGCTGGAAGGGGATTACGGTGCGCTGGGGATCCGGCTGTCGGAGGAGGAACTGTTTTTGTCCGACGGCGCCAAGTCGGATACGGCGGACATTCAGGAGCTGCTGTCCCCTGATGCCCGGGTGGCGGTGGAGGATCCGGTGTACCCGGTATATGTGGATTCAAACGCCATGGCGGGACGGCTGGGCGCGTACCGCGACGGACAGTGGGAAAAGCTGGTCTATCTGCCCTGCCGGGCGGAAAACGGCTTTGCACCGCCCCTGCCGCCGCCCGGCGTGGAGGCGGTGTACCTGTGCTCGCCCAACAACCCGACCGGCGCCGCGCTGCGCCGTGAAACGCTGCAGGCGTATGTGGACTGGGCGCTGAAAACGGGCGCGCTGATCGTGTACGACGCGGCGTACCGGGCGTATGTGCAGAGCCCGGACGTGCCCCGCAGCATTTACGAAATACCGGGTGCACGGGGGTGCGCGGTGGAGTGCTGCTCTCTGTCCAAGACGGCGGGGTTCACCGGGGTACGGTTCGGGTACATGGCGGTGCCCAGGGAGGTGACCGGCAGGGTCGGCGACCGGCAGGTCGCGCTGAACGGGCTGTGGCGGCGGCGCATTGCCGTCAAGCGGAACGGGGTCAGCTATCCCGTTCAGGCGGCCGCGGCGGCGGTTTTTACGCCGCAGGGGCAGGCGGAGACCCGGGCGTCCGTTCAGGTGTACATGGAAAACGCCCGATGCATCCGGACGGGTCTGCAGGCGGCGGGGCTGACCCTCTTTGGCGGCGAGGATGCGCCTTATGTGTGGGTGAAAACGCCGCGGGGGATGGACAGCTGGGGCTTTTTTGACCTGCTGCTGAACCGGGCGGGCGTGCTGGTGACCCCCGGGGCGGGGTTCGGCCCTTCCGGGGAAGGTTACGTCCGGCTGACCGCCTTCAATACCCCGGCCAATACCCGTCTGGCGGTGGCGCGGATCGCCGCAGCGCTGTGAGGGGGCAGGACGGAAAAACGGCCGTTTTGACATTCCGGACGGCGTGCTCAGGCGGCAAAAACTGAAAACGGCAGGACGGTCATACCGTCGAGCCGGATGGACGGCGCAGGCAGCGACGGGGAGCGGCGGCATGCCGTTCCCGTTCTTTTTTACAGCCTCATGGAAAGCGTCCTGTTTTCAGGCAAGGAGGCTGCGGCGGGGGGGACGGACATTTTCCGGCGCGCCGGAACACGCCCGGGCGGGCGCGACTGAAGGCGACGGCGGCGTATTGCAGAAAAGTCAGCAGCAAGTAAGCCTGTGCGGGCGCGGCTGAAGGTGTTGGAAACGTAACTGCTACCGACCCGAACGAAGTAAGCCCGGGCGGGCGCGGCTGAAGGACAGCGGCTGCGGCATTTCTTCGGCGTGCTGGAGCATGCCGCTTTCTGAACTTGACGGGTGACAAAAACCGGGACGTGTGGTATAATCGTCCCATCCGAACGGGCGCGGACGGCATCAGGCCGGGCTGCGCGCCTGAGCACAAGCAAGGGAGGGAACCATTTTGACGGAAACGCTGTACCCCGTTCGCCCCCGCGAAAAAGTGGACGTGGTTCTGGATACGGACGCATTCAACGAAACGGACGATCAGTTCGCCATCGCCTACATGCTGGCGGCGCCTGAAAAGCTGCGGATACGGGCGCTGTGCGCCGCGCCGTTTTTCAACGCCCATTCCTCAAGTCCGGCGGACGGTATGGAAAAAAGCTATCAGGAAATCCTGCATCTTCTGCGTCTGGCGGGACGGGAAGACCTGACGGGGAATGTGTACCGGGGGGCGGAGGGGTATCTGCCTGACGAAAAGACCCCCGTCGTGACCCCTGCCGCCCGGGTCATCCGGGACATGGCGCGGGCGCATACGCCGGAGGATCCCCTCTATGTGGTAGGCATTGCCGCCATCACCAATGTGGCTTCCGCGCTGCTGATGGATCCGGATATCCGGGACAGGATGGTCGTCGTGTGGCTGGGCGGACACGCCTATCACTGGCCCCACGACCGGGAGTTCAACCTGCGGCAGGATGTGGCTGCGGCGCGCGTCGTCTTTGGCTGCGGCGTGCGGCTGGTGCAGCTGCCCTGCATGGGGGTGGTGTCCGAGGCGGCGACCACCGGGTGGGAACTGAACGCCTGGCTGCGGGGGAAGGGGCCGCTGTGCGCGTATCTGTGCGACCATACCATCGCGGAGGCGGAGTCCTACGCCCGGGGGACGGCGTGGAGCCGCATCATCTGGGACGTGACGGCTGTTGCATGGCTGCTGGACGAGGACGGGCGCATGCTGCAGGATCGTCCTGAACACAGCCCCATTCCGCAGTACGACGGTCATTACAGCTTTGACCCTGCAAGGCATCTGATCTGCTATGTGTGGAATGTGAACCGGGACGCGCTGTTTACCGACCTGTTTACCCGCATCGGCCGGCTGCAGGCGGGGAGCAGGGCAGACGCATAAGGCAAAACAGAAAAAACGCAGAGAAAACAGCAGGAGCCGTCCGGCGTCAGTCGGACGGCTCCTGTTCATACGGTCAGAAAATAGTTGGGTATGCCCCTCCGTCAGAAGGGGGCAGTTCATTTTTTGAAGAAAAATGCTGAACCCCGTTCCGGGAATATGCGCTCCAGATACGCCCTGTCTGCCCGGTGCGGTTGAAAAAGGGGAAGGCGCGGGGCGACCGGTCAGGCCTTGTCGCGCACGTCCTGATCGCCCAGAAAGAACAGCGCCAGCGCACCGGGGCCTACGTGAGAACCGGTCACGGGCTCGTAGCACACGGTCAGAATATCCTTGGGGGGGCGCTGCGTCCGCAGCAGGGAGGCCAGCCGTTCCGCGTCCTCGGGACAATCCGCATGGGCGATGCCCACCACCTGTTTTTCCGGCTCCACGGCCAGTGCGTTGTATTTTTCCGCCAGCGCGGTGATCGCCCGCGCACGTCCCCGGGCACGGTCGATGCACACGATGCGGCCGTCCCGGTCGCCCTTGAGCAGGGGCTTGATGTTCAGCACCGTGCCCAGCAGCGCCTTGACGCCCGACACCCGACCGGTGGCGCGCAGATACTTCAGATCGTCCACAGAAAACACCTGACACATCCGGTGCCGCAGGGTCATCAGCAGGTCAGCCGTTTCATCCAGACTCATGCCCGCTTCCCTGCACCGCACCGCCTCCATCACCAGCAGCCCTTCTCCCAGAGAGGCGCCCAGGGTGTCCACCAGACGGATCTTCCGATCCGGAAAGCGCCAGATGAGTCCCTCCGTTCCCTTGGAAGCGCTGGCAAACGCGCCGCTGATGCCGGAGGACATGCCTACATACAGCACGTCCTCTCCTTTTTCCAGCAGGGGCAGCGCGCCGTTCAAAAACTGCTGCGGGGTGATCTGGGACGTGGTGACCCGTACGCCCTGACGCATCTGGGCATAAAAGGACGGCCCGTCAAAGGTCACGTTGGGTTCATATTCTTTCCCGTCAATGATATAGAAAAAAGGCAGAGACAGAATATGGTTTTCCCGCAGGTACCCGCTGGGCAGGTTGGCGGAGGTATCCGTGATGATGCTGAACATAGGCATCCACCTCGCTTAATCTAATAATCGATATTATATTATCACGAACAAAAAGATATGTCAATAATATTTATCACAAGATTATGCTTGATTTTATATACAAAATATGATATAGTGTTATAAGAGAGGAGCGAAAACCGATGGCTTACGACCAACAACTGGTGGCTGCCAAACTGAGGCGGTGGGAAGTTTATCTGAAAAGGTACTGTCTGCCCGCATGGGGAGATATTCCGGACTTTGGTCTGTATATGGAGCAGGTGGTGGTGCTGCTGCGGCAGTATCTGGACTATCTGCCGCCCGAGCTGAAGGAAGAACAGTTCATTACCGCCGCAACCATCAACAACTATGTGCGCACCCGGCTGATGCCGGAGCCGCGGCGGAAAAAGTATTACCGTACCCACATTGCATACCTGATTATGATCTGCACCCTCAAGCAGGGGCTGAGCATGGCCATGATCAAGCAGTGGCTGCCGGCGGATCTGGACGCGGAAAGTCTGGAAAAGGTGTACACCGAGTATGCCCGGCGGCACCGTCAGACGGCGACATTTTTCGCCCAGCAGGTGCGCCATGCCGCCGCGCCCATCATGGGGCGCGCGCCGGAGGACGACCTGGCGGTGGTGGACGCGCCGGAGCTGATCGCGGCGTCCGCCGTCATCAGCGGTTTTTCCAGACTGCTGTCGGAAAAGCTGCTGCTGCTGGACGGGGAGACGCTGGAAACCGTGCCGCCCGAGGCGCTGGGGCAGCGGGAAGCGCCCGATCCGGGACGGCCGGTCGAGCCGGAGGAGCGCGCATAAAAAAAGCCGCGTCGGCGGCGCAGGGGTCGAAATGTGTTTTCGTCCCTTTTTTGCTGTCAAGCCGGAGAAAAAAACGTGGCGGTGCGCGGAATGTGAGGGCAGGGATACGGTGAAAAAAGCGGCTCCCGGCAGGGCGGACGTTTCCCGGGAGGAAACGGGCTGGCCGCAGGCGGCAGAAGAATGAAACGCGGGGCGGCCGCAGCGGACACGCTGCCTGCGGATGAACGGGGAAGGAAAAAAGTCTTCCTCTCATTCCGCAGGGGGATCGGCTGAGCCCAACGGTCTGGGAAGGGCGCTTCGTCCTTCTTTTTTTATGCTTTGTCCACGGGCTGCAAAAGCCGGAAGGCGTTCTTGCGGAAGGCGATCAGCCCTTCATCCCGCATTTTGCAAAGTTCCTTGGACAGGGCGCTGCGATCTACGTTCAGGTAGTCCGCCATCTGCTGCCGGTTAAAGGGCGCGTGAAAGACGGTGCTCCCCTGCTGCACGGACAGGGCGGACAGGTAGGTCAGCAGCCGTCCCCGGATGGTTTTGGCACTGGTGCAGAAAATGCGGTTGGACAAAACCAGATTTTTGCGAGCCGTCGCCCGCAGCAGATTGCCGGACAGCTTGAGGTACCAGGAGCGGTTCCCGTTTTCCGGGCGCAGCAGCGCCCCGGTGTTGAGAAACAATACCTCGCAGGGCTCTGCGGCCACGGCGTCCACCAGCAGGGGTTCACCGCACAGCGCGTAAGTCTCGGCAAACACCTGCCCGGCAGGCACGTTGCTCAGGATGCTGCGGTTGCCCCACAGGTCGATGCTTTCCACATTGACGCTGCCCCGGAGGACGAGCCCTACCCCGGGGGTGCGTTCGCCCGCCGCAAGGATCACCGTCCCTTTTTCGTAGACGGTTTTGCGGGCGCGGGTCAGGGCGTTCATGTCTGCCCATTCCCCTTCATCGATGCCCTGAAAGATCGGCGATTGAAAAACAGCCATCATTTTTTCTCCGTTTCGTTGTTTTAACCACGTTTCTGCTGCGGATATTATATTATACTGAGCACGTAAAAACAAGCGGGAAGGAGAAAAAGCCATGGTTCGACAGATCATCCAGATCGACGAGGAAAAGTGCAACGGCTGCGGACTGTGCGCCAAAGCGTGTCATGAGGGCGCCATTGAAATGGTCAATGGCAAGGCGCGGCTGATGCGGGACGACTACTGCGACGGGATGGGCGACTGCCTGCCCGAATGTCCTACGGGTGCCATCCGTTTTGTGGAACGGGAGGCGGCTGCGTATAATGAACAGGCGGTGCGGGAAAAGAAGGAGCGGGAGGCGAAAAAGCAGCCGGCGGGCGGCTGCCCGGGCGCGCGTATCCGCACGCTGAACGCGCAGGCGGCGGAAACGGCCGCTCAGCCTGCCGCCGCGGGAATATCCCGGCTGGCGCAGTGGCCCTGCCAACTGCGGCTGGCGCCTGTAAAAGCGCCCTACTTTGACGGCGCACGGCTGCTGGTGGCGGCGGACTGCACGGCCTACGCCTGTGCGGGCATGCATGAGGAATTCATGCGGGGACGGGTGACGCTGATCGGCTGTCCCAAGCTGGATGCGGCGGATTACGCGGAAAAGCTGGGAGAGATCCTGCGGCTGAACGACGTCCGGAGCCTGACCGTGGTGCGCATGGAAGTGCCCTGCTGCGGCGGTCTGGTGCGGGCGGCGGAGGAAGCGCTGCGGGCGAGCGGCAAGCTGCTGCCGTGGCAGGTGGTCACCCTTTCCGTGGACGGAAAAGTGCTGGATAGAAGCTGACAAGGAGGAAAAAACATGAGCGGAATGAAAAACCTGAATAAAGCGGAGGTCATGGAGCTGAAGGAGCAGATCGCCTATCAGGACGGGCAGGTGGTCAGCCGGACGCTGGCGCAGAACGCGGCGGTCAGCGTGACGCTGTTCTCCTTTGACAAAGGGGAGGAGATCAGCACCCACGAATCCGGAGGGGACGCCATGGCCACCTGTCTGGACGGCGTGGGGCGCATCACCATCGACGGGCAGCCCTATGAGCTGCGGGCGGGTCAGTCCATCGTGATGCCGGCGCATCACCCCCATGCGGTGTATGGGCAGGAACGGTTCAAAATGCTGCTGGTGGTCGTGTTCTGACAGGAAACAACGGCGAAAGCTGAAAAAGGAGGGGGTTCTTTGACGGTCAAAGAATCCCCTCCTGCGCGTTTTGGAGGACACTGGAAAACGATCATACAATGGGAGAAAAAACCCGCAGCGGCGGCTCTCTCCTTTTATCTTTGGAACGGGCGGTTTCAGGACTGCGCCGTTTTTTGCAGATGGATCCGCCGCCAGATCAACCCGACGACCAGTCCGACCACCGCCGGGCACAGCCAGCCGACGCCCAACTTGAACAGAGGCAGGTAGGCGGTGGCAAAGTCGATGACGGGGAGCAGGTGCAGCCGCGCGACGGTTTCCCCGGGCAGGGCGCCGATCAGGTCAAGCAGGGCGGCGACCAGCGTAAAGCCGGTCACCGTGCCGTATACCCGCCGGTCGTGCCCGAACCACCGGCCGGTGATGCCCAGCAGGCTCAGGGTGATGGCCAGCGGATACAGCAGCATCAGCACGGGAACGGAATAGGCGATAATGGCGGTCAGCCCCAGATTGGCAATGAGGAAGGAGACCACGCTGAAAATGACCGCCCAGACCTTGTAGCCCGGGCCCTTGGGAAACAGGACGACAAAGGTTTCGGCGCAGCTGGTCACCAGCCCGACGGACGTTTTGAAGCACGCCAGCGTCACAATGACGGTCAGAAGCAGCGCGCCCGCCTTGCCGAAGTAGTGGTGCGCCAGCACGGCCAGCACCTCGCCGCCGTTCTGGCATTCGCCGGTCAGCCCCCGGCTCTGTACGCCGGCCAGCGTGACGGCCAGATAGATCAGCCCCATGAACAGGCAGCTGAAAATGCCTGCGCCGGCGGTGCTCAGCGCGACCCGGCGGGCTCGGTCACCCCAAGCGAGCGGATGGCGGTGACCACCACGATGCCAAAGGCCAGCCCCGCCAGCGCATCCATGGTGTTGTAGCCGTCCAGAAAGCCGGTGAAGAAAGGGGACGATTCATAATTGCCCAGCGGCGCGGTTTCGGAAAGGCTGACCATGGGGCGCGTCAGCGCGGCAATGACCAGCACCGCCAGAAACAGCAGGAATACGGGGGTCAGGATGCGCCCCACGTAGGTGAGGATCTTGCCGGGGCGGAGGGACAAAAGCAGCACCAGCGCGAAGAAGACCAGCGAAAAGATCAGCAGCGCGACGGTCTGATTGCCGTCGCCTACCAGCGTGGAGACCCCCACGGTGAAAGGCACGGTGGCGCAGCGGGGAATGGCGAAGCAGGGGCCGATGGTCAGGTACAGGGTGCAGGTGAAAAACAGACTGTAGGGACGGCTCACCTTGGCGCTCAGATCCATCAGGCCGTTGCTGCGGGTCAGACCGATGGCCGCCACGCTCAGAAGCGGCAGGGTAACGCCGGTCAGCAGAAAGCCCAGCGACGCCTTCCAGACCGCCTGACCGGCCATGCGTCCCATGAAAACAGGAAAGATCAGGTTGCCTGCGCCGAAAAACAGGCCGAAGAGCATGGTGGAGATCAGCAGGGTCTCCCTGAACGTCAGTTTTCGATCCATGTGCGCGTCCCCCTCGTGGTGCTTTTCCCAGCAGTGTACCATGAAAAGAAGGAAACGGCAAGTTTTTTTGCCGTTTTCGGTCGAAAAAAGAATGAAAAAAAGAAAACTGCCGGAGGAAGAAAATGCGGTGCGGCGGAAATTGTGGCAGATTTGCGACATCTGGGAAAAATTTCTACAAACGCATTGATTTTTGCGCCCGGTTGGGTTATGATATACACGCTATCATGCGGAAGGTTGGGCCTTTCGAAAGTAAAGGCCTCTAACCATCCGGCAGCAGCCAAAGAACTGTATTGAAAAGAGAGGTTGCAGAACATGGCGAACATTGATCTGAAAAAGTACGGCATCACCGGCACGACCGAAGTCGTGCACAATCCTTCCTACGAAATGCTCTTTGAGGAAGAGACCAAGCCCGCCCTGGAAGGGTACGAAAAGGGTCAGGTCAGCGAGCTGGGCGCCGTCAACGTGATGACCGGTATCTACACCGGCCGTTCCCCCAAGGATAAGTACATCGTGGTGGACGACAACTCCCGGGACACCGTGTGGTGGACCACCCCCGAGTACAAGAACGACAACCATCCCATGACGGAAGAAACCTGGAAGTCCGTCAAGGAACTGGCGACCCGTGAACTGTGCAACAAGCGGCTGTTCGTGGTGGACGCTTTCTGCGGCGCCAACAAGGACACCCGCATGGCCATCCGCTTCATCGTGGAAGTGGCCTGGCAGGCGCACTTTGTCACCAACATGTTCATCCGCCCCACCGAGGAAGAGCTGAAGAACTTTGAGCCCGACTTCGTGGTCTACAACGCTTCCAAGGCGAAGGTGGAAAACTACAAGGAACTGGGTCTCAACTCCGAGACCTGCGTGGCCTTCAACATCACCAGCCGTGAGCAGGTCATCATCAACACCTGGTACGGCGGCGAAATGAAGAAGGGCATGTTCTCCATGATGAACTACTACCTGCCCCTCAAGGGCATCGCCTCCATGCACTGCTCCGCCAACACCGACATGGAAGGCAAGAACACCGCCGTGTTCTTCGGCCTGTCCGGCACCGGCAAGACCACCCTGTCCACCGACCCCAAGCGTCTGCTCATCGGCGATGACGAGCACGGCTGGGACGACAACGGCGTGTTCAACTTTGAAGGCGGCTGCTATGCCAAGGTCATCAATCTGGACAAGGATTCCGAGCCCGACATCTACAACGCCATCAAGCGCAACGCGCTGCTGGAAAACGTGACGCTGGACAAGGAAGGCAAGATCGACTTTGCCGACAAGTCCGTCACCGAGAACACCCGTGTGTCCTATCCCATCAATCACATTGAGAAGATCGTGCGCCCCGTGTCCTCCGCGCCCGCGGCCAAGAACGTCATCTTCCTGTCTGCCGACGCTTTCGGCGTGCTGCCCCCCGTGTCCATCCTGACGCCCGAACAGACCAAGTATTACTTCCTGTCCGGCTTCACCGCAAAGCTTGCGGGCACCGAGCGCGGCATCACCGAGCCCACCCCCACCTTCTCCGCCTGCTTCGGTCAGGCCTTCCTGGAGCTGCCCCCCACCAAGTACGCGGAAGAACTGGTCAAGCGTATGGAAATGAGCGGCGCCAAGGCCTATCTGGTCAACACCGGCTGGAACGGCACCGGCAAGCGTATCTCCATTAAGGATACCCGCGGAATTATCGACGCCATCCTCAACGGCGACATTCTCACCGCGCCCACCAAGAAGATCCCCTACTTTGACTTCGAAGTGCCCACCCAGCTCAACGGCGTGGCCACCGAGATCCTCGATCCCCGGGATACCTATGCCGATCCTTCTCAGTGGGATGAAAAGGCCAAGGATCTGGCTTCCCGCTTCATCAAGAACTTCGCCAAGTACGAAGGCAACGAAGCGGGCAAGGCGCTGGTTGCCGCCGGCCCCCAGGTGGACTGAGACATCCGGCGAGGAACGGGCTTCTCTCTTCGTGAAAGAGAGGGGGAACCCCTCTCGACAACAAAATGAAAAGGGCGGCGCTGTGAAAACAGCGCCGCTTTTTGCATGCCGGAAAATTTTTTTTGACACGCTCCATGCCGGGAACGAATTTCGATGCGCGTGGGCAGAGCAAAGGGGCTCCCTTTTCGCATATACGGAGGAAATGCCCTCGCCCGACCGGGAGCGTTTTTCCCCTGCGTTTCGGCGCACGAGTTCCTGAAGACGCCGAAACGGGGAACTGCTGAAGGGCGGATCGAAGCATGCCGAACCGTGCGCCCAGCTGCTGCAGGGGCACCTCCTTGAACAAGGACGGCACCCTTGCCTGTCAATGGCCTGCCTTTGGACACCCTTCGCCGTCGCCGCGCAGCAGGGCGCGCAGCCCGTTTTCGTCCTCCTCGGTCATGACGCATACGCCGTTTTCCTTCAGCAGCGCAGCCGCGACGCCGTCGCCGGGGATCAGCGCGCCGGAAAAGGAACCGTCGTAAATGCGGCCGCAGCCGCAGGAGGGGGAACGAGCCTTGAGCACGGCGGTTTCGCAGCCGCAAAGCCGGCAAAGCCGCAGCGCAGCCTGCGCGCCTCGACGGTAGGCCGCCGTCACGTCCCGGCCGTCCCGGGTCACCACCCTTTCGCCGCGCCGCTCCGCCGGGGTGCGGGGCGTGGGCAAGCCGCCCAGCTGCTCCGGGCATACCGGCAGCAGATGGCAGCCCTGCGCCAGCATCGGCGCAAGGGGATGGGTCTTTTCTCCGCCGTCGTAGCGGCAGGGAACGCCCAGCAGGCAGGCGCTGACGAGCACCGTTCTTTTTTTCATGGTCAGGCGATGGTCAGGGCGATCTCCATCATCTGGGTGAAGGTCTCCCGTACCTCCTGCGGCGAGCAGCTTTCGCCGGTGTAGGGGTTGTCCGAAATGGTCAGCAGCGCCAGCGCGTTTTTCCCTGCGCGGGCGGCATTGAGGTACAGACCGTAGGTCTCCATTTCCACCGCCAGCACGTGCAGCTTCTGCAAAATGGCCAGCGGGCTGTTTTCGTCATAGAAGGTGTCGGAGGAGTAGACCGGCCCTACGGGCATGGCCACGCCCATCTCCCGCGCCGCAGCGACCGCCTTTTCCAGCAGGGTAAAGCTGGCGCAGGGGCCCAGATTGCCCCGGAAACCGAACTGATCGCCGTAGTTGGAGTTGGAGTAGGCGCTCATGGCGGCGACCACCGAGCGGATCTTCAGGCTTTTGTCGATCAGACCGGCGCTGCCTACCCGGATGATGTTGTCCACCCCGTATTCGGTGAACAGCTCCCGGGAATAAATGCCGATGGAGGGGATGCCCATGCCGGAGGCCATGACGGATACGGGCTTGCCCTTGTAAAAGCCGGTGTAGCCCTGAATGCCGCGGACATTGTTGACCAGCTTTGCATTATCCAGATAGGTTTCGGCGATGAATTTGGCGCGGAGCGGATCGCCGGGCATGAGTACGGTGGGGGCGAAATCGCCCTTTGCGGCGGTGTTGTGCAGGGTAGGCATGGTGAAAACCTCCTTTTGATGTGTGCGAGTCTGCGGCTCGGTCGGAAACAGGGATGGCGCGGGGAAACGGGCTTATTTTTCGTTCAGGGATGCGGCGTTCTCACCGGGCACGCCTTTTTCATCGCCTGTGGCGCGCATGGAAAAAACGCAGCCGCAGTAGTTCTGACGGTACAGGCGGTACTGCCGGCTCAATTCCAGCGAGCGCTGATAGCCGCCCCGCTTTTTAAAATCGGCGGGCAGAAATGCCACGCCCCAACGGTCGGCAGCCTCCTGACCGATGCGGTTCAGGGCTTCAGCGTTTTTGTGGGGACTGACGGTCAGGGTGGTGGTGAAAAAGTCGTACCCCTCCTGCCGGGCGGTCTGCGCCGTGGCGTTCAGCCGCTGGGCAAAGCATCGCAGGCAGCGGGCGCCGCCCTCCGGCGCGTCCTCCAGCCCCCGGACGGCTTCAAAATAGGCCGCCGGGTCATAAACGCCTTCCAGCACGGGCACGTCCAGTCCCGCCTCCCGGATGAGACGCTTCTGCTCGGACAGGCGGCGGCGGTATTCCGCTTCAGGATGAATGCAGGGGTTCATGAAATACACCGTCACCTGAAAGCAGGGCAGCAGCCGCTCCAGCACCGCGCTGGAGCAGGGACCGCAGCAGGCGTGGAGCAGCAGCCGGGGCTTTGCGCCCTGCAGGGATGCAATGACCGCCTGCATGTCCCGATCGTAGTTTCTTTTTTCCATCAGTTCATCCTTGAAAGAAATTTTTCGTAAAACCCGAGTGCGGCTGCTGAACCGCTGGCACAGGGACAGACGGTCTGTCCGTCCGGGCGCCATGCAGAGCGGGCTGCGGAACAGAGAAAAACACGCCGCCGGATAACCTGTTCCGCCGGAGGGCGTGCGCAGCCGGAAGGGGCAGCGGAGCATCCCGCCCAAAGGAATCGGCGGGCAGGTGTGCCGGCGCACGAGGGGAAAAACCGGTGCCATGTCGGCGGCAAAGCATCATGCCGGCGGCAGGGATACCGTATCTGACAGCGGAAGCACCGTGTCCGGAGAGGGGCGCTGCGCCGGGAAAGCGGCGATGCGTGCCGCCTGCTGCGGACGTGCGCTTTCTCCGCAGCAGTAAAGGTACGCTGCCGCAGCAGATGCGTCGTATTTGGCGATAGTAACCGTGCATCCGGCGGCGAAAACACCCCATGGGACGGCAGGAACACTGCGCCCGCGGCAGGAGCATGAAGCTGATTGGGGGAAAGATACCGCAGGGCATGCCCCGGGCGAAGAACGGGTAAAAAAACGCGCCCGTTTTTTACGCGGGCGCGCCGAAAGGTTTATTTCTTGAGAATGACCTCGCCCATGGTGCCGTTTTTGACGCAGGCGGCGTTGCTTTCGTCGGTGTCGATGTGCATGGCCAGCGCGTACGCGTCGCTCACGCGCACCACCACGTCGTCAAAGATCAGGGAACGGCCGGTGTCTTCCACCTTCACCATCACCTCGTCCTTGTCCTTCACGCCGAAATCGGCGGCGTCGGCCTTGGTCATGTGAATGTGGCGCTTGGCGGCGATGACGCCCTCGGTGAGCGTCACCTGACCCTTGGGGCCTACCAGCGTGCAGGAGCCGGAGCCGGCGATGTCGCCGCTCTCACGGACGGGGGCGGTCACGCCGATGGTGCGGGCGTCGGTGAGGGACAGCTCCACCTGCGTTTCCTTGCGGACGGGGCCTAAAATGCTCACGCCCGTCAGCGTGCGCTTGGGGCCGACCACGTCCACCCGCTCTTCGCTGGCGTACTGACCGGGCTGGCTGAGGTATTTCTTGGGATGCAGCTCATACCCTTCGCCAAAGAGAATGTCAAGATGCTCACGGGTCACGTGCACGTGGCGCGCGGAAGTTTCAACCAGTACTTTCATGGTGCGTATCTCCCTTCTGTATTCCCTTGCGGGATGCTTCTATTATACACCCGATTTGCACATTTGCAAGGGCTCAGCGGCGGATGGTCACGCTCCGGCTTTCATCCGGGAACGGCCGGCCAAACACGTCCCGACCCTTGTCAATGGTGCGGATGATGAGCAGGGTGTCCTCATCGGGGACGAACAGCTCCAGCCTGCCCGTGCGCAGGGCGGGGCTGCGCAGCCGCTCCTGCAAAAGCGCGGCCACCTGCCGCTTGAGGTCTTCGTCCTCATGCCCCCAGGGATACGGCCCCCGGCAGTAGGGGTCGCTTCCGCCGGTCATGCCCGCTTCATCGCCGTAGTAGATGCAGGGCATGCCGGGCAGGGCGCACAGCGCCCGCAGCATGGTCAGGTACCGCGCCTTGCCGAGGGCATACTCCGCCTCGGTCAGCCTTCCCTCCCCGCGCCGGGCATAGGGAATGTCGGAAAAATCCCGTCCGGCCAGGGTATTGATGGTGCGCGCCCGGTCATGGCTGCCCGTCAGGTTCATCAGGGCGTAGAGAAAGGGTGCGGGATAGTTTTCCTGCTGACTGCGCAGCAGCCGGTACACGTCCCGCGCGGTGGCGCGGTGGGTCAGAAAATCGATGAGCACCGTCCGCAGGGGGTAGTTCATCACGCTGTCCAGCGTGTCGCCGCAGCAGTAGCAGCGCATTTCTCCGTAGGCGGTTTTGTGGCTGGCGTCCTCCCACACCTCGCCCAGCAAAAGGGCATCCGGCTTTTCCGCCTTGACGGCGGTGCGGAGACTGCGCAGAAAGGCCATGGGCAATTCGTCCGCCACATCCAGCCGCCAGCCGGATGCGCCTGCGCGGAGCCACCGCCGGGCGACGCCGTCGGAGCCGCAGATGAAGCGGCGGTAGCTTTCATCGGTTTTGTTGACGGTGGGGAGGTTCTGAAAATCCCACCAGCATTTGTATTTATCCGGGTAGTGCTCAAAGGAAAACCAGGGGTAGTAGGGAGAGTCCTTGGACTGGTACGCGCCCACGTCCGGGAAAGCGCCGTATTTGTTGAAGTAGACGCTGTCATCCCCCGTGTGGCTGAATACGCCGTCCAGCACGATGCGCATGCCCATCTCTTCCGCCGCCCGGCACAGATCGGCAAAATCCGCTTCGTCGCCCAGCATGGGGTCGACGCGGGTGTAGTCGCCGGTATCATAACGGTGGTTGCTGCGGGAAAGAAAGATGGGGTTCAGGTAAAGCACCGTCACGCCCATTTCCTTCAGCATGCTCAGCTTTTCCCGGATACCCCGGAGGGTGCCGCCGTAAAAATCGGAGGCTGTGTTTTCAATGCCGGGGGCGGGGGTGAGCACGGGAGGGTCATCCCAGTTTTCGTGCAGCACCTGCCCGGGACGGGTGGCGCGGAGCGCGCCTGTCCGGCGGAAACGGTCGGGGAAAATCTGATACATGATCCCGTCCCACAGGTAGGAGGGGGTGGCGTAGCCGCCGTCGTACACGGTGATCTGGAAGGCGTGAGGACAGTCCTGCTCCTGCCCGGTGCCGCCCAGACCGTCCGGGGCGTTGCCGTAGGCGCGGGCGCGGCCGTCTCTGTCCACGGCGCGAAAATCGTACCACATCAGCCCCGGCTGCTGGGGCATGGGGATGACCGCCTCGAACACGCTTTCATCCACCCGGTTCATGGGCAGGGTGCGGGCGGTCTGACCGTCCCACAGCCGCACGTCGGCGCGGATCAGATCCTTCGCGCCCAGCAGACGCAGCACCACCGCCTGTCCCGTTCGGACAGGCCCCACAGGATTGCGGCAGGCCGGGGAGCGGGAATTGTGATACAGCGGCATGGCAAAATACCTCGTTTGTCAAAAAATCAGCGGGCGGGAGCACCCGAAAAAGTCCATAAAACCTGAGGAAAAAAGACCGCGTCAGGGGTCAGTCGGCGCGCCGCAGCATTTCCCGGGCGTGCGCCTGAGCGGTTTCCGCGTCGCCTCCCAGCATGCGGGCAATCTCGCTGACCCGGCCATCCTCGTCCAGCAGCTGGATGTGGGTCAGGGTGCGTTCGCCGTCAAAGGCTTTTTCTACCAGGTACTGGTGATCCGCCCGGGCGGCGATCTGCTGCAGGTGGGTGACGCACAGCACCTGATGGGTGCGGGCGATGGCGGCCATTTTGTCTGCGACCACCTGTGCGGCGCGGCCGGAAATGCCGCTGTCCACCTCGTCGAAGATCATGCTGGGAACGCTGGACTTTTCTGCGGCGGCGGCCATGATGGCCAGCATCAGCCGGCTCAGTTCGCCGCCGGAGGCGGTGCGGGAAAGGCTTTGCAGCGCCTCGCCCCGGTTGGGCGCGATGAGGAAGGAGACCTCCTCCGCACCGGTGGGGCCGGGTGTCCTGCCCGTCAGCTGCACCACAAAACGGGTGCCTGCCATGTTCAGGTCGCTCAGCTGCTTTTCGACCGCCAGCTGGAATTTTTCCGCCAGCGCCCGGCGACTGACGGTCAGCGCCCGGCAGGCGGCGTTCAGCTTTTCCCGAAGCGTCGCTTCCTGCTTTTCCGCCTGATCGGTCAGGTCGTCCAGATCGTTCAGGGTCTTCAGCTCATCTTCAATGGCGGTCAGTCTGTCCAGCATCTCGCCGGTGGTGGCGCCGTAGCGGCGGCTGAGACGGCGGATCAGATCCAGCCGGGAGAGCACTTCCTCCAGCCGCTGGGGGTCGCTGTCTGCTTCCTCCAGCCGCTGCTGCAGGGTCAGCCCCACATCCTCCGCCTCGTAGTACATGTTTTGCACCCGGTCGTTCAGGGCGGAAAAGCCCTCGTCCAGACCGGCGATGCGCGCCAGCGCGCCGGAGGCGGTGCGCAGGCTGTCCAGCGCCGCATGGCTGCCGTCGTACAGCGCTTCATAAGCCTCCCGCAGGGCGCCGTCAATTTTTTCGCTGTTGCGCATCAGATCCCGGGCGCGAGTCAGTTCGTCCTCCTCGCCCCGGACGAGCTTTGCGGCCTTCAGTTCCTTGCGCTGCAGGCGGAGCATGTCCTCCCGATCCATTTTGACCCGGTTCTTTTCCTGCAATTCTTCCAGCATCCGGTGTGCCTGCCGCCAGCTTTCGTAGGCGGCGCGCACCTCCTCCAGCGCGGCCTGATGACCTTCGCCGCCGAAAGCGTCCAGAAACTGCAGGTGATTCTTGTCGTCCATCAGGGACTGGTGGGCGTGCTGACCGTGCAGATCCAGCAGCAGGGCGGTCAATTGCTGATAGGAAGCGATGGGCTGCATGACGCCGTTCACCCGGCAGACCGACCGTCCGGCGGCGGTGATTTCCCGGGACAGGAACAGGGTGTTTTCATCCTCCGGATCCTGAAGCTCCTGAGAAGCGAGAAAGCCCCGGGCGGCGGGACAGTCGCGCAGATCGAACACGCCTTCCACCTGCGCCCGGTCGCATCCGGCGCGCAGAAGTTCTCGGCGGCTCCGACCGCCCAGCAGCAGCTGCACCGCGTCGACAATGATGCTTTTGCCCGCGCCCGTCTCGCCCGAAAGCACGTGCAGGCCGTGAAAAAACTGCACGCTCATCCGATCGATCAGCGCGATGTTTGCAATGTTCAGCGTAACAAGCATGGGTTTTGCTCCTCAAAAAGCGGCGTTATTTGAGCAGTTCCTCCAGCCGGGCGGCGACGGTGGCGGCTTCCGTTTCGTCGTGCACTACGACCAGAATGGTATTGTCCCCGGCCATGGTGCCCAGTATTTCCTGCCAGTGCATGCTGTCAATGGCCTCAGCGGCCACGTTGGCGCTGCCGGAGAGGGTCTTGAGCACGACGATGTTCTGGGCGTAGCGGATGGAGACCACCGAATCCATAAACATGCGGACAAAGCGGTCGGTCAGACCGTGCTCCGCCTTGTCGGCGGTGGCGTATTTATAGCCGCCGTGACCGGAGAGCACCTTGAGCAGGCGCAGCTCCTTGATGTCCCGGGATACGGTGGCCTGAGTGACGGCGATGCCGTGCTCCCGCAGGGCTGCGGCGAGTTCTTCCTGAGTTTCGATGTCCTGATGCTCGATAATGGACAGGATGGCGGACTGACGTACGTTTTTCATGCTTCTCCTCTTTTCTGCGCAGGGTTGTATAATTAAAGTACGTTATTCATTCCGTGAAATCACCTTTATTATATCATAAGGCCGGCTTTTATACAAGCGGTTGCATAAAACTTTGCGGCCGGGGATGCGCTTCTTTTCCGGGCATGGAAACGGGGATAAACAGAAGCCGCCCTCCCCGAAACACGGGAGGACGGCTGTGAAAAACGCCTTGACGGAGGGAAAAAGCTTTGTTCCGGTATGGATCAGTAATCCGCGCTGTAGGGCAGCACCGCCACAATTTCGTCTTCAATGTAGACGATGCGGAACATGGGGTTGACCAGCTTGGACAGGGCGGTCTGGAAATCAAACACGTCGCTGCAGCGGACGGTCTGACCGTTCTGCTCCACGTAGAACACGCAGTGGGTGCTGATGGGGTACTTGTAGAGGTAGCTGGAGTCGTTGGTAAAGGAGGACAGCGTACCGTCGGCGTACTTGTTGGACTTGTAATTCACAGTGACCAGATCCGCAGCCAGATAGTACTTGTCATTGCTCTGGTAAATGGAATTGATGTAGCCCGCGGACACCCGGGTGCGGCGCTCGCTGGGGCGGCGCTGCAGGAAAATGGTGTAGGTGGTGGAGCTGCTGCCGTTGACCACCTGAATGGTCACCTGCTGGGGTTCATTGGTCATCTGGATGTTGGCGCAGGCGGTGCCGGAGGCGACCTGCGTGCCGTTGACATAAATGGTGCCCGCAGCGGTGGGGGTGAAGTTGACGCGGCTGACCCAGCTGGCCACGGTGAGAATGTAGGTGGTCTGGTTGGGGTCAAAGGCGCTGGGCAGCATGACGCCGGTGTTGGGGCAGTTGTGGGTCAGGCTGGTCAGCCGGCTGTCGCCGTCCGCCATGGCAGGCAGCGCGCACAGGAGCAGGGAGAGGGTAAGCAAAAGCGCCAGAACTTTTTTCATGAGGAACCATTCCTTTCATGGAAGATCATATATCATGGAGAAGCGCCGGAGGCGCTTCAGGATATATTCACCTATTCAACGGGGATTCCTGCCGTTTTCTTGCAGGAAAAAATAAAAAATTCCAGCGCTCTGGAAAAGAAAAAAGAACGGGGACAGGGAGCGGAACGAAAGAAAAATGCAAAAACCGCTGCCGCCTGCCGGAAAATGGTCGAAAATGCAATAATGAAACAGAAAAAATTCATATTTTGCGATAAATTGGCGTCGAAGGGGGTTGCTTTTGCATAAGAAAAAGAATAAAATATCTTTTGCCCGGTTCCATCCGGGACGTGAAGGAGGCAGGAACCCATGAATGCTTATGTGCAGAAAGTATATGATGGCTTAAAGGCGCGCAACCCGCAGGAAAAGGAATTTCTGCAGGCGGCATATGAAATTCTTTCTTCTCTTTCCCCGGTGGCGGATCGCCATCCCGAATATGAAAAAATGGGGCTGCTGGATCGGTTTGTGGAGCCGGAGCGGGTGGTCATGTTCCGGGTGCCCTGGGTGGACGACGCAGGCAGGGTGCAGGTGAACCGGGGGTACCGGGTGCAGTTCAACAGCGCCATCGGTCCCTACAAGGGCGGGCTGCGGCTGCATCCCAGCGTGAACCTGAGCGTCATCAAGTTTCTGGGTTTTGAGCAGATCCTCAAAAACAGCCTGACCGGACTGCCTATGGGCGGCGGTAAGGGCGGCAGCGATTTTGACCCCAAGGGCAAGAGCGACGGGGAGGTCATGCGGTTCTGTCAGTCCTTTATGACCGAACTGTACCGTCACATCGGCGCGGATACGGACGTGCCCGCCGGCGATATCGGCGTGGGCGCCCGGGAGGTGGGCTTCCTGTTCGGTCAGTATAAACGGCTGACCGGGCTGTATGAAGGGGTGCTGACCGGCAAGGGTCTGTCCTTCGGCGGTTCGCTGGCGCGGACGGAGGCCACCGGCTTCGGTCTGTGCTATTTCCTGCGCGCCATGCTCCGGGCGCACGGAGAAACCGTGGAAGGCAAGCGCGTGGTGGTGTCCGGCAGCGGCAACGTGGCCATCTATGCCGCTGCCAAGGCGATGGCCATGGGCGGCAAGGTGGTGGCCATGAGCGACTCCAACGGTTACGTGGTGGACGAGCGGGGCATCGACCTGGCCGTCATCAAGCAGATCAAGGAAGTGGAGCGCGGCCGTATCCGGACGTACGCCGAACGGGTGAAGGGCAGCGTGTATACCGAGGGGTGCCGGGGCATCTGGACGGTGCCCTGCGACATCGCCCTGCCCTGCGCGACCCAGAATGAGCTGGATCTGGACGGGGCGAAGGCGCTGGTGAAAAACGGCGTGAAGGCGGTGGCCGAGGGCGCCAACATGCCCTCCACGCTGGAAGCGACGGCCTTTTTCCAGGAAAATGGCGTGCTGTTTGCGCCTGCCAAGGCGGCCAACGCCGGCGGCGTGGCGGTGAGCGGTCTGGAAATGAGCCAGAACAGCCTGCGCCTGTCCTGGACCTTTGAAGAAGTGGACAGCCGGCTGGAGGGCATCATGGAGAACATTTTCCAGCGGGTCAGCGCGGCGGCGGCGGAATACGGCGCGCCGGGCAATTATGTGATGGGCGCCAACATCGCCGGTTTCCTGAAGGTGGCGGACGCCATGACCGCGCAGGGCGTGGTGTGAGCCGGAGGGGCAGGGCTTCCGCTGCGCCGTCTGGCGGGACAGACGGCTGCT
Organism: uncultured Clostridia bacterium; assembly: GCA_934662505.1. Taxonomy (GTDB): domain Bacteria; phylum Bacillota; class Clostridia; order Christensenellales; family Aristaeellaceae; genus SVGT01. The sequence goes on along the minus strand of CAKUKE010000005.1, from coordinate 37,760 downwards.
GCCGGCGGAACGTTCCCAACGCTGCTTCGACAGGCTGACCGTGCCGTGCCGCGCGGCAGGGGTGCGATGCCGATGCGCCGGAAACGGTGGCTCCTTTCCCGGGATGCGGAATAGATGAACCAAAAACAGGAAGCCCTGCCGCCGGGTGAAACCGGGGGCAGGGCTTTTGGCATGCAGTCAGGACGGGGGATGCGCCGCGGGAAGCTGCGCCCGGCAGGACGGCCGCCGGCCGATCTCCATGCCGGGTGCGGGGGCGTAACTGACTTTATGTTTCAGCGGGCTGCTTTCTGCACGGCGGCCGGCCGTTTTTCAGCCAGTCCGTATACTGCCTGTAGTACCGGGCGGCGGGGGGGTAGCCGGTGTAGGCGATGCTGTCCGGGTTGGAAAACAGCCCCTGTACCAGAAACGCGTAGACGTGCTCCACGTAGGGCGACAGCGCTTCCAGATGGGAAACCAGCCGGGGAAACGGTACGGGCAGGAAGGGTGTTTCGTTGCGGTCGGGCTCGCCCTCCCAGGTGAACGTCTCAAGGTCGGCGTACAGGCGGCGCTGGGGGAGACGGTCGTGCAGCCTGCGCAACGCTTCAAAGGCCTGACGGCTGGCGTCGGTATCCGCCGGGACGGCACCTACCGTATCCTGATAGGCGATCACATCCGCGTCCAGGTTTTCCAGCTGGCGCAGCAGCACGTCGTCGCAGCCGGCGCTGCGCGCGTTCTTCGGCGCAATGAGCACCCGGCTGGCGGGCATCAGCTGCCGACCCAGCTGGGAGGCGCCGTTGACGTAACGGATGAACGGCTCGGAAAAGTAGGGGGAGAGGAGGGCGGGCGCGGACCAGTACCAGCCGAAAAAGCTGGGGTGATGACCGTAGCGCCGGACCTGCTGCTCCAGCAGCGCCGCCCGCGCCTGCACCCGCTGAGGATCCAGCAGCGTCCGGGGGTCGGGGCAGTCGCTTTCATTATCCGTCATATAAATGCGCATGCCGTATTGATCCGCCGCCCGGAAAACTTCTTCCGTGGGGTCGGCGCAGGCCATGGCGATTTCCGGGGATACGGCTGTTTCCCTTCCGTGGGCGCCGCCCGTCAGTACATGGCACATGACCAGATCCCGCACGCCCATGTCCCGCATATCCATGAGCAGCGCGTCCCAGTGCTCGGCGGTGTAGCGGGTGCACGGGTCGTTCAGATAGACGTGGCGGCGGTCGCTCCAGCAGACGGAAAACCAGCTGCCTTCCAACGGCCGGATGGGGCGCGGGGGTGTGCTGCGGGGCGCGCTGCGCTGATAGGCGCTGGGGGAGCACCCCATGCTTTTTTTGAAGGCGTTGGAGAAGGCGTGCACCGTCTGGTAGCCCGTCTGCGCGGCGGTCTCGGTGACGGTCTGCCCGTTCTGCAGGCACAGGCACGCTTTTTCAAACCGCCGCTGGGTGGCGTAGGCGTTCAGTGATTTCTGCATCACACGGGAGAACACGCTGGCCAGATAGGTGTAGCTGTAGCCGAATACGCCGCACAGCTCCCGCAGGCTGGCCATGGCGCCCGCGTGCTCGTCGATGTAGTGCGCCATGTCGTAGACCAGCTCGTTGACGCTGGCCTTCTTTCCGTCCTTGATCTGATACACCTTTTTGCGCTCCGGCATGACCTGACGGTACACCTGACACAACAGCCGGTGGAGACAGCATTCCTTCATGGAGACGGTGAGGGTGTCGGTGGAGGTGAATTCGGAAAACAATTCCACAAAACAGTTCTGAATGTCAAAGGCGTCGTCCGCGCAGCGGACGGGGGGATTGGCAAAAAAACGCTCCAGCGCGATCACGTCCGGATCTGTGGGGTTTTCCTGCATGATAAAGCCGATGTACATGAAGCGGAGAGGGTTCCATGCGGTGGTCTCCATCTGGTGGGTATCGCCGATGGTGTTGATGAATACCGTGCCCGCCTTGAGGGGGTAGCGCCGGTCGTTGACCAGACACGCCCCCTCCCCGGAGACCACGTAGGTGATCTCGTACACCCGCTGCTTGTGCTTTTCGCCCACATAGTCCGACATGCAGCTGACGTCCCCCAGCTGAAAGAGCAGATAAGAGCCTATCTGCACCAGCTGGTGGAAATACTGGGCTTCAAACCGGAAACGGGTGTTGTCGATCATGCGTCGTTTATCCTTTCATGCCAGTGACGGTGATGCCCTCGATGAACTGCTTCTGCGCGAAGAAGAACAGGATCACAATGGGCACGACGAAAATGACGGAAGCCGCCATCAGCAGGTGCCATTCCACCGAATGTTCGGATACATAGCCGTACAGACCCAGCGACAGGGTGTACATGTCCGCCCGGTTGATGTAGAGCAGGGGACCCAGAAAGTCGGACCAGGCGGCCAGGAAGGTGAACACCCCCACGCTGGTCAGCGCGGGACGGATGAGGGGCAGCAGGATGGACACGTAAATGCGGCCTTCGTTGGCGCCGTCGATGGTGGCGGCCTCCATGAGGGAATCGGGAATGGTCATGTAGAACTGCCGCAGCAGGAACACGTAATAGGAGCCGCCCAGAAAGCAGGGAATGATCAGCGGCCAGTAGGAACCCATCAGCCCCAGATTGCGCCAGATGATGTACAGGGGGATCATGGTGACCTGATAGGGGATCATCATGGTGGCCAGCACGATGGCGAAAATGGGCCCCCGCAGCGCCCACCTGATCTTGGAGAGGGAATAGGCGACCATGGAGGATGAAATGACTGAGCCAAGGACGGACAGCACCGCCACAAACAGGGTGTTGAGGGTATAGCGCAGGTAATCGATGCGGTGCACCGCGTCGGCGTAGTTGCCGAACTGCACGGGGTTGGGGATCCATTCGGGCGGATTGACGAACACCTGCGCCGGGGTCTTGAGGGAGGTGGACACCATCCACAGGAAGGGCAGCAGGTACATGGCCGCCACCAGCAGCATCAGCACGTACAGGAGCACCCGCCCCAGCCGTTTGCGGGGGGTCATGCGGCGTTTGCCGCCTAATTTCTTTTCGTTATGCATCGTCTTATTCCTCCCCATAATGCACCCAGCGCTTGGAAGTGGCCAGAATGATCGCCGTGACGAAAAGCACGATGACAAACAGCACCCATGCCATGGCGGAGGCCTTGCCCATTTTAAAGCTGCTGAAGGCGGTGTCGTACAGGTAGACGGCGTAGAACAGCAGGGCGTTTTCCGGTCCGCCGGCGGACGCTTCCGACCCGCCGGCCGTGCCCAGCACGTAGGCCTGACCAAAATACTGGAAGCTGTTGATGACCCCCATGATCAGCTGAAACAGGATCACCGGGGTGATGGAGGGGACGGTGATGTGCAGGAACTTTTTCACGGGACCCGCACCGTCGATTTCGGCGGCCTCATACAGGGAACGGGGAACGTCCTGCAGCGCGGCCAGAAACACCACCATGATGTTGCCTGCGCCCCATGCGCCCATGATGACCAGCGAGGGCTTGGCCATGCGCGCGTCGCCCAGCCAGTTGGGCATGGGCAGCCCCAGAGCGTTGAGCATGTTGTTGAGCAGGCCGTACTGAGGGTTCAGAATCCACAGCCACACCACCGAGGAGGCGACCAGCGGCACGATGGAGGGCAGATAGCAGATGGTGCGGAACAGGGAACGTCCCTTGATGCTGGTGTTGAGCAGCATGGCCGTGGCCAGACCCATCAGCAGCGTGACGGGCATGGCGACGACCACCATGTACAGGGTGTTCAGGATGGCTTTATAAAAAAGCCGGTCCCGGGTGAAAAGGTTGACGTAGTTTTTCAGACCCACCCACTTGGCCGGCTTGAAAATGCTGAAGTCGGTAAAGCTGTTGTACAGCGACTGTCCAATGGGAAAGGCGGTCAGGACGATAAAGCCCACCAGCCATGGGAGCGCGAAAAAAAGCCCCCAGAGAAACGTTTTGACCTTGCGACGGGAAATGTGGCGCATGCAGAGATCCCTCCAGTAGTGTAGATCGGGGAAACGGTGCCGTCCGGGGAACGGGACGGACTTTTAAAAAGAGACGCGCCGCAAATGCGCGGTCTCCTGCGGCGGATACGGGTGAAACAGAAGGCGGCAGTTCGGCTGAACGGCGGCAAAATGACCCCCGCGGGCATGACGGGCACGCAGACCGGCGCTGGCACGAGGCTGTCCGGTCAGGCAAGCGCCATGGCGGGTGCGGCGGAAATGCAGACCGGCGTGCCGGAACGGGCTTGCCCGGCTGAACAGGGAGCCGGCGCGTGTACGGCGGGGACTACGCCGGGGACGAGGAGACCTTTCAGCACAACAGGGCGCCCACGCGTGTGCGGCGGGGATTTTCCCCCTCCATACTGCCAGATGACGCTGAGCAGGACGCTCGCGCGGGCACGGCGGAAACGGAATGGGTGGCTGCGCTTCAAACCGGCGTCGCCCGCGGATGCGGCGGGAAACAGATGGTAACGGCCTGACCGGACGGCGGAGGATTGCAGCTTCCGCAGCCGCGCCGGCGTTGCCGGAGGCGGGGAACATTTTCGGAGCGGTGTCTGTCCCGGGAGAAAGGATTCCGTTCTTCTTTCCGGCGTTCTTTCGCCTGCGTGCCGCAGAAGCAGCCGGACATCCGGCATGCCGGGCGGAAAGAACCAATTTTGAAAGCACACGCTGCCGGGGTTGAAAAGGGCGCGCGCCCGAAGACGCGCGCCCCGTCAGGCGTCAGAACAGATCCGCCGCGTAGTCCTCGATGTGCTCAATGGCCTCGTCAATGGTCTGTTTGCCGTTGACGACCAGCTGCGCTTCGTCGCCGATCAGCTTGCTGTAGTCGCCCCAGTTTTCAAAGCGGGGCAGCATGGTCAGGTTGGGAGAAGCGGCCAGCTCCGCAAAGGCGGGATAATCCGGCAGCGCCATGAGGGTCTCGTTGTTCAGCATGCTGGCCTTGGCGGGCAGGGAGCCGCCCTTGGTGACGAACAGGTCGCCGCCTTCGCCCAGCGTAATGTACTGCAGGAACGCCCAGCCGCCTTCCACGTTCTTGGCGGTGGCGGGGATGTAGAACATGGAGGAGGATACCAGCGCCCGGCCGGCCTGATCCTCATGACCCTTCAGATAGGGCAGGGGCACCACGCCGTAGTTCACATCGGCCTTGCCGGCGGCGACCATGTTGGCGTTCATCCAGGGACCGTCCACACGCATGGCCTGCGCATTGTTCAGGAAGGGATCGGTGCCGTCCAGATACGCGCCGCCGGACTGGAAACGGGTCACGTTTTCCACGCCGAACTTGTCGCGGTAGGCCACCATCATTTCCAGCGCCCGGCGGAAGCCTTCGCTGTCGATGGTGCATTCGGTGTCGTCTTCATTGGTGTAGCTGGCGCCCAGCGCGTAGGCGAAGTTGTCCAGATAGTACACCCAGGGGAAGTCCGGGTAGCCCAGCACCTTCATGGAGCCGTCTTCGTTCATTTCGGTCAGCGCGATGGCGGCGTTCAGCAGATCCTCATCCGTCTTGGGGGCTTCCAGATTCTTGGCGGCGAACAGATCCTTGTTGTAGAAGAGCATCATCAGGTTCAGGCTGATGGGGAAGGCGTACTGCTTGCCGTCGTAGGCGCAGCTGGCGGCGGCGGCCGGGATGAACTGGTTCATGTCCACGCCGTCCCGGGCGATCAGCTCGTCCAGGCAGTACATGATGTTCTGACCGGCGTAGGAGGGCACGTTGGAAGAGAAGCTGTCGGTCACATCGGGGCCTTGGCCGCCGGCAATGGCCACCTTGATCTTCTGCTCGTCGGGTACGCTCAGCGCCTCAACGGTGTATTTGTCCTGAGACGCGTTGAAGTTGGCCACGATCTCGTCGACGATCGCGGCCTCATTGCCCGTCCACAGATGCCAGAAAACCACTTTCTCACGGTCTTCCGCCAGCGCGGCGGCGCCCATGGTGAGCACCATGGCTGCAACCAGCAGGATGGAAAGGAACCTTTTCATGGAAAAAACCTCCCTTATTGAAATTGCGGACACGGTTCCGTCTTTGTTTTATTCGTGTCCTGTTGCCCACAGTCTACCATTTTGGATAAGCTGTGTATTTACTTGTTTTAACTTTCGCATTGCTGAAATTGACACCAACGGGCGGAAGAAACGAAAGGGAAAAAGGCGATGAGCGAAAAACAGCCGAAAATCCGGGAGAAAAACGCCTGAAAAAAGCATGAAAAAGGGCGAAAACAGGGCGCACGCAGCACGGTGGAGCGCGGAAAAAAAGAAAAGTGTTAAACTGCGCAAGTGACAGATCAATCAAATGCGCGGAAAAAGAGAAGCGTCCCATTCATGCGGGACGGCCGAAAGGGGGCTGCGGGCCGGGAGGAAACGAAAACAGAAAAAAGCCGCGCGCCGGACGGCCCGGCTGCGATGCGGCGCGCAGAGCAAATGAAATGGATGTGAAAGGAAAATGCACCGTATCCGGCGCGGCGTACGGTGCAAAAATGTTTTTTGTGAGAAGGGCGTGAAACGTCCGCTTCTGCGTTCGGGAAAAAAGGGGCGGCGGCAGCCGGCTTCTGGGCGCTGGTACAATTGTCTCCGAATCTGGAGAAGAAACAGGAAAAAGCAGGACGGCAATTTGCTGATCCTGCATCTATCCCGGCGTTTAGAAAACCTCGCAGGCAGGGTAAAAACCATTTTCATCCGTCCGCTTTTGCATCTGGAAACAGCAGGGTCGGTGCGGCGGAGGAAAAAAGGAAATTGTGATGGCAGCGGCGGTCAGGGCAGCGGTGCGGTCTCGCCGCCCGCGGGCGCGCCCACCGTCCGCAGCAGCGCCGGGTTGCGGATGCGGAGGGACACGACCTCCTCGCTGCTCCAGGTGAACAGCTCCGTCAGCATTTCTGAGACCGGATTATAGTAGTACAGGGCGCAGGGCGTCCAGAGATTGACGTTCCGCATCAGAAAGACGAAGGTCTCCTCCCCTGTGCAGAACACCCGGATGTGGAACAGGTCATGCTCCAGCTCGGCCAGACGGGAAAACAGGGGCAGCAGGCGGTCGGGCACCGGCAGGGAGACGCCCTGCTCATCCGTCCATGCGGCACGGATCAGCCGGTTGGCCACCACGCCCCGGGCGTCGTCCAGATAGCTTTCCACGCAGCTGTCAGGGATGAGGCGAACCGTTGCGTCATCCGGCGTGAAGGCGGCGGTTCGGCGGATGCGTTTGCCCTTCGCCAGCACGTAGCATTGTTCTGTCCCGGTCGGCTGATCCGGCGCCGCCAGCATCCGGGTGCGTACATCCACCAGCCCCTCCAGCGCAGGGTCGAAGGGGTCGTCCGGCCGGGCGCCGTTCCACAAAAGACAGCATGCGGCCAGCACCATCAGCCCGGCCGCTGCGCAGATCAGGAGCAGTACGCGCCTTTTTCGGGCTGTGCCGCGCCGCTTTTTCATGAAATTTCCTCCTTGACGATGGGTAAGCCTGCCGTTGGCGGCAGGGCGGAACGCTGCATTTGAAAAAGTCCGTCTGCCCGAAAAGCGGCGCGGCGTGAAGCCGTGGACGCCGCCGTGGGGCGTAGCCGAGAAAGAAAACGGTTGGAAAGCAGACAGGGCATTCCGCTTTTAAGCGGATCTCTTCATCTTGCTATGGACAGGATATCACGGAAATGTTTACTTGTCAATAAAATTATATCGTTATACGATAATTTTAAACGTGTGGAGTAGGGATGGACTGGATAAAGTGCATTTCTCATTGACAAGCGGGACGGGGCAAAGTATAATGGGCAATACGCACTAAACGATGTACATCGAACGATGCACTTATTTGAACAGAGGGCGCGTCAATCAAACAGTGCGCCTGGAGCGGCACAGGGAGAACCGGTTGTCTGCGCGCCGTGGGGAGCGTCGGACGGGTTGTTTCCGAGCCGCCCGAAGGCAGGGGGGACAGTTCATTTCCCGGGCGGTCTGGCGGCAGCGCAGAAAGCAGGGCATCCGGGGGCGGCGGCAGCGCGGTGAAAAGCGGTCCTTGCGTGCGGTACTTTTGAACCGTAAAAATGGAAAATGCAAAACGGAGGATAAAACATGGAAATCAGGCCGTTGGATAGGCGCGCCTATGCGGGCAGGCCGTTTACCGTCCGGTATGTGACGAAGGGGTATGATGATCTTTGCCCGGTTGAAAACGGTTTTCGGATGACGCATCTTCCTTTTGAGGCGCCGGTTGAAAAGGCGTTCGACGATGTGTTCTTCGGCGCGTGGCTGGAAAAACCGGTGGCGTTCGGCGCGTTTGAAGGGGAAAGCCTGATCGGGTACGTGGAAGGCTCGCCCGAAAGCTGGAACAGCCGTTTCCGCATCAGCAACCTCTGCGTGTTTGACCCCTCCAGACGCCGCAGCGGTCTTGGAACAGCGCTGATGCGCGTCATTGAGGATGCGGCGGAGGCCTTTGCGCCCCGTATGCTGGTGCTGGAGACCCAGTCCTGCAATGAAGCCGCCATCGCATTTTATCGAAAGAACGGCTTTTCGGTGATCGGGTTTGATCTGTACGCCTATGCCAATGACGACCCTGAACGGCATGAGGTAAGGATCGAGATGGGGAAAAAGCTGGAAAGACCGGCTTCCTCCGGCGCACCTGACCCTTCCGGAAAAGAAACCGGCGCGGCGGGACAAAGGGCAGTGGAAGAATCCTGGCAGGTTCTGGCATGCGCGGGAAGAAAAGGGAAAAACAGGCGCGCTGACTTCATTCAAGCCGCCGCGCCGGGTGGGTCGGCGCCGTATGCGGACAACGGGAAGGAGCCCGTCCGTTTGACGCTCCCTGTCTCCGAAGCGGGGCTTGACACCGTGCAGGTGAAAGGGCGGCGCACAAGGGGCAGTCCCTGCAACATTCACAGAGCGCAACGCGCGGGAAGAAAGGGCGGCGCACAGGGAGCCGTCTGCATTTGAAAAAAAGGAGAAAGAACGTCATGAAAACCCTTGAAACCGTTCAGAAAACGTGCCGTGTGATGCAGCGCATCGTTCAGGCTGCGTACATTCTGTGCATGATCGGTGCGGCGGCTCTGGCTGTCGGCGCACTGTGCGCTGGGGCACAGTACCGCGGCGGATATGTGTTTCTGATCCGCCATGAGCCGCTCCAGCTCTTTCCGGACGGTACAGATCTGGTGCAGAAAAGCGTGAAGCTGCTGTCGGCGGCGTTCGCGCTCACCGGGGGAACCCTGCTGCTGGGCATGACCCACCGCTGCCTCCGCGCGGAGCAGGCGGAGGGCACCCCCTTCACCGTCAGGGGCGCGGAAAGGATCCGGAAGCTGGGCGTTCGGTTCATTTACATTCCTCTGGTCATCGACGCCGTTTCAAGGGAGGCTGCCGTCTGACTGGGAGGAACGAAAGAAATGACAGGCTGCTTTGGAGGCATAATGACCGGCGTTGTTCTTCTCATCCTCTCCCTGATGATCCGCTGCGGTGCGGAGATGGCGGGCGAGTGCCCGAAACAGGCGGCGGAATGAAATCATCCGGGGAAAAATGAAATGCGCTGGAAGGGTGATTAGGGTGCGGACTGCGGCGGGTATGCCGCGGAGTTTTGCCCTGCCCGGTCTGAATCAGGAAAAAAACGGCGGCGCCCGCTGTGAAACACTGGGGACGGGAAACGGCGGCGTCGGAAGGAGAGGGGTCATCATGCGGTATCCGTTGGAGAAGGAACTTTCTTACGGGGCGCTGACACTGGTGGTGCTGGCGGTGTTTTACAGTATCTATTTTGCAAAAGCGTATGCGCAGAAGCGGCGCGGTATCCAGACCCGGCAGATCGGGCGCAGAAAGGAAAAAAACGTTCATACGGTCGAGGCGCTGATGAGCGTTGCCACGCTGGGCGCGCCTGTGGCGCAGCTTTTATCCGTCGCGCTCGACTGGAACTGCCTCTCCGCAGGCGCAAGGCTGACAGGCTTTTGCATGCCCTAACTGGGATGAAGGCGCTTTTGGACGGTTCTCAGTATCCGATGACATCTTGCTCTACAGCTTTTAGGATGGCATCCGGCACGTCCTTCACGTCCAGAACGTATGCGATGTTAAGCCGCGGGTTAAAGAAACCGATCCTTGTGATGCTTTTGAAAATATCGATGCCCGAATGCTTCCCCATAAGATAGTACATGAGAAGCTGAAGCGTGTGCTTGCTGGTGGGCGCATTTTTTGAAGTCTTAAAATCCCACAGGGTATCGCTGGTTAAATAATCACCTTCTCCAGCATTGACCGTGGCTGTGTAGCCTGTTTTGAGGATGTCTCCATGGGCATCTTTTTCCTGAAAATCAAAGCCTTCCGCAGTGATAGGACCGAAATTCTTCCAGAAGGCAAGGCTTCTTTCGATCATCGTCCGAATATTCTGAATGGTCGGCTGGTCGGGGGTGATCTCACTGGCGTCTTTGGACAAAAAGGCAGCCATCGGGTCTCGATACCAGACGTCATAGCTTACGGCTTTGCAGGCGGCCGTAATGGAAGCGTCATCCATTCCCTTGATCTGCTCCAGCAAAAAAGGCATCGAACTTTCGCCGTCAGAAGCGATCTGCTCCATGATTTTATACAGGTCATCATAACATAATGCTTGAAGGCGTGAATTGTAGCCTGCCCTCGAGACAGCAAACGCTTTTTTCACATCTTGCATCATTAAAAAACGCGTCATGTAATCAACCGCTATCCCCACCAAACTGGCGTGAATGTTTTCCGTGGGTTCAAGCGCGATACCATCTTTGAAAGCCATTGTAGTAAAAGCGGAAGGCTTCACGTATCCGCCGTAAGGCTGTTTGATTTGCTTTGCTCTCTGGGTTACGGTGCTCATGGAATCCTGCGCCTTTCTTCTGTTGATTAACGGATTGAAATGCAAAAAAGATAATGCTCCGAATGTAAAAAAGTGAGAACCAGAATGATCTGGTTCTCACTGCTTTTCTTACTTGCCGAAGTAGCGCTTCAGCAGGCCCTCGAAGGCCTTGCCGTGACGGGCTTCGTCCCTTGCCATTTCATGCACGGTGTCGTGGATGGCGTCGTAGCCCAGTTCCTTGGCCAGCTTGGCCAGATCGGTCTTACCGGCGGTCGCGCCGTTTTCCGCATCCACCCGCATCTGCAGGTTCTTCTGGGTGCTGTCGGTAACCACCTCGCCCAGCAGCTCCGCGAACTTGGCGGCGTGCTCGGCTTCTTCATAGGCGGCCTTTTCCCAGTACAGGCCGATTTCGGGGTAGCCTTCCCGATGGGCGACCCGCGCCATGGCCAGATACATGCCTACCTCGGAGCATTCGCCGTTGAAGTTCTCCCGCAGACCGTCGATGACCCGCTGATCCAGACCGTGGGCGACGCCCACCTTGTGCTCGGCAGCCCATTCCTTCTGGCCTTCCACTTTTTCAAACTTGCTGGCCGGCGCCTTGCAGATGGGGCACTGGGCGGGGGGCTCGGCGCCTTCGTGAACGTAACCGCAAACTTTGCAAACCCACTTCATAGATTCCTACCTCCGTAAAATCACGTTGTGTTATGCCCGCCTGGGGGCTTCCTGTCACAACATCATCATAACCGGGAAAAGCGGGGTTGAAACACGGATGAAAAATTTTTTCAGATGAAATATTTCTTCATGAAGTCGGGGGCGACGGTGTCGTCCACGGCCACGCTGAGAATGAAGCTGACGTTGTGACGCTCGGACAGCTCTTCCAGCCGGGTAAAGAAGCGCGCGGTCTTGTCCGGATCCACCTTCACCAGCTTGAGGAACGCGTCCACAAAAATGACGCTGATGTCAAAGTTCTGAGACAGCATGCCGCACAGGAAGCCGAAGAACATTTCGGGGCTGTCGGAGCCGAACTCGCCCGCGTTGACAAAACGCACTTCGTGGCGCAGGTCAAACATGTAACGGTTGTCGTCGTCCAGGAAGATCACGTCACCCTTGTGCTGATCGACGGCGGCGTTGGCCATATCCAGGATTTTCTTGGTCTTGCCGGAACCCTTTTTACCGTGAATAATCTGTATCATGGGAATGTACCCCTTTCCTGATATTTTCTTCTGTCGTCATTATACCCCATCCCGGCACATTTTTCCATAGCTAATTCATACCAATTTGTATATGAAAGGGGAAAAGTTTATGAACGCGGGTCAGCGGGCGGGAAAAAACATGCCGTCCTGCAGGGCAAAGGGGGTATCCGCCTGAATTTTCTGCAGAATGCGGGCGCGGTCTTCTCCCTGCGCGGGAACGGGGTGATAATCGTTGACGCCCTCCGCGGCGCGGGAGGAGGTGAGGATGGGCACCAGCGTGATCTTTGTGCCCAGATAAGCGCCGGCGGAATCAAAGCACATTTCCGCGCGGGCGAGGGTCGCGTCAAAAGTGGTCATTTCGATGGTGCCGCCAAACATCAGGTTGCCCAGACTGTAGAGCACCGCCGTGCCGCCCATCCGTTCCACACCCTGCACCACATGCGGGTGATTGCCCACCACCAGATCGGCGCCGGCTGCCGCCGCCTCCTGTGCCATGCGCACCTGCCAGAGGTTGTGAAGCGCTTCATATTCGGTGCCCGCATGAATGCTGTAGACCACCGCGTCGCAGCCCGCGTCCCGCAGCGCCTGAATATCCCGGTTGATGATGGACGTGTCCTGACGGTAGGTGGTTTCCCGGCAGCCGGCAAAACCGATGCGCAGGCCGTCTTTTTCAAAAATACAGGTGTCGCCGTAGCCGCTGTAGGGAATGCCCGCCACCTCCAGTGCGTGGCGGGTGGCGGCTTTTCCGGCCGTGCCGTAGTCGATGTAGTGGTTATTGGCGATGTTCACCTGCTCCACGCTGCCCTGCAGGAGGATGCCTGTATAGCCGGTCAGCCCGCGGAAACGGTACAGCTTGTCCGTCTTTTCACCGGACGGGTCGTCCTTGAGCACGCATTCCAGATTGACGAAGGTCATGTCGTCGTTGGAAAACCACGCCGATAACCCGCTGAAGGGATAGTCCAGCCCGTATTTGTCCAGATAGGCGGGCAGGGCGTCCTCCCGATCCCACCATTTTTCCCGCACGCCCAGCACCGCATCGCCGCCCAGAGTGAGGGTCACCGTGCGGGTGTCTTCCGGCAGGTCGACGTCTGTCAGCGGGGTCAGACCGTCGTCCCCGGGGAAGCGGGTGGTCTGGGTCTCGTCCGTCACCTGAAAGCCGTCCTCATTGGCGGCCGCCGGGGAGGAAGCGGTATCCTGCGGGGTCAGCTTCATGCCGGAGACCGCGGCGTTTTTCTGCCGCTGACGGGGGAGGGGGTCGTCTGTGATCATGATGCGGGTGTGGTAGGGCAGATGGGTGTAGAGCCAGTAGGCGTTGATACCGTTTTCATCCGCCTGCCGGGGCATGCGCACGCAGCCGTGACTGGCCTTGAGCCCCAGCGTGCTCTCCTCCTGCGTATAATCCCGGGGACGGGTACCCGAACGATAGCCCACGGAATGGATGAGATTGCCCCCGTCGTAGCGGATGGGGTAGCGGTACCAGTACCCATCGGTGGCGAAGTCCTCGTTGTGCAGCAGGGTGACGAACATGCCTGCCGCCGTTTCCCGGATGAGCCGGTCCGGGGCGACCAGCCCTGTCGAAATGGAGAAGGTGGTGATCTTTTTACCCCGCCGGTAGACCGTCATGGTCTGGTCGGCCTTGCTGACCAGCAGACCGTATTCGCTGTTGGGCGTGACGGTCTTCAGCTTGCTCAGGGGCACGTAGCCTGTCACCTGCCCCCCGTCCTCATGCTGCCAGGCGGTGATCTTTGCAAAGCCGTCCTCAATGGATAGCACCTCCACGCCCTGCGAGGCGCCGTGGAGGGTGCCCAGCGACTTGCCGCCCGGCGCATCCAGCACCTTCTGGTGGCTGGTCTGGCCGATGTCCACCACCACGCTGGGCTGCATCATGGCCTGCCAGACCGCCGCGTCGTCCGTCAGGTCGACGGGAAACAGGCTGCCCGTGACCGCGACAGGCGCCTGCGGCTGCGCGTCGGCGGAAATGGTCAGCAGCACCTCCCGCACGCAGCCCGGATTCTGCGACGCATAGTAACGCAGCAGATACCGGCCCGGCGCGGCAGGCTGATATCTGATCTTGCCGTTCCAGGAAAAACGACCGGGCTTGTCGTCCTTCACGTCCTTCTGACGGGTGTCCAGCCGGGTATCCGGCGCATCGGCAGCGTAAATATCCATGACCACCGTGCCCTTGCGCACCAGCTGAAGCTCCACAAACCAGTCGTCTCCGCCGCCCAGATACAGGGTGTCGCAGCTGGGCAGGGCGTACAGAAGCGCCTGATTGCACCGTCCCATGACGAGGGTGCATTCCGCCTGCAGCACGTCGCCCTGCCTGCCGGTGTAGACGGCGTTCAGGCGGTATTCCCGATCTGCCAGCCGTTCTTCGTTGTCGCCGAGACCGTCCCAGATCATCGTGTTTTCACCGGCGTGCACCGCCACATCAGGCAGGGTGCGCCAAAGCGCGCCCGCCGTGTCCGTAACGCGCAGGGAAACCGTGCCCTCCCCGGGCGCGGTGAGCGTCACGGGGTTTTCGCCGAACCCGCGGATCTCTCCCGCCGAGACGGTGAAGACCGTTTCAGCGCAGATGGGCAGGATGGGACAGAAAAGCAGAACAAGGGCGACGAGGGCGGCCAGGCGCTTCATGGAAAAACCTCCCGAAAAAACATGTATTTACCATATTGACGAATGACGGCAGGTTTTTGTTCGACATGGGAATAAAAAAATCCCGCTTTCTTCCTGAAAACGTTGAAAAATTTGAGAAACTTTGGCGCGAAAGGGGAAAACGCCTTGACAAGAAAGACCGCTTCATATAAAATAATAAAGCATGCCGCTCGGGAGAGGCTCCTTAACGTGCTCCGCGCACGGCCTCATGGCTGAAAGATGCTATCCTTTCTCTCCGAAGCAAGTCCCGGCGAGTACTATTTTTCAGGAGGTGCTGCCCATGTACGCAATCATTGCGACCGGCGGCAAACAGTACCGTGTGTCCGAAGGGGACACCATCTACATCGAAAAGCTGGACGCGCCTGTGGGCGAAGTTGTTTCCTTCCCCGTGATGATGGTTTCCGGCGAAACCATCGCCGTAGGCAACCCCTACATCGAGGGCGCCTGCGTGACCGGTAAGGTCGTGCAGCATGGCCGCGGCGAAAAGATCCGCATTCTCAAGTACAAGTCCAAGAAGAACTACCGCCGCAAGGCCGGTCATCGTCAGCCCTTCACCAAGGTGGAAATCACCGGCGTGAACGCCTGAGCATGATCCGGGTCACGCTCCTGCAGAAGGACGGGCTGCTCGCCGGTTTTGAGTGCCGGGGGCATGCGGGCTACGCGCCCGCGGGAGAGGACATCGTGTGCGCGGCCGTATCCGTGCTGACCACTACCTGCGTCAACGCCATGGAGACCGTGGCGGGGGTGACGCCCCGGGTGAGCAGCGGGGAAGGCAGGCTGTCCATGCGGCTCAGACCGGGCGACCGGTCGGGCGACGCGCAGGTGATTCTCAAAGCCCTGCGGCAGGGGCTCGGCGACATTGCCGAACAGTATCCAGAATACGTATCGCTCAGTGAAAAAATCATCATGGAGGAATGAGACATGTTGAAGCTCAATTTGCAGCTTTTCGCGCATAAAAAAGGTATGGGCTCCACCCGTAACGGCCGCGACAGCGAATCCAAGCGCCTTGGTCCCAAGCGTGCCGACGGTCAGTTTGTGCTGGCCGGCAACATTCTGGTGCGTCAGCGCGGCACCAAAGTGCATCCCGGTCTGAACGTGGGCATCGGCAAGGACGATACCCTGTTCGCCAAGGTGGACGGCGTGATGCGCTTTGAACGGAAGGGCAAGTTCGACAAGCAGGTGTCCGTGCATCCCGTGGCCACCGCTGAAGCCGCCCAGTAATCCGGCATTCAGGTGGGACGGTCAAAGCCGTCTGCCCCACGCAGCAATCGCCTTTTGAAGCATGAAAGCAGCGTACCCTTTATGGGTGCGCTGTTTTTTTGCTGCCCGGGTATCTGCGGACGAAGGGACGCGGCCGCAGAAAGGGTACAGTTATTGCTACAGTGATTGCCATGATGGCCCGGCCTTTTCCGCGCGGTACGACGAGCGGATGAAAAAGAAAGCCCGCATTTCGCGGGTACGAAATGCGGGCAGGGGTTCTGTTGCCGGAATGGATTACTTGCCCAGGAAAGCGTCGACCTGAGCCTGCGCTTCGGCCACGATGTCGTCAAAGCCTTCGGCGGCCATTTCTTCATACATGGTCTTCACGGCTTCTTCGGGATCCACGGTGCCGGTCAGCAGTTCGCCATGATAGCGATCCCAGATGGCGCGGCAGTTCGCGATCTGATCGGAAACCTTGGAGGAGTCAAAGGCGAAGCCCAGCAGCACGGAGGGTTCAGCCTTGTCGTTGAGTTCATGCACTTCGTCCCACTGGTTGAATTCCACGTCGTCGGTGGGGGTCACAGTGAAGAAGGTGCCCTGGGTGTAGCCGGCCAGACCGAAGCCGCGGTCGGGGTTCTTATGCACGCGGCCTTTCTCGGTGTAGGTGAAGTTGTCGCCTTCCAGACCATAGTAGAACATGTCGCGAACCTTGGAGTCGTTGTTCAGGATATCCAGGAAGGCCAGCGCCTTGTCAGGATGTTCGCAGTTGGCGGAGATGAAGTTGACGGAACCCAGCACGGAGTCGTTGGACAGGATGGTGGGGCCGTACTGATAGGCGACCAGTTCCTTGCCCATGTTGGGACCCCAGGTCGTCTTGGCAGCCAGAGACCAGCCCTGCGCCAGGAAGCAGGCCTTATAGGTGGGGCCTTCGGACATGCTGGCGGCGTCGGCGTTGATGATGCCCTCGTTGTACCATTCGCGGGCGATCTTCAGCTGTTCCATGATTTCAGGCTGTTCGAACACGCGGACGACCTTGCCTTCCTTGTCGTCATAGCGCACGCCCAGACCGGACAGGCCGATGCTCATGCCGTCGTAAATGAAGGGGATCTGAGACAGACCGTCCTTGGTCACGGGGAAGGAAGCGGTGCCCAGCTCGTCCTTCATCGCCTTGAGGATGGGGGTCGCGTCGGCCAGGGTGTGGCATTCCTTGGCGGCGTCTTCCAGACCCAGCTTCTGGAGCAGTTCCAGATCCCAGACGAAGTACTGGGTGATGGAGGAATCCTTGTAGGTGGGCACGGCGTAGATGCGGCCGTTGACGCGGCAGGCATCCCAGTAGCCGGCGGGGATCAGCTTCACCAGACCGGGGGCGTTTTCTTCCAGCAGATCGGTGATGTCCAGATAGGCGCCGATCGCCACGTCGCCGCGCAGGTTGCCGGAGTCGCCGAAGATGATGTCGTACGCTTCGTTGGAGTTGATGATGGCGCTGCGACGGGTGCCCCAGTCGCCCCAGCCGATGCATTCCACTTCCACGTTCGCACCGATCTTGTCGGACACGTAGTCATTGAGCGCCTTGATCCAGGCGTCGTAGTTGTCGGGCATGCCGTTGCCCAGGGTGATCATCTTCAGGGTGGGCTTGTCTTCCGCCATTGCGAAGCTGGCCAGACCAAGCACCATGCACAGTGCCAGAACCAGAGAAAGGATCTTCTTCATACCATTTCTCTCCTTTAAAATATTTTCGTTAACCCTTCACCGCGCCGATCGTCAATCCGGAAATGAAGTATTTCTGGAAGAACGGATACGCGCACGCGATGGGGATTACGATCACGATGGCGATGGCCATGCGCACCGATTCGCTGGGCATTTGCGCACGGTACTGCTGCAGGGATGCGCCGGCAGTGGGGTTGTTGGCCATGTATTCCAGAGACCGCATGATGTTGTTGAGCAGTGCCTGGAGGGAGATGAGCTTGCTGTTGGAGATGTACAGAGAGGACAGGAACCAGTCGTTCCAGTAGCCGAAGCACAGGAACAGGGAAATGGTGGCCAGCAGGGGCTTGGAGATGGGCAGCACGATGCTGATGAAGGTGCGCAGCTGGGAGGCACCGTCGATCTTGGCCGATTCGATGATGCCGTCGGGCACCGTGCTCTTGAAGAAGGTTTTGCAGATGACGATGTTGTAGGAACTGACCGCCAGTGGCAGGATCAGCGCCCAGATGGTGTTGCGCAGCCCCAGAATGTTGGCGTTGACCACGTAGCAGGCCACCAGACCGCCGGAGAACAGCATGGGGATGAAGATGACCCAGGTGTAGAACTTTTTCAGCTTGAACCCGGGGCGGGACAGGGCGTAGCCCATGGTGGTGGTGAGGGTGAGACCCAGCAGGGTGCCCACGCATGTGACCGTGACGGACACCAGCAGGGCATTGAAGATGGTTTCCCGCTCATTCCACAGAAACAGGTAGGCCTTGCTGGACAATTCCACCGGCAGGAAGGAGTAGCCCACCTGACGGATGGATTCCTCCGAGGAGATGGAGATGATGAACACGAACACCACGGGCAGGATGGCGCACAGCGCCAGAATGACGAACAGAAGGTTGAACAGGAAGTTGGTGACCGGCTTGACCCGGTTCATTTTCAGTTCTTCGGCATGCTTTTTCATGTCCTGTCCCTCCTTCCTTAAAAGACCGCGCTGTCCGAGTCGATCTTGGACACGATGAAGTTGGCCAGCAGAATGGTGATGCAGCAGGCCACGGACTGGAAGGTGGAGGCGGCGGCCGTTTTGCCGATGGGCGTGTTGCTCTGCAGCGCCACGTACACGTAGGTGTCAAAGGTGGAGGCGACTCTGTACAGGGAATTGGGCACTCCCTGAGTGACCTGATAGAACAGACCGAAGTCGGAGGCGAAAATGCCGCCCACGGAAAGGATGAACATCATGACGATGACGGTCTTGAGCATGGGGAGGGTGATGTACCTGGCCTGCTGCCATTTGCTGGCGCCGTCCAGCATGGCCGCCTCGTAGAGGGAGGCGTCGATGCCGGTGATGCTGGCCAGATAGACCACCATGGAATAGCCGGTGCCCTTCCACACCTTCAGAATGATGAAGAACGCGGGCCAGTAGGCCGCCTCGGCGTACCAGCGGTGCTTCTCGCCGCCCAGAGAAACGACGATCCTGTTGAGCAGACCGTAGTCGGAATTGAGGAAGGCGAAAACAAAGTAGCTGACCACCACCCATGAAAGGAAGTGGGGGAAGAACATCATGGTCTGGTAAACCTTGGATTTGCGCTTGGAGTACAACTCGTTGATGATCAGCGCCAGCGCCACGGGAATGATGATGCCCAGCGCGATGAACACCAGATTGTAGCACAGGGTGTTGCGCAGCAGCATGGTGAAGGCGTTGTTGCGGAAGAAGAAGCGGAAGTTGCTCAGCCCTACAAAGTCGCTGTGCCACAGACTGTAGAGGAAGGAACGGCGGGGAACCAGTTTATACTGTTTGAAGGCGATGAGAATGCCGAACATGGGCAGGTAGCTGAAGAGCACATACCAGATGAAGGTGGGGAAACCCAGACAGGTGAGCTCGGTATCCTCCTTGGACCAGCGCTTCTTTTTTTTGACGGCGGCCGGTTTCTGACCAGTCTGAACATTGGGTGACTTGAAGTCGGATTTCATGATAAACGCCTCCGGCTAACAAAACTAATATTGTTTATTAAAATGCTAACATATAAAACGACGTATGTCAACTGTTTAGGAAAAAAATAAACCATATTTTTTAGAAGCACGGATGCGTGCAAAGAAAAATGTTAACAATGATAACTTTTTGTTGACAAGCGGGGAAGAAAACGGTATGCTATAATGCAATATGAAAACAGCGGCGGATCAGCGCCGCGGGCGGAGGGATGGCGTTTCATGTCCAAGGTGACCATGCAGGACCTGGCGGACGCGTTGCAGGTGTCACGCATTACCGTTTGGAAGGCGCTGACCAACCGCCCGGGCGTGTCGGACAAGCTGCGCCGCACGGTGCAGGACAAGGCGGCCGAAATGGGCTATGTGCAGACGGATCATCCGTCTCCCCGCGGGAAAAGCGGCTACACCTTTTCCGCGGTGGTGTCCCGTCCCGAGTCGTCCGTGTTCTGGATGCAGATCATCCACCACTTCGCCAAGGAACTGGCCGCCCACGGCATCAGCCTGATGTATACCTATATGCCCACCTCCTATCAGCCGGGCTATGAACTGCCTGCGTCGCTGGACGGGGAACGGGTGGACGGGTTTGTGGTGCTCAACGTGTACAGCAGGGAAATGCTTTCCCTGCTGGCGCAGAGCCCGCTGCCCAAGGTGTTTCTGGATTCCCTTCCTTCCCTGCCGGGCAGTGCGCTGGGGGGCGATCTGGTCATGCTCGAGGGACGCGCCTGCATTCGGGAGATCACCGGCAGGCTGCTGGACAGGGGGTACCGCCGGCTGGGCTTTGTGGGCGATGTGAACTATGCCACCACCAACCGGGACCGCTATCAGGGCTTTGTGGACGCCCATGGAGAGCGGGGACTTGCGCCCGAGGAGGCGCTGTGCATGAAGGGTCCCATCGGTCTGCGCAGTCATTATGAAGAGATCAGCCACTTTCTGGGCGGTCTGCCCGCACTGCCCGACGCGTTTGTGTGCCCCAGCGATTTTATTGCCCACTACATTCAGCGCTATCTGACCGAACGGGGGGTGCCGGAGGACGCCGCGCCGATCCTGACCGGCTTTGACAATAATACGGAATATGCCAACGTGGCGGGAAAAATTACCACCGTGGACGTGGATACGGCCGCGCTGGGCAAGCGTCTGGCACGGCAGCTGATCTACCGGGCGGATTTTCCCCGCGCGCCGCTGGAAACCACGTACGTGACGGGAAGAATTCTTTATCAGGAACCGTTAAAATAAAAGATCCGCCGGCTCCGGCGGGCATGCAACCCCGTGCGCAGGTGCGCGCGGGGCGTTTTTTCCTTTGCTTCCACCGCTGCGCTCAGCGATAAACCCCCGTATGCAGGCGCATACGGGGGTTCTGTTTTGGGGAAGGGCTCTGGCAATTATTCTTCTTCCGCCAGGTTTTCGGCGGCGAACAGGTGAATGGCGCTGAGAATTTCCTCCTGCGTGTAGTTTTCGGCGATGGCGCCCACGTTCCAGTAAGCGTAATTGCCTTCAAACCAGCTCATCAGATCCGCCGTGTCCTCGGCGTAGCGGAATTCCAGATGCCAGGTGTCTTCCATGGTATCAGGGGAGAAGGCGAAATAGGTGAACTGACCCGCGTCCGCATCTTCCGTCCTGTAGAAAATGAAGCCGTTTTCATTGTCCAGCACCATGGGCGCGTAGGTGTGACGGAACACTTCCTGACCGTTCTCGTCCACGCCGAAAATTACATTGCCTTCCACGGTCATTTTCTTTACGCCGCCGATGAAATAGCAGTCAAACCGCATGGACTCCGGGTCGCTTTCATACTGGGCGGCGGCTTCCGGACCGTAGGTCTGCGCCATGCACACGCTCAGCAGGTAGGCCACGGTCTCCTCGGCGGCGTCCTCGCCCACGATGGGCGTCACGCTGTCCAGCCACGCCTGATGATATTCTTCCTTCGCCAGCTCGGGGAACAGCTCCACATACGTGCCCTGAATGCGCGCCAGAAAATCCGTCTGCGTATCCTCCGCCAGACCGGGAACGCACGCGCACATCAGACAGACCAGACAAAGTACAAGAGACAAGACTTTTTTCATGGGTCAACCCTCCTCTTTTACAGTTAGTCTTATCTAACCACGAAAGAGCATACCACATGCGGCGGGGTGAAATCTATACCGGAACGTTGAAATTATTCCGTTTTGACACGCTGTTTGGCGGCGCGGTAGGCGGTAGGGGTGAGGCCGTAGCGCTTTTTGAAGACCTGACCGAATTTGCTGGCGCTGTCGTAGCCGGCGTCCAGCGCGATATCCAGCACCCGGCGGCGGCTGCGTGCCAGTGCGACGGCCGCCTGCTCCAGCCGGTATTCCCGCAGGTAGCGCTGCACCGGTGCGCCGTAGGCCTGCCGGAACAGGCTTTGCAGCAGGGATACGGATATGCCGTGCTCCCGCGCCAGCGCCTCCAGCGACGGTCGTTCGTGTCCCAGCGTGAGCAGATGATCCCGGATGTGTCCGGCCAGACGCATCCGCTCGGCGGAACAGTAGGGGGAGGCGTCCTCCGGCGGGGGCGTGACGGAGAGCAGATAAAACAGCTCCAGCACCTTCAGCCGCAGGTAGGCGGGTTCTGCGCAGGGAAGATTTTCGTACAATTCCCGCAGCACGTGCTCGCAGCGGGGGCCGGCGGGGCAGGCCGCATACCAGCGGTCCCGCAGCAGATTCTGCCGCAGGGCGGCAAAGTCCGCAGCCAGCGCGGGGGCGTTGCGCGCCATCCAGCCCGAAGCTGCGTCGCAGTCCACGTCCAGACACAGCCCGTCGTAGCACCCCAGCGGAAAGCGGGAACGGGAGGCTGCGCCGTGCACTCCGTCGAACAGGCACACCGCCATGTCGCCCGGCCGTACCTGCGCAATGTTCCGGGGGGAAAAGGCGCTCTCAAACCGGCCGTTGACGCAGAAGTTGATCTCCAGACCGTTCCGCCGGGGACGGTTTTCCTCAAAGCCGTGGGTGTTCAGACGCACCAGCATGGCCGTCACACCGTCCATCAGCGGGTAGCAGTCGATGCGGCCGTCGCCGTCCTCGCAGGGCAGCGCGCGGCAGGGAGCGCCGCCGCTGAAACCGTGAAAAAACTGAATTTCCGGCATGACGTACGTCCTTTCCAAAATCGTGAAGCTGTACAGGGTCAGCGCCTGCCGCGCCGGCGGGACGGCGGCAGGGGCAGGGACAAAAGCAGGGGAACGAGCTGGCTCAGCCGTTTTTCATCCTCGGGATTCAGAATGTAGCAGGGGCGGGCGCCGGGATAGGGCGGCGCCGTGTCCGCGCCGTCCATCAGCGCGCCGATCTCGGGACGCATTTTGACGTAGAGCGTGTTATCGCATACGGAGGCGATGGGATGGCCGTTGACGTAGACCACGCCGTCTCCGAACATTTTTTTGTACTGTACCGAACCGTAGGAGGAAAGCCGTTCGCACACAAAGGCGACGAAGCTGTCGGTGTTGGCCATGGGGCACTCCTTTCGCAGAGGAAACGCGGCGCTGTTGCGGCCTGTTCCGAACTGATTATAAAGGATGAAAGACTTTTTTTCAATGCGGCGGCGAAAAGGGTAGGAAAAAAACGGACGGTGCGGTATAATGAGACCGGCGGGCGCTTTGCAAAAAACGCCCGGAAAAGAAAAGACCGTGCGCTGCACGTGAGGATGGAGGCAACAGGCAATGAAACAGATTCTGGTAGGCACCTGCATTCCAGGAACGGTGGCGGAAAAGTGGATTCCCGTCATGAAGGACAAGGGTTTTGAGTGCTTTGCCGTCAATTTCCATATGAGCTACGGCGATGTGGACATTCGGACGCTGGGACCGAAGGTGCGGGACATGCTGGAGGGCTCGGGCACCTTCGTATCCACGCTGGGCTATTACTGCAATGCGCTGGAGAACGAAGAACAGCGCCACGGGCTGGAATATGCCATCGACAATGCGCACCTGTTCGGCGCCCGGACGGTGGCCACCTTTGCCGGCGCGCTGTCCGGGCAGGATGTGAGCGCCGCCATCCCCCGGTTCAGGGAAGTGTTTGGCGAACTGGCGCGCCGCGCGGAGGACCGGGGCGTGAAGCTGGCCATTGAAAACTGCCCCATGGGCGGCGACTGGCGGCATCCCACCTGCAACATCGGCTTTAATCCCGACGCGTGGGAAATGATGTTCGACGCGGTGCCCTCCGACGCGCTGGGACTGGAATGGGAGCCCGCCCATCAGCTGATCCAGCTGATCGACCCCATTGCCGAACTGCGGACGTGGGCGAAAAAGATCGTCCATCTCCACGGCAAGGATACCTCCGTGGACTGGGATGCGGTGCGCCGCCGGGGCATTTACGCCATGAAGGATTTCGCGCCCGAGCGCACCCCCGGTTTCGGGGATACCGACTGGCGGGACGTGTTTTCCATCCTGCATGAAAACGGCTACGAGGGCGACGTGTGCATCGAGGGGTATCACGACCCGGTGTATGGCGGCGACTGGGAAATGACCAGCCAGCTGCATGCGCTGCGCTACCTGAAGTTCTGCCGGGGCGGCGATTTTGTACCGAACCCCTGGGAACAGAAGTGACCCCCGCAGAAGGAGGCAGCCCATGAGAACGTCTACGGAGATTGCCAGCCTGTGCCAGTTCATGACGCAGGAGGAGGCGGTGCGCGCCGTCGCCCGGGCGGGGTTTGATGCGTTCGACCTGTCCATGTTCGACCTGGTGCGCTACGACTGGGCGACCGGGGAGGCGGCCGCCAGCGATGCGCCGCTGGCCGGCCCGGACTATGTGAAGGCGGCGCGCCGTCTGCGGCAGATCGGGCTGGATCACGGCGTGGTCTGCAACCAGTCCCACGCCCCCTTCCCGGTGCGGGTGCCCGCCATTCGGGATATGCTGCGGCGGGCGCTGGAATGTACCGCCGAGGCGGGCGGCAGAATCTGCGTCATCCACCCGGACAATGACAGCTGCGCGGAGAAAAACGCGGAAATGTACGCGGAGCTTCTGCCCTTTGCCAGAGCCTGCGGTGTGAAAATGGCGACGGAAAACATGTGGAACTGGAACATGGCGGAGGATCACGCCGCTCCGGCGGCCTGCTCGTCCCATGAGGATTTCCTGCGCCACATTCAGGCGGTGAACGACCCTTATCTTGTGGCCTGCGTGGACATCGGCCATGCGGAAATGCGGGGGCTTCACACCTCCGCGCCCCTGATGCTGCGCACCCTTGGCAGCCATGTGCAGGCGCTGCATATGCATGATGTGGATCTGCATCATGACAATCACGAGCTGCCCATGACCCTGAAGGTGGACTGGGACGGCGTGCTGCGGGCGCTCAGGGAAATCGACTATCAGGGTGACTTTACGCTGGAGGCCAGCTCCTATCTTGGAAACCATTACAACGCGGAAAACGTCATGGAGGGCGTGCAGCGCATGGCGGACGCCGCCCGTACGCTGGCAAACCGGTTTGAGCGGCTGAAAAAAGAAGAAACGGTGTGAACCGCTCCGGGGCGTGAAACGTCTGGACAATTGAACAGGATTTTTCCGGGGGATACGGCCTGTGACCGTGTCCCCTTCGTTTTGCGGAAGGAGGCGGCGTGTGTGAAAAAAAGCGCGGCGGCGATCATGACGGTTCTGTGTCTGGCGCTGGTCTGCCCGGCGGGGCAGGGCGAGGGGTATACCGTGGGGGAGCTCCGGCAGAGGACGGAGACGGCGTGGCAGGCGGTCTATGAAACGCCTGCGGGGCGGACGGAGGTCGCGGCGCCGGTGCGTCTGCCCGAGGGCGACCGTCTGCCCGCGCTGCGGGTGCGGCGCATGCCGCAGCTGGAGGAGGAAGCGTCCCTTCAGTGGCAGAAAAAGTGCGCGGAGGCGGCGCAGCGCGCGCCGGAGCGGGAATACGCGATCACGTCCTCCGCCTTTGTCACGGGACTGACATGGGGAGAAAAGGCGCTGTGGGGCGAGGGCAACGCGTTCGACTTCAATCGGATGGGACAGGATACGCGCCTGCTGCCGACGTACGATCCGGACGAGGCGTACGCGGAGAACAATGAATTGACCCTTGGGGAGGCGTGGACGGTCGCCCGGGAAGGCGTGCAGGCGCTCTTTCCGGGGCAGGAAATGTGGCTGCGTCAGGCGGCGGTGGAAAGCCGTTCTTACTGGAAAGAGGATCTGACGCCCATCAGCGAAAAGGGGTCGTACCTTTTCTGTGGCGGGCAGGCGTTTCACGGCGTCCCTCTGCTGGCCAGCGTGCACGGCACCTTTACGGAAAAGGCGGTCGGGGCGGAGGATCCCCTGCTGGCAGGGCGGGGGCTGGTTCGGGCGAATGTGTACGGCAGGGAGGCCTACAACCTGACCTGCTGGCTGTATGAGGAAACGGGCGAGGCGGCGGCGGACGTGCCGGTCGTACCCTTTGAGACCGTGAAAAAACAGGTGGAGGGGCTGCTGCAGGACGGACGGGTGCGCGGGGTGACGGCTGCGGCGCTGGGCTATGTGCAGTATGATACGGATGTCCCGGGCGAAATGCTGCTGTATCCCGCATGGGTCGTGTGGTGTGCGTACAGTTCGGACGGCGGGGCAACAGAGGAGACGGAGCCGGTGAACGCCGGCGGGTGGCCGATGGACAATGAAAAGGAGCATCCCCTCATTTTCGACGGCTCCGATGGCCGGTGGATCGACCCGGAAGACCGGACGGAAGGGCGCTGCAAACGGCAGGAGACGCGCTGACCGTCCTCCGGATGGGCGTATTCCGGCGCGGAAAAAAAGCCCTCCGACGGCAGCGGCATGCGCCGTAGAGGGTCGAACCGGGGCGGGCAAAAGAAAAAGGATGACCATGTCCATAAGCGGACGCGAAGAAAATGACCCGGTGCGCAGAGAAGAAAACGGTTTCGTCCGTTTTCAGGCGCCTGCGTCCGGGATGCGCCTGCGACCAGTGGAAAAAAGCCCAAACAGGAACGTTCAGACCCTTTTGCGCCCGGGGATGCGCCGGCAGGGAGACGCGCCGGGAGCATGGCCGGCACGGCGCGCTGCACGTTTATCGGTTCGGCGGGGAAAAAACGCGCGCCGGGAATGTACGGGCGGCGAACCCTGCCCGCTGCGCATGCAAGGAGGGTCTACATCCGCTTCGGTGGACGGAGAACACAGCCCCATTGCGCGCATGCAGATGGGGAAGGCAGACGTGTGCCGGGAATGCACGTCCTGCCTGCGCTCGTATGGGCGGCGAGGCAGGAAAGACGGAAGGAGGATGAAAATGCCCCCGTTCTGCGTGTCCGGGTGGGGATCGTCCGGCAGAAGCAGACGGTCGAAAAACGGATGGCAGGCCAAAAGACCGCCGACAGCGGATACGCCGGACAGGATGGCGCGTCCCCGGACGGTCCTTTTTTGTGTGCCTCCCCGACAGAAACCCCTATCCGCGATGAGCAAACCTGCGCCGATGGGCGGAAGACGGACAGAAAGACCATTGCCGAGACCGGAAGAAGGGTGATAGAATAGGAAGGTACGATTTCGGACGATTTGTTTGGAGGACGGCATGCGGACGTCGAAAACGCTGGGACGGTGGAACGAGCTGGTGGCGGCCACGGGCGAGGTGTATCACGACCTGTCGCTGCAGCTGGGGGTGGCGGACAGCGAGATGGAAATCCTTTACGCCCTTTGGGACGGAGAAGGGGAACTTCCCCTGCCCGAGCTGCGCCGCCGATGCGGACTGAGCAAGCAGACGGTTCACTCTGCGCTGAGCCGGCTGGCGGCGGCGGGGACGGTATGCCTGAGGCCGCTGGATGGAAAAAATAAGGCGGTCGGGCTGACGGCGGCGGGATGGAAAAAGGCGGAGGAGACCGCAGGGCGGGTCATCCGTATGGAAAACGATATTTTTGAAAGCTGGTCTCAGGCGGATCAGGAGGCCTTTCTGGCGCTGTCGGCGCGTTATCTGGAAGGGCTGCGGACAAAAACCGGGAAAGCGGGGGCATGAAGCATGGCGATCCAGTTATCCGATCATTTTACGTATAAGCGGTTGTTCCGCTTTACGCTGCCCACCATTGTCATGATGATCTTTACCTCCATTTACGGCGTGGTGGACGGCTTTTTCGTGTCGAACTACGCGGGCAAGACCCCCTTTGCGGCGGTCAACCTGATCTGGCCCGTCATTATGCTGCTGGGCGCCGTCGGCGCCATGTTCGGTACGGGCGGCGCGGCGCTGATCGGCAAGACCATGGGCGAGGGCGACGGCGAAAAGGCCAACGCCATTTTCTCCATGCTCATTTACGTGACCATCGGCTGCGGCGCGGTGATCGCGCTGGCGGGCTGGTGGCTGATGGCACCGGTGGCCAGGCTGATGGGCGCGGAGGGGGAATTGCTCAGGGAAAGCGTGGTGTACGGACGCATCATTCTTTTGTCCATGCCCGCTTTCATGCTGCAGTATGAATTTCAGTGCCTGTTCGTGACGGCGGAAAAGCCCAAGCTGGGGCTGTATGTGACGGTGGCGGCGGGCGTGACCAACATGGTATTGGACGCGCTGATGGTGGGCGTGTGGCGCTGGGGCGCCGCGGGCGCGGCCATTGCCACGGCGCTGAGCCAGACGGTGGGCGGCGTGGTGCCGCTGGTCTACTTTGGACGGAAAAACGGCAGCCGTCTGCGGTTGGGACGGTGCCGTGTGGACGGCGGAGCGCTTTTCAAATGCGTGACCAACGGCAGCTCGGAGTTTCTGAGCACCATTTCCATGTCGCTGGTCAGCATGCTCTACAACGTGCAGCTGATGCGCTACGCCGGGGAAAACGGCGTGGCGGCGTACGGTGTGCTCATGTATGTGAGCATGGTGTTTCAGGCCATTTTTATCGGCTACGCGGTGGGAACCGCGCCGGTGGTCAGTTATCATTTCGGCGCGCAGAACCGGGACGAGCTGAAAAGCCTGCTGGGAAAGACCCTGAAGATCATCTCGGTCGCGGCGCTGTGCATGTTTGCCGCCGGGCAATTGCTGGCCGTGCCCCTGTCCCGGGTGTTTGTCGGATATGACGCGGCGCTGCTGGCCATGACGGAGCGGGCGTTTATGATCTATTCCTTCTCCTTCCTGTTCTCCGGCTTCTGCATTTTCGGCTCGTCCTTTTTCACCGCGCTCAACGACGGGCTGACCTCGGCCGTCATTTCCTTTCTGCGTACGCTGGTCTTTCAGGTGGCGGCAGTGCTTCTTCTGCCCACGGTGTTTGAACTGGACGGCGTGTGGCTGGCCATCGTTGCGGCCGAGGGGCTGGCGCTGGGCGTGACGGCGCTGTTTCTCATCGGCAAACGGGAAAAGTACGGCTACTGGCCGGGAAAGTAACGGCGCTGGCGCGGGCAGGAAAAAAGAATTCTGCTGCGCGGAAAAAGCGGTGGAAAAGTGCCGCTGCGGATGGGGACGAACGGGAAAAGGACAGATGGGCGCCCATGCGTCGGCAGGCGTTTTCTGATGAACGGCTTCTGCCGGGGACGGTCAGCCGTCCTGCGACAGAAGCCGTTTGCTGCCTGCGTCCATCAGCGCGGCTTCCACACGGGTCACGCCCAGCAGCAGGGGCGCGAAAAGGACGTAACCCGTCAGTTCAAACCCTGCGGGGACAAAGGCCATGAACGCGGCGGGGCGGCCGACCTTTTTCAGCTCGGATACGGAAAGGGAAAGCCCTGCCCGGATCAGAATGATGACCAGCGCCATTTGACGAAGCGGAGCGGAAATGCCCTGTATGGACGCGTCCAGCAGGTTCAGACCGCTTCTGCCCAGCAGCACGCCTGCGGCGATCATGCCGACGATGCCGGGCAGACGCATTTTTCGGAAAGCGCCGAGAGAAGAAGGCCGGTCAGAAAGATGAAAGCCAGAGAAGCAAGCATGAAAAGTCCTCCCGTCATACGCAGAAAGGCCGACGCCTTCTGCCATAAAGTGCAGAAGTCATCAGCCTTTGAAAGCGGTTTCAGCAAACGCTGCGGGAGAACTTCATTCCCGCGTTCATTATCCCGCTGAAAAGTGAAAAGGCAAGGGGTCGCGTAAAGAAAAAAACGGCGGCTGCATATGCCCGGGCGCAGGGACGACTGAAGTGGGCGCGGAAGGATCGCCTGACCGTTCCGGTGCGGGGAACGTTTGTATGAAAGTTTCTCGGGTTGTTCAGGAGTGCCCTGCTGCGCCCGGTAAAGGACGGGTACATGGAGCATAACACTGAAAAGGCAGGCAGAACGCCGTGCACAGTGTGGCAGAACGGGGCGCAGGGTTTTTCTGGCCATGGATGATGCCTGCGCCGTGTCCGATACAGAAGGACGTCGTCCAACGGGCAGGCGCATCTTCTGCCGCGCGGCTGCGCCGTGCCCGGCACGGAAGAAAGGGGAGCGGCATGTCCGGGGCTTCCCGCATGGCGGTTTGCCTCCGAGGGGCGTATGCGCCCGGCGCAGGGGAGAAAAAAGCGGGCGCAATCGGTTCTTTGCAGACGCTGCTTTTTTTTACACGGCGCCTATGGACAATCGGCGCCGGATGCGCTATCATAACCCATACCGCCCTTTTTTACAGCGGCGGCTGAAAAGGAGAAAAACGATGGGTCGCAGGATCTTTTCAGGGCGCCCGGGCGCGGGCGGCACCATTACCGAAGGTGTGATCTGGAAGCCGCTTCTGGCTTTCTTTTTTCCCATTCTGCTGGGCACGTTTTTCCAGCAGCTCTATAACACCGCCGACGCCATCATTGTGGGCAAGTTCGTGGGCAAGCAGGCGCTGGCGGCGGTGGGCGGCAGCACCAGCCAGATCATCAACCTGATCGTGGGCTTTTTCGTGGGTCTGGCCTCCGGCGCGTCGGTCATCATTTCCCAGTACTTCGGCGCCCGGGACGACCGGAACGTCAGCCGTACGGTGCATACCGCAGCGGCGCTGTCTCTGGCGGGCGGCGTGCTGATCACGGTGCTGGGCATCGTGCTGGCGCCCGCCATGCTGCGCATGATGAACACCCCCGAGGATGTGGTGGATTATTCCCTTTCCTATATCCGCATCTATTTCCTCGGCACCGTGCCGTCGCTGATCTACAACATCGGTTCGGGCATTCTCCGTGCCATCGGGGACAGCCGCCGCCCGCTGATTTTCCTCATCGTGGCCTGCATGACCAACATCGTTCTGGACGTGGTGGCCGTGCTGGGGCTGAACATGGGGGTGGCGGGCGCGGCGCTGGCGACCATCCTGAGCCAGACGGTCAGCGCGGTGCTGGTGCTTCTGACCCTGCTGCGCACGGGCAAGTCCTACCGTGTGGTGCCCAGACAGATCCGCTTCCATCCGGATCTGCTGAAAAACACGCTGCGCATCGGCCTGCCTGCCGGCATTCAGAGCGTGCTGTATACGGTGTCCAACATCATTATCCAGACCAGTATCAACGGTTTCGGCACCGACGCGGCGGCGGCCTGGTCGGCGTACAGCAAACTGGACTGCGTGTTCTGGATGGTCATCAATGCCTTTGGCATTTCCATTACCACCTTTGCGGGGCAGAATTTCGGCGCGGGCAAGATCAAACGCATGCGCCGCTCCGTATGGGTGTGCGCCGCCATGGCGACTGCGGGCGCCCTCATGGTGTCCGGGGTGCTGCTGGCGGGAGCGCCTGTGTTCTATGGGCTGTTTTCCGACGATCAGGCGGTCATTGATCTGGGCGTGTCCATCCTGAACCGGCTGGCGCCCTTCTACATCACCTATGTGCTGGTGGAGGTGCTCTCCGGCGCGGTGCGCGGCGCGGGCGATGCGCTCATGCCCATGCTGATGTCCCTGTTCGGCGTGTGCGTACTGCGTATGGTATGGCTTCTGGGCGTGGTGCCCCGGCACAACGAACTGCTTTTCATGCTGCTGTGCTACCCCATCACCTGGAGCGCCACGTCGCTGATGTTCCTGGTCTATTATCTGAAGGGCGGCTGGCTGAAGCGGTGCCTGAAAAAGGCGGGCGTGACGCCGGTGGAGGAGCCCTGAGCCTTTTCAGGACGGACAAAATATGCTATAATGGGCGCAAGACCGCCGACGCTTTGGCGTTCCGGCGGTCTTTTGAGTGTCAGCGCGTCTGAAAAAAACGAGGTAACGATGATCGATCTTGAGCATGTGTCCTACGCCTATGCCGAGGGCGAGGAAAACGTGGTGCGGGGCGTGAGCCTGCACATTGCGCCGGGCAGCTTGACCGCCATTCTGGGACGGAACGGGTCGGGGAAAAGCACACTGGCCAAATTGATGAACGGGCTGTATCTGCCCACGGAGGGTACGGTGACGGTGGACGGCATGGATACCCGGGACGAAAAAAACACCTGGCTCATCCGCCGCCGGGCGGGCATGGTGTTTCAGAACCCGGATAACCAGCTGGTGGCCACCGTGGTGCGGGACGACGTGGCCTTCGGGCTGGAGAATCTGGGGGTACCCCCGGCGGACATGCCGGCGCGTATCGACCGGGCGCTCCGGGATGTGGGCATGACCGAGTACGCCGACCGGGCGCCGCATCTGCTCTCCGGCGGACAGAAGCAGCGGGTGGCCATCGCGGGGGTGCTGGCCATGGAGCCGCGGGCGATCATCTGCGACGAGGCCACCGCCATGCTGGATCCGCAGGGGCGCCGGGAAGTGTTTGAGGTGATGCGCACCCTCAACCGGGAAAAGGGCATCACCGTGCTGTGGATCACCCATTTTATGGAAGAAGCCGCCCGGTGCCGGGATGTGTACGTCATGCACGAGGGGCGTCTGGTCATGCACGGTGCGCCCGGGCAGGTGTTTGCCGACCGGGAAAAGCTGCGCCCCTACCGGCTGGACGTGCCGCTGATGGCGGCGCTGGCGCAGCGGCTGCGGGCGGAGGGCGTGGATCTGCCCGAGGGGATTCTGACCTGCGAGGACATGGCGCGGGAGGTGGCGGCAAAATGCAGCTGACGCTGGAGCACATGAGCCATACCTATCAGGCGGGCACCCCGTTTCAGGCTGCCGCAGTGACGGATGTGAACCTGACGATCCGTGAAGGAGAGTTCTGGGCGCTCATCGGCCACACGGGCTCGGGCAAGAGCACGCTGGCGCAGCATCTCAACGGTCTTTTGCAGCCGACAGCCGGACGGGTCATGCTGGATGGACGGGATATTAACGAAAAAGGGTTTGACAGGCGGGAGCTGCGCCGGCGGGTAGGGCTGGTATTTCAGTACCCCGAGCAGCAGCTGTTTGACGAAACGGTGGCGCGGGATGTGGGCTTCGGGCCGCGGAACCTGGGGCTTTCCCAGGCGGAAACGGAGGCGCGGGTGCGCCGGGCGCTGGAGCAGGTGGGGCTTTCCTGCGACGAGGTGGGGGAAAAGTCCCCCTTTGAATTGTCCGGCGGGCAGATGCGCCGGGTGGCGCTGGCGGGCGTGCTGGCCATGCAGCCGGAGGTGCTGGTGCTGGACGAACCCATTGCCGGGCTGGATCCGCTGGGGCGGGAAGAACTGATGGGCATGGTGGCGGGGCTGCATCAGAGCGGCTGCACGGTGGTCATGATCACCCACAGCATGGACGACGTGGCGCGCTATGCGACCCGGGCGGCGGTGATGGATCACGGCCGGCTGGTCATGCAGGGAACCCCTGCGGAGGTGTTCGCCCGGGGCGGGGAAATGCTCGCCATGGGGCTGGACGTGCCGCAGGTGTGCCGGCTGGGCGCACTGCTGCGGGAGCAGGGGCTGCCCTTTGATGAAAAGATCTACCGCACGGAGGACGCCTATCAGGCGCTCAGGGCGCTGCTGACGGGAAAGGGGGCGGCGGAGCATGCTAAGTGACGTGACGCTGGGGCAGTACTATCCCGGCGACAGCACGGTGCATAAGATGGATCCCCGGATGAAGATCGTGCTGCTCATCCTGTTTATCGTGGCGGTGTTTCTGGCGCGCACCCTGTGGGCGTTCATCCCTGTGGCGGCCTTTGTGGCGCTGGCTGCGGCCATGTCCCGGGTGCCGGGAAGGGTGCTCCTCAAGGGGCTGCGGCCGCTGCGGTTCATTCTGATCCTGACCTTTCTGATGAACGTGTTTTTCCTGCAGGGGGAAACGGTGCTGTTTACGTGGCGGTTCATCCGGATCACCCGGGAGGCGCTGACGACGGCGGTGCTCTATGCCCTGCGTCTGGTTTTGCTGGTGCTGGGCAGCAGCCTGCTGACCCTCACGACGCCGCCGGTGACGCTGACCGATGGGCTGGAGCGAATCCTGTCGCCCCTGCGCGTGATCCGTTTCCCCGCCCATGAGATGGCCATGATGATGACCATCGCCCTGCGCTTTATCCCCACACTGCTGGAGGAGGCGGACAAGATCATGAAGGCTCAGACCGCCCGCGGCGCGGACTTTGAAAGCGGCAATCTGATCGCCCGCGCCCGCGCCATGGTGCCCCTGCTGGTGCCGCTGTTTGTCAGCGCGTTCCGCCGGGCGGGCGATCTGGCCATGGCCATGGAAGCGCGGTGCTACCACGGCGGCGAGGGCCGCACCCGGCTGCACGTGCTGAAAATGGCCGGACGGGATTATGCCGCGCTGGCGATTGGCGCGGCGCTGGTGGCGCTGGTGGCGGTGCTGTGACCGTACCGGTGAAAACGCGCTGAACGCAGCAAAAAACGCCCTTCTCCGAAATGGGGAGGGCGTTTTTCAATCGGGGGCGGGTATGGGCGCGGCGCGGGAATCCGTCTGCGGAATCAGACGTGTGCGCGCGGCGGGCCGCATGCGGCGTTTACGCGGAGCAGGGAGATTTTCAGCCCAGAGTCTCTGCAAAATCTGCCTTAACGCGCCGGCAGGGGGAGATTACTCCGCCATGTCCTCGGAAATTTCGTCCAGCGTCAGGGAGAAACCGGGCACAAATTCCGCAATGAAGTCCTGTATTTCGGGCAGATCCATCCGATCCAGCGCCTTTTTGGTGGCCTTGCGCGCCTGCTCAAATTCGGCGTTGCCGGCCTTGCGTTCCTCCAGACACTTGATATAGGCGCAGATCTTGTCCGCCGCCTTGACGATGACCCAGTCCTGTGTGTCCGGACGCTGGCGGATGAGGGGCTCGTAGACGGGACGCAGGTCGTTGGGCAGAAGAGAAAGGAGCTTGTCCGCCGCCACATCCTCCAGCTTGTTGTACTCGCTTTTGATGGCGGGGTTGTTGTGCTTGATGGGTGTGGGCAGGTCGCCGGTGATGACCTCGCAGGCGTCATGGTACATGGCCAGCGCCATGATGTGCTCCGGGTCGTAGGGACGGTGGTAGCGGGTTACGCCGATCTGGGCGATGGCGTGGGCGAACAGCGCCGCCTGCAGGGCGTGCTCCATGTCGTTTTCCGGCATGGTGTTGCGCATCAGCCCCCAGCGCTGGATGAATTTCATCCGGGCGATATAGGCAAAAAAGTGGTGTTCCATCATGCAAGGACTTCCTTTCCGTCAATACTTGACAAACGGCCGAAGGCCGATTATAATCCCCTGTGAAAAGCATCCGCTGGGGGCGCCGCGCTTGGACGCGGCTGAGAGGCACCCTTGGAACCTGATGTAGTTCATCCTACCGAAGGGAAGCGGCGCGCGGGAGCAGCATGAGCATTCCTCCGCGCACACAGCCGTTTCCCGTGCGGTGAAAGCCGCGCGGGATTTTTGCTTGTCAGAAGCAAAGCGGCAGCGGACGCCCAATACAAAGGAGGAGACCCGATATGTTCCCATTCTTTCCCATGGCGCTCGGCGAGGAAGCCGGCGAAGCTGCGGCGGAGACCGCAGCGGTGGTTGAGGAGACCCCTTCGTTCTGGACGACGCTGGTGGATAAGTTCGTCGAGACCCCTGCCACCACCTGGATCGCCGTGGCGGTCATCGTGGTGCTGGCGCTGATGCTGCTGCTTTTCGGCAAAACCCGCAAACAGTGGACGGCCCGGACGGTGGCCTTTGCGGCGCTGGCTGTGGCGCTGTCCTTTGTGCTGTCCCTGTTCCGGCTCTACCGCATGCCCTCCGGCGGCTCCATCACCCCCGCCAGCATGCTGCCGGTGATGCTCTTTGCCGCCGCCTTCGGCGTGGGGCCAGGCGTGCTGGCCGGCGCGGTGCTGGGCGTTTTGCAGTACATGCAGGGCGGCTGGTTCCTGAATGTGTGGCAGTTCCTGCTGGACTATGTGCTGGCCTACGCGGCGCTGGGTCTGTGCGGCCTGTATGCCCATGTCAGGGAGAAAAAGGACTGGCAGCTGTTCCTGTTCATGCTGCTGGCCACCTTCGTGCGGTTTGTTTCCGCCACGCTGGCCGGCTACATGTTCTGGGACACCGCCTTTGTGGCGTCCATGGCGTATAACGGCACCTACCTTATCCCCGATCTGGCCATCTGCATGGTGCTGGCCGTGCCGCTGCACAAGCCCGTCATGCGGGTGCTGACGACGGGCAGGTAACAGTGTAGCAGATTTTCCCAAAAAAGAAAAGCCCAAAGCAAAATGAAAAATGCAGGGCTTTCCATGCCGGATGAAAAGTTTCATCCGGCATTTTTCTTTTCATCTCGCGTCCCTGCGTGCCGGGGCGCTTTTTTGCGTCCCTGTTCGACGCGGCGGGCGGTCGCATTTTGCGGACAGGGGTCGACGGAAAGGAGCGGCGGGCGACCCCTTGAACGGTCTTTCAGACAGGGGGAGGGCATATAATAGGAACCGGCGCCGCCCTGCGCAGGCGGTACTAAACGCCTTACCCTGTGCATACCATGGGTGCAAAAGGGAGGCGCATGGGGATGATCAAGCGGATACGGCAGGAGCAGGACGATAATCGGAAAACGGAAAAAACGAAAAACACGTCGGCCGGGCTGAAAATACGGGTATGGACGGTGTGCCTGACGCTGGCGGTGTGCGCGGTATACGCCTGCGCCAACACCGCCGTCACTGCGGCGACGGGCAAACGGGAGCTGCCCGTTTACCGGGTGGCGCGTCAGGACGGGCAGATCGCCATCTCCTTCGACGCGGCCTGGGGCGGGGACAAGACGAAAAAAATACTGGACATTCTGGATGAATACGAAGTCAAGACCACGTTTTTTCTGGTGGACATTTGGACGCAGCGCTTTCCTGAACTGGTGAAGGAGATTGACGCGCGGGGGCACGAGATCGGCAACCATTCCACGTCCCACCCACAGATGAGCAGGCTGAGCGCGGAAAAGATCGCCGCCGAGCTTGACACCATGAGCGACAACGTGTATGCCCTCATCGGCAAGCGTCCCGTCCTGTTCCGTCCGCCCTACGGAGATTACAACAACCGGCTGATCGTCACGGCCCGCAGTCTGGGCTATACGCCCATCCAGTGGAGCGTGGATTCTCTGGACTGGAAAAACAGGGGGCGGGATGATCTGGTGCGCCGGGCGACGGAAAACGTTCAGAGCGGCGACATCGTACTGTTTCACAATGATTCCGACTTTATCGTGGACGCCCTGCCTTTGGTGCTGGAAAGCTATCGTGAAAAAGGCCTGACGGTGGTGCCCGTTTCCCGGCTGCTGCCGGAGGGGGACACCGTGATTGACAACCAGGGCACGCTGCTCGAGGCGACCCCGAACCCTACGAAAATACCGGAGGTGGAATAAACCATGGAGGTACAAACCAATCAGCTCTGTCTGTGCGGCGTGATCGATACGCCGCCCGTGCCGGATCACGAGGTATTCGGCGAACAGTTTTACACGCTGGATCTGAAGGTGCCGCGGCTGTCGGGCACCAACGACATCCTGCCCGTAACCATCAGCGAACGGCTGATGGACGGGCAGATCGCCCCGGGGGTGCGCATCTGCGTGACGGGGCAGCTGCGCTCCTACAATAAAGTGGTGGGCGGCGCGGGGCGGCTGCTTCTGACCGCCTTCGCCCAGCGCCTGCTGCCCCCGGATGAGGCGGAAAACCCGAACGTGGTGACCCTGCAGGGGGCGCTGTGCAAGCCGCCCTCCTTCCGCACCACCCCCTTCGGACGGGAAATAGCCGACCTGATGCTGGCGGTGAACCGTGCCTTCGGGAAGAGCGACTACATTCCCTGCATTGCCTGGGGACGCACGGCGCACTATGCCGCGTCTCTGAGCGTAGGGGATAGAATGCAGGTGCAGGGACGGTTTCAGAGCCGGGCGTACCAGAAGCAGATGCCCGACGGCACCGCCGTTTCCCGGACGGCGCTGGAGGTATCCCTCAGCCGGCTGACGCGGATCGACGGGGATATGCCCCTGTCCGCCGCCGCGACCGGCGAAACGCCCCGTTCCGAAGTCCAGTCCTGATACAGGCCGCCTGTTGGATGAACGCGCCCTTCCCGCCGCGCCGGCCGCGGGAAGGGCGTATTTGCGTGCCTGAAAACGCGCGTCCGGCGCACCGTGCAGACGGAGGAACACAGTCCTGCGCGGACAGGGCTGCGAGGCAAGCGGGTAATCGAATTTGACTGCACGGAAACACAGCCCTGCGCGGACAGGGCAGCGGAAGCGGAGAAGGCGTCGCGGCTTTTTGAAAGGCGTTTTCGATCGCCCC
>CAKUKE010000004.1 GCA_934662505.1 uncultured Clostridia bacterium | reverse complement strand
TTCAAGGGCGAAGTACGCTGGAAAAACACGCCGTCCGGCGTGCCCGCGCTCCCCGCGTCAGGTGACGGCGCATGATGGAGGACGCGCTCCGGTGCGTCCCGGTCTGCCGTTCTCAGGACAGCGCACCACGGCGCCGCGTGTTCCTCCCCCTCAGGCTGCCGCCCTCAGGGACGGATGAGCCCCAGCACCGCCACATCCTGATAGCGCCCGCCCCGGTACACTTCCTCCCGCAGCAGTCCTTCCCGGACAAAGCCGCACTTTTCATAGCACCGCAGCGCCGCCTCGTTGAAGGCGAACACCCGTGCAGACGCCTTGTGCAGGTTCATTTCGTCAAAACCGAACCGCAGCAGGGTGCGCACCGCATCGGTTCCGTACCCCTTGCCCCGCAGCGCCCCGTCCCCGATGAGGACGGTAATCTCGGCGGAACGGTTCTTCCAGTCCACGTTGATAAAGCCGCACCGGCCGATGAAGGCATGGGTGTCCCGGGTCTCCACGGCAAACTGATATTCGCCCCGGTTCTGCCGGCTCTGGGCGGAAAACAGCCGCGCCTCGTCGTCCACGGTGGACGGGAGCAGAAGACCGCTGGTCGCCCCCCGCATGGTGTCATAATCGTTGGAAAAGTCCAGCGACCGCATCAGGTCGCTGTTATCCAGCGCCCGCAGGATCACCTTTTCGCCCCGATACATGCCTTGTGCTCCCTTCCTTTTGCCGCGTCCTTACGCGTCCCGGTCGCTCAGCCCCTCCAGCTGACGGGCGATGTGCGCCGCCACCTGCTTTTCCAGCACGGCGGTGATAATGTCTTCCTCACCCACCACAACAAAAACGGGCGCGCCGTCCGCGTCCGTTTCAATGTGGGTGATCAGCATCTGCCCGTCCAGCTTTTCTTCCTCCAGCACGGCGTAGGTCTCCCCCGCGTAGGGCTGAAGGGAGCGCACCACAAAGCGATATACGTCGCCCTCCGGCGTGGTGAGCGCCACCTGCCTGCCGATCAGCCCTTCGCTCATTCCCCGTCCTCTTCTTCCATCAGCGCAAGGAACTTCTGGAACACGGTCTCGGCCAGCGCTTCGTCCTCCAGAGACACGTACACATCCTCGCCGTTTTCATCCTGCGCGATCTCCAGCAGCAGCACTTCGCCTTCTTCTTCGTCGGTTTCCTCATCGGCGGCGGCTTCCAGCGGCATCAGCGCCAGATATTTTTTGCCCTCATGCTCCAGCGTGGCCAGATGCTCAAACTGTACGGCGTTGCCGTCCTCGTCGGTCAATTCCACGATGTTGTCGTTTTCCATTTCTTCGGTTTCTTCATTGTTGCGGATATCGTCAGCCATGGTTTTATCCTCCTTTATTCCTTACCGGCGCCCGTCCGGGTCGACCCCTGACGCAGCCCGTCCAGGTGCTGCTGCAAAATGACCGCCGCGGCCACCTTGTCCACATATTGACGGCGATCCTCCCGGCGCACGCCGCCCTCAATGAGCGCATCCGTGGCCGAAACGGTGGAAAGCCGCTCGTCCTCAAACTGCACGGGCATGCCCGCCTTCTCCAGCTGAGTGGCAAACGCTCTCACCTTCTGCGCCTGAAAGCCCTCGGTGCCGTCCATGTTGCGGGGCAGGCCGCAAAGCACGTAGTCCGCCCCCGTTTTCTGAAAAGCGTCCAGCACCTGCCGCACGTCCGGCCCCCAGCCTACGTGCCGGATGACGCTGTAGGGCGTGGCGATCAGACGGGTCTCGTCGCTCACGGCCACGCCGATGCGGGCGTCGCCCACATCCAGACATAAAATGCGCCCCATTACTGCGGCCCTTCCAGATTGTTCTTTACATAGGAACGAACCAGTTCTTCCAGAATTTCGTCCCGCTCCAGCCGGCAGATCAGGCTGCGGGCGTTGTCAAAGCTGGTGATGTACGTAGGGTCGCCGGTCAGCACATAGCCCACCAGCTGCACAATGGGGTCATACCCCTTGCGCTGAAGCGCCTGATACACATGGGCCAGAATGTCCGCAGCGGTCTCCCTTCCCTCGGGAAGCGGCCGCAGCTTGGTGGTCTCAAAACGATCCTCCACGGGCAAATCCCCCTTCCTACCCGTTCATTATACAACGGGCGCGCCTTTTTTACAAGCCGGGAAGCGGGGTGGAATGTGTAACAAAAAAGGCGAAAAGCGCAAAAAATATTTTTTTCGGGACCCTTGACAATCCCGGTGAAACGTGCTATTCTTAGACCGTGGTTAGCACTCAGGCACAAAGAGTGCTAACCACTGGAAGAATAAAGATCAAAGGAGGCGCGTTTATGAACGGCGAACGGTCGCAAAAGCAGCGGACGGCGGACGGCGCGCCTCGCAGCGCCCCGTCTCCCGCCCGGGAGCGCAGGCGGCTCAACCTGCATCTGGACGCCCGGAAGGAGCGCATCCTGCGGGCGGTGATCGACGATTACATCCTCACCGCCGTGCCGGTCGGCTCTCTGGCCATCTGCCGCAAATACGAGACCAAGCTCTCCAGCGCCACCATCCGGAACGAGATGAGCGACCTGGAGGAATTGGGCTATCTGGCGCAGCCCCATGTGTCGGCCGGCCGGGTGCCCAGCCTGAAGGCGTACCGGCTGTACGTGGACGACCTGCTGCAGGAGGGCGTCAGCCCGCTGGAGGAGGATCAGGTGCGCGCCTTCTTTGCCGCCCGCATGCGGCAGATGGAGGACGTGGTGGACTCGGCCGCGCAGGCGCTGAGCGAAATGACCCATTACGCCGCAGCGGTCATGATGCCCAAACAGGCGGAGCTGCGCATTTCCTGCGTACAGTTGGTGCCCATGCCCCGGGGCGCGGCGCTGCTGGTCATTGTGACCGACGGCGGCGTCATCCGAGACAGCGTCATCCGGGTGTCCGCCAGTCTGGATGCGGACGCGCTTTACGCCATTTCCCGCATGCTCACCGAGCGGCTGCAGGGGCATACTTTGATGGAGGTGCAGCAAATGCTTTCCTCCCTCACCCGCTACGGCGGCCCGGACGACACCGTATGTCAGGGCATCCGCGATCTGGCGGGGCAAATGGCCCGGCAGACGGCGGCGGACACCGTGGCCGTGGGCGGCACGCACAACATTCTCAACTATCCCGAATACGCGGACGTTGAAAAGGCGCGGGCGTTCATGTCCGCGCTGGAGGAAAAGGACGCGCTCAAGTCCTTCCTGCCCCGGGAGGGCGAAAGCTTCTCGGTGCGCATCGGTCCGGAAACGGGGGTGCGCGGCATGGAGGGCTGCTCGGTGGTCACGGCGGCCTACAAGGTGGGCGGCGTTCACCGGGGTTCGGTGAGCGTCATCGGCCCCACCCGCATGCCCTACCGTCAGGTGCTGGGCGTGCTTTCCTCGGTGGGCAGAATGCTCAGCGAAATTATGGGAGAAGATGACGGGACATGACAAAGTCCAAACGTCAGAAACAAAAAAACCGGGAGGTTCGCAAGGCATTGGATATGCTGAACAAGAAGCTGATGAACAGGGACGAAGGTGCTCCGGGCGACGATAACGCCGCCGCCGAAGCGCCCGAGGCGGAAAAGGCAGAAGCCGCACAGGCCGAAAACACCATCGCGGGCGAGCTGGAAAAGGC
Organism: uncultured Clostridia bacterium; assembly: GCA_934662505.1. Classification (GTDB taxonomy): domain Bacteria; phylum Bacillota; class Clostridia; order Christensenellales; family Aristaeellaceae; genus SVGT01. The sequence continues at coordinate 133,987 of CAKUKE010000004.1, read as the reverse complement.
GCGCGCACAGGCGGAAGAATATCTGGACATGGCGCAGCGGGTGCAGGCGGATTTTGACAACTTCCGCCGCCGCAACGCATCCGTCCGGGCGGACGCCTACGAGGACGGCGCGCGGGATATGGTGAAGCTGATCCTGCCGGTGATCGACAATCTGGAGCGGGCGCTGGAAAGCGAAACCGCCGACGAAAAGCTCCGGGAGGGCGTGCAATTGACCTACCGCCAGCTGATGGACGCACTCCAGAAGCGGGGTGTGACGGTCATCGACCGCCGGGGCGAAAAGTTTGACCCCCGGCTGGAAAACGCCGTCATGCGCGCCGACGCGTCCATGGGCGAGCCGGGCACGGTGTGTCAGGTGTTCCAGAAGGGCTACCAGATGGGCGAGACCGTTCTGCGGCACGCCATGGTGCAGGTGGTAGGCGACGACGCCTGAAAAACAGAAAAATGAAGTAACCCGGCTCCGCGCCGGTTACGATAAATCAGAACAACGCAAATTTCATCGGATAGAAAATGGAGGAAATGATTATGAGCAAGATTATCGGTATTGACCTTGGCACTACCAACAGCTGCGTGGCCGTCATGGAAGGCGGCGAACCCGTCGTCATCGCAAACGCAGAAGGCGCGCGCACCACCCCTTCCGTGGTCGCCTTCACCAAGGACGGCGAACGTCTGGTGGGTCAGATCGCAAAGCGTCAGGCCATCACCAACCCCGACCGCACCGTCTCTTCCATCAAGCGCCACATGGGCACCACCTATAAGGTGGACATCGACGGCAAGCAGTACAACCCGCAGGAAATCTCCGCCATGATCCTGCAGAAGCTGAAGGCGGATGCAGAAGCGTATCTGGGCTCTCCCGTCACGCAGGCGGTCATCACCGTGCCCGCCTACTTCTCCGACAGCCAGCGGCAGGCCACCAAAGACGCCGGCCGCATCGCGGGTCTGGAGGTGCTGCGCATCATCAACGAACCGACCGCCGCGTCTCTGGCCTACGGTCTGGATAAGGAAGACAGCCACAAGATTCTGGTCTACGACCTGGGCGGCGGCACCTTCGACGTGTCCATTCTGGAAATCGGCGACGGCGTGTTCGAGGTACTTTCCACCAACGGCGACACCCATCTGGGCGGCGACGACTTTGACGAGCGGGTGATGAACTACATCGCCGATTCCTTCCAGAAGGAAAACGGCATTGACCTGCGCAAGGATCGCATGGCGCTGCAGCGCCTGAAGGAAGCCGCCGAAAAGGCGAAGATCGAGCTGTCCGGCGCCATGACCACCAACATCAACCTGCCCTTCATCACCGCGGACGCCACCGGCCCCAAGCATCTGGACATGACGCTGACCCGCGCCAAGTTTGACGAACTGACCGCCGATCTGGTGGAGCGCACCGTCGGCCCCATGCAGAACGCGCTGAAGGACGCGGGACTGACCTGCGACCAGATCGACAAGGTCATTCTGGTGGGCGGCTCCACCCGTATCCCCGCCGTGCAGGCCGCTGTGAAGAAGATCACCGGCAAGGAGCCCTTCAAGGGCATCAACCCCGACGAGTGCGTGGCCGTGGGCGCCGCCATTCAGGCCGGCGTGCTGGGCGGCGAGGTGAAGGACGTGCTGCTGCTGGACGTGACGCCCCTGTCTCTGGGCATCGAAACCGAAGGCCACATCTTCACCAAGCTGATCGACCGCAACACCACCATCCCCACCACCAAGTCTCAGGTATTCTCCACCGCCGCGGACGGCCAGACCACCGTGGAAATCCACGTGCTGCAGGGCGAGCGTCCCATGGCGTACGATAACAAGACGCTGGGCCGCTTCCAGCTGACCGGTATCCCCGCTGCGCCCCGCGGCGTGCCGCAGATCGAGGTCACCTTCAACATCGACCGCAACGGCATCGTCAATGTGACCGCCAAGGATCTGGGCTCCGGCAACGAGCAGAAGGTCACCATCACCGCTTCCACCAACATGACCGAGGAAGAGATCAACCAGCGCGTCAAGGAAGCGGAGCAGTTCGCCGAGGCCGACAAGCAGAAGAAGGACGAAATTGAGACCCTGAACCGTGCCGACAGCCTGATCTATGAACTGGAAAAGCAGCTCAAGGACAACGGCGACAAGCTGTCTGAGGAAGACAAGAACACCGTGCAGAGCGAGATTGACGCCTTCAAGAAGGTGCGCGAGGGCAACAACGCCGCCGAGATCAAGACCGCCATGGAAGGCCTGACCCAGAAGGTGTACGCCATCTTCGGCAAGCTCTACCAGCAGCAGGGCGGCCAGCCCGGTGCGGACGCGCAGCAGAACGGTCCGCAGGCCGGCACCCAGAACGCGGACGGTTCCTTCAACGCCGACGGCAGCGTCCACTGATCCGCCGCAAATTCATTCACTGTGATCATGGGGGAGGGTCGCCCGAGGGCGTCCCTCCCGTACTGGGTTAAATGATTCTTTCGCAGACCCCGCCGGCGCGGGCGCTCCGCCCCCGCCGACCATCGGTCGCAGCGCATAGCAAGAGGTTAACATGGCAACGAAACGGGATTATTACGAGGTGCTGGGCGTTCCTAAGGACGCCAGCGCCGAGGACATCAAAAAGGCCTACCGCAAGCTGGCCAAGGAATGCCACCCCGACCTGCACCCCAATGACAAAACGGCAGAGGAGCGCTTCAAGGAGCTCAACGAGGCCAACGAAGTGCTGTCCGACCCTGAAAAGCGGGCGCGCTACGACCGCTACGGTCACGAGGATCCCACGCAGGGCTTCGGCGGCGGCGCAGGCGGCGGCTTTGGCGGGTTCGATTTCAGCGGGTTCGGCGGCATGGGCGGCATGGGCGATATTTTCGACCAGCTCTTTGGCGGCGGCATGGGCGGCGCGCAGCAGCGCAACGCGCCCCGTCAGGGCAACGACCTGCGCTACGAGCTCCGCATCACCTTTGAGGAAGCCGCCTTCGGCTGCGAAAAGAGCTTTGAATTCACCCGGGACGAATTGTGCGATACCTGCCACGGCTCCGGCGCCAAGCCCGGCACCCAGCCCAAGACCTGCCCCACCTGTAAGGGCACGGGTCAGGTGCGGGTATCCGGCGGCTTCATGGTGACGGTGCGCACCTGCTCCACCTGCGGCGGCACGGGCAAGATCGTTCAGGACAAATGCACGGCCTGCGGCGGCAGCGGCAAGGTGCGCCGCCGGCGTACCGCCACGGTCAAGGTGCCCGCGGGCATCGACAACGGCCAGACCATCGTCATGAACGGTCAGGGCGAACCGGGCGTCAACGGCGGCCCCGCGGGCGATCTGTACATTCAGGTGTCCGTCAAGCCCCACAAGCTGTTCCGCCGGGAAGGCACCAACCTGTATCTGGAAATGCCCATTTCCTTTACGCAGGCGGCGCTGGGCGCGGACATCGACGTGCCTACGCTGGGCGGCGGCAAGACCACCTTCCACATCCCCGAGGGTACGCAGAACGACACGGAGTTCCGCATCAAGGGGCAGGGCGTGCAGCAGCTGCGCAGCACCTACCGGGGCGATCTGGTGCTCAAGGTGCGGGTGGAGGTGCCCCGCCGGCTCAACGAAAAGCAAAAAGACCTGCTGCGTCAGTTTGAGCAGCAGACCAGCGGCCGGGAGTACGAAGGCCGCAAGAACTTTCTGGATAAACTGAAGGATCTCTTCGGCGGCTGACCCTGTTCCGACCTGCCGCCGAAGTCGTATCCCTCCTTTATAAACCACGATATAAAGAAGCCCAGTATAAAACCCGGGCGTACCGTCCCCCTGTGGGAAGGCGCGCCCGGGTCTTCTTTTCCTTCGTGGGTTTTTCACCCCGCTGAACCGCAGGGGCAGCAATGCCCGTTAAAACCCGATGTAGCTTTCAAACCCCAGCATGTACAGCGTCCGTGCAAGGAATCAGGCGGCAGTCCCGCGCTGAAACGAAGACGCGCCCGGGTTCTGCTTTTCCTCACTTGTAGCGTGGCGGTCGGACGTGCCGTTCAAAAACCGATGCAACTTCAGACCCGAATCAAGCGTCAGCGCAAAGGGAAGAACCGGCATTGACGACCCCGCAGCGCATGGAAGCAGGCGCTGCATGGTGAAAAAAGCCGCTCCATCATTTTTCTCGCAGCGTCACAATCCATGACTGTCCCTGCCCGCTCTATCCGGAAACGCCGCCTGTGCGCAGGCCATAGACGCGCTGCCGCCTCATAGCTCGCAGACGGGGGACTCCCCCACGTTCAACAACGTTACCGCCGCGCTGCCGTCAGAAAGGCGCCACCCTTTCTCCGTCGACCCGCGCACCGTGCCACTGTCCGGCACGTTGGGTACGGCCGGCAGGGCGATGGCGCATGGGTGCAGGAGCCGCCACCGTCCTGCCGTGTCCAACGCAGCAAGCGTCACTGGGCACAAGCAGCGCAGTAAAATTAGCGTGCCGCAAAGAAACGGCGGCAGTGCAGATGCGGCCTTTTCCGCCCATACCTGCGCCGCAGCGTCACTCGGACGCGTCCGGCAGACCGCCTTCGCGGCGCATAAACAGCATGATGAAAGCTGCACACAGCGGAGAAACGGCGGCGATGCTGCAACGACCCTTTTATAACCATGCAGCAACGTTGCGCGAACACGTCCAGTGTGCCGCCTTCGCGGCGCATCGCCGCCCGGGTTGCGAAGGCATAACCCGCGTATTGTACGCAAGGCGGAGCGCTGACGCCCGCCTGCCGCAAAGGAACGCCGGATTCCGTCAGGGCTTCGTTCTGCCCTTCGCTTTTCTGTTCATCGTCTTCTCCTTTACCGTCCCGGCGGATATTTCCGCTCAACGGAAGGCCATGCCGCGCAGGCTTCACCCTGCGCCCCTTACAAAAACGCCTCCCCGCCGCCCCTTGCCTTCACGTCCGCGGCCGCATGTCTCGAAAGCCTCCCCGCCGCAGAAAAACCGTGGGCGTGCTGTGCAAAACACCCGTGCGCCCCCGCTCTGGAACATCTCGGTTTCGGTGATTTTTCCTCCATGTGCACCCTGCCGTCCCGTGTCCTCCGTTCTCAACGGCACAAAAACCGCCGTCCCACGGTTCTCCGTGAGGCGGCGGAAGGTCAAGCAGTATTGAGCGTCTGTTTTGGTATTGAGTGTTTGCTTTTTTATCTGTTTACAGCGCGGAGCGGTCAGGAGCCGATGGGGAAGTCGCCCTCATAAAGCACGCGCAGGGTGGCGCGTCCTGCCTTGCCGTCCACGATCAGACCCTTCGCCCGCTGGAAGGCCTTCACGGCGTTTTCCGTACCCTCGCCGTAGTAGCCGTCCACATCGCCGGTGTAGTAGCCCTGATTTTTCAGCTGCTGCTGCATGGAGCGCACCAGACTGCCGTAGTGCCCCCGCTCCAGCGTCACATAGTCGCCGTTAGGCGGCGCGGTCACCAGCACGTACACGTTGTCGGGAATGGGCGAGGGGGTCGCCGTCACCCGGGGGGTGGGGGTCGCATCCTGCGCGGCGCTCTTGGCGCTGCCCGAGTACAAAAGCGCGGTGGTCGCGCTGCCGGCCTTGCCGTCCACGGTCAGCCCATTGACCCGCTGGAAGTAGCGCACCGCGTCCTCGGTGCCCTGACCGAAATCGCCGTCGATCTCGCCGGTATAATAGCCCAGCGCCTTCAGACGGGTCTGCAGGGTACGCACGGCGCTGCCCGTGCTGCCTTCCTTGAGGGATTCGCCAATGATCCCCGCGGAGGAAGAAGCCTTCCTTGCAGAGGCGGAGAACAGCGCGTCCAGCGTCAGTTTGCCGGCAATACCGTCCGAATAGGAGCAGTTGCGGTTCTGGAACGCGTAGACCGCCGCCTCGGTGGCGCTGTCATAATCGCCGGTCGCGGTGCCGGACAGGTAGCCCAGCTCGATCAATCGGTTCTGCAGCTTTTTGACCAGACTGCCGGAGGAACCCGACCGAAGGTAAGTGTTCGAAGAATACTCCGGTTTGGAGGTGGGTCGGGGCGTAGGGGTCGCCGTGGGTTTGGCCGTCGCGGTAGGACGGGCGGTCGCCTTGGCATTGGCCAACGCCTTGAGGGTGGCGTCACCCACCACGCCGTCGTCCGTCAGACCGTACTGCTTCTGGAAGCGCTTGACGGCCGCTTCCGTCGCGTCGCCGAAATCGCCGTCCGCTTCCCCTTTCAGGAAGCCCAGTGAGCGCAGCTTCCGCTGCACGTCCCGCACAGTGTCGCCCTGCGCGCCCTTTTTGAGCACGGCGGGCGGGGTGGCGGTGGCGGAAGCGGTCTGGGTCACCGTGGGAATGGCGGTGACGGGCGCCACGGTCTCCTGCTTGAGGATGATCGGGGTCTGCTGCCCGGCGGCAGCTGTCCCGGTGGCTTCGCCCGGCGCGCGGCTGGTCAGGTCAATGACCGGGTTGCCCGTTGTGCCCGCGTTTGTGGGGGCGTTTGTCACCGGGTTCATGGACTGCACCGGGTATTCCACAAACAGATCGCCTGTATTGTCGCCGATGGTGGGGGTGTTGGCATAGCACCCGCTCAGCGCCAGCGGCAAAAGCAGCAGCAGCGCCATGAGCGCCCGCTTGCAGCTGTTCTTTTTCATCTTCATGCTCCACTCCATCCTTCCATGCCGTTACACATCTATATGACGCACCCCGCGCCGTTTTTGTTCCGTTTTTACTGGAGAAAAGCGAAAAAAACGCTGTTTTCCGCTCTCCGCCGCCGTCCGGGCTCCGTCAATCCGCGTCGGGCACGGGGTACAGCCAGGTCTGCATGCCCAGCGCGGCCGCGGCGGCAGTGTTTTCTTCCCGGTCGTCGATCATCAGCGTCCTGCCGGGGGTCAGCCCATACCGTTCCAGCGCCAGACGGTAGAACGCGGGCATCGGTTTCCACAGCTTTTCTTCCCCGGATACCACCACGCCGTCAAAGCAGCGGAAAAAGTCGAACCTGTCCCGCAGCAGCCCGAAAGCCTTTTCGTTGTAATTGGTCAGCGCCACCAGCTTCTTCCCCGTTTCCCTGAACGCGGGGAGCGCCTGCGCCAGCGGGAGGGGGACACGGTCTTCGTGAAAATGGTACAGCGCGTGGAGCACTTCGCCCCCGCAGCCGGGCAGCCCCGCCCGGCAGGCGATACGCTCCGCCGCTTCCTCGTCGGGAACCAGCCCTTCGTCAAAGCGCCCCCAGTACCATTCGCCGGGGGTAAACATGGCTTCCGCCAGCGCCTGACGGTGGTTTTCCGGCAGCAGCGTACGGGCGATGTGGGGCGGGTCGTAGCGGATGAGCACGTTGCCCACGTCAAACACCACCGCGTCCGTCTGCCGGCTGCGCTGCAGCAGTTCCTGCAAAGCGTCCATCGCCCCGCCTCCTTTCGGCAAAAGCCTTTTCGCACAGGCAAAAACAGGCCTTCTTCCACGAGACTATCTTACCATATCGCCGCGTTTTTTTCAACGCCCTGAACCTGACAGCGGAGGGTAAAAATTGAGAAAATGTTAAATTATGATGTAGAACAGGACATGATTTTCCCGCCGCCGCCCGATAAAAAGCGAAAAAAAGCCCGTCCCGGCAACCACCCTTCCGGGACGGGCGCTCTTCCGACCCGCCGCAGGCGGTGGGAAGCACGGCGCTCAACGTCAGGTGCGGCGCGGACAGCGCCGTCCGCACCCCATGCAACGGCGCGGCAGGACAGGGAAGCGTCCGCTGAATGAGTACAAGCGCCGCACCCCGCGCAACGGCGCGGCAGGGCGGGGAAGCGTCCGCTGAATGAGCACAAGCGCCGCACCCCGCGCAACGGCGCGGCGGATGGGGGTGGATAAGCGGCGTCCGGTCAGAACCTGTAAACAAAGAGCAAACAGTATCTGAGGTAAAAGCAACAGGAAGGACGGTGCCATCCGGCAGGCAGGCAGCCTGTCCGCCCGGCAGCTCACTTTTCCTCCCATACCCCCGGTTCGGTCATGGCGCAGGGGTTCAGGATCTCGTCCAGCTGCGCCCCGGTCAGCCCGGAACGCTCCCGGGCGATCCCGGTGAGGGGACGGCCGGTGCGCAGCGCCTCCCGCGCCATCTCGGCGGCCAGCACATAACCCACGTGGGGGCACAGCGCCGCGGCCACGCCCACGCTTTTTTCCACCATGCTTCTGCACACGTCCTCATTGGCGGTGATGCCCGCCACGCAGTGCGTCCGCAGGGTATCCGCCGCCCGGCGCAGCAGATCCAGCGATTCAAACAGCGCGTCGAAGACCACCGGCTCAAAGGCGTTCAGCTCCAGCTGCCCCGCCTCCACAGCCATGGCAATGGTCACGTCGTTGCCTGCGATGCGGAAGGCCGCCTGATTGACCACCTCAGGAATGACGGGGTTCACCTTGCCCGGCATGATGGAGGAGCCGTTCTGCCGGGGCGGCAGGTTGATCTCGTGCAGCCCTGTACGGGGGCCGGAGGACAGAAGCCGCAGGTCGTTGGCCACCTTGGACAGCGCCAGCGCGGCGTTTTTCACGGTGGAGGATACCTGCGCAAAGCCGTCGATGTGCTGGGTGGCGTCCAGCAGGTTTTCCGCCTGACGGAAGGGCAGCCCGGTCACCTGCGCCAGCACGTCGGTCACGTGGGAAAAATAGGCGATCTGGGCGTTGAGCCCCGTCCCGATGGCGGTGCCCCCCAGATTGACCCGGTACAGCTCCCGGCGGCTGTCCGCAATGCGGGCGCGTCCCCGCTCCACCGCCGCGGCATAGGCGGCAAATTCCTGCCCCAGCCGTACGGGCACCGCGTCCTGCAGCTGGGTGCGCCCCATTTTGAGCACAGGATCAAAGGCGACCGCCTTTTCCGAAAACGCGTCCCGGAGCGCCGCCAGGCTGTCCAGCAGCCCCTCCGTCAGCCGCAGCGCGGTCAATTTGCCTGCGGTAGGGATAACGTCGTTGGTGGACTGACCCCGGTTCACATGGTCGTTGGGATGCACCAGGGTATAGTCGCCCAGCCGTCCGCCCAGCGCCTCGATGGCCGCATTGGCCAGCACCTCGTTCATATTCATGTTCATGGACGTGCCCGCGCCGCCCTGAATGGGATCCACAATGAACTGATCCCGCAGTTCGCCACGAATCACCCGGTCGCAGGCGGCGGCGATGGCCTCGGCGATCGGCGCGGACAGCTGTCCCGCCTCCCGGTTGGCCAGCGCGCAGGCCTTTTTCACCTGCGCCAGACTGACGATAAACGCGGAGTGAAGGGGTCTGCCCGTCATGGGAAAGTTTTCCCGGGCGCGCAGCGCATGCACCCCGTAATAGGCCTGCGCCGGCACCGCCGTCTGGCCGATGTAGTCCTGCTCCAGCCGCGTCTGTTCCCGGGTTTTCCGTTGTTCTTCCATTGCCGTGACCGTCATGTTCCGTCGCCCCTCGTATAAAATGCGTCTGTTTTCGCACCCTTGTGCGCGCACATTTTAACCCATGGCGTCGTCCCTGACAAGCCTACGATCTGGTCTGAAAGCGTCAAAATACAGACACATCCTCATCAAAACGAATATTTCTGCATTTTTTCCTTCATTCCCGGCAGATAAAGCCCGCTCCCCTCCGGCTGGGATGACGGCGGGAGGACGCGAAAAATCATGAAAAAAATCCGGTTTTTACGCAAAAAACGACCGCGCCGCCCCGTCTGCCGCGGAGGCCGCGGGCAGGGGATCGGACACCGGCCGGAGAAGCTTTCCGGCTGCGCCGCTTGCGCGAAGCGGGGCGTCATGCTGTCATGGAAACGAAAGCATCACACCACAAGGGAGGCAAAGGGCATGTCGGGCTACATTCTGGATCTGCGGAAAACGGTGGGGCACCGTCCCCTCCTGCAGGTGGGCGCCAGCGTCATCGTGACCGATCCCGCGGGGCGCATCCTTTTGCAGCTGCGCAGGGACTGCCGCTGCTGGGGCTACGCAGGCGGCTCGGTGGAGCTGGACGAAGCGGCCCAGGACGCTGCCCGCCGGGAGCTGAAAGAGGAAACGGGGCTGACAGCGGAGACCCTGACCCTGTTCGGCGTTTTTTCCGGGAAGGACAACCATGATGTATACCCCAATGGGGACGAAGTATCCAACGTGGACGTGGTCTACCTGTGCGACCGGTATACAGGCGAGCTGCGCTGCCAGCCGGAGGAGGTGGAAGCGCTGCGCTTTTTTGCCACGGACGAGGTACCTGACAACCTGTTCCCTCCCTGTAAAAAGGCGTGCTCGCCTGCCTTGCCGGGCGGCAGACAGCCCGCTGAAGGGTCGTCCATCAGGCGCACCGCGCCTCAGGCTGCCCAAAAAACAGCAAACGAAAACGGGAGGACGCCATGACGCGCCCGCCCGGGCGGTTCTGCCGCGGGCGGGTACGCCATTTTTTTCTGCACCCCGATCCAACGGGGTGCGAGCCTGCGCCGCCCCCTGCCCGCGTACGCGGGTCACAGCCGGTGATGCAGAGGGCGGACTGCTCAGATTTCAGGTCGCCTCCCCTCGCAGGTCACCTATTCGGGGATAAGCGCTTCTTCCGCAGCTTTCAGGGCTGTCTGTCCGCGCACGGGTCACATCGTTTCTGACGTGCATGATGGAGCGTTGGAGCACGGTTCCATGCGTCACATACCGGCTTCGGCTGGCGCAGCAGCTATGCGGAGCAATTGCCCTGCCTGTACGTCCGGGTCATACGCCCTTATTCAACGGGACGCGACACCTGCGCCGCCCTCTGCCCGCGCGCATGGCTCATATGCCCTTTATCCAGCAGGCGTCGCGTGCATGCGTCACGGGATTTTCCCTGCCGATCTGTCGCCCACCTGCCCTCATCCGGCAGGCGTCACGTGCATGCGTCCGCCCAGATGATCCACCCGGTACAGCCCGATCAGCGTGCCGCCTCCGGTCTGGGCAGCGGTACGGCGCACCTGTTCCATATCTCTTTCGTCAAACCGCACGGACAGACCGCAGCCCACGGCGACCGCCCGGGGGGTGGACACGATCTGCGTCTGCACGCCGCTCCGGCGCAGCACCTCCTCCAGCCGCAGCACCGCCTGACGTGAGCGGAAGGATGCAATGAAAAAGCTGTCGTCCATCTCTGATCCCGCCTTTCCCTGACAGTCTATGCTTTCTGCGCCGCACGGGTGACGGCGGGCGCCCTGCCGGCGCGGAAAGCGTCGGCGAATCTCAAATTGATCGGCGCCGCCGGACGGGGCGGCTTTTCGCATCGCGGATGCAGAAAACCGTTCTCCCGGCATGGTCATGCAGGATGAGACCCTTGCACTTTCCGCGAGGCGTATCAAGCCGTGTTTTCCGTCATGCATTGCGCTCGGTACCGCTTTTATCCCCTTCGAAACGCGTCAGACCGCCCGTCTGCGCGTCCGTGCGTTTTGATCCTGCCGCAGAGCGCATGAAAATCCCGTTTTCGGACACGTAAAAACGGAGGAAGCGTCCGGCGCTCCCTCCGTTTGTTTTTGAAGGACGGGGCAGGCAACCGCCTCCCGTCCATTTTTCGCCGTCTCCCTCCGCCGGCCGGAGAGCCCTTCATCCACAGGGGTGACCGTTCCGCTCCAGCGGCGCGCCACGCTTATTCGGCTCCGTCCGCCTTGACCCGGGCGACGATCTCCTCCAGCGTCCCCGCCTCGTAGAAGCGGTACAGCATTTCGCCGAACATGGAATTGGCCCACGCGAACCACTCCCGGGTAAAACGGGTGGCGTCGTCGGGATGGAAGCTTTCATGCATGAAGCCGGTGCGGGCGTCCGTACGCAGCAGCATGCGCAGCAATTCCGCCTGTTCCGCCACATCGTCGGTGGTCATGGCCTGTATGCACAGGGCGATGGGCCACACATAGCCCCTGGGCGTATGGGGACTGCCCACGCCCCGCGCCAGCCTGCCCTCGTAAAAACAGGGGTTTTCGCTGCTGAGCACAAAGCGGCGGGTGTTCTGATAGATCTCATCGTGCAGGTCGCACAGTCCCAGATAGGGCAGCGCCAGCAGACTGGGCACATTGGCGTCGTCCATCAGGTTGCAGTGTCCCAGACCGTCCGTTTCATACGCATAGATGCGGCCGAATTTGGGGTGCTCCACCGTGCCGAATTCCATCACGCCCTGCCGCATCTGCCCGCCCTGCTTTTCCATCCGGTCGGCCAGGGTATCCCGTCCGTCCAGCCGGCACATGAGCGCCGCCTTTTCCATCATGGCGGCGGCAAACAGGTTGGCGGGAATGAGATAACCGTAGCGGCAGGCGTCGTCGCTGGGGCGGAAGCCGGACCAGGTCATGCCGGTGTAGCCCACCGGGTCGCCCATGCCGCCGTTTGTCAGGGTGTCGCTGGGCGGACAATCCGTTCTTTCAAAGGTATAATGGCTGCGCTCAAAATGGTACTGCTCCACGGAGAAAACGTGGCGGATGCGCTCCAGCGCGGCATAAAACTCGTCGGTCATAAAGCGGGTGCTGCCCGTGGCCTCGTAGTAGCGCCATGCCAGATAAATCATGTGGCACAGGCTGTCCACCTCATACTTGCGCTCCCACACCCGCTTGCCGGGGGCGGGGGTATCGTTGTAACCGTGGCGGCCGTTTTCTTCCCGGTTGAAGGCGTTGGCGTAGGGGTCGTAGAGCACATCCTCCGTCTGCCGGGCGATCAGCCTTTCGATCCACGCCGCCAACTTGGGCTCGTCCTTGGCAAAACGGATGTAGTGGAGCACCTGCTCGGTGCTGTCCCGCAGCCACATGGCGGGAATATCGCCGGTAATGACGAAGCTTTCCCCCGCTTCCGTCTCGGTGGCGGTGGTTTCCAGCGTATTGAGAAAACACTTTTCAAACATATCCGCCAGCCCATCCACAGCGTACAGCCGCCACATGACGTGCTTCAGCCTGGGTTTCACCCAGGATGCGTAATCCATATGAAAACGCCTCCACTTGTCTCTAATGGTAAAAAGTCATTATTATCATAGCATGCCCGCAGACATTTGTCAATTTGATATAGCCAATTCGGGGGGAATTATGCTATAATTTTCCGGGAGGATCAAGGATGAAACTGATTTCGTGGAATGTCAACGGGCTGCGGGCGGCGGCGGGCAAGGGCTTTGCCGACGCGGTGGCGCAGCTGGACGCGGACGTGGTCTGCCTGCAGGAGACCAAGCTGCAGCCCGGGCAGATCGACCTGCCCTTGCCCGGCTACCGGCAGTACTGGCACAGCGCGGAGAAAAAGGGCTACTCCGGCACGGCGGCGTTCACCCGCGCCCTGCCCCTTTCCGTGCGGACGGGGCTTTACGATATGGACAGCGAGGGACGGGTGATGACGCTGGACATGGGCGGCTTTTATCTGGTGAACGTGTACACCCCCAACAGTCAGGACGGGCTGAAGCGGCTGCCCTTCCGCATGGCGTGGGACGACGCTTTCCGTGCCTACGCCGCGGCGCTGGACGCGGAAAAGCCGGTGGTCATCTGCGGCGACCTGAATGTGGCGCACGAGGAGATCGACCTGAAAAACCCCCGCACCAACCGGATGAACGCGGGCTTCACCGACGAGGAACGCGCAAAAATGACCGACCTTCTGCGCGCCGGTTTTCAGGACACCTTCCGCGCCCTGCACCCGGAGGCGCGGGACGCCTATTCCTGGTGGAGCTACCGCTTCCACGCCCGGGAAAACAACGCCGGGTGGCGCATCGACTATTTTCTGGTCTCCGACCGGCTGCTGCCCCGGGTGGCAGGAGCGTCCATTCACAGTGAAATATACGGTTCCGACCACTGCCCGGTGGAACTGATTCTGAAAGACGAGGCATAAACCCATGCACAAGACCAATTACCACACCCATACCGTCCGCTGCCACCACGCCGTGGGCGCGGACAGGGACTATTTCGACACGGCCGTCCGCGCCGGCTACACGGTGCTGGGCATGTCCGACCACGCGCCCTACCCCTATCTGAACGGTTACCGCGCGCCGGGACGCATGCAGATGGAGGAAACGGGCGAATACCTTTCCACCATGGCGGCGCTGCGGGCGGCCTACCGGGACCGTCTGACCGTTTACATCGGGTTTGAATGCGAGGCGCTCCCGGACTACAAAGCCCATCTGGCCGAGCTGAAAAGCCGGTGCGATTATCTGGTGATGGGGCATCACGGCAACGAAAGCACAGGCGAACCCTTCTACGGATGCGTCCGGACCCCGGAGCAGGTGCGCAAATACACCCGGGAGGTGCTGGCGGGCATGGAATGGGGGCTGTTTGACTGTCTGGCGCACCCGGAGGTCTGTCTGGCCAGCTATCCGGTGTGGGACGATGCGGCGCAGGACATGGCGCTGCAGATCACCCGCGCCGCCCGGGCGCTGCACATGCCGCTGGAATACAACCTGTTCGGCGTGTACAAGCAGACGCAAAACCCGCAGGGGCTGGGTTATCCCTATTTCCGCTTCTGGGAAGCCGCTGCCCGGGAGGGGTGCGACGCGATCCTCGGGGTGGACGCCCACGACCCCGCCCGGCTGACCACGCCGGACTATGAAGCGGCGGATCGGTACCTGCGTTCGCTGGGGCTGAACGTCATCCGCTGCCTCCCCGGGCTGGAGGCAAAGCGCTGACGCCCCGGGCCGCAGCACAGACGCGCATGGCGGGTGCGTGCGTTTACGCGATACGACGTACGCCCCAGACCGCGGCACGGGTGCGGAGGCCGAACCCGCCGCGCCCCGGGAAACCGCATTCAGTATCTTTGGAAGCCTTCTCAAATCGGCACTGAACCCGCCGCCCGGGACAGCCGCCGCAAACGCCGCCCTGCCTGAGATGAGCATGCCTTTTGCGCGGTCTGTGGACGGACGCTCCGCGGACGAACGGGGCAGCGGTGGCGCTGCGCAGCGGTTTTCGGTCAGGCGGGGGCTTGCTTCATCCCTGCGTGAAGCATAGCGGGACGTAAGACGCGCCGTGTGGGACAATCGTCCGCCTTTTCCCCGGCGCCGGCAGGACGGCCGACGGGATCCGTTTTTTTCCCGCTTTTTCAACCGTTCTCCATGCCTTCGCCGCTGTCCCGGCGTTTGCCCCCATACAGCAGAAATTCCGCCGCGGCAACCTGCCGCTGCGGAATTTTTTGCATGTGTGAAAATCCAAACGCTTCGCGCCGCCTTTTTTTCATGGAAAGCGCCGCTGCCGCCGGAGCGGTCTGCCTTGCCCGAGCAGCGCCGTAGCGGCGCGGGCATGGACGGCGCCGCCATGCTCCATCCGCGGAGGGGAATACTTCTTCGCGCCGGTTCATGTGCCTGCCGGATTTGCCGTTCTCCAGCGGCAGGGGAACGTCACCGCGTCTGCACCAGTCGCCCGTCCTGCCGCGCCCGCCTTCAGACGGTCATGCCCCTGCCGCGCTCTTTTTCATCTTTTGGTGAAATGCCGAAATGCTGCCGATAGGCACGGTAAAAGGCGGTGTAATCCTGAAAACCGCACAGGGAATAGACCCGGGTAGGGGGCTGCCCGGCGATCAGCATTTCCCGCGCCATGAACAGACGCTTGACCACAATGTATTCCCAGACCGTGGTGCCCGTCGACTGTCTGAAGATCCGGTTGAGATGCGCCTTGCTCAGGTAGAACTGGCCGGCCAGCAGTTCCAGAGAAAGGTCGTCTCCCAGATGACGGTTGATGTATTGAATGACCCCGGCGGCGCGGTCCTTTTCAGACCGGGGGTTCGCATGCTTCAGCCGCTCAAAGCAGTCGTAAAGATCGCTGAGCAGCGGCAGCAGATAGCACCATTTCCGCTGAGGCTCCGCCGCCGCTTCAATCTTCGCCAGATAAAGGGGCCAGTGCTCGTCCGGAAACTGGGCAAGGCGGTAGCGGTTGTTTTTCCCAGCGGCCGCTGGTTGAAGGGCGCCAGCAGCCGACCGTCCGGATCCATCTCCGGCGGCAGATCGAAATTGATCACCGACCGTTCGTAGCGGGCGTCAGATCGGAGGATCAGGCGGTGCACCTCGCCCTTGCGCAGGAGCATCAGGTCGCCCGGCTCAAGGGGATAACGGTTGCCCTCCACGGAGAACTCGGCATCGCCGAAATGAAAGCAGTATATTTCATGGGAATCGCTGTGGATATGCATGGAATAGTCGCCCTGCGCGGGCCGTTCGCTGCAGAAACGTCCGCCGTCGATTCGCACCTTCATGCCGTCACCTTCCTGTCGCCATTTTAGCATGCCATGTTCCGATTTGCAATGTTTTCCTGCTTTGATTTGCAATTGATATCAGAAACGGATTGGTTTTATAATGGAGATCAAGGGGTGGAACGTTATGACAACCTGTACTCTTCTGGAAAATCAGACAGCGCGCACGCTCTATGAAAAAGCAGAAAAACTGCCGATCATCGACTATCATTGCCATCTGTCCCCCCGGGAAATCTTTGAGGACAGACCCTTTGAAAACATCGGTGAAATGTGGCTGGGCGCAGACCACTACAAGTGGCGGCTGATGCGCAGCGCCGGGATCGACGAGCGCTTCATCACCGGCGGCGCTTCCTGGCACGAAAAATTTCTCATGTATGCGCAGGCGCTGGAATTTGCGGCGGGTAATCCCCTGTATGTGTGGTCTCACATGGAGCTGAGCCGTTTCTTCGGCATTGAAACACCCCTGCGGCGGGACACGGCCGAGGCCGTCTGGCAGCAGGCCAACGGCTGCATCCGGGAAAAGCGGCTTTCCCCCCGGAAACTCATGGCGCAGTCCCATGTGGAGGCCGTCTGCACCACCGACGACATGACGGACAGCCTGACATGGCATGAAAAGCTCCGGCAGGATCCCACCTTTGATATCACGGTTCTGCCGTCCTTCCGAACGGACAGCCTGCTTCTGATGGAGCGTCCCGGCTACGCCGCCTATGTGCGGAAGCTGTCCGAAGCATCCGGGATCCCGGTGACGGATCTTGCCGGGCTGAAGGCGGCCTGCGAAGCGCGGCTGGACGATTTTGTGCGGCGGGGCTGCAGGGTGACCGACGTGGGCATTCCCTTTTTTCCCGATACCGTCGCCTCCCCGCAGGAGGCGGACGCGGTCTTCCGCAGACTGCTGGCCGGCGAACGGGTGCCCCGCCCCGCGTACCTCGGGCTGATCGGCCATCTGTACGTCTTTCTGTCCGGCCTGTACCGGCAGCGGAACCTTGTCATGCAGATGCATCTGGCGGTGCGCCGCAACGCCAATACCGACCTGTTCCGCCGTGCCGGCGCTGATTGCGGCGGCGACACCGTGGGCGACCCCCTCCGCGGCGACGACCTGATCGGGCTGCTGGACGCGATGAACGAGGCCGGCGGGCTGCCCGAAGCCATTCTCTATACCCTCAATGAAAGCAGCGCGGCGCAGGTCGCCGCCATCGCCGGTGCATTTCCCCGTGTCCGCTGCGGCGCCGCGTGGTGGTTCTGCGACCACAAGCGGGGCATTCTGACGCAGCTGCAGGTCATGGCGGAAAACGGCTGTCTCGGCGTCTTCCCGGGCATGCTGACGGATTCCCGCAGCTTTCTTTCCTACGCACGGCACGACTATTTCCGCCGGATCCTCTGCACGCTGGTGGGCAGCTGGGTCGAAAAGGGCGAGTATGATCCGGACTCCGCCGCGGCGCTGGTACGGAAGCTCAGCTATGACAACACCCGGGCGCTGCTCGGCATGGATAAAGGAGACGGAGCATGAACATTTATGCGTTTGCAGACGAAGCCAGCCCCATGATGGATGGTCAGATCGCCGCCCTGAAGCGCAACGGTCTTCAGGGGCTGGAGATCCGCCATGTGGACGGCGAAAACGTGTCGGACATTTCGGAAGAAAAGGCGGTGGAAGTACGCAAAAAGCTGGACGCGGCCGGGCTGATCGTCTGGTCCGTCGGTTCGCCCATCGGCAAAATTTCCATTGTGAAGGACGATTTTGCGGCGCATATGGAAAAATTCCGCCATACGCTGAAGATCGCCGGAATCCTCGGTGCCCGGAACATCCGGCTGTTTTCCTTCTTCATTCCCCAGGGCAGGAACCCGGAAAGCTGTCACGACGAAGTCGTCCGGCGGCTGCGCTGCTTTGTGCAGGCGGCGGAGGGCACCGGCGTCGCGCTGTGCCATGAAAATGAAAAGGGCATTTACGGCGACGTGGCCGCCCGCTGCCTGACCCTTCACCGGGAGGTGCCGGCGCTGCAAGGCGTTTTTGACCCGGCCAATTATATTCAGTGCCATCAGGAAACGCTGGCGGGCTGGGAGCTGCTGCACCGTCACGTGAAATACCTGCACATCAAGGACGCACTGGCGGACGGCACCGTGGTGCCTGCCGGATGCGGAGAAGGCCGTCTGCCGGAAATACTCAAGGCTTTTCTGGCGCAGGGGGGCGATCACGTGACGGTGGAGCCCCATCTGACCGTTTTCGACGGTCTGAACCGTCTGGAGCGGGAAGGAGATACCAGCGGAATCGGCCGGTTTGCCTACCCGTCCGGCGACGCGGCCTTTGACGCCGCCTGTCAGGCGCTGAAAACGGTGCTGGCAAACGTTCAGGCGGAACGGAACGGTCAAAAATGACCGAAGGCCGGAGCACAACCGGCACGGCGGCGCTTTGTCCCTGAAAATGCGCGGAAGCGGTGCAAATGCCCTTCCCGCCTGCGCCGGCGAGGTTTTTCAGGCCTGTGGGCTGTGCCTCTGCCATAAAGGGGTCGGAGGGGGCGCAAAGCAGCGGGTAGCGATGGTTTTTCAGGCCCTTCGGGCTGCGCCTCTGCGGCGCGCCCGGCGCCGCTGCAGGGAAAAAGCCGCCCGCTGAATGCTTTTTCATTTTTCCCGTCATGAACGGCGGCGCTGCCGCCGGTCTGAAAATACGTTGATCTGGAAAAAAGGAGGATGCCTCATCATGGAAATCGGCGCGCAATGCTATACCATCCGGGACTTCTGCCAGACGCTGGACGGCCTGGCGGAAAGCCTGAAAAAGGTGGCGGACATCGGCTACAGAACCGTCCAGCTCTCCGGCACCTGCGCCTTTGAACCGCAGTGGCTGGCAAAGCGGCTGCGGGAGAACGGTCTGCGCTGCGTACTGACCCATACGCCGGCCGAAGAAATGACCGCCGACCCGGTCAGGGTGGCGGCCGATCATGACGCGTTCGGCTGCCGGTATGTGGGGCTGGGGTACTACCCGTTTGCCGGAGAGAATCCGGAAAAGAATTATCAGCGCTTTCTGGACACCTTCCTGCCGACAGCCGAGACCCTGAAAAAAAACGGCAAATACCTGATGTACCACAACCACGCGGCGGAATTTCAGAAGATCAACGGCAAAACGATTCTGGAGAAGTTGGGGGAGGATGTGCCGGCGGCGCTGATGGGCTTTACGCTGGACACCTTCTGGGTGCAGGCAGGCGGCGGCGACCCTGCCGAATGGCTGGCGCGCTTCCGCGGCCGGGTGCCCTGCATTCATCTGAAGGACTACGGCTTTGACGGTCTCAGGAACGACCGGCGGATGGAGGCCGTCGGCGACGGCAACCTGAACTTTGACCGTATCTTTCAGATGGCCGAGGCGGCGGGGACGCAATACATGCTGGTGGAACAGGACGACTGCAACGGCGAAGACCCCTTCGACTGTCTGAAGCGCAGCTACGACTTCCTGACGGCGCACGGCTTCCATTAAGGGCGTCCCTTCGGCAGACGGACGCACTCTCCCGGGCGGCGTTTCCTCTGTTTCTATATCAAAAGCAGGTCGGCTTTTCAGAAAAAATGCGCCATGATGTAAAGAAGGAATATGCGGTATGGAGAGAAAAATCAGGCTCGGCATCATCGGTCTTGGCAACATGGGCTCCGGCCACGCCGAAAACATCCGAAAAGGGCTTTGTCCCGAGATCGAACTGGCCGCCGTGGCGGACATCCGCCCGGACCGGATCGCATGGGGCAGGAAAAACCTGCCTTCCTGCGTCGCCTTTTTCGACGACGCCCTCGCCATGCTGGACAGCGGTCTGATCGACGGCTGCCTTGTCAGCACGCCCCATTTTTTCCACCCGTCCTACGTGATCGCCTGCCTGAAGCGGGGCATCCACGTCATGTCCGAAAAGCCGGCGGGGGTTTACACCCGGCAGGTGCGGGAAATGAATGAAGAAGCCGCCCGGCACCCCGGCGTGGTGTTCGGCATGATGTTCAACCAGCGAACCAACTGCGTTTACCGCAGGATGCGGGAGCTGGTGCAGTCCGGCCGGTACGGCGCGATCCGCCGCACCA
This sequence comes from uncultured Clostridia bacterium, assembly GCA_934662505.1. Classification (GTDB taxonomy): domain Bacteria; phylum Bacillota; class Clostridia; order Christensenellales; family Aristaeellaceae; genus SVGT01. Next base: position 113,970 of record CAKUKE010000004.1, on the reverse strand, counting down.
ACTGGCTCATCACCAACTGGTACCGTCCTCAGGCCTACTACGACTCGGGCGACTGGCGCGCCACATGGAGCGGGGAGGGCGGCGGCGTGCTGCTCAACCAGTGTCCCCATCAGCTGGATCTGTGGCAATGGATCTGCGGTATGCCCTCCCGCGTTCAGTCCTTCATGAAGTTCGGCAAATGGCACGACATAGAGGTGGAGGACGATGTGACCACCTTCGTGGAATATCCCAACGGCGCTACCGGCGTGTTCGTCACGACCACCGGCGACGGCTGCGGCACCAACCGTTTTGAAATTCAGATGGACGGCGCCAAGCTGGTGGTGGAAGACGACCGGCTGCGGGTGTGGGAGTTTGCCGAGAAGGAGCAGGACTTTTCCCGACATAACAGGGCGGTTTTCGGTCAGCTGCCCGTCAGGGAGATCGAGGTGGAGACCGACGGCAGCAACCCCCAGCACGTCGGGGTGCTCAACGCCTGGGCCGGCGCCATTCTCCGCGGCACCCCGCTGGTGGCCGACGGCGCCGAGGGTATCCGCGGCCTGACCCTTTCCAATGCCATGCACCTGTCTGCCTTTACTGGCAGGATGGTGGAATTGCCGCTGGACGAGGATCTGTTCTACGAAGAACTGATGAAGCGGGCCGCGCTTTCCAGACGGAAAGCGGATACGAAGGCGGTTTATGCAGATACCGCCGGCACCTACGGTTCCGAAAAAAAATAAGAGACTCCTGCTTGCCGGCCGACGGTTCGCCGCCGCCGGCTTTTTCCCGCCGTTGCACGGAAAAAATTTTCCTGTGACCCCCGAGCCGTTCTCCAAATGCCGCTTATTCAAACGATTTGACAAAAACCCAAAATGCGTCTTCTGACCGGCGCAGGGCAAAAAGCACAGGCGCGGAGAGCCATTTCGTCTTCCGCGCCTGTTTGCATGATAAGAAGGAGGGCGATCTCAGAATGCCTCTCTGATGAGAATGTCCCTAAAAGCCTTTGCTGCAAGGAGATTTGCGCGGCGGCGAGAACGGACAGAAAGCCCTTGCCGCAAGGGGCGTTGGCAGGCCTCTGAGCCCGCCATGAGGCAAAGAAAAAGCACCAGCCTTTGTATCAAAAGCTGGTGCTTCATATGGTGCGGTCGACGGGACTTGAACCCGTACCCTGTTACGGATACGCCCCTCAAACGTACGCGTATGCCAATTCCGCCACGACCGCAGAGCATGATTATTATAGCAAACCCCGGCGGGGTTGTCAAGGGTTCCGCCCGGGCAATTTGCAGCTTTCGGCAGGGGAGTGGGGACACGCCCGTTTCCCGCAGCCCGCCGCCAGACAGCAGCTTTTTCATCGCAGTCCATTCCAGCCGTCCGCCCTTTGTGCGCCGTGCCCACCGCGTCAACTGTTTTTCCGTTTCCCGCAGCAGACATCGGTTCCGGCGCGAACGGAAAAAGAGCCAAACAGGGCGACGCGGTAACCGTATGACGGCATTTGGAGTGCTGAAAGAAAGGGGGCTCTCTCCCCGCCGCCCCGCAGCAGCCGTTTCTGCCCTTCAGCGCCGGTCTGCCATCGCAATGCGCAACGGCCTCGATGCCGGAAAGGAAGGAAACCAACGAGGGGAAGCCGACGAGTCTTGATGTCAACACCCTTCAGTGCCGGTCTGCCATCGCAATGCACGGCAGCCTCGATGCCGGAAGGGAAAATGCCGACTTTTCCCGCATTCACTGCATCGGCCGTTTCTCCTTCGCCATCCGACCTGCCGCGTCGGTCATGCGGGAAGCAAAGACGCGCCGGCAGCCGCGTTTTCCATCTCCTGTCAGCCGTCCGTCCCGCCGCTCACCGTCTTTGTTTTTTCAACCGTTCAGTCGCTGCCCCGCAGTTCTGCCTCCGCCCGTCCGTCCTTCAGGGTCAGCACGGCGTAGCGCCCGTCCATCACGGCGCCCGGGTTCAGCACCAGCAGCTCCCCGTCCCGCTCCAGATGGGGGCGGTGGGTATGGCCGTACAGCGCTACGGCGCAGTCGTGCGCCCGGGCGAACCGCTTCAATTCCCGCAGGGAGGTGCGCACCCCCAGCCCGTGGCCGTGGGTCATCAGCACCCGCACGCCCTCCACCTCGGGATAAAAGCACACCCCTTCTCCATCGCCGTCGCAGTTGCCCGGCACCTGATACACAAAGGGCAATTCCGCCCGGTACGGATCCAGATCCCGGTACCCGTCGCCCAGATGGATGACCCCATCCAGCGGCCCCTCCGCCTCGGCCTTCATCAGAAGCGCGCCTACGCGCCCCCGCAAACCGTGGCTGTCGCTGAGGATCAGCAGCCGCTTCACAGGCATTCCTCCAGTACGGGCAGCATCCGCGCCATGGCGCGCGCCCGGTGGCTGACCCGGTTTTTCTCCTCATCCGGCATTTCAGCGAAGGTCTTGCCCGTCTCGTACTCAAAATAGGGGTCATAGCCGAACAGCCGCTGCCCCCGGGGCGCGGTGGTGATAACGCCGGGGCATTCCCCCACTACGGTGCGGGTGGCGCCAAAGGGCAGCGCCAGCGCCATGGCGCACACGAACTGCGCCGTCCGTCCGGCGCGGGGCACGCCCGACAGGTTTTCCATCAGCAGCCGGTTGTTGGCGTCGTCATTGCCATGGCCGCCCGCATAGCGCGCCGACCGTACGCCGGGCGCGCCGTCCAGCGCGTCCACCGCCAGCCCGCTGTCGTCCGCCAGCGCGGCGTAGCCCGTCCGATCCCGGACGTATTCCGCCTTGATGACGGCATTTTCCTCAAAGGTCGCTCCGTTTTCCTCCGGCTCGCCCGTGCACAGTGCCTCCCGCATGGACAGCACCCGGTAACGGTCGCCCAGCATTTCCCTGAGCTCCACCAGCTTGTGGGCGTTGTTGCTGGCCAGCACCAGCGTGCGCTTTTCGCAGATGAGCCGCGCCCGCTCGCCCAGCGCCCGGCGCTGCAGCGCCTGCAATTCCACAATGCCCTTTTCGCCCAGATCCAGCAGCCGCTCCAGTTCGTCCCGGGTGAAGGCTCTGCCCTCGCCCGTCCCCTGCAATTCCGCCATCGCGCCCGTTTCGTCCATGACGAAGTTCATGTCCGTTTCGGCAGCGCTGTCCTCCACATAGCTCAGATCCAGACAGGGTTCCCCCTGACACACCCCTGCGCTGACCGCGGCGATCTGGTGACGGATGGGGGACTCCTTCAATTTGCCCTGACGGATCAGCTTGTCCACAGCGCACACCAGCGCCACAAAGCCGCCGGTAATGGCGGCGGTGCGGGTGCCTCCGTCGGCTTCCAGCACGTCGCAGTCGATGGTCACGGTGCGTTCGCCCAGCCACCGGCGGTCAACCGCCTGCCGCAGCGCCCGGCCGATGAGCCGGCCGATCTCCACACCCCGGCCGTCCTTTTTCACCCCGTCCCGCGCCTTGCGCCGACCCGTGGAGGCGGGCAGCATGGCGTATTCCGCCGTCAGCCATCCCTCGCCCCGCCCCCGCAGGAAGGGGGGCACCCCTTCTTCCACCGAAGCGGTGCAGATGACCCGCGTCCCCCCCGTTTCGATCAGGCAGCTGCCGTCGGCCGTATGCACAAAATCCGGCACGATCCGATGCGGCCGCATTTCATCCGCAGCCCGTCCGTCTACCCGCTCCATATTCCTTCCTCCTTAAAACGCTTCCGTCAATTGTACGTCGCACCGGGTGAAGAGGCGCTCAAAGGCCGCCTCCCGGCGCGTGATCCGCAGCCCGTCCGTGCGCGCGCGCAGCCAGGACTGGGGCGTGGCCGCGCCCAGACACAGCGCGGAGAAGGCCTGAATGGACATTTCCGCGTCTGCCTCAACGCCCGCAGGCGCAGGCTCAAAGGTCACTTTTTCCCCCGTGGTCAGCCGCCACAGGCCGTTGTTGCCGTCCAGCACGTCGCCGCTCACCCGGATGCACACCTGCTCCTCCGCAGAGAAGGGGCGCCTTTCCATGCACCAGCGCCCGTCCAGCACCCGCGCCATGCCGGCGGTGTGCATCCCCGTCCGCGCCTCGTAGGGCTCCTCCACCAGCCGGAAGGGATCCACCCCCTCAGGCAGAAACAGCCGCACGAAGTTCCCCTGCGGCGACATCCGGCACAGAAAGCCCAGCACGCCCCGGAGGGCGGCGGTATCCGTCCATGCCATGTCCTTCACCTGATAGCCGGGCTCGTTTTCCTCCCGGACGGGCACAAAGGACACGTACGCCCGGGGCGCCTCGTCTCCCTCGGCCTGCCACAGGTAGGTGTAGCGGCGGGTCAGGCAGGGATCGCTTTCCGTCAGCGCCTTCCACATGCGCGCCTCATCCCGCACGCAGGCCAGATTGATCTTTTCCACAAACGCCGCCCAGATCCGCCGGAGCGGCGCGGCGTCCATCCCCGGCAGAAACTGCACCGCCCGCCCCGTGTCGCCCAGCGCCCGCAGGGCGTTCATGCTCACCCGCACGTTCCACGCACGGCAGCAGGCCTCAAAGCCGAATTTCCGATAAAAGGGATGGCTGAAGGGATACAGGGCGGCCAGCTTTCCGCCCCTGCCGCGGGCGTCCTCCAGCGCATAGGTCAGCAGCCCCCGCATGACCCCGCCTCTGCGCCATGCGGGCAGGCAGGCCACCCCGCCCACCGCCGCCAGCGGCACGTCCGCGTCAAAATAGCGCACGGTGTGCAGCGGGATACTGACGGTCGCCGCCATGACCCCGCTTTCGTCAAAGGCGCCGTAGAGCCGCCGGCTCATTTCCAGCGCTGCCGCCCCCTCGCCGAAGGGCAGGTCGCAAAAATGCTCGTTCTGGAACGCCTGTCCCATGATGCGTCCGGATTCCCGGTTTTCATCCGGAGTCAATCTGCGGTATTCCATGCCGGAACGTCCTCCGTTCTTCTGCTATATTTTTATCACGTTCCTTCTGCGCACCGGCGCGCAGAGGGGCAGGCGGCGCAGCCGCCCTCGCCCGTTTCCCGAAGGGCGGCAGGCAGCATGTCGCCCACCGCCTTCATGGCGTCGATCACCTCGTCCGGGGGCAGGGGACAGGGGATGCCCGCCAGCGCCAGATCCGCCGCCGCCAGCGCGCCCGCCACGCCGGATACGTTGCGGAACACGCAGGGCACCTCCACCAGCCCCTGCACCGGGTCGCACACCAGCCCCATCACATTCATCAGCGCAAAGCCGCAGGCGTCAAAGGCCGCCTCCACGCTGCCGCCCCGCAGATACACGCAGGCCGCCGCCGCCATGGCCGCGGCGCTGCCGCACTCGGCCTGACATCCGCCCCGGGCGCCGGACACGCTGGCGCGGGCGGCGATCACATCGCCCACCACCCCGGCCACCAGCAGCCCGTCTGTCAGCTGCCCGTCGGTATAACCGTACCACGCCTGCATGGACAGAAGGGCGGCGGGCAGGATGCCGCAGGCGCCCGCCGTGGGCGCCGCCACGATGCGTCCCATGGCCGCGTTGTTTTCCGCAATGGCCAGCGCCAGCGCCTCCGCCCGTCCCATCAGGGAGGGCGCGGCCGTGCGCCCCTCGTCGGCGGCGCGCAGCAAACGAACCGCCTGACCGCCCGTCATGCCGCTCATGGAGCGCAGGGCGGGGTTCATGCCCTGCTCCGCCGCCTCGCGCATCACGGTCAGCGCTTTGCCCATGTGGGCGCGCACATCCCCGTCCCCCTCCTGCAGCCGCAGCGCCGCCTCGGGAAGGGTCACTTTTTCCTGACGGCAGTACGCCGCCCACCATTTCAGCGCATGTTCCATCTTTTTTTCCTTTCCTCAGAGCTTCTCCAGCAGGGTGGCCTTTTCCACGTCGTGCACGGCGCGCAGGGCGCAGAGCACGTCCCGGTCGGGCACGTCGTCCATTTCCAGCGCCATCACCGCCCGGCCGCCCGCCTCTTCCCGAAACACCCGCATGGTCGCGATGTTGATGTTCCGGTCGCTGAGCACCCGGCTCACGTCCGCAATGACGCCGGGCTTGTCCCGGTGCCGGATGACCAGCGTGGTCCTGTTGCCGGAAAAGCCCACCTCCAGGCCGTCCAGATACTGCACCCGGATCTGCCCGCCGCCTACGGACGCGGCCTGCACCGTCACCCTGCCGCCGTGCGCCCCGGTCAGGTGCAGCACCATGGTGTTGGGATGGGCGTCCCGGATCTCCACCGCCCGGAACGTCACCTCCATGCCCTTTTCCCGGGCGATCTGCCGGCTGTCCCGCAGCCGCTGGTCGTCCACGGGCATGCCCAGCAGCCCGCCGACCACCGCCCGGTCGGTGCCGTGCCCCTCCCAGGTCTTGGCGAAGGAACCGTGAAGATCCACCTGCGCCTTCGCCACTTCCTCGCCCAGCAGCTGCCGCGCCACCCGCCCGATGCGGGCCGCCCCCGCCGTATGAGAGGAGGACGGGCCGATCATCACCGGGCCGATCACATCGCACAAATTCATCCTTTTTCCTCCGACTTTTCCTCCGAAGCAGCCCTTTCCGGGCCGTCAAAAAACAGGTATCCGCTTTCGTCCCGCCAGCTGAAAAACACCCGGTTGCCCGGCGCGGGAAGCGCGTTCCGCTCTGCCTCTTCGCCCGGCGCTTGTGCATCGGACGCGGATGCAGCCGTCCCGTCCGGCACGTCCCCGCCGGCGGACGCATGCTCTCTGTCTGCCGCCGCTTCGTCCGGCGTCTTTGCATCGGACGCGGATGCAGCCGTCCCGTCCGGCACGTTCCCGCCGGCGGACGCATGCTCTCTGTCTGCCGCCCCTTCGTCCGGCGTCTTTGCATCGGACGCGGATGCAGCCGTCCCGTCCGGCACGTCCCCGCCGGGAAACGAGGGATGGAAGACGCCCTCCCACACCGTGCCGTCCATCAGCCCTGCCCACACCCTTTTTGTACGGGAATCGACCGCCGTCACCGTACCCGACAGGTTCTGCCCCCGGGGCACGGGGCGGAAAGAAACCCGCGTCGCCCCGGCGCGGACGCACAGGGTCATCCGGTCGCCCACCTCCGCACCGTCCACGCAGCAGGCGGTCACGGTGACGCCCGTTCCTTCCACAGCGGCACGTTTTTCCCCCTCGGAGCGCATACCGGTCACGACCCCGGTCAGAAAATTCGCCCGTCCCAGCGCCAGCGCGGCGGCGCGGCACGCCGGGCGGCGGTACACCTCCGTTATCGCCCCCGTCTGCACGACCCTGCCGCCGTCCAGCACGACCCCTTCGCCGCAAAAACGCAGCGCTTCCTCCGCCGTCAGCCCTGCCCACAGGCACGCCGCGCCCATCCGGGACGCCGCCGCCGTCTGGCGGAGCAGTGTTTCCCGGGGAAACGCCGTTTCCGCTGGCAGACCGTCGATCAGCCACAGCCCTTTCTGACGGGCTTCGGCCAGCGCCAGCCCCGTCCGTATCCGCTCGCCGGGGGAAAGACGGCGCAGGGGGCGGTCGGCGTAGGGGAGCAGCCCCCATTTTTCCATCAGCGCCGCCGTTCGCGCTTCATCCGGCGACCCCAGCGCCTTCTCCAGCGCGCGGCGGGGCGACCGGCCGCCCTTGAGCGCGTCCGCCCCGATGAGCGCCGCGTCCTGCCTCTGAAGGGGCGCGCCGTTCAGGGTGATCCTCCCGCCCAGCGGGCGCACCCGTCCTGCCAGCACGGCCAGCAGCGCGGCGCAGCCGTCCGCCCGGCCGCCCAGCAGCGCGGTGGGGCAGCCCCCTTTCAGGGTCAGCGTCACACCCCGCAGCACGGGGCATCCCCGACGTCCCGTCCACAGACGGGTGATGCGCAGCCCTGCCGTTCCGTCTTTTTCCGGCGCGCAGCCGGTCGTTTTATCCCCGTTCATGCTTCATCCTTTGTGTTCTGAAAAAAAGGGGCGTTTCGGCCGCGCAGCCGGAACGCCCCGGAATGCTTTTTTCACAGCGCCGCCGCCCGGTACGACGGGGTGCGCCGGCGGCGTTTTTCCGCCGTCCGCGGCCTGCAAAAACCTTCTGTCCCCGGTTTTCGCCGGACCCCGGTTTTCGCCGGAACGCCTGATGAAAAGCGCCCGCCTGCCGCCTGTTCCGGACGGCGCGGCCTTACTTTTCGTATTCCCGCAGACGCTCCCTGAGGGCGTGCAGATGCTCGTCCTCCTCCCGGGCGATACGCTCCAGCGCGTCCGCCGCCTCGGCGCCGACCGCCTCCGCCGCCAGCGCACGGTAGCGCGCCGCGCTGGTTTCTTCCTCCCGGGCGGCGTAGCGCAGAAAATCCGCAGGGGAGTCGAACGCCCGCTCCCGGTCGGCTTCCACCAGCCCGCCGGCAAACAGAATGTCCGCCGCGCCGGCAGACAGCACCCTGCTTCCCTCGCCGCCGGGCGTCACGCCCTCGCCCATCCGGGTGAAGGCGCACAGGTGCTCCCGTTCATCCCCGGTCAGGGATGAAAGAAGCCGGGCAAGGGCAGGGTCGTCTCCGCCAAAGAGCATGGCCGCCCGTTCGTAAAGGCGAATGGCCCGTTTTTCCATTTCCTGGGCGACAAAGTACGCCTCCTGTGCAGTACGCAGCATGGGCTTATTTTGCTTCCGCCAGGAACGCGTTGAGCTGCTCCACCAGTTCGTCCACATTGGCGCCGTGGGCGGCGCAGGCGTCCTCCAGCGATTCGGCCACCGCATGGGGGCAGCCCAGACAATGCATGCCAAACTCCATCATGATGCGGGCGGTGCCCCGGTGCAGGTTCAGCACCTCGCCAATGGACATCTGCTTGTTCACGGTATTTTCCATATTGTTCATTTCCTCCGTTTCAGCGTGGTTCACGCGTTTTCATCATAAGGCCAAACCCCCCGCTTGTCAAGGGGGCGGGACGGCCGGCGCAGCTCAGTAATCCCGGTATTTTTTCCACACGTCCAGCACCAGCTGGTAGCGGGAAAGGGGCAGTCCCTTAAAGGGAATGTTGCTGGTGCAGTACACGTACCCTCCGCCGGGCTTGGCGTAGCGGAGACAATACTCCGCCGAGTCGATCACGTCCTGCTCGGTGCCCGTCTGCAGCGCGGCGCAGTGCACGTTCCCGCACAGCGCCACCCGGTCGCCCACCTTCTCCTTCACCTGCCGGATATCCACCCCCGCCATGGGATCCAGCGAATGGAGGGCATGAGGGCGGCAGTCCACCAGCTGATCCAGAATGGGCATGATGTTGCCGTCGGTATGCTTGATGGCGCAGCCCCCTTTTTTGCGGATGGCGGCGATGATATCCCGAAGATAGGGCGCCACAAACTCGGAAAACATGGCGGGGGACATGAACGGCCCCTGATTGAAGCAGTCATCCGAACACAGGATGAACCCGTCCAGTCCGCCGTCCAGCAGCGCGTCGTTGCGGGCAATGGCCTCGTCCGCCATGCGGCGGCACTTTTCCTTCAGCGCCTCCGGCTCCTCATACAGGGCGTAGCTCAGCTCGTACATGCCGTCCCCGTCGGGAATGGCCAGCGTGCCGTCCCCGTGCGCCAGCAGGAGGAAACGGTCGCCCGTCATTTCCCGCAGAAGCGCCGCCGTCCGGGCAATGTGCGCCGGATTCAGGTACTGAATGCAGATGGCGTCGTGCTCCAGCAGGGTGTAGACCTCCGCCAGCAGCGCGGCGTTTTCCCGGAGCTTTGCCTCCGTCTCTTCCTCGGACAGCCCCTTCAGGCCTTCCTCGGTGAGCATTTCCCGTCCCACCAGCTCCCCGGACAGCTGAAACTTCAGTTCAAAGGTGGGCACCCGGTCGGGCACCCCCCGGTTCAGAGCGGTGATCATTCTCTCCTTCGGAGTCATGGTCATCCCCTCCTTTGCAGTCCTGTCCTATGTCAGTTTCCGAAGGGGCGGAACACGTCCGCCTCCGTCAGCTGCAGCGCCTCCGTCATGGTCAGGAAACGGCGGTGCGCCGCCTCCAGCGCGGCCGGATGATGGGCGTCGCTGCCCAGATAGAATTTGCACCCGCAGTCCCGGGCAATGCGGAAGGGGCGCATGGAACGCTCAAACTGCGCGGGGGTGTAAAGCTCCGGCTCCATGTTCAGCTCAATGCCCACGCCCACCGCCGCGGCGCGGCGGAACAGGTCTTCATACTCCCGGTCAGGGATCATGTCCAACACCTTCAGCGAATCCTCCACGCCGCTGCCGTAGGCGATAAGGTAGCAGTTCAGGTGGGCGATGCCGATCTTGTGGAAGGGGAGGGGCATTTCCAGCACGCCCCGCAGCCGGTCCGCCCACTTGACCGCCCGGCGGGGGAGGGACAGGTCGCTCTCATCCAGCACGAACCCCTCCATGTGCATATGGGTGGTGGGAATGATGATGAATTCAAACGCGTCCATCCGCTCGGGGCTGACGCCCAGCGTCATGTGCTTATCCAGCTCGGTCTCGCAGCCAAAGTGCACCCGCACCCCCTCCGCCTGCGGCAGGGGCAGGTTCCGGCACACGTGGGCGAAGTTCTGCTTCTGATACCATGGGCTGGCGCCGGGCACCCGCTCGTCCCAGAAATGATCCGTCACGCAGATATCCCGAAGCCCGTTTTTCTTCGCGTAGGCGATCAGCGCGTCCACGGTCTGCAGGGGGTCGGATGAGCAGTCGGACAGGTATGTATGAATGTGCAGGTCATGATCGATGGGAAAGGCCATGTCGGTCTCCTCCTTTTATCCTGTTTGTTTTTTTATTATAGCCCCTTTTTTTCCCGGATGCAACCGGAAAAGCCGCAGCGCGGCAGGATCGCCCCGGGCGACCGTCCCCCTTTTTTCCGCCCGCACCAAAGCGTGCCCCATCCGCCCGGCAGCGTTCCATCAGGAATGTTTTTTCCATCCGTGCCGGAACGGAACCGTTCCTTTCAGACGCGCCGGACGCTTCCCCCGCTTTCCTCCCGCGCCGGAGCCGTTTCGCCGCAACGGCGGCAGCGGGCGCTTCCCGCATTTTTCTCCACCCCCGTCAGCGCGATTTCAACGCAGACCCATCCTCCGTATCTGAAGCGTTTTTCCCGCCTTTTTTCGGAGCAGGATGTTTTTTTCATCGTATCGAAGCAGAGGACGGACAGCAACGCGCTGAACGCTTTCTCTTCCGCCATGCCCTGAACCGCCGGTTTTTCCGCCGCGTCCCTGCAGACTGCGGAAGCAGACCGTTCGATGTTATTCAAAAACAGGCTATGCATAGCCTGTTTTTCTCTTTTCAGCCGCCCGGCGCCCGGCGCCAGAACACCGCGCCGCCCAGATTATCCAGACTTTCGCCCCCCTCGCCTGCGGGCAGGCGGACGGTCACATCCTCGCCCCACGCCGGGAGAGGGGCGCTGTACACATACCAGACCGTCCCGTCCAGCTCCACCGTCATCCGCCCTGCCGCCGCCAGCCATGTCAGGTATTCCTGCAAATCCATCTCCATCGCCGCCATCAGCCGGGCATGAAGCGCGCCCACATAGCGCAGGTGCACCCGTCCTTCCCCGGCGGAGCGCCCTTCAGGCGCGGCAATGAATCCGTACGCCGCCATATGCCGGGTCAGCCACCGTCCCGTAGGGCTGCGCGCCAGCCCGTCCGTCTCCCACGGCCGATCCACATCCGTCCACGCCACGTCCACGGTGCCCCCCAGCCGGTGCTCGTCCCGGTCGGGCGCAGGCACGTCCTGCTCCGCGCGCGCCAGCGCCGTCTCCAGCCCGTATACCTGACGGTACCGGTCGAATACCTCCTGCCGCGCCGCCTCCAGCTGAGAAAGAGAGCACGCGCCCCGTACCAGACGCAGCCCGGGCAGCCCGCCGTCCCGCACCATGTCGCACAGCGCCTGCACCGTTTCCCGATCCAGACACACCTCCGCCGCCGCGTTCAGGTAAGCGCCCACCGTTTTCCGCACCCCCCGGGTGTCAGGGCCGGGGAAGCCCGCCGGCAGAGGATGGCGCTCGTCCAGCCACAGCAGCCGGCCGCCGCACAGGGCCTCCCAGGCTACCCGGGTCACGGTATCCCCGACGGGGGCGCCCCGGACGACCCGTATCCCCTCCGTCTGCAAAAGCACCTCCCTTTCCGCGCCGCCTCTGCCCCGAAGCGCCGCCGCGCACGCCCATGCGCATGCCAGCACACAAACCGCACAGCACAGCGCCGCGCTCCGGCGGACAGGACGCAGCCGCCGCCTTCTGAACCGTCCCCACGCCGCGCAGTTTGCCCCGCCCGTCATTTCCGCGCCTCCTCCGACCGCCGTTTTCCTGATATGTACAGTCTGCCCGTCTCCAGCTGCATATATACCGCATACGGCTTGTTTTTCGCGGAAAGGGAGGGTATAATGAAGCAAAAAAACAGGGAGGAACCACCCTTATGCCGATTCTGGATATGCCCCTTGCCCAACTGAAGGCCTACACGGGCGTCAACGAGTGCCCGGAGGATCTGGACGCGTTCTGGGACGAAGGCATTGCCGAAATGGAAGCCCTCGGCACGGACTGCACCCTGATCCCCGCCCCCCTGCAGCTGCAGGGCGCGGCGTGCTTTGACCTGTACTTTACCGGCGTGGGCGGCGCCCGCATCCATGCCCATCTGGTGCGCCCCGCACATCTTGCAAAGCCCGTGCCCGCCGTGGCGCGCTTCCACGGCTACTCCGGCAGCTGCGGCAGCTTTATGAGCGATCTGGGCTATGCCGCCGCTGGCATGATCTGCGCCGCCATGGACTGCCGGGGACAGGGCGGCAAAAGTGAAGACCCCGCCGTCATCCACGGCAACACCTTCCGGGGGCACATCGTCCGCGGTCTGGATGAAAGCGACCCCCGCAAGCTGTATTTCCGCAACGTGTTTCTGGACACGGCGCAGCTGGCGCGCATCCTCATGGCCATGCCGGAGGTGGACGCCGGCCGGGTGGGCGCCATCGGCGGCTCGCAGGGAGGCGGCCTTACGCTGGCCTGCGCCGCGCTGACCCCCACCCTGAACCGCTGCGCACCCTCGGTGCCCTTCCTGTGCGACTACCGGCGGGTGTGGGAAATGGATCTGGATCAGAACGCCTATCAGGAGCTGCGGGACTATTTCCGCTGGTTCGACCCCCGGCACGAACGGGAGGAGGCGGTCTTCACCCGGCTGGGCTACATCGACGCCCATAACATGGCGCACCGTATCCGCGCCCGCACCCGCATGTACACCGGGCTGATGGACAACATCTGCCCGCCCTCCACACAGTTCGCCGCCTACAACCGTATCCCCGCGGAAAAGGACATGCGGCTCTACCCCGATTTCGGCCACGAACTGCTGCCGGGGCAGGACGACGACGCCCTGCAGTTCATGGCGGAAATGCTCCGCGACTGATCAGGCTGGAAAAGCAGACAGGCGAAAAGACAGACCGGCGGCGCGGCCCCGCCGGTCGGCATCATGCTCCATGCTCCCGCGCCCGTCTACAGGACGCGTGCAAAGCTGCATACTTTCCATCCCGCTTCCTGCAAAACAGGCCGGCGGGCGGTATGACCGCTCAGGCGACCGCTGCCACCCCCGCCGCAATCAAAAAGGCGCCCGGTCTTCGAGCGCCTTTTTTCGTATGCATTTTCGCATGCCGCGATCCGTTTTTTCCGTTTCTCCGCCGCTTGCGCGCCGGCGCGTCCGGCTTTTCCGCGACGGTCTTCACCGTATTTTTCCCGCCGTTCTTCTTTCGTTCCGGCGCTGCACGAGCGCTCCCGCCGCCATGAACACGGCGAACACGATCAGGTAATACAGGCAGCCCATCCCGTGGGCGTAAATGCTGGCGAACACCATGAACGCCGACCCTGCCAGTGCCAGACAGGGCCACACAAAACGCGCCATGGGCTTTTCATCCCGGCTCTTGCGCATCCACTGGATCAGAATGGGGAAGTACAGCAGATACACGGTAATGACAGGCAATTCCGAGCTGTCAAAGCAGAACGCGCCCAGCCAACTGCCCGGCGCGGCGGACAGGTTGGCCAGATAGAAATACGCGCCCCACGCCGCGCACAGAAGCAGCCCCAGCACGGCGGAATTGACGGGCATGTTGGTCTCCGGATCCAGCTGCCGGAACACGCGGGGTGCGGGACCCTCGTCCCGGGCGGCGACGGAGTAAATGCCCCGGGTGCAGGCCAGCATCAGCCCATTGAGCGTCCCCAGGCAGGAAATGACGATGAGCAGATTGAGCAGGTTGCCCAGCACGCCGCCGAAAATGTTGGTGAAGGCCACGGTCGCGCCCCGGTCGATGAGCTGCTGATTGGTCGCGCCGCCCGCCGCGCCTACATAGTAGGCGATGTAGGTCGCCGCCACGATCACGCCGCCGATGGTCAGCGCCCGGGGCAGGTTGCGTTTGGCGTCCCGGATCTCCGCGTTGATGACAGTGGCGATGATCCACCCTTCATAGGCGAAGGAGGTGGCGCACACCGCCGCCAGCAGCGGAGCCCCGGCGGGTTCCCCCGCCACCACCGCGTCGACGGCGAAGTTCCGGGTCAGGGTGCCCGTCGCCAGTCCGTACACCACGCCGCCCACGGCCATCATGACCAGCGGGATCATCTTGATAACGGTGGTGCTCACCTGCACCTTGCCCGCCAGCCTGGGCGACAGGGTGTTGACGGCATAGGCCGCCGCCATGTAAAACATCATGATGGCGATGCACTCCGGCCCCACTACGCACCCTCCCTGCGCCACGGGCACGGTCAGGGGAAAGTCGGGATTGACGGAGGTGATGAACACCAGCGTGTACCGGGCGGACACCCAGCACAATACCCCCGTCATGGCGGGGTAGTACACCGTGGCCATGAACCAGCCGATGTAGTAGGCGTAGCGCTTGCCCACCGTGGCCTCGGCATAGTCCACAATGCCGTTCACCTTTTCATAGCGCATGGCCATGCCCGAAAAGGCGCGGGTGCAGCAGAGCATGATGGCGCCGCCGATGACCCATGCCCAGATGCCAAGGGGCATGTTGCCGCCCGTCTTTTCCAGAATGTTCTGCGCCTTGAAAAAGACGCCCGATCCTATCACGATGCCCACAACCATGCAGATCGCCGTTGCCAGTCCATACTTGCGTACCAGCTTGTTTTCCACCCGGGTCACACGCCTTTCTTTCGCTGCCGTTTTTGCCAGAAGGGGTCGTCCAACGTATATTTTATTCATTGTAACATAGTCCGTCCGCCTTTGGCAACGTCGCTTTTGCCCAAATGCAGACTTTATTTTTATACAGCGGGATACGCCGGTCAAAAAATGGTCGGGGACAGGCGTTCCTCCGCCCAAATCAAAAAGCGCGCCGCTTCCGCAGCGCGCCCCGTTCATTTCCCTGCTGGCGACGTGCCGGCTTCTCAGTCCTGCTTTTGCCGGCCGTCCCTCCAGCGGCCTTTTCACGCCGGATGAACAGCCGCCTCGCCCGGGTTTTCATGCGTTCATAGCCGCTTCGCCGCGCCGGGCAGACGCTGCCGGGGACGGAAAGGAACCAGCCGCCGTCTTACCGGGCGAACTGGCTGTTATACAGCTTCGCGTAGAACCCTTCCTTCTTCAGCAGCTCCTCGTGCCGGCCCATTTCCACAATGTCGCCGTCCCGGAGCACCAGAATCACGTCCGCCCGGCGGATGGTGGACAGCCGGTGCGCCACGATGAAGGTGGTCTTGCCCTCCATCATGACGTCGAAGGCGGCGTTCACCTTCTGCTCGGTACGGGTATCGATGAAGCTGGTGGCCTCGTCCAGAATGAGCATGCCGGGGTCGGCCAGCATGACCCGGGCGATGCACAGCAGCTGCTTTTGCCCCTCGGACAGGGATATTTTGCCGCCGATGACCGTGTCGTACCCCTGCGGCAGGCGGCGGATGAAGCTGTCCGCCCGCGCCTTTTGGCAGGCGGCCTCTACCTCCGCGTCCGTCGCGTCCGGCCGCCCGTAGCGCAGGTTGTCCCGCACGGTGCCCTCAAACAGCCAGCTTTCCTGCAGCACCATGCCGAAGCGTTTGCGCAGGCTGCTGCGGCGGAGAGCGGCAATGTCCTCATTGCCCAGGGTGATGCGCCCGCCGTCCAGATCGTAAAAGCGCATGAGCAGGTTGACCAGCGTGGTCTTGCCCGCGCCCGTGGGGCCTACAATGGCCACCTTGCGGCCGGGCAGCGCGGTCAGGTTCAGGTCGTGGATGAGGGTGCGCCCCGGCTCATAGCCGAAGGACACGTGCTCAAACCGGATGGGCAGATCCCGCTCCCGGGGCGCGTGGGGATATTTTTCATCGTTCACTTCCTCCGGCGCGTCCATCAGCGCAAACAGGCGGCGCAGGGACGCGGCGGCGGACTGCAGCTGGGTCATGACCCCGCTGATCTCGTTGAAGGGCTTGGTGTAGGAGTTGGCGTAGGTCAGGCAGGCGGAAATGCCGCCTACCGTCATCCCCTGCCCGGACAGCGCCAGATACGCGCCCGCAGCGCCCGTCACAATGTATACCAGATGGTTGACAAAACGGGTCAGGGGGTTGATGAGCGCGCTGTAGAGCTGGGCGCGGTAGCCGCAGGTGCGCAGCCGCTCGTTCATTTCGTCAAACCGCGCCAGCGTCTCCTCCTGCTGGGAAAAGGCCAGCACCAGCCGCTGCGCACCCATGCGCTCGCTGATGAAGCCCGTCTCCTCGCCCTGCACCTTCGCCTGCTCCTTGAACAGGTGATGGCTGCGCCCGGTGATGAACTTGGCCACCAGCACGGACAGGGGGGTGAGCAGCACCACCAGCAGCATCAGCAGGGGACTGAGGGACAGCATAAACGCCAGCGTGCCCACAATGGTAGCACCGCCGGTGAGCAGCTGCGCCACCCCCTGAATGAGCCCGTCGCCCACCGCCTCGGCGTCGCTGGTCACCCGGGCGGTCAGATCGCCGTGGGCGGTACCGTCAATGGCCTTGATGGGCAGCCGGTGCAGCTTGAAAAAAGCGTCCCGGCGCAGGGCGGCCACGGTACGGTAGCTCAGCCGCGTGGCGCAGAAGGACAGTACCCACTGGAGCCCCGCCGCCGCCAGATACACCGCGGCCAGAAGCAGGGTGGTTTTGCCCAGCGCGGCAAAATCCACGCCGCCCTCCACCAGCATGTCCACCCCCCGGCCGGTGATGCGGGGCGCCACCAGCGTCAGCGCCACCGACCCCACGGCGGAAAGCGCCGCCAGCGCCATTTCCCTGCGGGATGCGGCCAGATAGCCCATCAGCCGTCTGAGATCGTGATGACGCGTTTTTTTCGTCTTCATGCCTGCGCGGCCTCCTTTTCCACCTGCTGGGACTGGCAGATCTCCCGGTACACCGGGCAGCTTTCCGTCAGTTCCCCGTGGGTGCCCAGCCCTGCCTGACACCCGTCGTCCAGCACCAGAATACGGTCCGCGTGGCGCACCGCGCTGACCCGCTGGGAAATGATGACCGTCGCCCGTCCCGTTTCCCGATCCTGCCGGGCGATGGCCTGCCGCATTTTCAGGTCGGTCATGTAGTCCAGCGCGCTGCTTGCGTCGTCCAGAATCAGCACCCGGGGCGCGCGCACCAGCGCGCGGGCTACCGTCAGGCGCTGCCGCTGCCCGCCGGAGAGGTTTTTGCCCCCTTCTTCCACGGGCGCGTCCAGCCCTTCAGGCTTCTTTTCCACAAATTCGCGGGCCTGCGCCGCCTCCAGCGCCGCCCACATGTCCGCCTCGCTGGCGTCCGGTTTGGAAAAGAGCAGGTTGGAGCGGACGGTGCCGGACAGCAGCTGGCCGCCCTGCGGGGTCAGGCCGATAAGCCCCCGGAGGGTTCGCTGACGGTAGGCGCGCACGTCGTGTCCGCACACGGACACCGTGCCTGCCGTCACGTCGTAATCCCTGCCGATGAGGGCGGACAAGGTGGTCTTGCCCGCGCCCGTACCGCCGATGACCCCCAGCGTTTCTCCCGGCAGGAGGGTGAAGGTCACGTCCCGCAGCGCCGCGTCGCCGCCGCCGGGATAGGAAAAGGTCACATGGTCAAACTGTACGGCAGGCGCGGCGGGGTCGGGGGTCTCGTCGCCCGACGGCTCCTGCACCGAGGGGGCAAGCGCCATCAGTTCGCCCACCCGCTGGGCGCTGGCGCCCGCCTTGGTGAACACCACCACCAGATTTGCCACCACGGACATCTGCAGCAGGATCTGCATCAGATAGCTGATGAAGGCGATGACCACGCCCTGCGTCAGCGCCCCCGTATGCACCTGTCCGCCGCCGAAATACAATACCGCCGCGATGCCCATGTACATCACCGCGCTGGTCAGCGGAGAAAGCAGGGCGGACAGCTTGCCCACCCGCACGGCGGTGTCGGTGTAATCCTCGCTGGCGGCCTCAAACCGCGCCTTTTCCGCATCGCCCCTTGCGAAGGCGCGCACCACCCGCACACCCTCCAGATTTTCGCGGGTGATGCGGGCGATCCTGTCCAGCTTGCGCTGGAGGGTCTTATAGTGGGGCAGGGTGCGCCGCATGATGAAAAACATGGCCAGCGCGATAAGCGGCGTGGTCACAAGAAAAATGAGGGACAGCCGGGGGCTGAGCACCACGGCCATCACAATGGAACCGATGGCCAGAAAGGGCGCCCGCACCACCAGACGGATCAGCATGGCCAGCGCCTGCTGCAGCTGGTTGATGTCGCTGGTCATGCGGGTCATCAGCGCCGCAGGCCCCACGCCGTCCCCCTCCGCCCGGGAAAGGGACAGGATATGGGCAAACAGGTCGTGCCGCAGGGCGGTGCCGAAGTCCTGACTGGCGCGGCTGGCCGTCACCTGACACACCAGCGCCGCGCACACGCCCAGCGCCGCAATGCCCAGCATGAGCAGCCCCTTCTGCCAGATGACGGTCTGGTCATGCCCCGTCACGCCCTGATCGATCAGCGCGGCCATGACCAGCGGCATGTACAGCTCCAGCACCGCTTCCACCAGCTTGAAGGCCTGCCCCAGAAAAATGTTTTTTCGGTATCGGATAAAATACTTTTTGAGAAAACCCACTTTTTTCTCCTCCGTCCGTCTCAGTACAGCTTTTCATTATACCTGCCCGGCCGTCATTTGGCAAGGACGGCCTTTCTCCCCGCCTCCGCTTGCCAAACCCCGTCCCCTGTGCCATAATAGACAGGCAGCAAAAACGCCGGAAAGGCTTTTTCAAGGGAGGGTTCTCCATGGCCAGAGGGATATGGGTGCGACTGATGCACAAAAACAAGATCATCCGGGACACGACCGAGCCCTGCGCGCCCGAGGCGTGGCAGGAAGCGCTGGAGGACGCCTGCCGCCGGCTGGACGTGCCCCGCCCCATGGTGCTGCCCCGCAACGAGCGGGACTGGGAGCAGTTCACCCAGACCCGTTTCCTGCCCGACTGCTTTCTTGAAAGCGTACCCTTCGACCGGATGGAAGTGGAATTTATCGACCCGGACAGGAAGAAAAAGGTGAACGACGCCTACCTCTGAGCCGTCCGATGAAGGGGGTTCCCGCAAAGACGCGCCTGACGCGCGCCGCCGATGCCTGCAAGACGCTGCCACGGGCGCGCCGGCAGACATGGCGCTTCGCACCCGATGGCGCCGCTCCTGCTTCGAGCCGTCCAGCGGGCGCTCCTGCGGCTTGCGCCCGGCAGTACGGACAGAGGCGGCGTCTGGCGCCGTACGTTCGCAAACCGCGCCCGGCGTACCCGCGCCTTTGGTACAGCAGGCGCAGCAGCGAAAACCCTGCGCGCCCGGTTCATGCCCGGCGCACCCGCGCCCAAAGCTGCGGCGGCTTTTTTTCGCCGCGCTTCCTTTTTACACGGTATGTTTTGACGGAGGTAATCTTCATGAAACGTTTCGCAGCCCTGCTTGTGCTGGCCGTCCTGCTCTGTCCGCCCGCCGCCCTCGGCGAGGAAAGCGTCCCCGTTGTGACCGAGATCATGGCCTCCAACGGCGTTTATGTGAACGGCCATGCCTACGACTGGGTGGAAATCTACAACCCCGGCGCCAAAACCGCGGATCTGAGCGGCTGGTACCTGAGCGACAGCAAGAAGAATCCGTGGAAATGGGTCTTCCCCGAGGGAACGAAGCTGAAGGCGGGGGCGTATCTGCTGGTTTACTGCACGGGGGACGACAGCCTCGCGCCCGGCAAGGACGGCACCTACTATGCCAGCTTCAAGCTGTCTGCCAAGGGCGATCAGGTGTTCCTGACCCGTCCCAACGGTCAGGCGGCGGACGCCGTGGTCTTTCCAAAGCAGTACGGCAACGTGTCCTGGGGTGTCGCGGCGGACGGGACGTGGGGCTATTTTGCCGCCGCCACCCCCGGCAAGGCCAATGAGAAGCAGGCATACGCCCTTCGGGCGGACACGCCCCGGGCGCTGACCGTCGGCGGCTTTTACGAAGGAACGGTCACGGCGCGGTTTGCCGGCACGGCGGGGGATACCCTCCGCTACACGCTGGACGGCTCCGCGCCTACGGAAAAGAGCCCCGTCCTCCCCGAGGAGGGGCTCTCCCTGAGCAAGACTGCCTGCATCCGGGTGGCCGCCTTTCACCCGGACAAGGTGCCCTCCCAGCCGGTCGGCGTCACCTATCTGATCGACGACCCGTCCCCCGTGGCGGTGGTGTGCCTCACGACGGATGAAAAGTACCTGTTCAACAAAAAGACCGGCGCGCTGGTGCGGGGCAGCGGCAACACCCCCAACTACGAAAAGGAGCTGGAATACCCCGTCAACATCGAATACTTTGACGAGACCGGCGCGTGCCTCCTCAACCAGATGGGCACCTTCACCCCCGCCGGGCACAGCGCCCTGCAGAACAGTCAGAAAAGCATTGCCGTGTTCGCCCGCAAGGCCTACGGAGCGGATCGCTTTTCCTTCAACCCCTTCCCCAACCGGGATTATACCTCCTACAAATCCCTGCTGCTGCGCTCCACCAATTCGGACGCCTTTTCCACCCGTCTGCGGGACGCGGTGTTCACCTCGCTGGCCGAAAATCTGGACATTCTCTATCAGGACGCCCGCCCCATTCAGGTCTACATCAACGGCGAATACTACGGGCATTACAACCTGCGGGAAAAGATCAACAAGTACTTCGTCGCCCAGTGGGAAGGGGTGGAGGACGAGGACGCGATCGACCAGATCGACCTGCTCGCCCGCACGGGCAGCGACAAGTTCATCAACAACGGGGACAACGCCGACTGGCTGGCGCTGTGCGATTTCTGCAAAACGCAGGATCTGAACGTGGGGGACAACCTGCAATATGTGACCGACCGGCTGGATGTGGACAGCCTGTTCACCCACGCGGCCTTTGAGATCATCTGCGGCAACAGCGACATCACCAACGTGCGCATGTACCGGGTGCCGGGGGGCAAGTGGAAATACGTGCTGTTCGACGTGGAAGCCGGCTTCCTTTCTCTGGACGCCGCGCCCCTTGAAAACTACATCAAGCCCGTTTCCGCCAAGATACAGGCCTTCCGTCACGAACCCTTAAACGCCCTCCTGAACGTGCCTGACATGCGGGATCGCTTTCTGCGCAGGTTCGCGCAGGTGCTGGAGACCGCCTTCCAGTGGCCCTACGTGGAGAGCAAATTTCAGCCCTGGGAGGATATTCTCACCCAGCTTCTTCCCCGCCAGAACAAGCGTTGGCCCTACCTGACCATGGAGGAATGGCGGCAGAACGTGAACGCGGTGAAGTACTACGCCCGTGTGCGGCCGAAAAAGATCGTGTCCCTGCTGGCCAAGCGGATGAAGCTGACCGATCAGGAGGTGGAAACCTATTTCGGCGACGTGCAGCGTCTGCTGGATCAGGTAAACACCCTGCCCAAAGAGTGACCAGAAAAGCGGAACAGGATGAAAATATTGCGAGAGGGGGTTCTTTGCAAGCCAAAGAACCCCCTCTCGCGCTCTCCCAAGAAAGCTGTGGCGAGAAATAAAAGGGCATGTGTCTGCACCGGCACCGCGAGCAGGGTTTGCGACGCTGGGGGAACGGAATGGGACAAATGCGAGAGAAGGTTCTTTGCAAGCCAAAGAACCCCCTCTCGCGCTCTCCCAAGAAAGCTGTGGTGAGAAATAAAAAAAGGCATACGCGCATGCTGCAGCCGTTCAGTTTGGCGGCGCCGGCGTATGCCTTTTGATTTGCTTTTCAGAGAAAGTCGTGTCCTTCTGCCTGCTGTTTATCCCTGCAACCGTGAAGCGTGCCTCCACCAGATCGATCCCGTCCGTCCAGTCCGGTGTTTATCCCTGCAACCGTGGAGCGTGCCTTCACCAGATCGATCCCGTCCGTCCAGTCCGGTGTTTTCCCTGCAACCGTGAAGCGTGCGCACGTGGACAGCATTAGGACGGTTTCGCCCCGTACAACACTGCTGAACTCACTGCACAGCACCCGCTTCTGCGCGTAACGCAGCAAGCGAGTGCTTTTCTTTTTCATCCTCCCACAGCCTTCCTGAAAGGGCGTGGGGGAACTTTCTTTGACTTTTCACCCCATGCTGCACTGCCAGCACAAACATGCGCTTTTTTTGTTTGCGGGAAAGCAAGTAGGTGTTCCCTTTTTAATTTATTCCTTCACAGCTTTCATGAAAGGGCGTGGGGGAACATTCTTAGATTTTTCATCCCATGCTACACCGCCAGCGCAAACATGCGCCCTCCTTTTTTGTTTGCGGGGAAGTAAGTAGGGGATTCCCTTTTTATTTCCCCCCTCCACAGCTTTCTTGGAAGGGGTGCGGGGGAACCGTTCTTTGGCTTTCTCGCCCCGCGCTGCTCCGCTAAAGCGGAAGCGCGGGTTTCGGGCAGCAATCCAGAGATTGCTCTGCCCTCAGCCTCGCTGCGCTTGGCGCTCATCAGAACGGTTCCCCCGCAGTTCTTATGACGGTTCCCCCGCAGTGCTTATGATCTGATTATTTTTTCTTCCTCGTCCCGCTGCCGCTGCGGCTCGAGTGCTTTTTCTCAGGCAGGGTCAGCGCCAGACGGGCGCGGGTCAGAACCCGTGCCCATAGCGGCGCCTGCCGGCACAGCTGCTCGTAGGCCGTGCGGCATACCCCCGCGTCCATCGGCTTGTTGCCGTACACCCGGGCAGCCAGCCCGTCCATCAGGGGACCCAATGCGCAGCCGGGCAGCTTTTCATCCGTCCGCACCGCAAATTCCCGCACCGTTTCCTCCGGACGCCGGCGCACCCCCATCAGGGACAGCAGGGCCAGATCGGCCCGCAGGAAAATGTCCGCCTCCCGCGCCGGACGTTTTGCCGCCGCACGGTCGGGTCGGGTGACGCGCACCCGCCAGACCGTCAGCGCCGCCGCAATCAGCAGCGCCAGCAGCCACCACCATGGGAAATTACCGTCCGTCCGGGGCGGCTCTTCCCCATCGGGCGGCGGGGTCGCCCCGTCCTCCGGCGCAGGGGTCGGTGTGCTTTCCGGCTCGGGAGAGGGCTCCTCCTCCGGTGCGGGCGTAGGCGTGGCGCCGTTTTCCGGCGCAGGGCTGGGGGTGGGCGTGGGGGTCGGGGTGGGCGCATCCTTGTTCTGCCCTTCGCCGCCGCTCCCGCTCTCGTTTCCGTAGCCCGGGGTGGCGTCCAGCGTCACCCACCCAGCGCCCCGAAGATACACCTCCGTCCAGGCGTGGGCTCTTTCGCCCGTGAGCACCGCCTGACCGTTTTCATCCAGATGCGCGTAAAAGCCCGTCACATACCGGGCGGGAATGCCCGCCATGCGGCACAGCATGGTCGCCGCCGAGGCAAAATAGGTGCAGTACCCTTCCTTTTCGCTCAAAAGAAACCATGCCACAAAATCCACCGTGTCCGGCGGGTTCTCCACCGTCAGGTTGTAGCGATAGCCGTTCTGCAGCGCGTCGCGGATGGCCAGCGCCCTGTCCAGATCGTTTTCCTTCCCGTTCGTCCACTGGCGGGCCAGCTCCCACAGCTCCTTCTGCATATGGTCGGGCACGCCGGTGTAATCCCGCACCGCCGCCTGATAGCCCGCCTCGTCCCCGTCGTTCAGCGCGGCGCGCACCGCCCCGCTCCCCAGCGTCAGCGGCAGATACTCCGCCTCGTAACGGTCGCCCGCGGCGGTATTGCGGGTGATGAACACCTCGCTGCCCCGGTTGAAATAGGGCACCATCCGCTTTTCCAGCGTGGTCAGCGCCCGCAGCCGCTGGGGCACAAACAGGGTGGTCGCCCCGTCGGAGAGCATGTGCACGGATACCCGGCTGGTCTCCCCCGTCAGGTACGCCTCCTGAAACACGTCCCGCCGCATGTCCGCATCCCGCCGGCCGGCATACAGATAGCGGCGGTCGGACAGGGTATCGTACCAGTTCAGGCCGGTGTATTCGTTCATGATGGTGCCCCGCAGGTACACCGTCGCACCCGGCGTGCCATTTACCTCCAGCACCTTTTCCCGCAGCGGGTTCGCCGTACCGCCCAGACGGTCCTGCAGGGGCATGTACCCCTCGTCCGCCAGAGAGAAGGAGCGCCGCTCCTCCGTGAAAAACAGATAATCCTCCGCCGCGTCGCGCACGTCCTGCGCCGTCTGCTGCAGGGCAGGGTCGCCCGCACCCCGGGGGGGCAGCAGCACAAAGGCCAGCGCGGCGATCAGCGCCGCCACGGGCAGCGCCTTCAGCGACTTTTCCCGCGCGCCGGACAGGGTCAGCGTCAGCCCCGCCATGACGGGCAGCACATACACCGCGCCCTGCCCCTCGCCGGCAACCAGCGAGCTGGCCAGCAGGGTCAGCATGGCGCCGGCGGCCATGGAGAAGGACGCCTCCCGCACGCAGACGTAGGCGATGAAGGCGAACATTCCCGTCAGCGACCGGCGCAGCACGTCCGCATAGGGCAGCGTCGCCCCCGTCACGCCGGTCAATTGCAGATACAGCGCCTTCAGTCCGCTGACGGTCAGATACATTTGTCCCCGGCCGGCAGCAAAAAGCACCCCTTCCATGACAAAAAAGATGCCGATCGCCGCGAGTCCCGCTCTGCTTCCGCCCACGTCAAAGGCCAGCGTCAGCACCAGCACCGTCGCTGCGCACACCAGGAGCATCATGCCTTCCTGCCCCGCGCCCAACAGCGCGCCGCAGCTGACGCAGGCTACGCCCCAGCCGCACAGCGTGGCGGCCAGCAGATTCCACAGGACGTCCTGCAGCATGCGTTTTCTGTCGGTCATCATGCAAAAACCTCGTCGCTTCCTCCGGACAGCCGCCCGGATCAGAAAAAATGTTCAGAATGCCTCCCGCCGCATTTCTCCGACGGGCTCAGCAGGACGCGCGGGCATGCCATGCAGGGCATGCCTGTCTTTCACACCCCACTCACAGGCAGCCGTCAGCAGCGCGCGGGCGCGCCATGCAGGACACCCTGTGGATTAAGCCCGGCGCCACCAGCACAGTATGGTCAGCAGCGCGCGGGGTGCGCCATGCAATGCCTCTCCCAGCGCCATCCTTTCCTTTTTTTCCCGAACGCGTCAGGCAGAACGCCCGCCCTCAGGCGGGGGTCACGTACAGCACCTCCACCAGATGGTGCTGCAGCCGCGCCACGCAGGGGAGATATTCCGGCGCCTCGGGCGTATAGGTGGCCAGATACAGCCGCACATTGGGTCCCATCCGGCGGATATGGCTCACCCCGTCCACAATGCGGGGGTTCAGGTGGGTGGTCACGATGATGACCGCGCCCGTGCGGCGCATGCGGCGCAGCTCCAGATTGAGCGTCCGCTCAAAGGGCTGATCCCCGTCGAAGGCCTGCATGGCCAGCATCCGCTCCAGCAGATGCACCTGCTCGGGCCCGTCGGCGGAAAATTCATTGGCCGCCCGCCCGTAAAAGGGCACCCGGACGGCGCTCTGATCCCGCAATTGCAGGTCGGCCACCGCCATCACCGTTTCGCACAGGGTGTCCCGCAGCGCCATGAGCGCCTCGCCCTCGCCGCCCTCGGGCACGGAAGTGTCCAGCAGCACGAGGGTGTCCGGCGGCTCGGGAGTCTCGTAACGGCGCACCAGCAGCTCCCGCTTGCGGAAGGACAGCTTCCAGTGCACCCGTTTCATGGCGTCGCCGGGCAGGTAGGCGCGCACGTCCTCGGGCGCGGCAAAGTCCTCCTGTGTGCGCCCCAGTGCGCTTTGATCCCCTTCCCCTGCGGCAAAGGTGGGTTTTTCAATGTCAAACGCCCGGGGCAGCACCAGCACCTGCCGCGCCGCGCCCGGCTTTTTACGCGCCCGGAACAGGCCGAAAAGATCCTCCCCTTCGACCCG
Source organism: uncultured Clostridia bacterium (assembly GCA_934662505.1). Taxonomy (GTDB): domain Bacteria; phylum Bacillota; class Clostridia; order Christensenellales; family Aristaeellaceae; genus SVGT01. Next base: position 88,016 of record CAKUKE010000004.1, on the reverse strand, counting down.
GGTCACTTCAAACAGCCAGACCCCCACATGCCGCGCAGGCAGCGCCAGCGTGCACGCGGAAGTTCGGAAGGGGGAAAGGACGAGCTCCTCGGAAAACGTCTGTCCCCCCAGCCGTGCCTCCACCGTCAGCGCGCTCATGGGCAGAAGACAGCCGTGGCGCAGCTGCAATTGCAGCCGCACCTGCTCGCCCCGGCGCGCCTCCGCCGTATCCGTCAGAACCTCCGCACGGAGGGTGGCCTTCAGCCAGAGGACGCTCGCCAGCCCGTACGCATAGCACAGCCCCACGGTGAGAAACACCATATAGTAAAGCCGGTTGCCCGTGGACAGACCGCACAGCAGGCTGGTGACCGCCAGCGGCAGGATGGCCGCCCCCCGGCGGGTCATCCTCATACCCTGCCTCCCGTGGGAACGGGGACGGAGGCGATCAATTGGCTGAGGATCTGCCCGGGCTGGGCGCCCTTCATGCGCGCCTCGGGCGACAGCACCAGACGGTGGCTCATGACGGGCAGCGCCATGCGGCGGATGTCGTCTGGCAGCACATAGTCCCGGCCGGAGAGAAGGGCGTTGGCCTGCGCCGCCCGCAGCAGCGCAATGGCGCCCCGGGGCGATACCCCCAGCTGAAACGCGGGATGGGTGCGGGTGGCCGCCACGATCTGCGCCACATAGCGCCGCGCCTCCCGGCTGGCGTATACCGTGCCCACCCTCTCCTGCAGGTCGCACACCTGCTGGGCGGTGCAAACGGCGGACAGGGTCTTCACCGGGCTGACCGTGCCGGAATAACGCTCCAGCACGTCCGTTTCCTCCTCCACCGTGGGATAGCCGATGGCGATCTTCAAGAAGAAACGGTCCATCTGCGCCTCGGGCAGGGGATAGGTGCCCACAAAATCCACCGGGTTCTGGGTGGCCAGCACCATAAAGGGACGGGGCAGCTGGTGCGTGACGCCATCCACCGTCACCTGCCCCTCCTCCATCACCTCCAGAAGGGCGCTCTGGGTCTTGGGGGAGGTGCGGTTGATCTCGTCCGCCAGCACGATCTGGCTCATGACCGCCCCGGGCTTGAACTCCATCTCGCCGGTTTTCAGGTTGACCATGGTAAAGCCCGTCACGTCCGACGGGGTCACGTCCGGGGTAAACTGAATGCGCTTGAAGGAGCACTGGAGGGACTTGGCCAGCGCGCTGGCCAGCGTGGTCTTGCCCACGCCGGGCACATCCTCAATGAGCACGTGCCCCCGGCACAAAAGGGCGATGAGCAGCAGCTCGATCGCCTCGTTTTTTCCCACGATGACCTGGCTGATGTTCTGCTGCAGGGCATATACGACGGGCCGGGTGTCTCCCCCGTCCGGATAGGGTGTAGGGTGCATATCCATGTTGAAACGTTCTTCTCCTTCCGCACCGGGGCGGCCCGTCTGCGGCGTACCCCCGTGTTTTTTCGCGTCCGGGCGCATCCCGAACAAAGGTATTATACCGCATTTTGTTCAAAAGCACAATAAAATATTGCATTTTTATTACATTCACGCAATATTTCCCATCCTTTCCCCTGCCCGGCAGGCACAGAACCGCCGGGCACTTGATTTTTGTCCGAAAAGAAGGTACAATGGGACAAAAGCAGCGTTTTGCTTTTGTACAACCGCTGATCACAAAGACAAAGAGGGGGTCTTTTCTGATGCCGGAGAACACTTATGTTTTTTTGACCGACAGCGACAGCGATCTGCCCTATGACGTGGCGGACGCCCGCGGCATACCCGTCATTAAAATGCCCTATATGCTCAACGGCGAGGAGTATTACGACGAAAACGGCCGGGAGGGCGAAGCGGCGCAGAAGGCTTTTTTTGACAAAATGCGCGCCGGCGCGGTGCCGGTGACCGCCTGCCTGAGCAAGCACAACTATCTGGAATTTTTCGAGCCTTACCTGCAGATGGGCAAGGACATTCTGTTTGTCGCCTTTTCCAGCCAGATGAGCGCCACCCTGCAGTATGCCGCCGAAGCGCGGGAGGAGCTGCTGGCGCAGTACCCCGGCCGGCGCATTGAAATGGTGGACACCCTGTCCATCTCCGCGCCCATGACCCTGCTGGTGGTGGCCGCTCACGACCTGTACCTGCAGGGCAAGTCTCTGGACGAGGTGCGCCAGTGGGTGCTGGATAACCGGATGCGCGCCCACGCGGTGCTCACCGTGGACAGCCTGACCTACCTCAAGCGGGGCGGCCGGCTGTCGCCCACCAGCGCCTTCTTCGGCACCATGCTGGACCTCAAGCCCATCATCGTCATGGGCAAAAGCGGCAAAATGGACGCTGCCGACAAGGTGCAGGGTCGTAAAAAAGCCATCCGCGCGCTGGTGGAGCGCACCGCCGATCTGATTGAGGACCCTGCCGGGCAGACCCTCATCATCATGCATGCGGACGCGCCCGAGGACGCTCAGCGTCTGGCGGAAATGCTCCGCGCCCGCATCCCCGAGCTGAAGAACATCCGCATCGTCATGGTGGGTCCCGTCATCGGCGCCCACTGCGGTCCGGGCACGCTGGCCAGCGCCTTTATGGGCAAGCCCCGTCAGGTGTGATTTTTCATGGGCGCCGTTTCCGGCGCCCTTTTGCTTTCACCCCGCCAGACGCCGCCGGCTCTTTCCGGAACGAACGGCTGCGCCGGTTTTCCACTGCCGGGCAGCCAATCGCGCGGGGGAACGCTGCCGACGGCTTGCGCAGAACGCACCGTCCCGGACTGACTGCGTCGCGGGTTTCACGGACAAACGAATGGCTGCGCAGGGCGCACCGCCCCAGGCTGACTGCGTCAGGGAGCGCTCTGTCAAGCAAACGGCTTGCGCAGGACGCACCGTCCCGGACTGACTGCGCCGTGGGTTTCCTGGACAAACGAATGGCTGCGCAGGGCGCACCGCCCCCAAACGCCCCGCGGAGGCTTTCCGCCGCCGGACGGATAACGGTGTTTGTGTTCTCATCGTTGCCCGGACAACCACGTCAGGGGGCGGCATCGGACAATCGCCCGCGCCGCGCTGGACGGGGAAAGAAATCCTGACCCTCCCGGTGGAACGTGCCGCTGCATCCGGGTTTTCCTCACCGGACGGACGCTTGCGCTGCGCAGAGAGGGGCAGAAGCACTGCTCCATCGTGAGACGAACCGCCGCGCTGGGGGTGCTATCCTGCGAGCGATCGCATCAGAGGCGTTCGTTTCCGCTCGGACAACGGCGCCGGGGGACGAACCGCGGCAGATCATCATGCGCATCAGGAGGGATCATCATGCTCATTGCCTATCACGGCCACAGCCAGTTTCTGCTGACCGACCACGGCGGGCAGACCCTGCTCACCGACCCCTACGACGGCCACGTGGGGTATCCCCTGCGGCAGGAGACCGCGCAGATCGTCACCATTTCCCACCATCACGCCGACCACGACCACGTGGAAAAGGTGCAGGGGCACCCGATCGTCATCAACGGCGGCGGTCCCTGCTCACCTGCGCCGGACGTGTTTGTGGACGGCTACCCCGTGTGGCACGACGATGCGCAGGGCGCGCGGCGGGGACCCAACCTGATGATGAAGATCACCATGGACGGGGTGACCCTCCTTCACGCTGGCGATCTGGGATGCATGCCCGGCGAAAACACCATGGCCGCGCTGACGGGGCTGGTGGACGTGCTTTGCGTGCCCGTGGGCGGGTTTTACACCCTGAACGGCGCGGAGGCGGCCGATTTTGCCCGGCGCATCGGCGTAAAGGTGGTCATTCCCATGCATTACAAAACGCAGGTCAACCCGGACTGGCCCATCTCCGGCCCGGAGGATTTTCTCCGCGCCATGAACGCCATGGACGCGCTGACCGCCCCCGTGCCCCTGCTGCGGGTGGAAAAGGGCGACCTGTCCCAGCAGCCCCCCGTAGTGGTCATGGACTGGCGGCGCTGATCTGCCCGAAAACGCAAAAACGGATCCGCCGCGCTTGGTGGCGATGCACCAGCGGCGGTGGGCTTTTTGAAAACGCCTAAAAGCACCTGCTCATCATGTACAGCGGCAACGTCCCGACGGCGGTAGGGTGTTCAAAAACGCAAGTGTGTGTACGACGGCGGCGATACGCAGGCGGCATCGAATGCTCTAAACCCGCATAAACATCCCTGCCTCGCTCGATGATGCTGCACAGGCAGTATTGGGCTGTCCGAAAGCGCAGGGTCCCCCGTTACGCACATCGATCACGTGCCCTCCGCTTATTTCTGTCCGAAGTATAAAAAGTACCTGATACGCATGGCAGGGGACGTACCTGTAGCGGCAGGCTGTCCAAATACGCCAAAATCCCTGCCGCGCATCACAATGGCATACCGACAGCATTTATTTTTCTGAAAACACAAAGCGAGGGCATGTCTGCCGTGTTTTTCCCGACACCGTCGGTTTCATGCACGGCAGTTTTTTTGCTATTGTAGCTCGCCGGATTGGGCGGCAGGCAGCCGCCTCCCGGTTCATCGCCGCATCACACCGTCTTTCCCGCGCTGCGCCTGTCAGCAGAGCGTTTTCACCCCTTGACTCCGGCGCGGACGGGCTGACCGTTTCCGTCCGACCTTGACCGCAGCGCAACCGGGCTGGCCGTTTCCGTTCGACCTGAACCCAGCGCGGACAGATTGACCGCTGCCATTCGGACTGACCACAACACAGACAGACTGACTCTTTCCGCCCCCCTGACCGCGGCACGGATGGGCTGGTCGCTTCCGTGCCCCTTGACCGCAGCGTAAGCAGGCTGCCCGCTTTCGTTTTTTTATGCTCGCAGCACGGGCGGACTGACTCTTTCCGCTCTCCATGACCCCGGCGCGGACGGGTTGACCCTGCTGCGTACGTCACACACTCCGAAGCCGCCACCCTGACCCCGGCACGGACAGGCTGGTCGCTTCCGTGCCCCTTGACCGCAGCGTAAGCAGGCTGGCTGTTTCCGTCCCCTGACCCCAGCACGGACGAGCAAACAACCCGCAGGGCGCTTTTCTGATCGTTTTCCAGCCGCAGGCGGACAGACGACCGCCCCTCCCGCCGCGTTTTTCACTTTGTGTTCTCTTTTTCCTCCCCGAAGGAAAACGGCAAACAAGAAGGAAAGGGCAGCAAAAAGGGCGGTGAAAAGGCTTCGCCGCCCTGAACCTGAACGCCCCGCATCCGCTTGCACGGATACGGGGCGTTTTTTTGAATGCTGTTTTTGCCGTTACGGTTCGCTACCGGTCACTTCACACCGCTGATCGAGTGCTGGTAAGCGTACTTGATCGCGCTCTGGTGACCGAAGTTACCGTTCACGGGACGGTCGTAATCCACCTCGTTGCCGGTATGGGTGCGGCTGTTGACAAAGTGGACGCAGAACTGTCCGGCATAGTTGTTGTCAGGGATGGTATCGCCATCCGGGTAGTTATGGGGAATGCCGTACACGGAGGCAGCAAAGGTGCGTCCGCCGATGGTGACCCAGGTGGGGCGGCGGCGCCAGGACTGCAGCTCCTGATCCCGGTCGGAGATCTCCTGCGCGGTGGACGTGCCGTAGATTTTGCAGATGGCGGCGGTGTCCGCGGCGGTCAGGGGTTCCACGTCCGCGTGGTAGGCGCCCGACCAGCGGCGCGCCCGGTAGGAAATGCCGGTATACACATCGGTGATAATGGCGGTCGTACCCTTTGCCCACACCTTCTGAATGCCGCCGGTGTACCAGTCCACCATTTCAACGGGGTTCAGCGTCACCGTGACGGAGGAGCCGGGGTTGTTGCCGCCGGTGCTGCTGCCGTAGAGACGACCCTGCGTCACGGCGCCCGCCACACCGTCCACGGTGATGCCCACTGACTTCTGGAAGGCCTTCACCGCGTCCACCGTGCTGGACAGGTACTGACCGGTCACCTGATCGGCGGCCAGGAAGCCCTTTTCCTTCAGTGCGGTCTGCAGCGTCCTGACGTCGTCGCCGGACATGCCCAGCCGCAGGGTGCGGGTGGTGGGCGGTGCGGTCACGGAGGGCGTCGCGGTAGCGCCGCCGGTGGAACCGGGGGTAGCGGTGGGGTTGCCGTTCAGCCACTGCTGATACTCGGCGTTGGACATCACACGGGCATAGCCGCCGTGGACGTAGCCCACCTGATTGTTATACTGGATACGGTACCACGTGGTGGAACCGTTCTGCACCTTGCGGGTAAACTTGATGACATTGCCGCTGTTCACCTTGCTGGTGTTGGACAGGGGCGCATAGCCCGTGCCCGCGCCGGAGCGCACCCACACGGCGTTGGCGGTAATCATGATGAAGCTGCTGTCGCCCGCGGGCGTGGGGGAGGGAGAAGCGGTCGGCGTGGGGTTCACGCCGTTTTTCAGGTATTCCGCCACCTGCCAGTCCGCCAGCTGATAGGCATAGCGGCCATGGATATAGCCCTTGACCCCGTTATAGGACACCTGATACCACACGATGGAGCCGGAGGGCACAGGCGCGCCCACCATGCTCATGACGGTGTTGGCCTTCTGCACCTGCGTGAGCGCCGCAGAGGATACGCTGGGCTGCTCCCGGATGTACACCTTGTCCACATAAGTGGCCACATAGCTGCCCGTGGACGGGGCGGGGGTGGGCGTCGTCGTCCCGGGCACAGGGGTGGGCGTGACCGTCACATCGCTGCCGTCCGCGTTGCAGGGCCTGGCAAACTTGCCCATGATGTAGCCGTAGGTCTGATACCGCAGGCTGTACACATAATACCACGTGTCGCTGCCCGCGCCGACCACGGAGAAGTAGGGCAGCACGGTGTCCCGATCCAGCCGGCCGTAGGAGCTGTAATCCGTGCTGGGACGGGAACGGAGGTTCACGCCGCCGCTGGTCAGCCGGATATAGCCGCTGGTGCCGGGTTCCGCGGTAGCGGCGGGGTTGGTGGTGGGGTTCACAGGGCCTGCGGTCTTTTCATAGCAGTCCGAACGGATGTAGCCGTACAGACCGTTGTAGCTGACGTAGATCCACCCGTAGCCGCCGCTCATGACCGCTTCCCGGTAGTAGGGCAGCACCAGATCCTTCTGCAGCCATTCCTTTTCGGTGGGGGTCAGGGTAGATCCGTTGGGCGTTTTGCGCAGGTTCACCTTGTTCTTGATCAGGCGGATGTAGCCCAACACGCCGCCCGAAGGCGCGGTGGTGGGGACGCTGGGGGTGGGGGTAGCCGTCGCCGCAGAGGGGGGCACGGTGCCGCCGGTGAGCGCCTCGTATTCCGCCTTGGTCAGGTTTTTGAGGCTGCCCGCTTCCACATAGCCCTGCAGGCTGCCGTAGCGCACGTAGGTCCAGGAAGCGTCGGCGGTGCTGATGACCTGCACCAGCGCGCCGGAAGCCAGCGCGGTAAGCGCCGTTCCCGTTTTGGAGGCCTCCTGCCGCAGGTTGGCGGCGCTGACGGTCACCACCGCCCAGCCGCTCAGTTCGCCGGGCGCGGCGGTGGGCACGGCGGTGCCGCCGCCGGAGATCAGGGTCAGATAGCCGGAGTGGATGTAGCCGTTATAGGAAGCGTTGGGGTTGGTGGGCGTGGAGCCCTGCACGGTGTACCAGGTGATGTTGTTTTTCACCACGCTGCCGGTCACCTTCACCTGCCAGCCCGCAGGCAGATAACTCCAGTAATCGCTGGACAGGGAGGGGCTCTTGCGGAAGACCACCTTGTCCATGGTCACGCGTCCCCAGGTTTCCCCGCTGGGCACGCCGGTGGCAGCGGGCGCGGTGGCCGTCACATTGGCGGTGGGTACGGCGGTCGCAGGCGCGGCCGTTTCATCGGGCAACTGGGACAGGGGCTTGAAATAGTCCCCGTGCAGGTAGCCCGTCAGGGTCTTGGAAGCGTCGCCGGGCACCGCGCCCTCGACTTTATACCAGGTCACGCCGCCGCTGACGGTGGTGCCGGTAATCTTCATCAGCCAGCCCTTGGGCAGCTGCGTCCAGTAGATGCTGGAGCCGGGGGACTGGCGGAAGAACACGTTTTCGGCCGTGGTGCGGCCGTAGGCGTTCAGATCCGCTCCGGCGGGCACGGTGGGCTGACTGCCGCCCGCGGCGGGCGCCGGGGTGGCCGTCGCCTGCGCAGGCTCGGCGGTGGGCACCGTCACGCTGCCCGCGCCCTGCGGACCGGGGGTGGCGGTGTAGGCCAGCGAGCCCTCGGGCTGCACCGGGTTTTTCAGCCACTGATCCCGCTCCGCGTCCGTCATGAGGGTGACGTACTGCGCCATCAGATAGCCGGTATAGTTCCGGGACAGATTATTGGGGATGTTGCAGCGCACCTGATACCAGTCCGTGCCGTTCTGCGTGAACACGTCCAATATCTCCACCACCCAGTTTTCACCGAGCAGACACCACCATTCGCCGTTGGCGCTGGCGGTAGCGGTTTTGCGGAAACGCACCTTGTCCAGATTGACGCGGCCGTACGCCGCGCCCTCGCCCTGCGCAAAGGAAACGACGGACAAAAGCATGACCGCCGCCGCCAGTATACTCAGAAGCCGTTTCCATGTCGCACTGCTTGCCATGTGTGAACCCTCCAGTAAATCTTTCCGGCCCGCCCGTCCGCCCCGTTTTCGGGGACGCGCCTGCGCCGGCTATGTCTGCGGCAGCCGACCCGAAAAGGGCAAAGACCGCCGTCCAAAAAAGTCTGATGTTTCTGTTACAGTATATTACGATTTTATTAACAGGTCAAGGGTCTTTTTCCGGTTTCAGCAAGTTTTTTTCGGTTTTTTTCAGGCAAAACCGCCTTTTTGAACCCCTTCCCCTGATGAAACGACCGGCAGGGTGCTTTTCTTCCCGTCCAACCCGCCGCCGCGCTGCCAAAGAACGGCAGAACAGGGCGGGCTTTCCATGGACGGACAGGGCAGCGGCGCCGACGGCTCGGGTCATCCGCAAAGGGTGTGCATGGCAGAACAGGACGGCTTTCCGATCGCCCGGCCTCTGCATCTGCACGCGCCGCACCCTTATCGCCGCGGCCACCGCATTTTTCCGCGGCGGGGTGGGCGGGCTCCGGCGATCTGCGCCGGCGGTTCGAGCACCGGGTTTTCACCGCCGGACGGTCTGCCCGGCTCGACCTTTTTTTGCCGTTCCGCGCCCTTCTTTTTCCTTTTCCGGCATGTTTCACGTGAAACATTTTCTTTTCGCAGGGTATGCTGCGGCCGCCCTTTCGGCCAGTTGCCGCGCGTTACCGGGCTTTGCCCAACCGGGCGCACACCCGCACCCAAAGGGGTTTCAGCTACGGCATGCTGCCTGTCGTCCCCCTGTACGCCGCACACCCGCACCCGGAGGGGGTTCAGGAGACGGGCGCACTGGTTGACGGTATCCCTCAGGTACTCAGGCTTTGCCCCAGCGCACTCGGGGACGGGTGGGTGTTCCGCTTTTACGGGTCGCCCGTCAATGCTTTGCCCCGGCGCACCCGGGAGTGGGTCGTTGACGGATACCCAGCCCGACCAGCTTTCCGTTTCACCCCGGCGCACCCGGGGACGGGTGCGGTGCGCAGCGGCGTTTCCAATGTTTACAGGCTTTGCCCCGGCGCCCGGGGACGGGTGTGGTGCGCAGCGGCGTTTCCAATGTTTACAGGCTTTGCCCCGGCGCACCCGGGGACGGGTGGGTGCTCCGCTTTTACGGGTCACCCGCTAGCGTTTTGCCCCGGCGCACTCGGGGACGGGTACACCCCCGCCACGATCTTCTCCAGCACGGGCACGGCCTGCCGCATCAGTTCTGCCACGCTCAGCCGCCCGTCCCGCAGCAGCAGCGCCGCTTCCCGCCCTGCGGAAAACAGCAGCCGCTTGTCTGCTTCCGCCAGCAGGGGATACATTTTTTCCACGGGCGCGCCCTTTTCCAGCCGCATCACCAGCGCCCCCGCCTGCCACGTCACCCGGCTGACGCACAGCCGGCGGCACAGCGCCCGCAGGTGGCTCACGTCGATCAGGTTCATCACCTGCGGCGGCACGTCGCCGAAGCGGTCGATCAGCTCCTCGATCACATCCTCCCGGTCGGCGCGGCTGCGGATAAAGGAAATGCGGCGGAACACCTCCATCCGCTGCCCCTCGTCCCGCACGTATTCCGCCGGCAGATAAGCGTCGATCTTCAGCTCCACCCGGGTGTCGGGCAGGCTGTCCTCGCTGACAGCTGCGCCGCCGGGGGCGGCCTCCCGCACCGCTTCCTCGATCATCTTGCAGTACAGCTCGTACCCCACCGTCGCCACGTTGCCGCTCTGCTCAGGGCCGAAAATGTTGCCCGCACCCCGGATCTCCAGATCCCGCATGGCAATGCGGAAGCCCGAGCCGAAGGCGGTAAATTCCCGGATGGCCTGCAGCCGCTTCTGGGCGGTCTCGGACAGACTGCGGTCGGGACGCACGGTAAAGTAGGCGAACGCCGCCCGGGTGGAGCGTCCCACCCGTCCCCGCAGCTGATACAGCTGGGACAGGCCGAAGCGATCCGCGTCGTAGACGATGATGGTGTTGGCGTTGGGCACATCCAGCCCGTTTTCAATGATGGTGGAGCAGAGCAGCACGTCCGACCGCTGGTCGTAAAAGTCCAGCATGGCGTCCTCCAGCTGCCCCTCCTTCATCTGGCCGTGCGCCACGGTAATGCGCACCCCCGGCAGCAGCCGGCGCAGGTGCCCCGCGAAGGCGTCGATATGCTGCACCTGATTATAGAGGAAATAGACCTGTCCGCCGCGCCCCACCTCCCGGAGCACCGCGTCCCGCACCACCCCGTCGGAATAGTCCATCACATAGGTCTGCACGGGCAGGCGCTCCTCGGGCGGGGTGGTCAGAAGGCTCATGTCCCGCACCCCCACCATGGACATGTGCAGGGTACGGGGGATGGGGGTGGCGGACAGGGTGAGCACGTCCACCTGCTTTTTCAGATTTTTGATCTGCTCCTTGTGCGCCACGCCGAAGCGCTGCTCCTCATCAATGATGAGCAGCCCCAGATCCTTGAACCGTACGTCCTTCCCCAGCAGCTTGTGGGTGCCTACCAGAATATCCACCTTGCCCTCCGCCAGACGGCGCAGGGTTTCCCGCTGGGTCTTTGGCGGCCGCATGCGGCTGACCACGTCCGCCTGCACGGGAAAATCCGCCATGCGCTTCTGCAGGGTGTAGAAATGCTGCTGCGCCAGAATGGTGGTGGGGCAGAGGATGGCCGCCTGCTTGCCGGACATGACGCACTTGAACGCCGCCCGCAGCGCCACCTCCGTCTTGCCGTAGCCCACGTCGCCGCACAGAAGGCGGTCCATGTTCACAGGCCGCTCCATGTCCGCCTTGATGTCCGCCACCGCCGTCTGCTGGTCGGGGGTCAGCTCATAGGGAAAGGCGTCCTCAAACTGCCGCTGCCACGGAGTATCCGGCGCGAAGGAGAAGCCGGGCTCCTGTTGTCTGGCAGCGTAGAGCTGCACCAGATCGAAGGCCAGCTTTTTCAGGCTGTCCCGCACCTTTTTCTTCTGACGGTCCCACGCGCCGGAATTGAGGCTGTTCAGCTGAGGCGCCTTGTCCTCGCCCCCGCCGATGAACTTCTGGATGCGGTCAAACTGTTCGGTGGGCACGTAGAGCTTGTCGTTGCCCTGATACTGAATGAGCAGGTAATCCCGCCACGCGCCCTCGCTCTGGAGCCGGACGGTGCCCTTGAAAATGCCCACGCCGTGGCTTTCATGCACCACATAGTCGCCCTCGGTCAGGTCGGTGAAGGCCTCTATTTTCCGCCCGAGCGTCCGGGCTGGCGCGCTGCGCCGGCGGCGGTAGCCCGTGCCGAACAGATCGCCGTCCGCCACCACCGCCACCCGCAGCAGGGGGCTTTCCATGCCCTGAGACAGGCTTTCCTTCCGAATGACCAGCCCCTCCTCGGGGGTCTCCTCGCCCTCCGGCACGGTCACGCCCATCTCCGCCAGGGTCTCCCGCAGCCGCTCGCCCCGGCTGACGCCCCCGGCGCACAGCGCCACCAGATAATGCGCCTTCCGCCAGCGCTCCAGATCATTTTTCAGATCGCCCATGCGGGAAAAATACTGCACCGCCGGGTGCCCCGGAAAGTCCACCAGCGCCGTGGGGGTCAGCCCGGCCATGCCCCGCAGGAAATCCTGACAGGTCACCACCGCGTCGCCCTGCAGGGCGGAAAGCACCTGCTCCCAGCCGCCCACCAGGCCTTCCTGCGCGGGCACCGCATCGCCCCGCTCCAGCGCCAGCCGGAAATCCTCCTCAAAGCCGCTCCGCCGATCCTCACACCGCTCCCGCACGGCTTCGGGGCCGTCCAGCAGCACGATGGGGGAACGGTCAAAATAATCCTGCAATCTGCCGCAGGGGAGTCCCAGCGCAGTCGCCCACAGGGGCAGGGCAGCAGGCAATGCGCCCGCCGCCAGCGCGTCCGCGTCGTCCAGTGTGCGGCGCAGGGTGTCGCCGAAGGCCAGCGTCTGGTCGCCGAACACGTCGGGCAGCGCCGCTTTTCCCTCTTCTGCGCCGTCTTCCGCGCCCGTTTCCCCTTTTTCGACGTTTTCCGCAGGGGCAGGGTTCACCCATCTGCCGCCTTTTTCCAATTGATTCCGGATCAGCGTCCGCCAGACCTCCGCCTTTTCCGGCGGCACATCCACAAACAGGGCGGCAGGAATGACGCACACCTCCTCCACCCGTTCCAGACTCCGCTGGCTCATGGGGTCGAAGGTGCGCAGGATGTCCGCCTCGTCGTCAAAAAACTCGATGCGCACGGCGGTCTCCATATCCGGGGGATACACGTCCACAATGTCGCCCCGGCGGGCGCACTGTCCCTTACCCTCCACCAGATCCACCCGGCGGTACCCCATGGCGCACAGCTGCGCCGTCAGCCCTTCGGGATCCATCCGGTCGCCGGGACGCACCGTCACCCGGCGGCTCCACCAGTCCCCGGCAGGCATGAGCGGTGTGGTCAGGGCGTCGGCGGATACCGACAGCACCGCCACCTGCCCCCGCCGCATGCGGGACAGCACATCCAGCCGCTGAAACTGGTTCTCCTGACCCGCCACCGCCCGGGTGAACAGAATGTCCTCGCCGCCGAGGGATACGCAGACCCCCTGCCCGCCCAGCAGCGCGTCCGCATCCGAGGCGATGCGCGCCGCTGCGGCGCCGCTCTGGCTGACCGTCATCACCGGCCGTCCCAGCGCCCGGCTGAGGGCGGCGGCGATCAGCGGCCGCTGGGCAGGGCACAGGTTGTACAGCGCCACCGTCTGCCCGTCCTGCAGCGCAAAAAGCGGGGCCAGCCCAGGCTCCCGCCGCATTTTTTCAAGTAACCGATCGAGCATGACCCGTCCTTTCCGCCTGTACCCGGCGTCTCCCCGGTTTTATATCCGGCCTGTGCTACAGTTTCTTCCGTCTGCGCCCGGTGATTTTCCGGCTTTCCGTCCAGCCTGCGCCGCAGATTTTTCACCCGCGTTTTGTTCTTCACGTCTTTATGACCGATCTGCACTGCGGTTTCTTTGCCTGTACCCGGTGTTTCCCGCAGCACTCCGTCCCGCAGCATGAACCATTCCTTCCGCATGCCTGACCGGCTCCCTGTTTTATGAAACCCATTTGACCGGCAAGCACTGCCCGCCGCGGAAGTCTTGCGGGTTGCTGTCCCGACGATCAGAAATTTCAGATTGTTTCACGTGAAACACACACTGCCTGCCGTTTTCCTGCTGCGGTTCGTTCCACTATCATGTTTCACGTGAAACAATCCAATCCGCGCCCGTCCTTCGGAGCGTCGTACCGACGCACTGCTTTCATACCTGTCTGCTTTCATTTCTGTTTCACATGAAACACGCACTGCCTGCCGTTTTCCTGCCGCGGTTCGCTCCGTTTCCATGTTTCACGTGAAACATGACGGTGCGTTACCGGCTGCCGTCCTTTTTATTGAAGCGGTTCATGGCCTTGTCGATGCCTTCGGTGACGAAGCACGCCGCCGCGTCCGCCGCCAGACAGTAGGCGTCAAAGGCGATCTTCCGCTCCGCCTCCGTCTGATAGCCCGCCAGCACCCAGTCTGCCAGCTCCCAGTTTTCGGGACGGTCGCCCACTCCTACCCGAATGCGGGGAAAACGGTCGCTGCCCGTCAGATAAACGATGTTCCGCAGCCCGTTATGGGTGCCCGCGCCGCCGTGGGGGCGCACCCGCACCGTGCCGAAGGGCAGGTCGATGTCGTCCAGCACGATCAGCGTTTCCTCAGGGGTCAGCTTGTACCAGGACAGCACCTCGCTGACGCACTGCCCGCTCAGGTTCATGAATGTCTGGGGCTGCACCAGCGCCACCCGTTCGCCCTGCAGGGAGCCCTCGCCGATCAGGCCGTGGCACTTGTTTTTGCGCAGCGGGATATCCAGCTTCTGCGACAGGATGTTCACCACGTCAAAGCCCACGTTGTGCCGGGTGTGAGCGTACTTTTCTCCGGGGTTGCCCAGACCGATGATCGCGCGCATGCCGACCCCTCCTTACCGTTCCGTCAAAGCCGTTTATTATATCATGTTTCGCCCGGTTTGGCAAATGCGCCAAATCCTGACAGAGAAGGACAGAACCCGCCTTTTTTTTCGCCGAAGGACGGCCGTCTTTTGGCAAAATACGCGCTCTGCTGCCTTTTTTCACGGAGAAAATTCAAAAATTTTTTTACTGAAAAAGACGGCCGGAAGCCCGACCGTCTGACACTGTATTGTTTTACTGATCCTTCACGACGAACCGGAAAGCCGGCCGTTCTTCGGCAGCGCCGCCGGAGCGGTTTACCGATTGAAGAACCGGACGGGCAGCACCAGGAAAATGTAATCCTTTTTGCCTTCCGGGGGCTTGACCATGCAGGGGGACACGTTGCTGTTGAAGCACATGCAGATCCGGTCGCCGGAAATGTTGCGGGTCACGTCCAGCAGGTACTTGGCGTTGAAGGAAATCTCCATGTGGTATCCCTCCAGCCCCACGTCCAGCGTTTCCAGCACGTCGCCCAGCTCCGCGTTGGCGGTCATTTCCAGCAGATCCTCCTGCTCCATCTTCAGATGGATCAGGTTGTTCTTGCCCTCCCGCGCCATCAGCGAGCAGCGTTCGATAGCGTCGGAAAACGCCACCCTGTCCACCACCATTTCAGTGGTCCAGGACTTGGGCAGGATCTTCTGATAATCGATAAATTCGCCGGTCAGCAGGGTGGCATACACCCGGGTGGAGGCGAAGGAGAACATCACATGGGAGGGGGAGAAGGTGACGGTCACCTCCGTTTCCGGATCGTCTGGCAGCATCTTCGCCAGCTCGTTCATGATGCGCCCGGGGGTCACGCAGGCGATACGGTTGGGGCTGCGGGCAGGCAGCGCCGTGGTCTTTTCAATGCGCTGCAGCGCCAGCCGGAACCCGTCCAGACCCACAAACAGGGTTTCCTCGGGATACACCTCCATCAGCACGCCCGTGAGGATCTTGCGGCTCTCGTCGCTGCTGACGGCAAACATCACCTTGCCTACCGCGTCCTTCATCCGGTTGGCGGGCAGGGTCACGGCGTTTTCGCTGACCACGTCCTCCACGTCGGGAAAATCCTCGGCGGGCAGGCCGGCCATGGACGCGTTGGAGCCCCGGCTTCTGATCTGGGCGCGGCCCCGGTCATCCACCTTCACGTCCACCTCGCCTGCGGGCTGGCGGCGCATCATGTCGCCAAAGAGCCGGGCGGGCAGAAGGGCGCTGCCGTCCTCCTCCACGATGGCGGGCACGGCGGCGCGGATGGTGATCTCGCCGTCCGTGCAGGTCAGCAGAAGACCCTCGTCGGTGGTCTCGATGAACACGCCTTCAAACACCTGCTTGATGGGACGGGCGGACAGCGCGCGGCTGACCATGCCCATTCCGTGATTCATGTCGTCTGTCTGCACCCGAAAATGCATGGTTCACATTCCTTTCAGCGTTCGCCGGGCGGCGCGCCCGGCAGGGGAGTAGTAGTTATATAATATAAAGATCGTCGTAGTAGTAGGCGGTGTGGATAAGTGGATAAGTGCCCAAAACCCTTGCGCCGCCTGCGTTTGAGGGGTGCCGCCGTTGTGGAAAGGCGGTGGAAAAGGGGGTGGATAAACGGTGGAAAACCCCGCTTTGTCCCTTTTTCCGGACGGAAGCGCGCCCTTCCTGCGGGTACGGAAAAAGAAGGCGCCTTCTGACCCGTATCCCATTGTCGCATATTTGGCTGAAAAATGCAAGGGTTTTGCCTGCCGCAGGGGCACAAAACTGCCAAAAGCGTGGGAAAAACGGGTTATCCACATCATCCACAAAAGCCCTTTCCACCGCCGGTGGATAAAAAAGGCAAGGCGTTTCAAGCGGTTGGAAGGGGGCGTGCAGGATTATCCCAACGGTTTCCACAAAGTTATCCACCATCAGACGCCGCCGAAGGGGCGTGGGAAAGGGACGCGCGGCGGAGGGCAAGAAACACCGCCAGACCGTGGAGCACGCACTGCACCCCCTGCCCCAGCGCCAGCGCCGCCGCCGCGCCTGTAACGCCGCCCCGGGGGGTGAAAAGGAGGGTCAGTCCAAAGGAAACGGCGCCCCCCGTCAGCTGATGGGCGAAGGCCTTCTTTTGCAGCCGCAGGCCGGTCAGGAGAGCGGAAAAGGTCTGGGACAGCGCCATGATCAGGGACAGGGGCGCGGTCAGACGCAGAAGCGGGGCGAGGGCGGGCTGACGGAACACCCGTCCCGCCAGAAAGGAAGAAAAGATCAGGCATCCCGCCGTTCCGCCGCCCCCCGCGGCAAGGGCAAGGAGCAGCATGCGCAGGGCAAACTGCCGCCGCTGCCCTCCCTGCCGCCGCGCCATGCCGGGCGCGGCCAGCGCGCACAGGGTGCTAAGCACCATGCCGGGCAGGAGCAATACAGGCATGGCCATGCCGTAGAAAAGCCCCATTTCGCCGCTGGCGGCGGCGGGGGACAGGCCGTTTTTTTGCAGAAGGCGGGGCAGAATCAGCACAGTGCACGACCGCAGAAGGGAGGAGGCGACCCTGCTGCCCGTCAGGGGGAGAGACAGGCGGGACAGGCGGGTCATGACGGCGCGGTCCGGCTTTGTCCGGGGGGCGCGCCGGAGAAAAAGCAGCATGCACAAAAGCCCTGAATATTCCCCCACCGTGCCGGCCAGCGCGGGAACGAGCGCCCGTGTTTTCAGGTCGGGCAGGGGAAGAAGGGCGGTCAGGAGCCCTGCGGCGGCCAGCCGTCCCGCCTGCTCCGTCCATTCGCCAAGGGCGGGGGGCAGCGCCCGTCCCAGCCCGAAAAAATACCCGTCCGCCGCGCAGCACACGGCCATGCAGGGCAGGGCGGGCACCGTGCACAAAAGCGCGCCCGCCGCCTCCGGGCAGCCGGTGAGAAAAACCCCTGCCGGAATGAACAAAAGCAGCAGCGCCCCGAGAAACAGCCCCTTGAAAAGCGCCAGACGCAGCCCGCCTGCCAGCGCGCGGCCCGGAAAGCTTTTTTCTTCCCGGGCGGTCAGGGTGGATACCGCGCCGGGCAGCCCGCATACGGCGGTCACGGTGAACAGGGAGGTGAGGCCGGCGGCCTGCTCGGTCACGCCCAGCGCGGCCGCGCCCAGACGCCGGGACAGAAGCAGCCGCAGCCCAAACCCCATGCCCCGGGTGAGCAGGGTGATCCCCACGGCGAAAAAGGTCTGCGCCGTTCTGCGTTTTCCGGACAACGGAACCCCTCCTTCCGCTGCTATGCATATGGGGCGGCGGCGCGGGTCATGCGGAAAGCGTCCAAAAACGTCATGATGAAAGGGCGGGCTTCCGGTACGGACAGGCTTTTTTGCCATGCGGGAGGGCGCAAGGAGCCGCGCCGCGCATCGCAGAAACGGGTTTTCCGTTTCTTTTTCCGCAGCAACGTCTTTACAACAGCGCTGCGTGCCATGGGAACGAGCTGACGAAGGTATGCGCGGCATGAAAATGGGGGCGCGCGGTGTGGGGACGCTCGGACGTGGACAGCGTCATGTCTGTCCCGGTTGAAACAGGCGACTGTGCGGGGCTCGGCTGCAACTGCTGCGCCGGGGCATGGACGATATGCCGCGCAGAAAAAAACGGCACGCGTCCTGAACGGAAAAGCAGGCGCATCCGCCCCGCCACGTCTGCCCTGCCGCCGTACCTGCAGCGCGTTATGGATGCAGCCAGTATTCCGCCTCCGGAAAGGTTGCAAAACCCGTCATTTTTTCATAAATACTTGCAAAACCCGGCAGGGAGACGTATAATAAGACGCAACGACCACAAAGTTCCCGTAAGGGTCAATGATAAGGAGGGTATATACCATGGAGGTTCGTGTTTTTGACAATGCCGAACAGGTCGGCAAGGCTGCCGCCGCGCTGTTTGCTTCTCAGGTCATCCGCAAGCCCAACAGCGTGCTGGGTCTGGCCACCGGTTCTTCTCCTCTGGGCTGCTATGCGCAGCTGGTGGAATGGTACAAGGAAGGCGTGCTGGATTTTTCCCAGTGCATCAGCTTCAACCTGGACGAGTATGTGGGTCTGGATGTGAACCATCCTGAAAGCTATCATTCCTTCATGAACACCAACCTGTTCTCCCACATCAATATGAAGGCGACCAACCTGCCCGACGGCAACGCTCCCGATATGGAAGCGGAAGCCCGTCGGTATGACGCGGCCATTCAGGCGGCCGGCGGCATCGACATGCAGCTGCTGGGCATCGGCCGCAACGGTCACATCGGCTTCAACGAGCCCGCCGACCGTTACGTCTACGGCACCCAGATCGTCAACCTGACCGAAAGCACCATCGACGCCAACAAGCGCTTCTTCGACAGCATCGATCAGGTGCCCCGCAAGGCCATTTCTCTGGGCATCGGCGGCATCATGAACGCCCGCGAAGTGGTGCTCATTGCCATGGGCAAGGACAAGGCGCAGGCCATCTACGACACCGTGCGCGGCGATATGACGCCCCATGTGCAGGCCTCCATCCTCCGTTCCCATCCCCATGCCACCATTCTGGTGGACAAGGACGCGGCGTCCCTGCTGTAATTCAGACCATCGGAACCGTCCCTCAAAAAAGGGACGGTTCTTTTTTTACGGAAAAACGGGTCACGGCGGGGAAATGGGAGCGGGCGCTTTCACCGTATTCCCTCCGTCTCTGCCTGGGGGTGCTGCGCATCGCCGGGCGGATGGGACGGGCGTATCGATCCCGTCCGTGCCTCTCCGGGACGCTGCGGGCAGGCAGGGGAAGCGGGCGACCGAACACCCTGCAGGACGAAATGGAAGGCGGCGCGCTGCGGGCAGGCAGGGAGAAACAGCCGGTTTCCGTCTCCATCTAATTCCTGTTTCCAGATGAATCTGGAAACAAGATAAAGCGCTGGTAAAAAGGCTTTCATTTAATAAGAAAAATCAGATAACATAATAGAAAAAATCAGGCGGAAAAGAGGGTGTTTCATACGGCCGCCCTCTTTTTTTACGTAAAAGACCCGTTTTTCTGCGTAAATGACGTGCTGGAAATATTGCAACAGGTTTTCAAAAAATGGTATAATATCATGCCTGAAAAAAGGTGGTCTTGTTTTGTAACCCGGAAGCGGAGGATCGGAATGCAGGAAAACGTCGAAATCCGGCTGATGGGCGCTTTCGACGTGTGCCGCAACGGCGTGTCCGTCGGCGGCGAGGTGCGCAAATCTCGCAAGGGGACGGCGCTTTTAGAGGTGCTGATCCCTGCAGCGGGACGAGGCGGTGCCCACCACCCGGCTGATGAGCATGCTCTGGAGCGAGGAAAAAACGGGCAACCCGGAAAACGCCCTCAAGACGCTGGTCAGCCGGCTGCGCGCCGCGCTGGAGCGGGCGTCGGCGGGGCTGGGCGGCTGTGTGCGTGCCACCCGGGGCGCCTACCGGTTCGAACTGCTGCCCGGGCTGACGGTGGATCTTTACGAGACGGAGGCGCTGCTGGACCGTCTGGAGGAGGAAGACCTCCCGCCCGAGCGGCGGCTGGCGGACAGCGAGCGGCTGCTGACCGTCTACCGGGGCGACCTGCTCTGGCAGGACGCGGGCGCGCACTGGTCGCAGGGTCGCGCCTACAACCTGCACAGCCGCTACATGAACGCGGTGTACGCCTGCATCGCCCTGCTCCACGAACGGGGCGATGAAAGCGCCGTCTGCGAGGCGTGCCGCCGGGCGCTGGCGGCGGATCCTTACGACGACCGGCTGCATGTGGAAATGATGAACGCGCTGCTGCGCACCGGTCAGCGCGCGCAGGCCGTCAGCCACTACCGTCACGCGGTGCACCTGAGCTACCGTTATCTGGGCATGAACCCCAGCGAGGAATTGCAGAACTTTTACAAAAAAGTGATGCGGGCTGGACGGGTGCCCACGCTGGATCTGGCCGCCATCCGGGCGGAATTGTCCGAGGGCGCCGACAGCA
Source organism: uncultured Clostridia bacterium (assembly GCA_934662505.1). Classification (GTDB taxonomy): domain Bacteria; phylum Bacillota; class Clostridia; order Christensenellales; family Aristaeellaceae; genus SVGT01. Next base: position 67,769 of record CAKUKE010000004.1, on the reverse strand, counting down.
GCGGGGCTTTTGTGTGCGAGTACGCCGTGTTCCGGGATGTGTACAACCTGCGGGTGCGCAATCTGGAGCATCTGGGCGTGGTCATCCATCTGGCGGCGGTCATGCTGGGCGAGGAAAACCGGCCGCTGGACAGCGAAACCCGGGAGCAGGCCATGGCCGCCCTGCAGGTCACCCTGTGCGCCGCGCTGCGGCGGGGCGACATCATCTGCCGTTTCGCGCCGGATATGTACGTCATGCTCCTGCCCGTGGGCAGCGACCAGAGGAGCGAGGCCACCATGGCGCACGTGTGCGACAGGTTCCGCCGCACCCCCTTCGGCCACATCCCCCTGCGCTGGCGCATCGGGCCGCTGGTGGAGCAGGCGGGTTCCGTCGAAAAATGATAACAAAAAATGAACACAAAATCAGCTGAAAAAAAGGGGTCATGTAACGTTTTATGTAACCGATGACGGGTATAATGAAAGTAAGGAAAGGTTTTTCCATTACATAGGTGCCAACAGACTGAAATAAAATCATATGATGGAGGTCTTCTTATGAAAAAACAAACCGTGTCTGTCGTCAAAAGGCTCATGGCGCTCATGATGGCGCTGGCGCTGCTGTGCGGCGCGGCGCTGGCGGAAGAGGCCACGGAGAACGGGGAGATCGTGCTGGAATACCCGGACGCGAACGAGATCGTGCTGGAGTACCCGGAGGAAAGCCAGGTTGTGCTGGAATACCCGGACGAAACCCCCGCGCAGGAGGACGGCGCGGCGGCTCCGGAAGAGACCCCGGCGGTGTCCCTTGCGGACGGCTCCACCCTGCCCGAGGATGCGGAAAAGGTGTTCACCCTGGAGGACGCGCTGAACCCCGACCGCTCCATCGATGTGTACGCGGTGTATGACGGCGACTTTTTCCGCGCCGGCATGCGGGTGACGCTGGTGGCCGTGTTCAACGGGTACGACAACCTCACCTACACCTTCTGCTGGCAGCGCAGCGACGGCGGCGACTGGTACAGCGTGGGCGGGCAGAACGACCCCTATTATTCCTTCACCATGGACGAGAGCGCCTACAACGCCGACTGGCGGGTGCTGGTGGAGATCACCGCGGGGATCGTGGAAAAGTAATCCCGGCCGCCTGTCGGCCTGAAAAAAGGATCAAGCTTTGAAAATTGCGTGCCGCCCGGCGAGCCGGGCGGGGCGAGGTAGGAGGAAGCAAAATGAAAGCGAAGCTGCGGCAATGGATCGCGATGCTGATGACCCTGATCATGGTGTTCAGCAGCGCGCCCGTCGGCGTGCTGGCGGATGAAGCCGCCCCCGCCGGTACCGTTGTTGAGACCCGAACGGAGGACGGCGCGCTGAACGGGGAAGACGCCACTGTGGTCACCGGCATGAAGACCGAGACCCGTGGGCTGTCCCTGCGCAGGGTGGCCGCCTATAAAAACACGTGGCACGTCGTCTTTACGGACGGCGGCGCCACGGTGGCGGAACAGTACCTGCTGCCGGGCGAGACGATGATCGTCCCGCAGGTGCAGGAAACTGCCAACCACAAGTTCACCGGCTGGGTGAAGCAGTCCGGCTACGGCGCCGACGCCGCGCCGGTGGGTCAGGCGTTTACCGACGCGCTGGCGCAGGATGAGACCACCGTCTACGCGGCGGCCTATCAGGACGTGTACTACCTGTTCTTCCACGACGTGGACGAGCAGGACGGCCGCGTACTCAGAACCAAGGAATGGGTGGTGGGTGAAACCACCGACGCCCTGACCACCTCCGACGTGCGCCCCTCGCTGAGCGGCAATCAGGAGTTTGAGGGCTGGCTGGAAGGCGGCGCGCCCGCGCAGGCGACCTATGAAAACCTGACCGGCGACGTGCACCTCTACCCCGACGTGGCCACCGGCCACTGGATCACCTTTGACGTGGACGGCGGCGCGGCCATCGAGCCGGAGTTCGTCGTGGGCAACACCGTTCGCCCTGCCGACCCGGTGCGTCCGGGCTACCGGTTTGACGGCTGGTTCGACGCGTCCGGCGCGGCCTTCACCTTCGGCGGCACGCTGACGGAAAACATCACCCTCACCGCCCGCTGGACGGCGCAGAGCGTGAACTACACCGTGGTGTTCCTCTATGAAAACGCCAACGACAAAAATTATTCTTATGTTGGCTCCTATACCGGCACCGCCACGACGGGCAGCACCGTGTCCATCAACAAGACCACGGCGGACGGTTACGCCTATAGCGGCAAGGATCTGACCAACTTCCATTTCGACCACGTAGAGCCTGCAACGGCGACCATCGCGGGCGACGGCTCCACCGTCATCAACGTGTACTATGCCCGCGAGGTATACGAGGTCAGGTTCTATAATAACAGAGGAAACAGTGAAGATACCTCCAAGCGCATCACCGCCAAGTACGGCGCCTTCATCGGCGGCAAGTGGCCGGGCGGCGGCTGGTACGTGAATAGAAACAGCACCAATACGGCGCAGAGCTATCTGGAGATCATGCCCTCCGGCGGCAAGAACTTCTACGGTCAGCAGACCGGTTATTCCACCTCCACTGCGACCTATTATGTGGAGGTGCTGGCTGGCGAAACGGGAACTGTGGTAAGCGGCAAAACGTATAAGGTGCATCATACCGATACCGCAAAATCGAACGGCGGACTGTCGGTATCGGATGAGGAACGGTACGACATTACCGGCTTCACCTGCAACACTGCCATCAGCACTAAAAACGGGAGCACCTATAACGGCTCCAAGTTCTACTACACCCGCAACACCTACACCCTCACCTTCAATAACAGCGACAACACGCTGATCCGCAGCGCGACTCATCAGTTTGAAGCGGATCTGAGCGGCTATGCGGGTTACGAGCCGGCTGCCTCCGACGCTCCTGCGGGCAAGGAAGGCTACAAGTTCGCCGGCTGGTACGACAACAACAAGGGCTCCGGTTCGCCCTACACCTTCGGTACCATGCCCGCCTCGGACGTGGTGCTCTATGCCCACTGGGTCAAGCCTGAGGTGTCTGCCGAGTACTTCACCGTCATGGTGGGCGGCAGCGCTGAGCAGATCGATGTGGAATATGGCAAAACCATCGATCAGACCAAGCTGCCCACCCCCACCGCGTCTGAAGGCTACGAGTTTGTCTACTGGGCGCGGGAAGTGGACGGTCAGCTGCATCCCTTCAACTTTGCCACCGTCATCAAGGAAAACATCGTGCTGCGTCCCTACTTTATCCCCAAGGGCAGCGTGCAGGTGACCTATGACAAAAACGGCGGCAAGGGCAACCCGCCTGAGGACAGCCAGCACTATGTGGTCAAAGAGTCCTATGCGGACGTGCGCGCGGGCGCGAACCTGACCAAGAACGGCAAGGCCTTCTCCCACTGGACGCTGAACGCGGACGGCACGGGCGACAAGTACTATCCCGGCGACAAGCTGCTGGTGACCGGCGCGGTGACCCTGTACGCCCAGTACATCACCGAGTCCGACCGCTTCACCCTCAGCTTTGAGCTGGCGGGCGGCAATGTGGACGGCGCTGCCACCCTGCCCAGCGAGACCCTGTACAAAAACCAGAAGCATCAGCTGCCCACCCCCACCCGTGCGGGCTACACCTTCGGAGGGTGGAAGGATCTGGCGGGCAATATGTGGAATGGCGGCAGCGACATTTCGCTGACCAGCGACGACACCGTGACCGCCCAGTGGACGGCGCGTACCGACATGCCCTACACCGTGGAGTTCTACTATCAGAACGACAACCAGCAGGGCTATGCGAAGGATGATTCTCTGACCGCCATCCGCAATAACGGCGCGACCGATCAGACGGTCAGCGTCACCGATACGGACAAAGGTCAGACTCGGAACGGCCAGTACAAGCTGAACGAGGGCGCTTCCACCCTGACCGCGACGGTCGCGGCGGACGGCTCCACCGTGCTGAAGCTGTACTTCGACCTGAACCAGTTCACCGTGACCATCCACTATGTCTATGCCGACGGTCAGGCGCCCGCGGACAATCCGCTGGGCGGCAATAAGGCGGCGGACGATTTCAGCGACGTGCTCACTGTGGGTGTATGGTACCGCGTGGATTCTCCCGACATTAACGGCTATACCGCCAGCGAGGAAGCCGTGTCGGGCACCATGGGCGCGGGCAACGTGGAGCACACCGTGGTCTACACGAAGCGCGCCGACCTGAGCTATACCATCAACTACTACTGGGTCGGCACCAAGGACAAGGTGGCGGAAAGCACCACCGTGACCGGCTGCACCTTTAACGATGTGAAGAGCCTTGCACCTCTGGCGGTGACAAACTACACCCCCGTCTCCAACGAGACGGTGCATCTGACCATCGGCACCGGCGAAAACGTCGTCAATTTCTACTATTATAAGAACATCGCGCTGCAGGGCAACAGCGACACCGTCACATACGACGGTAAGGAACACAGCGTGTCCGGCTTCACCGGTCAGATTCTGCCGGATGGAACCGCTGCCCCCGCCGACCTGCTGGCGGCCACCGGCTTCACCGTGGGCGCTAAGGGCACCGATGCGGGCACCTATGACGCCGAATTCCCCGCGAATGCCGTCGGCACCGTGGTGAACGGCCAGTATTACGTGTCCGAAGCCGTGAAGGGTCAGCTGATCATCGATCCCGTGACCGACAAGGTGACCGTGACCATCAAGGGTCATACGGATACCCGGACCTACAACGGCACGAAGCATACCGTCACCGGCTATGACTGGAGCGCCGACAACACGCTGTATACCAGCGACTGCTTCCGCTTCAACGGCAAAGCGGTCGCCGAGGGCGTGGATGCGGACACCTACCCGATGGGCATCCAGAAAAGCGACTTTGAAAACATCAGCAACAACTTTGAAAAAGTGGAGTTCGTGCTGGAGAAAGACGGTCAGCTGGTGGTGAACCCCCTGGAGGTGGAGCTGACCGCCAACTCGGCCACCAAGGCGTACGACGGTACCCCGCTGACCAACAGCGGCTACACCATCACCAAGAACCGCTTTGTGGAGGGCAATGAAAACGCGCTGCTCTCCGTCACCGTGACGGGCAGCCAGACCGTCCCCGGCTCCTCTCCCAACGTGATTACCGCCTATCAGCTCAATACGAATGTCGTCAAGGAAAAGAACTACCGCATCATCCTGAAGGACGGTACCCTGACGGTGACCAACGCTGCGCAGCGGCAGATCACCCTCGAGGCCAAGAGCGACGAAGTCACCTACGACGGCGCGACCCATACCGTCTCCGGCTTTAAGGACACCGAAATCGTCCGCGAGCTGGCGGACGGTACGGTGGAAGTGACCCTTACCCTGAACGGCCAGCAGGTCAAGTACATCGTGTCCGGCCTGACGGCGACCGTCAGCGGGAAGGATGCAAATCACTACGACAACGTAGTGACCGGCACCGCGAAGGTGACCGACGCGCAGGGCAACGATGTGACCGACCAGTTCACCGTGACGGCGAACCCGGGCAAGCTCACCATCAACCCCCGTGAAGTGACCCTCGTCAGCGCCGGCGGCGAAAAGGTGTACGACGGCACCCCGCTGACCAGCAAGTGGCTGCTGGACCATGGGAAGATCACCCAGGAGATCACCCAGACCGGCACCTTTGTGGAAGGCGAAGTGACGAACATCCGCGCGACCGGCAGCGTGACCAACGTGTCCGAGGGCGCAAAGTACAACACCATCGAATATGATGTGGGCGAAGGCTTCAAGGCCGGCAACTACATCATCAACAAGGTGCAGAACGAGCTCCGCATCACCCCTGTGACCGACGAGGTCAGGGTGCTTGTCCGGGGCGTGACCGATAACAAGGTCTATAACGGTCAGGTGCAGACCGCCAGCGGCTACACCGTGACCATTGAGGACGCGACCGGCCTGTACACCGGAAACGACTTCACCTACAAGGGAAAGCCCGGCGACAGCGACGCCGCCAAGGCGCTGGCCACCGCCTCCCGCAAGGATGTAGGCCTGACGATCATGGGTCTGGCTGTGGGCGTGGAGAACAATTTCAAGAACGTCAACAGCAACTTTGCCAATGTCGAATTCGACGTGGATGGCGGCGGTATCAACATCACCCCGCTGCACGTCCATGCCGTGGTGCCCTCCAACGGCAAGACCCACGGTCAGAAAGACCCGGCCTTCGCCGACGCGCAGCTGACCTATGGCCAGCATGACGCGGCCGCCGTGACGCCCACCAGCGAGGTGCTGACGGAGATCGGCGCGATCGACTGGAGCGTGCACCGCACCGATGCGGGCGACGACCATGTGGGCAACCACGACAGCGTGCTGACCGTGCGCCACACCGTGGCATCCCTTGAGAAAACCTACACCAACTACACCTTCCACATTGAGAACGGCAACTTCGTCATCCACGCGGAGGACGACAGCCTCATTCTGAACCTGGAAGACTATGTGGGTATTTACGACGGTCAGTACCACGGCGTGAAATCCGTGGCGGTGTACCAGAAGGATCTGACGGCGGAAAACCCCGCCTTCGCCCCTGTGACCGGCGCGACGGTGTACTTCTTTAATGAAGAAACCCAGGCGTACGACCTGACCGAATGCCCCACCATCAAGAACGTGGCGGACGGCCCCATCACCGTGAAGGCCATGGTGACCGTGGACGGCATCACCGCCTATGACGAGGCGACCGTCACCATCACGCCCCGTGCCGTGAGCTACCGCAGCACGGATGCGGAGAAAACGTACGACGGCGCACCGCTGACCAACAGCTCTGTCGCCAGAACGTCCACGCTGGACTTTGTGCCGGGCGAAGTGACCCGGGTGTACACCGAGGGCACCGTGACCAACGCCTTTGACGGTCCCAACGGGAACGGCGTGGTGGACAACGTCATCCGGCTGGAAACCACCGACAGCTATATCGAAAGCAACTACACGCTGGATCTGGCGCACAGCAAGCTGACGATTCAACCCCGTCACGTGCAGCTGGTCAGCGAGAGCGCGACCAAGCCCTACGACGGCACCCCCCTCACCCGGCCCAATGCGACCGTGAAAGGGGACGGCTTCGTGCCGGCCGAGCTGGAAAGCGTGCGCGCCATCGGCACCATCACCGACGTGCTCTACGACGCCGCCGGCAACGTGATCGGCGAGGAGAACACGGTGGTCTACCGCACGAAGGGCGCTTACGACGAGCGGAACTACGTCTTTGATACGCCCGATATCGGCACCCTGACCGTCACCCCCGTGGAGGACGAAGTGGTGGTGACCGTGACCGGTCATACGCTGGAAAAGACCTATGACGGCAAGGAGCACGTGGTGAGCGGCTTTGACATGAGCTGCGACAACGAGCTCTACCACGTGAACACCGACGTGGGCTACGACGCGGATTTGATGGAGAACGACCGGGCCGCCCGCGCCACCGACGTCAACACCGTCGGCGACGGCAAGTACATGATGGGTCTGACCGCCTCCGACTTTACCAACCTGAACAGAAACTTCAAAAACGTCACCTTCCGTGTGACCGACGGCTGGCTGAAGATCAACCCCGTGGTCATCACCATCAAGGCGGCGGACGACCAGAAGCCCTACGACGGTACCCCCCTGACCAACAGCAACTGGTCCATCACCGGGGGTGCGTTCGTGGGCAGCGACGAGGGCTTCGCCTCCGTGACCGTGGAGGGCACGCAGACGCTGGTGGGCTCCGCCGACAACCTGATCACGGACTATGTCCTCAACGACGCCACCAACCGCGGCAACTACACTGTCACCACGGAAAAGGGTACCCTGACCGTGATGGCGCTGGGCGAAAAGCTGCAGCTGACCGTGGAAGCGCTGGGCGGCGAGTTCACCTACGACGGCAGCGAGCATACCGTCAGCGGCTTTAAGACCCTGACCTTCACCCTCAACGGCGCCACCTTCACCGTGGAAGGCCTCACCTCCGGCGCGGCGCGCACCAACAGCGGCACCACCGAGACGCAGGTGCAGGGCGTGAGCAAGGTGCTGGATGCCGAGGGTAACGATGTGAGCAATCAGTTCACCGTGCATTATCAGCCGGCGAACCTGGTGGTGAAGCCCCGCGCAGTCACCCTGACCAGCGCGAGCGGCGAAAAGGTGTACGACGGCACCGCGCTGACCAGCAAGTGGCTGCTGGCGCAGGGCAGGATCACCGAAGAAGTGACCGTCTCCGGCGACGGCTTTGCCGCGGGTGAGGGCGCGACCTTCGGCGTGATCGGCAGCCGGGTGAACGTGGGCAAGTCGGACAACGAATTTGCCTATCGGCTGAACCGGAACACCGATGCGAACAACTACACCATCAAGGTGGTCAAGGGCAAACTGGAAGTGACCCCCGTCACCGATCAGGTGACCGTCACCATCACCGGTCATACGGACAGCAAGGTCTACAACGGCCAGACCCAGCAGGTGGAAGGCTACGACGTGGCCATCAGCAATCCGCTGTACACGGAGAACGACTTCACCTATGAGGGCAGCCAGACCGCTTCCGGTGTGAACGCGGATACCTACCCCATGGGAATGGATAAAAACGGCTTTGCCAACATCAACCAGAACTTCACCAACGTGATCTTCGACGTGACCGACGGCGGCCTGACCATTACCAAACGCCCCGTCACCATCACCGTGGCCAACGATGAGAAGGAATACGGCAACCCTGACCCGACCTTCGCCAACGCGGTCATGACCGGTCAGGTGCTGGGCGAGCTGGGCGGCATCGACCATACCGTCACCCGCACCAACACCGCCGAGCAGGTGGGCAAATATCCCGGTGTGCTGCGGATTTCCGCCACGAAGGAAGACCTTGAAAAGGAATACACCAACTACACCTTCACGGTGGGCAGCGGTGATTTCACCATCAAGGCGCGCACTGAAAAGTACGTGATCACCGTGGTGGCCAACAGCGGAAGCTTCACCTACGACGGCAGCGAGCATACCGTCAGCGGCTTTGAGACCCTGACCTTCGTCGTAGACGGCCATACCTACAAGGTGTCCGGCCTTGTCGCCAACGTCACCGCGCAGGACGCCGACCGCTACACCGTGCAGGTGCTGGGCACCGCAAAGGTGACCGATGAACAGGAAAACGACGTGACCGGACAGTTCACCGTGAAAACGGAAAACGGTGAAATGGTCATCAGTCCCCGTCATGTCATCCTGACCAGCGCGAGCGGTAAAAAGGTGTACGACGGCACCGCGCTGACCAGCAAGTGGCTGCTGGACAATGGGAAGATCGAGGAGGAAGTGACCGTCTCCGGCAACGGCTTTGCCGCGGGTGAAGGCGCGACCTACACCGTCTCCGGCAGCCGGGTGAACGTGGGCACGGCGGACAACACCTTCACTTACCGTCTCAACGCGGGCGTGAAGGCGAGCAACTACACCATCGAGACGTTCTTGGGCGAGCTGGAAGTGACCCCCGTCACCGATCAGGTGACCGTCACCATCACCGAGCACAGCGCCACCGTGGAATACGACGGCGCCGCCCATACCGTGACCGGCTATGATGTGACCAGCATCTCCAACGGCCTGTACAAGCACGGCGACTTCTCCTTCAGCGGCAACGATTCCGTGACCGGTACCGACGTGGGCCGGTACGAGATGAAAGTGAAGCCCTCCGACTTTACCAACAACAACCAGAACTTCACCAACGTGGTCTTCGTCATCGTGGACGGCGCGCTGGTCATCACGCCTCGCGGCGCGGATCCGCGGAACCCCGTCACCATCAAGGCCAACGACCTGGTGGTGGGCTACAACGGCCTTGAGCACGGCGAAAACGGTTACACCGCCACCCGTCTGGCGGAAGGCCATTCCGTCAGGTCCGTCATCATCGACGGTAAGCAGAAGCTGGTGGGCATCTATCCTGAGGAGTTCAAGCCCCACGATGCGATCATTGTGGACAAAGAGGGCAAGGACGTAACCGCCAACTACAAGGTGACCTACAAAGATGGCGACCTGACCATTACCGGCGATGAGGTCAAGCCCGAAAAGACCACGCCGCAGCAGGTAAGCAGAAAATACGCGCTGGGCTATCCGATCCCCTTCACCATCACCGTTCAGAGCGTCGCCAAGGACGCGGTGAAGAACGTCATCGTACGCGACGGCAACGCCGTGCTGGCCGAGGGCGACGGTTACAGGCTGCAGGATGCGCACACCGCCATCATCGACGTGCTGGAGCCCGGCGCCACCGTGATCGTGAAGGCGTACCACAAGGTGACCAGCGACGATATTCTGGCGGGCACCGTGGGCAACACCGCCACCGTTTCCTGGGAGAACACGACCCGTACCGTGAACGCCGGCACGAGCCAGCTGGAAGGCGTGGACGTGACGCTGGATGTGGTCAAGACCTCCGACCTGAAGACGCCCGACGGCGCAAAGAAGGCGGCGCTTGGCACCAGCATCCGCTACACCATCACCGTGACCAATAACGGCAACGTGCCCTACTACAACGTGCGGGTGGACGACGACATGACCGGCCTGCACGAGGTGATCGGCACCCTGCCTGTGGGCGAGACCCGCACGTTCTATACCGCCTACACCGTGACGGAGCAGGATCTGCTGAACGGTCAGGTGGAGAACCTGGTGACCGCCGAGGGCAGAAAGGTGGAAGACCCCAAGGACGGCACCCTGAAGACCCCCAAGGGCGAGGATACGGAGATCGACCAGACCGAAAGCGTGCAGACGACCCTGTCCATCGCCAAGACCAGCAACAAGAAGGCGGGCGAAACCGCCGCGCTGAACGAGCGCATCACCTACACCCTGACCGTGAAGAACACCGGCAACGTGACGCTGTACAACGTGCACGTGGACGACGATCTGACCGGTCTGCATGAAACCGTCAGCACCCTGAAGAAGGGGGATGAAAAGACCTTCACCACCTTCTACACCGTGACGGAGCAGGATATCCTGAACGGCCGCGTGTTCAACGTGGCCACCGCCAAGGCCGACCCGGTCATCGACCCCGCCGATCCCGAGCATCCCGTCGTTCCCAGCGACCGGGCTGAAAAGGAAGACGAGACCGACGACGTGTGCACCGACCTGAGTGTGCGCAAGCTGAGCGACCGCAAGCCCGAAGACAAGGCCAAGCTGGGCGAGGTCATCAACTACACCATCACCGTGAAGAACACCGGCAACGTGACCTACTACAACGTGCACGTGGACGACGATCTGACCGGTATGCACGAAACCATCGCCGTGCTGGGCGTGGGCGAGGAAAAGACCTTCACCACCTCCTACACCGTGACGGAGCAGGACATCCTGAACGGCCGTGTGCTCAACGTGGCCACCGCCAAGGGCAATCCGATCGTCGACCCCAAGGATCCCGAGGATCCCAAGATCCCCGAGGATGAGGACAAAAAGGAAGACGACACCGAGGACGTCCGGGTCACCATGACGCTGGAGAAGACGGTGGTCAACCTGCCCGCCAGAGGCTACTTTGTGGCCGGCGAGGAGGCGCAGTTCCATCTGACCGTGAAGAACACCGGCAACCAGACCCTGCGGAACGTCCGTGTGACGGAAATGCTGACCGGCGCTTCCGTGAAGAACGGTACCGGCTACACCGTGGTAAACGGCGCCGCCGTGGCGGATGAAATGAAGCCCGGCGATACCGTGACCGTCAACGCCGTCTACACCGTCCGCGCAGAGGACATCGGCGAAACGGTGGAGAATGTGGCCGTTGCCCGCGGCGAAGGTCCGGTGGATCCCAAGGATGAGACCCGGCGCATCGACCCCGAAGAACAGTGGGCGCGTGCGCAGGTGCCCGTGGACGAGGCGTTCCGCGCCAGGGGTCACGTCATCTGGCAGGACAAGAGCAACGCCTTTGATACCCGTCCCGGCAGCGTGCAGGTGACCCTGCTGGCCGACGGTGTGCCCGTGGACGAACAGACCGTCATCGGCGAGGGCGACAGCTGGCTGTTCATCTTCGATAAGCAGCCCGCCCACCACAAGGACGGCACGCCCATTGTGTACACCGTGAAGCAGGACGATCATACGGGCTACACCGTCACCTATCCTGCGGATACGCTGGATATCGTGAACGACCTTGAAAAGTACACCCTGACCATCCGCTACTGGATGTTCAAGGTGGGCGGCGAGGCGGCCTTCCATCCCGTGGTTCGGGACTACTACTACGGCGAAAGCTACAGCGTGGTGTCGCCCAAGAAGGAAGGCTTCTGGCCCAGCATCAGCCGCGTGGAGGGCGTGATGCGTGAGGACGTGGAATACGACGTGGTGTACGACTGGGTCAATTACAACCTGACCATCCACTACGTGTATCTGGACGGCGCGCAGGCCGCGCCCGCCTATACCGCCACCCTGCACATGGGCGACGAGTATCAGGTGCTCTCTCCCTACATCGAGGGGTATACCCCCACCATCCGTGAGCCCAAGGGCGTCATGCCCGCCAGAGACGTGACCTACACCGTCATCTATCTGGCCGACGAGGAGCCCATCGTGGTGCCGGATGCGCCCAGCGGCATGGGTCCGGCGTTCAACGCGGGCGAATGCTTCGAATAAAAAGAACCCGTTAACGACCTCATCCCGGCGCGGAGCGCCCCTCCGCGCCGGGTATGCAGCGTGAAAGGAAGGAAGCAGAAGAATGAAACAGCTGATGAAAAAAAGTCTGATCTGGCTGGCAGTCCTGGTCATGACGCTTTCCTGCCTGACGGCGTTCGCTCAGGATACGGAGCAGGAATCCGCCGACGACCGCCTGACCGTGGCCTCCGCTACCCAGCTGTCCGGCCGGTTCTTCACCGACCTGTGGGGCAACAACGCCAGCGATATCGACGTGCGCCGGCTGCTCCACGGCTACAATCTGGTGAGCTGGCAGGAGGACAAGGGCTGCTACACCGTGGATGAATCCGTGGTCAGCGGCATTGCCGCCACGCAGGACAGCGAAGGCAACCGAACCTATACCATCGCCCTGTATGACGATCTGTACTATTCCGACGGCAGCAGAATCACCGCTGCGGATTATGCGTTCTCCATCCTGTTTCAGGCCTCCGAGGAGGCCGCGAAGGCCGGCGCCGATACCAGCAAGACCGACTTCATCTACGGGGTCGATGCGTATCGGTCGGGTCGGGTGGATCGTCTGCCCGGCGTGCGCCTGCTGAACGAAAAGACCCTTTCCGTCACCATCAAGGCGGAATATCTGCCCGACTTCTACGAGCTGTCCCTGCTCAGCTTCAACCCCTATCCCATCTCCGTTATCGCCCCCGGCATGCATGTGGTGGATAAGGGCTACGGCGTGTCCCTGCAGAACATTCACGGGGACGGCCAGTGGGGCAGCTTCACCGTGAACACCGTGCGGACGAACGTGCTGAACGAAAAGACCGGGTACATGAGCCATCCCACCGTGGTGAGCGGCCCCTATACCCTGACCTCCTTTGACGGCACCACCGCCCAGTTTGAACTGAACCCCTATTACAAGGGCAACGCCCGGGGCGAAAAGCCTGCCATCCGTTATCTGACCTACACCCTTGCGGGCAGCGACGCGGTGGATCTGCTGGCCGACGGTCAGGTGGATCTGCTGAACCGTGTGACCAGCAAGGCGCAGACGGAAGCGGCGAAGACCCTCGTGGAAAACGGCGGGTACGCCTCCCAGACCTACCCCCGCAGCGGCGCCAGCTTCATCTACTTCTGCTGTGAAAACCCGGCTGTCAGCAGCGACCGGGTGCGTCAGGCCATTGCCATGTGTCTGGATAAGGACGCGCTGGTGACGGGCTACGTAGGCGATGCGGGCGTGCGGGTGGACGGTTACTACGGCATCGGCCAGTGGATGTATCAGGCCGCCGTGGGACAGATGGCCGTTCCGCTGAATGAGACCGGCGAAAATGAGGACTGGACCGGGGTGAACCTGGAAAAGACCGTGCCCGTTTACGCGCTGGATACGGACGCCGCCGCTGCGCTGATTGCGGAAGACGGCTGGGCGCTGAGCGCCAAGGGCAACATGGTCAAGCGTATCGGCAACGGCGACGTGGCGCTGAATCTGGTCATGCTGGTGCCCGAGGGCAACGACATCGCCGCCCTCATGCAGACCGCGCTGGCGGACAATCTGGAAAAGATCAACGTGCATCTGGAGATTCGGGAAATGCCCATGACCCAGCTGCTCCGTCAGTACTACGGTCAGGAAGACCGGGACTGCGATATGATCTATCTGGCCTCCAACTTTGCCGACGTGTTTGATCCCGCGCCCACCTTCGAGGTGAACGGTTCTGCCAACTACACCCGTGTGCAGGATGCGGAGCTGTACCAGCTGGCGCTGGACATGCGGCGCACGGAGGCGGGCGATCTGCTGGGCTACTGCCAGAAGTGGCTGGCCTTCCAGAAGCGGTTCGCGGAAGTGCTTCCCGCCATCCCCGTGTATTCCAACAACTATACCGATGTGTACACCGACCGTCTGCAGGGCTACGACATCACCGCCAATCCCTCCTGGGGTCTGGCCGTGGTGGGCGCGCAGCTGGGCGACCCGGTGACCGTTCAGCCGGCGGAAGAAAACTGACGCCGAAGCGCCCCACTCCTCCTTTTACGACAGGGAAGGGTACCGCGGGCAGCCAACCAAACCGAATACAAAGAAACGCGGGAGACGGTTATCCGTCTCCCGCGTTCTTTTGCAGGGAAGGGGATGGCCTCCTTTGCAGGAAAGCACCGTGCTGCTGTCCTGCGCGTTTTCTGCTCCGCGTGCTGCCTGTGTGCCGCGCATGCTTTCTGTGCCGTGCGTCTCCTGCGTCCCGGTGTGCCTTCTGCGCTGTGCGTCTCTTACGTGCCGCGCGTGCTTTCTGTACCGTGTGTCACCTACGTCCCGCGCGTGCTTTCTGCACCGTGCGTCTCCTGCGTCCCGGTGTGCTTTCTGCGCCGTGCGTCTCCTGCGTCCCGGTGTGCTTTCTGCGCTGTGCGTCTCTTACGTGCGGCGCGTGCTTTCTGTGCCGTGCGTCTCCTGCGTGCGGCGCATGCTTCCTGCGCTGTGCGTCTCCTACGTGCGGCGCGTGCTTTCTGTACCGTGCGCCGCCTACGCGCCGCGTAGGCTGTCTATACGCCGGTTACACTCCCTGCGGTGCATGCTTCCCTCCGCTGTGCCTGCTGCATACGCGGCTTGCCCTTCCTGCGTTGTGTTCCGTTTCCCCGTCGTGTGCACCCCTGCGCGGCGCCGTTTCTGCGCTGATTGCTTTTTTGACGCGGCATGCCGTCCGCTTTCAGGCGGCGCAGCGGCAGGGTTCAAAAAAACCCCTCCATTTTGTCGTGGAGGGGGAAACCGTGCCGGGCACTGGTTACAGGAGCCCGCGAATGAGGATGATGAGGATCAGGATGGGCAGCACCCACTGAAAGTAGGGCTTGAGCCGGCGGGAGATTTTCAGTCCCTTGCCCGTGTTCGCTTCCTCCAGGTACCGGTCAAAGCCCCAGCCCCATTTGCTCACGCAGAACAGCAGGTAGACCAGCGAGCCCACGGGCAGCAGCAGACTGCTGACGAGAAAATCCTCCGCGTCCAGCACGGTGCGGCCGCCGGGGAAGACAAGACCGCTCCACAGGTTGTAGCCGAACACGCAGGGCAGGCTGAGAACGGCCAGCAAAAGTCCGTTGATCAGCGCCGCCTTTTTGCGGGAGATGCCGAAGGTATCCATGCAGACGGCGATGATGTTCTCCATCACGGCCAGCACGGTGGAGAAGCTGGCGAAGAGCATGAACAGGAAAAACAGGGCGCCCCAGACCCGTCCGCCGTTCATGTTGACAAACACGTTGGGCAGGGTCATGAAAATGAGGGACGGCCCCTGATCGGGCTGAATGCCGAAGGAGAAGCAGGCGGGGAAGATGATCATGCCCGCCATCAGCGCCACAAAGGTGTCCAGCCCGCAGATGCGCACGGCCTCGCCTGCAAGCGAGTGCTCACGGCTCATGTAGCTGCCGAAGATCTCCATGGCGGCGATGCCCAGACTCAGGGTGAAGAACGCCTGATTCATGGCGTCCATGATGACGCTGCTCAGGCCGTTCTTCCGGATGCTGTCCAGCGAGGGCAGCAGGTAAAACCGCATGCCCTCCGCCGCGCCGGGCAGGGTCAGGCTGTGGACGGCCAGCACCAGAATGAGGGCAAGCAGCGCCAGCATCAGCACCTTTGACACCCGCTCCAGCCCCTTTTGCAGACCGAAGCTGCAAACGACAAAGCCCAGCAGCACCACCAGCTCGGTCAGCAGCGTCATTTCGCCCGGTGAGGAAAGGAGCGCGCCGAATACGCTCTCGGCGCTTTCAGCGCTCATGCCCTCGTGAAACGCGCCGGTCAGAAACCGCCAGAAATACGAGCCCATCCAGCCCGTGACGGTGGTGTAGTACATCATCAGCAGGTAGCAGCCCAGCAGACAGAACCAGCCGTGAAGGTGCCACTTCTGCCCGGGCTTTTCCAGCGTCCGGTAGGAAAGCACCGCGCTCCTGCGGCTGGCACGGCCTACCGCCAGCTCCATCGTCAGCACGGGCACGCCCATCACCACCAGACACAGCAGGTAAAACAGCACGAAGTAGCCTCCGCCGTTCTTCCCTACGATGTACGGAAAGCGCCACACGTTGCCGATGCCGATAGCGCAGCCGGCGCTCACCAGCAGAAAGCCCAGCCGCGACCGGAAGGATTCCCTCTGTTCCATGCGTCCGTCCCCCTCTTTTTCTGTGAAATGGATAACGAAAAACGCCCCCGCGCCTCTGTGGGGCGCATGGGGCGTTGAAAAAACAACGCGGTACCACCCATGTTCGGCGGGACGACCCGCCCTCATTGTCTCCTTAACGCGGATGCACGGCGGGAACTACCTACGCGCAGGCAGCGCGCTTCACCCCCGCGGCTTGGAAGGGAATGCCCCGTCCGCGCCGTAAAACGGTTTTCAGCCTGTGACCGTTTCTCTCTGCCGGACGCGTTTTGCGCGGGGGTTGTTCTTCCGCATGGCCGTTTACCGCATTATAGCCGGTTTCGCCTGAAAAGTCAACGCAGGAACAGGAGAAAAACGGGCGGGGTGGGAACCCTGACCGCCGGAAAGGCGCCTCAAAAGCCGGGCAGCGTGTTCAAGGCGCCGCCTGCGCTGCCGCCAGGTGTGTTCCGCGTATCCCGGGTGCGTTCAGCGGGCAGGGGAGGAAAGCCCGACGGAAGCGCAGTGCGATCCGGGCGGGAGGGCATGGCAGTGCTGCATCGGCGGTGGGACGATCACCCCGCCGTATTGCGGGTGTGGGCGGTGATGCAGGGACAGGAAAGCCCGACGGAAGCGCAGCGCGACCCGGGCGGGAGGGCATGGCAGTGCTGCATCGGCGGTGGGACGCCCCCGCCGTATTGTGGGTGCGTTTCACGTATCCCGGGTGCGTTCCGCGTATCCCGGACGTGTTCAGGCGCAGGGCAGGGGCGCCGCGCATACCGGCATCCGCCGCACTGCGGATCCTGCCGTCCCGCGCCGCGGCGTTCCGTTTTTGCATGCGGTTTCTGGCAGCTTAAAAGGCCGGGGAGCACTCCCCGACCTTTTTACTCATTTTGTCTGCTCATTTGAACGTACAGCAGGAAACAGGGTGCCTGCCTGAGACGCATAAAAGAAGTGGATAACCGGATGCGGTTTGACGGCGTTTTATGCCGGCGATGATTTTTCTGCGCTGTCGCGAGGTACGTTTGGCGGACAGGGGCATTTTTGACCCTGCCCGCAGCGGTCAGGGACGGCCGCGCCGGAGGGCGGTCATGCCCGCCCGGCGATGTCCCGGGCGACGAATACGCCGCTGGCGGAGGCGTGGGACAGGGAATGGGTGATGCCGCTGCCGTCGCCGATGACGTACAGACCGGGGTAGCGGGTCTGCAGATGGTCGTCTACCGCCACTTCCATATTGTAGAACTTCACTTCCACGCCGTAGAGCAGGGTGTCGTCGTTGGCGGTGCCGGGCGCCACCTTGTCCAGCGCGTAGATCATTTCAATGATACCGTCCAGAATGCGCTTGGGCAGCACCAGACTCAGGTCGCCGGGGGTGGCGTTCAGGGTGGGGGTGATGAAGCTGTCCAGCATGCGGCTGGGGGTGGAGCGCCGGCCGCGGATCAGGTCGCCGAAGCGCTGCACCATCACGCCGCCGCCCAGCATGTTGCTCAGCCGGGCGATGCTTTCGCCGTAGCCGTTGGAATCCTTGAAGGGCTCGGAGAAATTCTTGGACACCAGCAGGGCGAAGTTGGTGTTGTCCGTCTGCCGGGCGGGATCCTCGTAGCTGTGCCCGTTGACGGTGATGATGCCGTTGGTGTTTTCATTCACCACCGCGCCCTTGGGGTTCATGCAGAAGGTGCGCACCAGATCGCCGTATTTTTTGGTGCGGTAGACGATCTTGCTTTCGTACAATTCGTCCGTCAGGTGAGAGAACACCGCGGCGGGCAATTCCACCCGCACGCCGATGTCCACCCGGTTGGAACGGGTGTCGATGTTCATCTCCCGGCAGACCTGCTCCATCCACTTGGAGCCGCTGCGGCCGACGGAAATGATGCAGTCCCGGCAGGTGTAGGCCGCCTGCGCCGTGCGCACGGTGTAGCCGTCCGCCGTCTTCTCCAGCCCCTCCACGGGGGTGTCGAAGAAGAAGTCCACCTTGTCCTTCAGGTACTGGTACAGGTTTTCCAGCACTACGTAGTTTTTATCCGTGCCCAGATGGCGCACCGAGGCGTCCAGCAGGTGCAGGTCGTGCTGAATGCACAGGGTCTTGAACCGGGTGCCTGCCGTGGAATACAGCCGGGTGCCCGCGCCCCCGTGCGCCATGTTGATCTCATCCACATAGCGCATCAGATCCAGCGCCTGCTTTTTGCCGATGTATTCGTACAGTGTGCCGCCGAAATCGTTGGTGATGTTGTATTTGCCGTCGGAAAACGCGCCCGCGCCGCCGAAACCGCTCATGATGGAGCAGCGGGAGCAGCCGATGCAGCCCCTGACGGTGGTGCCGTTGATGGGGCACTTGCGCCTGCTCAGGGGGTGCCCTGCCTCGAACACCGCTACCCGCAGGTCAGGGTTCAGGTGCGAGAGTTCGTAGGCGGAAAAAATGCCGCCGGGGCCCGCGCCGATGATAATGACGTCGTACATGCTTTTCCCTCCAGCTGTTTGTGGAAAATGAATGCATACCCCGCGCCGGGCGGGGTTGGGATGCCCAAAAAGCATCCTTTCCATTGTACCACGGCGGACGCGCGATTTCAACAGAAAAAAAGACGGCGCGGCGCGGAAAAAAGAAGGAGACGGTATGGGGCAGCGCCGCCGGAGGATGGACGGCGGCTGCCGGAGAAGAAGGGACGGGTATGCGGGGGACAGCGGAAGCAAAGCGGACGCGGGACAAACAAAAGACCGTCCCCTTGAGGGGACGGGTCTGAAGGAGGGAGGACGGCAGGCACACGTAAAGGAGACCGTGGGACGCCGCGCCGGGGCGTCAGGCGGACTGTTTTTCCGTGTACAGCTTGTACAGGCTGTAATAGACGCCCTTGCGCGCCATCAGCTCCTCATGGGTGCCCATTTCCTCGATGCCCTTTTCCGTCAGCACCCAGATGACGTCCGCGTTGCGGATGGTGGTCAGCCGGTGGGCAATGGTGAAGGTGGTGCGCCCTTTGGCCAGAGATTCCAGCGAGCGCTGCACCAGCAGTTCGCTTTCGTTGTCCAGCGCGCTGGTGGCCTCATCCAGAATGAGGATGGGCGGGTTTTTCAGAAAGACCCGGGCGATGGACAGCCGCTGCTTCTGACCGCCGGACAGCTTGACCCCCCGCTCGCCCACATAGGTGTCGTACCCGTCGGGCAGGTGGGAAATGAATTCGTGAGCGCCAGCCTGTCTGGCGGCCACGATCACCTCGTCCAGCGTGGCGCCGGGCTTGCCGTAGGCAATGTTGTCAAACACGGAGCCGGAGAACAGGTACACTTCCTGCTGCACCATGCCGATGGCGTTGCGCAGGGCGTGGAGCTGCGTATCGCGGATATCCTGCCCGTCGATGAGAATGCGCCCCTCCGTCACGTCGTAGAACCGGGGAATCAGGTTGCACAGGGTGGTTTTGCCGCTGCCCGAGGGACCCACGATGGCCACGTTCTGACCGGGGTGCACGGTCTGGCTCAGGTGAGAGAGCACCTCATGCGCCGCGTCGTCGGCGTAGTGGAAGCCCACGTGGTCGAACACCACCTCGCCCCGCACCTGCGCGGGCAGGGGGCGGGCGTCAGGCGCGTCCTTGATCTCCACCGGTGCGTCCATGATCTCGCAGAAGCGTTCGATGCCCGTCATGCCCCGCTGGAACTGCTCGGTGTAGTCTACAATGCGGCGGATGGAGGTGAGCAGGGTGGACACGTACAGCAGGTACGCCGCGTAGTCGCCGGGCAGAATGCGTCCCGCCGCCAGAAACAGCGCGCCACCGACCACCACCACCATGTACATCAGCCCGTCAAACAGACGGGTTACCGTGTTGAAGCCCGCCATATAACGGTACTGACGGCGCTTGAAGCCGAAAAAGCGGCGGTTGCCCTCGGCGAACTTTTCTTCCTCAATATCCTCGTTGGCGAAGGATTTGACCACCCGCACGCCCAGCAGGGAGTCCTCCACCTGAGCGTTGATCTCGCCCACCTGATGGCGGCAGTCCTTGAAGGCCTGCCGCATTTTGCCGGAAAAGTACCGGGTGGAGACGATCATGAAGGGGATGAGCACGAAGATCATCAGCGTCAGCGGCACGTTGATGCCGCACAGGATGATGAAGGACGCGATGATCTGCACCGCGGCGATGAGCATTTCCTCGGGAAAGTGGTGGGAAAACTCCGTGATGTCAAACAGGTCGCTGGTGATGCGGGCCATGATCTGCCCCACCTTGGTGGAGTTGTAGTAGGAAAAGGAAAGCTGCTGCAGGTGGCTGAACAGGTCGGCGCGCATGTCCGCCTCCAGACTGGCGCCCATCACATGCCCCTGATACTGCATGAAATAGTTGGCCGCCGCGTCGATGATGCGCAGGAGCATGTACAAAAGCCCCAGCCCCACCACCCACCGGACGGTGATCTGGGTGTAGTCCGCCGCGGCCTGATTGGTGATGACCCGGACGATCATGGGAAAGACCAGCGCGCACAGGGTGGTCAGGATGGCGCAGAACAGGTCGAACGCCACCCGCTTTTTGTACTTGGCGTAGTAGGGAAGAAAGCGCCGGAACAGTTCGCTGGTCTTCATGTGGCCTTTGTTGTTTTCAGACATGGGTGCCTCCGTTTTCTGCTGGTTCGGGCGCGTCGCGCCGGTCGGGGATCGGGGCAGGGGACAGAACCCCCGTACCGTCAAAGGGCGGGGTGTATTCCCTGTCCGCCGAGGATTTTTCCTGAAAATAGCCGGTCAGACCCAGCGCCAGGGCGTGAGCGGTGACCCGGTCGTATTCCGCATCGGTGACCCGTCGGTTCAACCCGGGAACGGTGCAGAAGGGCTGGGGAGTGTACTGGCGCATGACGCTGACGGGTACGCCCGGCAGGTTTTCCGCCACAAAGTCCATGACCCGCATGGCGTCGGCGGTGCAGCCGGGCAAAAGCAGGTGGCGCACCACCATGCCCCGCAGCAGCAGCCCGTTTTCATCGTACACGTTTTCACCCGTCTGACGGCGCATTTCCAGCAGGGCGGGCGCGGCGCTGGCAAAGTAGTCCGGCGCGCCTGCGCACAGCCCCGACAGGCGGGAGGAAACGTGCTTCAGGTCGGGCAGGTACACCTGCACCCGGCCGGATAGCAGGCGGAGGACGTCCGCCCGCTCGTAGCCCCCGCTGTTCCACACCACCGGCACGGGCGGGGTGTAAAGATCCAGCGCCCGGAGTACGGTGGGAATGAAAGGGGTGGCGGTGATCAGGTCGATGTTGTGCGCTCCCGCGTCCACAAGCTCCCGGAAAATGTCCGCAAGCCGCTCCGGGGTGACCGCCAGACCGTACCCCTCGTGACTGACGGGTCTGTTCTGGCAGAAGGCGCAGCGCAGGTTGCATCCCGAAAAGAATACCGCGCCGCTGCCCCGGGTGCCGGAGATGCAGGGCTCCTCCCACAGGTGCAGGGCGGCGCGTGCTACAAGGCAGACCGCGCCCATGCCGCAGAACCCCCGCCCGGCGCGGCGGTCGACCCGGCACATGCGGGGGCACAGGGTGCAGGCGGAATAAGCGTCCTCCATAGGTTCCTCCCGTGCTGACGTGTGCTGCAGACAGCCGGCAGGGCGGTCTGCAAAAAGGCGGGCTGGGGAAGCAAGGGGCGCTTTGCCGCCGCTGTCCGGCCCGCGTCCGGCGGCAAGGCGGGCAGGGCGGCACGGTGTGCCTTCACTCCCCGGGCGTGCCGCCCGCGTCCCTCCATTTTACATGAATGTTTTTGTGAAAGCAAGCGTCTCCACCTGTATTTAAACGGTATTTTATGCTATAATGAAAACACTGTCATCACACGCGGGGGAGGGATTGCCATGGCCTGGACGCAGGCGCAGCAGGACGCGATTGACGCCCGGAACGACACGCTGCTGGTCAGCGCGGCGGCAGGGTCGGGCAAAACGGCGGTGCTGGTGGAGCGGGTGTACCGGCTTTTGCAGGCGGGCGGACGCATCGACCGGATGCTGATCGTCACCTTTACCCGCGCCGCCGCCGGCGAAATGCGGGAGCGCATTGAAAAACGGCTCAGTCAGGAAACGGACGCCCATCTGCGCCGTCAGGCCGCCCGGGTGCCCCGCGCCATGATCTGCACCCTGCACGCCTTCTGTCAGCGGCTTCTGCGGGAGCAGTTTTCCGCCGCGGAGGTGGACCCCACCTTCCGTCTGGGCAATGAAAACGAGCTGCTGCCCCTGCGGGAAAAGGCGCTGGGGGATACGCTGGAGCGCGCCTACGCCGCGCCCGACGAGGATGAAAAGGCGCTGTTCAGTCAGTTTGAGGACGAGGAGATCGTGGCCATGCTGGGCAGGCTCCGCACGTTCCTCATGGCGCGCCCCCACCCCTTTGAGCAGGCGCGCGCCCAGCTGGACAAGGGGCTGGAGCCCTTTTTGCAGGCGTGGCAGGCACAGTGCAGGCTGTCCCTTGCAGGGGCGCGGGAGCAGGTGGAGCGGATGGAGGCGCTGCTGCGTCTGCCCGGCGCGCCGCTGCGGTATGAAAACACCCTGTCATTGGATCGTGAACTGACCCGGGCGATGGAGGAGGCCTGCGAAGCGGGCCGTCTGACCGGGGGAAAAACGGAGTTTCCCCGCCTGCCCACCTCCCGCCGGGGAGAGGGCGAAACGGAGGAGATGACCCGGCGCTACAAGGCGCTGCGGGAGGGCTGGAAGAAGATCATCACCGATATGCGGGCGGACGCGCCGGCGGATATGGACGCCGCCCGCAGGGATCTGGATCACACCCTGCCTGCGCTGCGGGCGCTGATCGGTCTGTGCGAAAAAACGGAGAAGGCCTACGCCGGGCTGAAAAGACGGCGCAATCTGCTGGACTTTACCGATCTGGAGCAGCTGGCGCTGACCGTGCTGGAGGATGAACGGGTGCGGCAGGACGCGGCGGCGCGGTTCGACGCCATTTTTGTGGACGAGTATCAGGATGTGAGCGGCATTCAGCAGGCTATTGTGGAGGCGCTGCACGTGCCCGGGCGGAACACGCTGTTTCTGGTGGGCGACGTCAAGCAGTCCATTTACCGTTTCCGTCTGGCCGACCCGACCCTGTTTATGGAAAAATACGAGCGGTTTTCCGTCCAGCCGGACGCGCCGGCGCGGAAGATCATGCTCAGCGCCAATTTCCGCTCGGCGGAAAACATTCTGCAGTGCGTCAACGGGGTGTTCCGCCACGCCATGCGCCGGGACGCTACGGAAATCGACTACGACGAGGACGCCCGGCTGCGTCCCGGCGGGGTGCAGGACATGGGCGACCGGGTAGAGGTGGCCGTGCTTCCGCCGCCGGCGGGGGATGAACCGGCCGGCGAGGGGGAAAGCCCCCGGGGCTACCTGCGGGAGGCGGCGTGGATCGCCGCGCGCATGAAGGAGCTTTTGCGCAGCGGCACCGTGCCCGACCGGGACGGGGTGAGCCGCCGGCGCATCCGCTGCCGGGACATGGTGGTGCTGCTGCGCAATGCCTCCGGACGGGCGGCGCAGGTGGCGCGGGTGCTGGAAAACAGCGGCATTCCCGTGTATTCCGACGCGGACGGCACGTATTTTGACCTGCCGGAGGTGCGGGATATGACCCTGCTTTTGCAGGTGATCGTCAACCCCTGTCAGGATACGCCCCTGCTGGGCGCGCTGCGGTGCCCCTGCTTCGACTTTTCCGAGGAAGAGCTGGCGCGCATCCGGCTGACCCTGCAGACCCCCGGCGCGCCCTTTTACAGCGCCTTTGAGCAGGCGGCGGCGGGGGAGGACGCGCTGGGCGAAAAGTGCCGCGCCGCGGCGGCGCGGCTGGACGAGTGGCGCTTTCTCAGCCGCAGTCTGCCGCTGGACACCTTTGTGTGGCGGCTGATGACGGAAAGCGGCCTGTATCTCCGGGCGGCGGCCTTTGAGGACGGCGAGGAGCGGCAGGCCAGTCTGCGCCTGTTTGCCGAGCGGGCGCAGGCTGCGTCCCAGATGAGCCCCGGCGATTTTCTCAAGGGGCTGGAGGACGCGCGCAGGTCGGGTGAAAAAACGGCGGCGCGCACGCTGGGCGAAACGGAGGACGTGGTGCGCCTGATGACCCTGCACAAGTCCAAGGGGCTGGAATTCCCGGTGGTGTTTCTTATGGAACTGGCTCGTCCCTTCCGTGCGCCGGAGGGGAAGGATCCCCTTGCCATGGACGACCGTCTGGGCTGCGCCCTGCCCTATGTGGACGGGGAAAAGCGCATCACCCGTCCCACGCTGGCGCTCACCGTGCTGAAGGAGCGGGCGGCGCGTCAGCGCCGGGCGGAGGAAGCGCGGCTGCTTTACGTGGGCATGACCCGCGCCCGGGACAAATTGTTTCTCACCGCCAGCCCGGCGGACTTTGACCGAATCGTTCACCCCGCCCCCGGCAGCGCATGGACGGCGGGCAGCGCGAATTGTATGCTGGACTGGGTGTGCGCCGCGCTGGGCGAGGCCGCCTTTGCACAGGAGGGGGATTTTGACGACCCGGAGGGCGGACGGTGGCGGGTGGGTTTCCCGCAGGTGCGCATGCCCGGCACGGGCGCGGCGCCCGTTGGCGTGCCGCTGGTGGAAAGCGCCCTTGCGCCGGACGAGGAAACGGTGCGCACGCTGTCCCGGCACACGGAAAAGCTGCCGCCCCTGAAAACGTCCGTCACCGCTCTGCTGCACGCACGGCTCCGGCAGGCGGGGGACGAGGAGGAAACGCCCGAGCAGAAGCGCGCGCCCCTGCAGCCCTTCCCGCCCGACCGTCCCCGCTTTATGCAGGAGGAAGGGACGCTCACCGGTGCGGAGCGGGGGACGGTCATCCACCGCGCGCTGGGGCTGATCGATCTGGAAAAGTGCCGCCGGGGGCAGGAGGAAGAAGCCCTGCGTCAGCTGGCGGCGGGGGGCTATTTCACCCCTGCCCAGCAGCGGGTGCTCGCCCGTCCCGACGCGGTGAGCGCAGTGAAGGGCTTTTTCCGCTCCGACCTCGGTCGGCGCATGCTGCGCAGCCCCCGGGTGGAGCGGGAATGGAGCTTTAACCTGCACCTGCACACCCGGGAGGGGGAATACCTGCAGGGCACGCTGGATCTGTGCTTTGAGGAGGACGGAAAATGGGTGCTGTGCGATTATAAGACCGACCGCATGACCGGGGAAGAACTGGCGGCCCGCTACGGCGATCAACTGCGGCTGTACGCCATGGCGCTGCGCCGCATCACCGGAAAGCCCGTGGCGCAGAAGGTGCTCTACGCGCTGGCGCTGGGGCGTATCCTACCGATTGAAGGAGACATGTAACATGGATTATGTAGAAGTCACCGTATCCACCACCACCCAGGGCGCCGACGCGGTGTCCGACGAAATGCTGCGCCTCGGCGCGGCCGGCACCCAGATCCTGGATCGGGCGGATCTGCCCGACCCTGCCCACCCTGTGCACAACTGGGAGCTGATGGATCAGTCCGTCATCGACCGCATGCCCGAGGACGTGCAGGTGAAGGCGTGGTATCCCGAGGCGGACACCCCCGGCATTCTGGAAAAGCTGAACGCTTTTCTGCCTCAGATGCGCAGCGTGTGCGCCTTTCCGCTGGGCACCCTGCAGGTGACCGTGCAGACGGTGGCGGAAACCGACTGGAGCGAAAACTGGAAAAAGTATTACAAGCCCTTCCGGGCGGGCAGACATCTGGTGGTCAAGCCCTCCTGGGAAAAATGGGACGCGCAGCCCGGCGACCTGATCGTGGAAATGGATCCGGGCATGGCCTTCGGCACCGGCACCCATGAAACCACCGCCCTGTGCGTGGAAATGATGGAGGAATACTACCGGGGCGGCCGGCTGGTGGACGTGGGCACGGGCAGCGGCATTCTGGCCATTGCGGCGGCGCGGCTGGGCGCGGAAAAGATCACCGCCGTGGATATCGACCCGGACGCGGTGCGGGTGGCGCGGGAAAACGCGGCGCTCAACGGTCTGGCGGACAGGATCGACGTGCGGCAGGGCGACCTGATCGAGGGGCTGGACGAGACCTTCGACTTTGCGGTGGCCAACATTCTGGCGCCGATCATCAAGATCCTGCTGGCGCCGCTGTACCGGCACCTTACCCCCGGCGCGCTGTTTCTGTGCAGCGGCATTCTGGCCGAGCAGGCGGAGGACGTGGCGCAGGCGGTGCAGGCGGCGGGGTACACCCTGCTGGAGGTGCGGCATAAAAACGACTGGGTGGCGCTGGCTGCCCGGAAGGACTGAGCCGGATGAAAGTGCTGCTGACGGTATCCTATCTGGGCACCCGTTATGTGGGGTGGCAGTGGCAGGAAAACGGCCTCAGCGTGCAGCAGGTGCTGGAGGAGGCGCTGGAGCAGGCGCTGGGCGTGTTTACCCGGGTGACGGGCGCCAGCCGCACCGACGCGGGCGTACACGCCCTGTGCCAGCGCGCCATGTTTGAAACGGACAGCCCCATCCCGCCCGACCGATACCCCTTCGTGCTGAACCGGCTTTTGCCGGAGGACGTCCGGGTGACGGCGGGGCAGCGGGTGGCGGAGGATTTTCATCCCCGCTTCAAGGCGGACAGGAAAATCTACACCTACCGCATTTATAACGCGCCCCACGCCAGCGCGCTGTGGGGACAGCTGACCGCCCATGTGCCCGTGCCGCTGGATGCGGCGCGCATGGACGCGGCGGCCAAGGCGCTGCTGGGCGCCCATGATTTCGCCGCCTTCGCCGCCTCCGGGGGCAGCGCCAGAACCACCGTCCGCACCCTGTATCAGGCGGATGTGACCCGGTCGGGGGAGACGGTCACCCTGACGGTGTGCGGCAACGCCTTTCTCTACAACATGGTGCGCATCATTGCAGGCACGCTCATTTATATCGGTCAGGGCAAATTGCCGCCCGAATGCATCCCCCGGGCGCTGGACGGCGGCACGCGGCTGGATCTGGGCGTGACCGCTCCCGCGCGGGGACTGGAATTGACCTACGTGGGCTATGACCCGGCGTGGGGCATAAAGCCCTGAGCGCGGCTGTGAACAAAACGTAAAATTTTCCGCTTCGGAATGCCAATTCATGGGGCGGAAGTTGAAAAAAACACAAAGAACGTATATAATAGACCCATCTGAAAAAGGGAGGCGGCGGCCGTGGGGGAAATTGAACTGGGCGATGTGGTGCGCACACGCAAAAAGCATCCCTGCGGTCAGGACACGTGGACGGTCATCCGGGTGGGGGCGGATATCAAGATCCGCTGCCACGGATGCGGACGCATCGTCATGCTGGACAGAGAAAGCTACCTGCGCCGGGTGAAGACGGTGTTGTCCCGGGGCGGCAGCGGCGCGGCCTCCGAAACGCTGAAAGAAGGGAATCATGATGCAGACCCAGCCTGAAAAGCAGGAAGCGGCGCCGTCCGTGGCGACGGAAGAAAAGCCGGTGGACAAAAAGAAAAAAGAAAAGGAACCGAAGTCCGTTAAAATGGAAGTACTCAGCTGGATCGTCACGCTGCTGGCCGCCGTGGTGATCGCCATGCTCATCCGCGTGTTCGTGTTTGAGCCCATCCGGGTGGACGGCACCAGCATGACCAATACCCTGCAGGATAAGGAAATCGTGTACACCTCCAAGCTGGATTATCTGCTGGGCGACGTGCAGCGGGGCGACATCGTCATCTGCCGTTATCCCAACCGGATGGGCAAGGGGGTCGATCTGGGCGCCGCCCTCCGGCTGCAGGACTATACCCTGTTCGTCAAGCGGGTGGTGGCGCTGCCCGGGGATACCCTGTACATTCAGGACGGCAAGCTCTTTGTCAACGGCGAGGAACAGCCCGACCCTGAATACATGGGCTCCACGCCCCGGGATTATGACGAGATCACCCTGGGGGCGGACGAGTATTTCGTCATCGGCGACAACCGCTACAGCAGCCACGACAGCCGCTACAGCGAGGTGGGCCCCCTTTCCCGGG
Source organism: uncultured Clostridia bacterium (assembly GCA_934662505.1). Classification (GTDB taxonomy): domain Bacteria; phylum Bacillota; class Clostridia; order Christensenellales; family Aristaeellaceae; genus SVGT01. The sequence continues at coordinate 39,394 of CAKUKE010000004.1, read as the reverse complement.
ATATGATCATGGGCAAGGTGAAGTTCGTCATGTGGCCGCTGAATAAGATCCGCACGGTCAAGTGATGAAAACGGCCGCCCAACGGATGAAGCCGACCGTCTGAAAATGTGAAAAAAGACCGTTCTGTCCTTAACTGGGGGGAACGGCCTTTTTTTCATGTGTCCGCGCGGCTCGAGGAGCGGCGGCGGAAAAGCAGCGCCGGCACACGTGAAAGCCCTGCCGCGGGTCGCATCGCTCCGCAGCGTGAATATGGCTTAAAGGCTGTGCGCGTGCGCGCTGCCGCGGTCAAACGGGAGAGGGTAGGAAAGGACGCGGTTGTTTTACGGGCGCGCGCGGCGTTCTGCCGTGTGCCGTCTGGTCAAGGGAGGGTCATCAAGGGTCATGCGCCCCTGACTGTGAGCCGCCGGGCGAAGGAACGAAGGCGCGTCCGTTCCACGCGCAGACGCGGCGCCCTCTGTTGCATGGGGCAGGCTCGTCCATCTCAATCCGCCTCCTGTGCGACGGGGTGTACCCCGCAGCATGGGGCAGATTCAAATATGGCTTAAAGGCTGTGCGCGTGCGCGTTGCCGCGGTCAAACGGGAGAGGGTGGGAAAGGACGCGGTTGTTTTACGGGCGGGTACGGTGCGCTGCCGCGTGCCGTCTGGTCAAGGCACCGTTTTCATGGGTCATGCGCGCCTGCCAACACATAGCGTTGTAGGGGGCGTGTACGGCGCGTGCCGTCTGGCCGCTCCACGCGCGGACAAGCATCTGCGCAAATGCCGTATGATGAAGCCTGTGCCGTCCGGCTGCGCCCTGCGCGGGCGCTTATTTTTCCTGAATTTCCTTGCCCGTCATGTGTGCTCCACGGTCCTTTCGTAAAGCTGCACGGCGCGCCCGGCCTTCTGCATTTCCACCTCAATGGCATCCTCATCGGGGTAGTACTTCCGCACCAGACGGCGCACCGTCTCCGCCGTCACGTCCCGATCTGCGATCAGGCGGCAGCGGCCGAAAATCACCGCGCTTTGCAGACAGGGCGCCCATTCGCCCTCCGCCCGGCGCTCGCCGCCGTACACGGTGAAGCATGCCTTGTCGCAGCGGCGCAGCGCATCCGCCTTGTGACCGCGGGCGGCGCCGTGAAAATAGATTTTGCCGGCGGAGGGGTCATAGAGGCAATTGACCGGGCAGGCGTAAGGGTAGCCGTCGCCGCCGTTGACCGCCAGCACGCCCCGGCGCGCCTGCAGGAGCAGGCGGCGGGCCGCCTCATCAGACAGCGCTTTTTCAGGTCTGCGCATGGGTCGAAACATGGTGGTTCTCCTTTTCCTGTTTTGTTTCCGCACCGGGCGGACGGCGCATGCACCGTATTCGGGAGGCCGAAAGCACGGCGCCCTTCGCGGAACGCAGCGCCGGAGGGTCTGTCTGCGGTCAGAAAATGCAGCCGCTGCCGGAAGGCGCGCCGGGCTGCAAATGCGTGCAGCGCCTGTGCATGCTCCCTGCGTCAGGCGTTCCCATCGCCGGGAAGACCGTGGGGCAGCTTTCCCGCCGTGAAGGGGTAATGAAAGGGTGCCGAAAAAGTTTTTTCGACACCCCTGTACGCCCGAACGCCGCCGGGCGCGGCGTTTTCATCAGCCGTTTCTGGAACCGTCGCCGGGCGCGTCGTGCACGGGCTGGTCGCGCAGCAGCGTGACGCGGGCGCTTTCCACCCGGCGGTCTTCAATTTTTTCCACCTTGATGTGAACCCGGTCGCACACGTCCCGGGGCTCGTCCTCATCCTCGTCGTCGGGCTGAGGCTTTTCCCCGTCCCGGGTGCACCACAGGGTCAATTCGGGGGTGCTTCCGTCCGGGGGGATGGCGGACAGGCGGCTGAAAATGAGGCCGCCCACCGTGTCGTAATCCTCGGTTTCGGGCAGGGTCACGTTCATGGCCTCCGCCAGTGCGGAAATTTCCGCCGTGCCGGATACCTGCCACACGTCCTTGCCCAGCGGGACGATCTCCGCCTCGTCGGCGGGGTCAAATTCGTCGTAGATATTGCCGACGATCTCCTCCAGCAGATCCTCCATGGTCACAATCCCGCTGACGCCGCCGTATTCGTCCACCACAATGGCCATGTGGGTCTTGGCGCGCTGCATGTCCCGCAGCAGCACGTCCGTCTTCACCGTTTCGGGCACCAGATAGGGTTCCCGCAGCAGTTCGCGGACGGGACGGGGGGTATCCAGACTTTCATTGAGCAGGAAGTCCCGGGTGGCCAGAATGCCGATGACGTCGTCAATGTCCTCATTATAGACCGGGAAGCGGCTGAGCCCCGTTTCCCGGATGGTGCGGAAAATGGCGTCCTTGTCCTCGTCCACCCACAGGGCGGTTACGTCGGTGCGGTGGGTCATGCAGTCGGCGGCGGTCATATCCACAAAATCGAACACGTTGGAGATGATCTCCCGTTCGCTCTGCTCAATGTTGCCCGTCTCCTCGCCAATGTCCATCATGGCCTGTATTTCTTCCTGCGTCACTTCCTCCTTGGCGGCGGGATCCACGCCGAACAGGCGCATCAGCCCTTCCGCAGCGGCGACCAGCCCGATGGACAGGGGGCGCAGCAGGGTGCACAGGGGCACGATGAGGAAACGCAGACCGTGGACCGCACCCTCCGGGTTGCGGCGCGCCAGACGGCGGGGCAGCACGTCGCACAACGGCGCGGTCACTGCCGCCGCACCCAGACAGCACAAAAGGTTCTGCCACCACGCGCCGCCCAGCAGCGGGCACAGGCTGCCCGCCAGCAGGAACAGGAACGTCAGACGCGCAAAAAGCAGCGCCGCACCGGTGTGGCGCTGATCCCGCAGAATGGCCCGCAGACGGGCCGGGTGTATTTTGTCTTCTTCATCGGCGTGCTTCACGCCGGTCTCACAGGCTGCCAGGGCGGCAATGAACAAAAGATACAGGATGGCGATCAGCCATCGGCCTAACGGGTCGTCCAAACAGGGTCCCTCCCGACAAAGTAAAATGTACCCTATTATAGCATGCTCCCGGTGAAAAGCGCAACCATATTTTCCGCTCCCGATGAAAGACCAACGTAAAAAACGAGGGGGCGAATTGTAAATTATTAAAAAACGTAATAAAGTTGACATGATTTTGCAGGAAAAAGGAACCGCCCTGTTGAAATACACGGCGTAAAAAAGCCGTTTTCTTAAAAAGACGGCTGAAAAAAACAGGAAAAGACTGCCGCGAAACGCGGCGGGAGAGGAGCAACGAACATGAAGAAGCTGCTGGTATGGCTGCTGATGGCGGCGCTGTGCCTGACCCCCGTACTGGGCGCGCTGGGCGAGACGGTGGTGGACAGCACCTCCGACCGGGGCATTGTGCCTCAGGGCAAAAACGCGCAGGGCAAGTGGGATCTGAACCCCGTTGTGGACGGGGTGAACCCGGTGACCGGTCTGCCGTGGACGGGGACGTACGTGCCCGTGCTGGTGAACATCGACAATATCAAGGGCGCCCGTCCCCAGTGGGGCATCGCTCAGGCCGATATGATTTATGAACTGCCCATCGACGGCATCGGCATGACCCGTCTGATGGCGCTGTACGCCACCGAATACCCCGAGCAGGTGGGTCCCGTGCGTTCCGCCCGCATTCTGCATGCGGATATGCGGCAGGAGTGGGATGCGGCGTGGGTGTTCGCCGGCGGTCAGGAGGCCGAAGGCTCCAACGTGTACGGCCGCATCCGCAGCTACGGGCTGTATGACCGGAAGGTGAACCTGGTGTTCAACCTGCTGGGTCAGAACGGCTCCCCCTATTCCAGCAACGTCAAGCATCACAAGAGCCCCCATAACCATCAGGTGGCGCTCAGTCAGGTGCACGACTATCTGCTGTCCACGGGCTATGAATTTACCCAGCGTCCCTACCTGTTCACCGACGAGCCCATGACGGGCGACGAGGCGGGCAAGGTGGTGCTGGACTTCGGCAACGGTCATTCCAACAGCTACCTGACCTACAGCGCCGACACGCAGGATTATGTGCGCCACATCACCGAGGGCGACGAGCTGTACGTGGATTACAACACCCCCGACAGCCCCGTCACCTTCAATAACGTGATCGTCCAGTGGACGCAGCTGACCTACTACAGCAACCAGCACGACCGTCCCAACCTGACCGAGGTGGGCGAGGGCAACGCCGACTTCTTTATGAACGGCAAGCATATGTCCGGCTACTGGGTGCGCACGGACGCGGACAGCCGCACCGTGTTCTTCGACAGCGAGGGCAACGAAATGCAGCTGCAGCGGGGCAAGACCTATGTGGTGGTCGCCAGCCCCAGGTTCCTGGAAGTGCGGTACGAATAAAAAAAGCGGCGCGTCCCTGCCGTCCTTTCCGGACGGCGCGGACGCGGCTGCAGGGGACGGTTCGCTTTTGCGGACGGCTGCCCTGACGGTTACAGAAAACAGCCCGGACGGTGATACCGTCCGGGCTGTTTGCATGGGAAAACTTTTTTGCATGTTCACAGGGAAAAGTGCGGGGAAAGGACGGTGTGACGGCATCGCCTGACTGCCGCCTTTCGCGGCTTTGCGAGCGTACGCCCGTTGCCCTCCGCCGCCTTCAACAGCGCGCTGACCGTCTTTCACGGCTTCGCGGCAGCATGACCGCCGTTTTTCGCTGTTTTCCGGCAGCGCGGGCGGCGCGTTTCCCGGACGGTCAGAGAACGGGGAAAAGCAGGAAATTACTTCATCCGCGCCAGCAGGTCGCGGGCGGCCTGCGCCGCATGCTCGGCGGTGAAGCCGTAAGCCTTGAACAGCTGCGCCGCGGGCGCGCTGTCGCCGTAGTGATCCATGCCCAGCGCGACGCCGTCCAGCCCCACAAAGCGGTACCAGGGCATGGTGGCGCCCGCTTCCATGGACACCCGGGCGCGCACGGAGGAGGGCAGCACGCTCTCCTGATATTCGGCGCTCTGCGCCAGGAACAGCTCCATGGAGGGCATGGACACCACGCGGGCGTCCACGCCTTCGGCACGAAGGAGCGCCTGCGCGCCCATCATCTGCTCCACCTCGCTGCCGGAGGCCATGAGAATGACCTGCGGCACGGCGTTCTGACTGTCGGAGAGCACGTATGCGCCCTTCATGGCCCGACCGTCGCTGTTTTCATACAGGGGCAGGTTCTGGCGGGACAGGATCAGCGCGGTGGGCTTGCCGCAGGTGAGGGCGGTCAGCCAGCCGGCGGCCGTCTCATGGGCGTCGGCGGGACGGAAGGTGACGATGCCGGGGGTGGCGCGCAGACCCGCCAGATGCTCTACCGGCTGATGGGTGGCGCCGTCCTCGCCCACGCCGATGGAGTCGTGGGTGAGCACATAGGTGACGGGCAGCTTCATCAGCGCCGCCATGCGCATGGCGTGCTTCATATAATCGCTGAACACGAAGAACGTGCCGCAGAACACCCGCAGACCGCCGTGGAGCACCATACCGTTGCAGATGGCGGCCATGGCGTGTTCCCGGATGCCGAAATGCAGATTGCGGCCGGCACGGTTCTCGGCGCTGTAATCGCCGCCGTCCTTGATGGCCGTTTTGTTGGAGGGACCCAGATCGGCGCTGCCGCCCACCAGATTGGGCAGAAGGCGCGCCAGCTGGTTGATGATGTCGCCCGACGCGCTGCGGGTGGCCATTTTGCCGTCAAACCGCCACAGCTTATCGTTGAGCAGCACCTCGTCGGGCAGCTCGGTCTGATGCCACACCGCCCATTCCTGCGCCAGCTCGGGGTATTCTGCACAGTACGCGTCGAACATGCGCTGCCAGTCGGCCTCGGCCTGCGCGCCCTTTTCCATCAGCCGGGTGCAGTGGGCGTACACGTCCTCGTCCACCCGGAACCTGTCGGCGGGCATGCCCAGCTGCGCCTTGGCGGCCAGCAGGTTGTCCTCGCCCAGCGGCTCGCCGTGGGCGGAAGCCTTTCCTTCCTTGGCGGGGCAGCCGTAGCCGATGTGGGTGGGGCAGATGATGAGGGCGGGACGGGTCTCGTCCTTGGCGGCTTCCTCCAGTGCGGCAAGCACCTGCCGCCAGTCGTTGCCGTCGGCGACCTGATGCACCTGCCAGCCGTAGGCACGGAACCGTTCGCCCACATTTTCGCGGAAGGCGATGTCGGTGTCGCCCTCGATGGAGATCTCGTTATCATCGTAGAGCAGGGTCAATTTGCCCAGCGCCAGCGTGCCGGCCAGCGAGGCGGCCTCCGCGCCGATGCCCTCCATCATGCAGCCGTCGCCGCAGATGGCATAGGTGCGGTGATCCACCACCGGGAAGCCCTCCCGGTTGAAGTGGGCGGCCAGCATGGTCTCGGCGATGGCAAAGCCCACCGCGTTGGCAATGCCCTGTCCCAGAGGGCCGGTGGTGGTTTCCACACCGGGGGTGCGGCGGTATTCGGGATGACCGGGGGTGCGGGCGCCCAGCTGACGGAACTGCTTCAGGTCGTCCATGGTCAGCCCGTAGCCCGTCAGGTGCAGCAGGGAGTATTCCAGTGCGCTGGCATGACCGCTGGAAAGGACGAAACGGTCCCGATCCGCAAAGGCGGGGTTGTGGCCGTTGTGCTTCATCCGATGCAGCCACAGGGCGTAGGCCATGGGCGCCATGCCCATGGGCGCGCCGGGATGGCCGGAGTTGGCCTGCTGCACCATGTCGGCGGAAAGGACCCGGATGGTATTGATGGTCTTGGCGGAAATGTCCATAATCGCTTATGCCTCCTGCGTTGTAATGAAGTCCTTCAGCGGGGACACGTCCACGCCGGAGGCGCTTTGGAGCACCTGATAAAGCTGAGCGGCCATTTCATGCAGACCGCCCCGCACGTCGCTTTCCATGTTGAGGGGCAGCACCGGGTCGTGCACGGACAGGCGCAAAAGGAACCAGCCGCTGTCCATTTCACCGTTCAGGTCAAAGGAAATGCGCACGCCCTCCCGGTTGTCGGGGGCAATGTGCCAGTCGGCGTTGTTGAAGGCGTAGTCCATCACCCGCTCGATGGCCGCCTTGCCTGCGGCGCGGAAATCGGGGTCGGTAATGTTCAGACGCACCTCGGCGCTCTCCAGCGGCTCCTTCAGGTCGCTGATGAGGCTGCTCAGCTCCCGCCCCTCCTGCTTGAGCTTCATGGCCTCGCAGATGAGCACGGTCACCAGATACATGCCGTCGTCCAGAAAACCGTTTTCCCGCAGGGCGGCGTGGCCGCTGGTCTCAATGGCCAGCGGGCAGTCGATGCCCGCCTCGTTGAGACGGCGCGCCTCCTCGATCACATTGTGGTATCCCCGCTTGTAGCGGTAGTGCACCCCGCCCCACTCGCCGATGAAACGCGCCAGCCCGGAGGAGGTGACCGAGTCGGTCACAATGGTCAGCCCGCTTTTCTGATCCAGCAAAATGGCGGAAATGAGGGCGATGAGCCGGTTGCGGTTGATCTCCCGTCCGGTCTTGTCCACGATGGCGGCACGGTCGCAGTCCGCGTCGAAAATGACGCCCAGATCCGCCTCCGCGCGCACCACGGCCTGGCTGACCGAGGCCATGGCCTCGGGGTTCTCCGGGTTGGGAATGTGGTTGGGAAAATGGCCGTCCGGCTCCAGGAACTGGCTGCCTTCCACCCACGCGCCCATGTCCTCCAGCAGCTTCGCGTAAAAGCCGCCCGAGCCGTTGCCCGCGTCCACCACCACATGCAGCCCCAGCAGGGGCTTGAGCACATCGGTGTGCAGGCCGTCGGTCACCCGTTTTTTGAGGATATCCGCGTAGACCGGCAGAAAATCCCGGCGGCACACGCTGCCGCCGCCCCGGGAGAAGACCTCCTGAGACTGGGCAAGGTCTAAAATGGCCTCCAGCACCTGAGTGGAGATGCCGCCGTCCGGCAGAAAAAATTTCAGACCGTTCCGATCCCACGGGTGGTGGGAGGCGGTGACCATGACGGACGCATCCGCTTCAAACCCGGGGGTCTTGAGGGCGACGAACATGGCGGGGGTGGTGCACAGCCCGAACAGGGTCACCTGTCCGCCTGCGTCCTTCATGCCCATGGCGCAGCTTTCCATCAGGCTTTCGCCCGTCAGACGGGGGTCGCGGCCCATGAGCACCCGGGGGTTTTCCCCGGCGCCCTGCTGCCGCAGGTAAGCCACCAGCGCTTCGCCGATGCGGCGCGCCGCCTGGTCGGTCAGTACGGCGCCGTCGCCCAGCGCCTTGCCACGCACATCCGATCCGCTGATGAGCGTGCGAAGATTCACCATAAATTCACTCCTTATTCACTTGGCAGGAAACAGACAGCATTTTTCGGGCACGCGCCCCGGAAGGAGAGGTCATTTTGCCGGCGGCGGTTCATCCTCCGCCACCCCCCGCAGCATGCGGTAAACGGGGGCGACCGTGGTAAAGTCCTTTGCCACCCGGGTGGCGAAGGAGGGGGCGTACACCCATTTCAGAAGGGTTCTGGCCTTGCTGAAGTAGGGCTCCTTTTTCATGTACAGGGGAACGAGCTCCGGGGGAATTTCCGGCGGAACGTCCAGCCGTTTCCAGCTGGGGCCGCCCAGCCCGAAGCCCGCCCTGTTCAGACAGGGGAGCAGGTTCAGGTATTCCTCCGGCCGGGCGGTCATGCGCCGCCGCAGGGCGTCCATGGCGGGACGGTTTTCTCCCCACATGCCCACGCCCCAGTCCACGTGCTCGGGACCCAGCTCCATCCAGTAGAAGGGCTGCCCTTCCTTTTCCTGACCCGCCCGGCGGAAGGCGACCCACAGATGATCCCGGTAGGGGGATTTGTCCCGGGAAAAGCGCACGTCCCGGTTGATGCGGGAGAGGCACTTGTAGGGACGCACCTCAAAGGCCGGGTCGATCCGCAGCATGCTTTCGCCTATCGCCTCGATAAAGCGGTAGAACGGTTCCCGCACCTGTGAAACGTACCGGTCCCGGTTGGCGTCCATGAACGCCTTGTCGTTGTGGAAACGCAGATCCAGAAAAAAGGCTAAGGTCTCCTGGGGAAATCCCTGAAACACGGTCGGCCTCCTTGTAAATACACTTATTTTATTATAACCCGCCCGCGGCGCTTTTTCAAGGCGGGGAGCGGGAGAAGTGGGACAAAAAAACAAAAAGGATGCCGGCAGCGGAAACCGGGCGGCGGGGCAGCGGCCACCGCCGGCGCGTCTTTTTTGTCCCGGAGGCGCATACCATGGACTGACGCCGGGGAGGTGAACCGCAAAAATGAAACGCTTTGGACGGTCGGAAAAGAGCGCCGGACAGGGGGCGGAAGCGCTGTCCGTGGCGCTGGGACGGCACATTCTGCGCACGGGCGACACGGTGCGCGCCTGTGCGGAACGGTTCGGCATGAGCAAATCCTACGCCCATCAATTGATCGGCGCGCCCCTGCGCCGGGCGGATGAGGCGCTCTACGACCGGGTGCAGACGGTCATGGAGGAGCATCTGGCGGTGCGCCACCTGCGGGGCGGCGCGGCGACCCGGGAGAAATACCGCCGCCTGCGCGCCGCAGCCCGGGAGGAGAAGCGGCGGACGGAAGCGGAAGACGGCGCGCCGGAGACAGAAAAACGCGGCGGGTGACGGCGGAACGGGTCAAAAAACGGGCGAGGCAACACGGAAAGGTAAAAGCCCCTCACTTCCGCACCGCCCGTCTGCGGCGTATGAAAATGAAAACAGGCGCCATCCTGCAGAGGGGCGGCCATTTAAAAAACAGGACGGGCAAAAACGACCGCGGAAAGATGCCTCGGGCTGGAGCAGTTCAAAAAAAGCGGAGCCGCGGGCGGATCCGAAAGGGACATGCTCCGGGTTGGGGGGCGCTTTGAAGCGTATGAGCGGGTGCGATACATCACGGCTGCGGGAAATCGCGTTTATGCGCGGCGGCAGTCCGAAGGGACGCAATACGCCGTATCCGCAAGGAGTGTCGTTTGTACGCGGCGGCTGTTTGCAGCGCGTAGGCAGACGCGAAAAGTCACGATAAATCACGGGCACATGAGCTGCCGTCTGAAAGCGGCGGGAAGTCCGAAACGTACGAAGGGTGGGCGATACTGCGGCACGTGGACGCCTTTTTCACCCGTCCGGAAGGGCACGGAGCCGCCGCGGCATTTTCAGACATTTTTCGCAGCCTTTCCCAGCATAGGCCGGGCGGCGTCAGGCGAACCTTGTGGCATACGCGAAATTTTTGCGGAAATGAGGGTGTGCCATGGGTTTTCCCTGCTCAAAAAAACGACTGACGCTGGCGGCGCTGCTGCTGGCCGGGCTGCTTCTGTGTCTGTTTTCACCCACTGCCCGGGCGCTCCGGGCGCTGCCGGACGCGCTGACCCTGTACGAAGGACAGGTGTGCCGCATGCCCTTGGGGCTGGCGGCGTTGTCCTCCGGGGATGAAAAGCTCGTTTCCTGTCAGGGCGACGGCGTGTCCGCCGGCGAAACGGGGGAGGGAGCGGTGTCCGTCAGCCTGTTCGGGCTGATTCCCCTGCAGAAAATGGAGGTGCAGGTCAAGGAAAAACGGGTGCTCATTCCCGGCGGACAGGCCGTGGGCGTGGCCATGCAGATGCAGGGGGTCATGGTGGTCGGCGTGGCGCGGGACGGCGGCGCACAGGGCAGGCTGCGGGCGGGAGACGTGCTTTTGTCGCTGGACGGGCAGCCCCTTGCCAGCGCGGAGCAGCTGTCCCGGGCGGTGGCCTCGGGGGGCGGCAAAAGCATGACCGCGCTGGTGAACCGGGATGGCAGGTCGCTGACCGTGCCCGTGACCCCCGTGCAGGACGGGGAGGGCTACCGGCTGGGCGTCTGGGTGCGTTCCTCCACCGCAGGGGTGGGCACGCTGACCTATGTGGATCCGAAAACGGGGGCGTACGGCGCGCTGGGGCATGCGGTGAGCGACGGGGATACGGGGCGGCTGTTTACCGTCGCCCGGGGACGGCTGATGCCGGCGGGCATTGTGGACGTGCGGCGGGGCGCCCGGGGCGCGCCGGGGGAGCTGCGGGGCAATTTCTCCATGGATGAAACGCCGCTGGGCGACATTGCCAAAAACACCGTCTACGGGGTGTACGGCCGCTGGACGGGGAAGACGGAAAGCGCCCTTTATCCCGAGGGGCTGCCCGTGGGCTACCGCAGCAGCGTGCACACGGGCAGGGCGACCATCCTGTCTACGGTGGATGAGGAGGGCCCCCGTGCCTACGAGGCGGAGATCGTGCAGGTGAGCCGCCAGAGCGAGCCGTCGGGCAAGTCCTTCGTCATCCGGGTGACCGACCCGGCGCTCATCCGCAAAACGGGGGGCATTGTGCAGGGCATGTCCGGCAGCCCGGTCATTCAGGACGGTATGCTGGTGGGCGCGGTGACCCATGTGTTTGTGGACGACCCCCTGCGGGGATACGGGCTGTACATCGAGTGGATGCTGGAGGAAAGCGACGTGCCGGCTGCGGACAGCGCGGCGTGAAAAAACGGCTCCTTCCGCCGGGCGGCAGCCCCCTGCTCTTTTCCTCTTGACAGCCGGGCGGCTGCGGCGTAGGATGGGCGGGAGAGGACGATACGGAGGAAGAAAAAATGGAGATGAAGAAGATCGCCAGCTTTACCATCAATCACGACGTGCTGACCCCGGGAATGTACGTGTCCCGGGTGGACGGGGATGTGGTGACCTACGACCTGCGCATGAAAAAGCCCAACGGCGGGGATTATCTGGCCGTGGGCGCGATGCACACGCTGGAGCATCTGCTGGCTACCTACGCCCGCAGCAGCGCGTTGGCGGACAGCGTGGTGTACGTGGGTCCCATGGGCTGCCGCACCGGGTTTTATCTGCTTTTGCGGGATACGGTGACCAGGACGCAGGCCGTGGCGCTGGCGCGGGATGCGCTTCGTTTTGCGGCGGATTTTGACGGCGCTGTGCCGGGGGTCAGCGCACGGGAGTGCGGCAACTACCGGGAGCACGACCTGACCGCCGCCCGGGCGGAGGCGCGCGCCATGCTGCCCGTGCTGGCGCACTGGACGGCGGAGGACATGGTTTATCCCGTGTGACGGCCGCCATGACGGGCTGAAACAGAACAACGCTGCGGAAAACAAAGCGCCGTGCCGGATGAACCCGGTACGGCGCGTTTTTTGCGCAGGGTCAGTCAAAGAACCCGGAGGGCTTGCGGGTGGGGGTATCCGCAGCCGTATCCGAGGGGGCGGCGGTGGCTGCGTCCGTGGAAACGCCGAAGAAGCCGCCGGGCACGGGTTCCCCCTCGCCGGGGACGCTACTCCCTTCATGACGCGCGGGTTCCTCTTCGCCGGGCGCGGCGGTCTCCTCGGGCTGGACGGTCGCGTCGCTGCCGTCCTCGGCCGCAGGCTGGTTCTGGAACAGCTCCCGCATCGGGGCGAAGCTCATACCGGCGCGGGCGCAGAGCAGGTCGGTCATTTCATCGGGCAGCAGGACGCAGGCGCGCACCAGCAGGGCGGGCGCGGCCTCCAGCAGCCGGCAGGCCAGCCCCTGCGCGTTTTCCTCCGTCCACATCGTCCGCCCGGTCAGGTCGGCCTGAGGCAGCTGGGCGGAGGGCGCGGGCATGCCGTTCAGCCGCAGAGTCAGGTAGGGGCTTGCCGCGTCTTCTCCCGCGGAAAGCTGCATGCTGCCTGTCAGGCGGCCGTCCTCCCGCAGGGTCAGGGAACCGCCCAGCGCCATGGAGGGCGTGGAAAGCGCCAGCGTATAGTAGCCGTCGTCGTTCAGCGTTTCGCTGATGAGCTTCAGGGCGAACTGCTGCACCCCGTCTTCCAGATAGAGGGCGGATGCGCTCAGACCGTCCGACCAGTCTGTGTGCAGGAAAAGGGCGTTTGCACAGTCGTCCCGATCCAGCGCGGCGACTCCGTCCGAAACCACGGTGAGCGTGTCGGGCGCTTCTCCGGCGTCGGCGGTTTTCCCGTCGGACGACGCCGCAGCGGTCTGGGGGGTGGAAAACAGGGCAAATTCCACGCTGTCTTCAGACAGGCTGAGGCACACGTCCCCCGACGCGCTGTCCCCAAAGGCGACGCGCAGCAGATAGACCTGATCCTCGTTCACGTCTGAATCGTACAGGAAGCCGCTGATTTCAGGCCATGCGGCGGCGTTGAGCATATCGGAGGGGAGGGCGCTGAGCAGGTCGTACCGGGCGGCCCAGTCGTACAGCGCGGTGGCGGCGCGGGTGCCCGGCACCCGGAAAGCCGCGCGGCGGCTGAAGGTCCTGTCGGGCAGGAAGGGGAGGGTGAAGGCGCCTGTTTCCATATCCCCCTCCTCTATCATGTCCTGCAGGGCGACCACCAGATCGGACAGCGCCTGCATGGCAAGCTCCGGATCCGCGTCGGGGACGGTCTTGTCGTCCGCATCGGCGGTGATGCGCAGGAAATCGTCAGGCAGCAGGCTGGAGGTCAGGAGGACGGAGGTTTCTTCCTCGCCGTGCTGCAGGCTGCACATCAGGTCGGTGAAGAACTGATCGTCCAGCGACAAAACGGCGGCCAGATTTTCACCGTCCCATGTCAGGGTCAGCTTGCCCTTTTCAAGCAGGGCGGCGATGGCGTCGGCCATGTCGGACGAGGTGGACGCCCGCAGCGTTTCCATCCCTTCTTTTTCCAGAGAGACGGCCAGGGTGAGGGCGTAGGGGGTCTCCGCCAGCGCGGGCAGCGCCATCGTCAGGCACAGGGCGCAAGCCAGCAGCAGGGACAGGCAGCGTTTGAACACGAAAACTCCTCCTTCGTACGGGGTTGTGATACGCAAAGGCGCGCGTTTCGCTTTTGCCGGAACGCGCGCCGAAGGCATGGGTTCAGTTGCCGGAGGCGGGGGTCAGGGAGGCGCCGAAGGCATCCAGCACGCTGCGCCAGGACTCGGTCAGCGTCTTGAGCGCGCCCTCATTCAGGCCGTCCAGCTGCATGGGGGTCTGCCCCAGACCGGAAATGGTCTGCGGCGTCCAGGGCTGGGCGGTGGCACCGGTGAAGGTCAGGGTCACGCTGCCGCCGGCGGTCTGATCGGTGCAGGTCACCTCGCCGCTCAGATTGGTGGCCGCGCGGCGGGCGGACTTGGAGGTCATCTCGCACCGCCACGTCAGGCTCAGCGCGCCCGTGTCGGCAGTGTTGTTCCCGTCGGGCTTGAGCACCAGCGTCCGGGCGTACACCTTGCGGCACAGATCCTGACTCAGGTCGTAATCTTCATCCGTGTCGTCCACAGAATAGGTAAAGTCGCAGGAGAGCACCGGGCTTTCCGCCTTTTCCGCTCCGTCGCCCACGGTGAAGTCCGCCTGACGGGCGGGCAATTCCGCCGTCACATGCCCCGTCCAGGCGTTTTCCGCGCCCGGTACGGCAGTCAGCGCAAAGGAGCGGCCGTCGCCGGTGACGAAGGATACCTCCAGCCCTGCGCTGCCCGTGGCGACCGTCAGGCTCTGCAGCCGGTCGTTTTCGCCGAAGGGCAGGGTCACCCGATCCATGACCACCGTGCCCGCCGCGTCGTAGCGCCGGTCAATGCCCACGCTGCCCGTCCAGGACAGCTGATCCAGCATGGCGAAATAAGTGGTTTCCATGGCGGGGTTCAGGTAAGCCGCGCTCTCCCGGGCGGAGAACACTTCCCGCAGCAGGGACAGCATGGCGTCGTCCCGGTACAGGTCTACCAGCAATTGCTTGATCTGGGGCACCACCTCGGAGACGGGGATTTCGCCGGACATACGGGTCACATAGCCGTCTCCCTCGCCGCCCTGCGCCACGGTCAGGTAGCTCTGCATCCATACGGCCAGCTTGGTCTGGTAGGGGGCGTAGGCCTCCAGCGCCCGCTCCTTCCATGCGTCGTCCGCACCGTACACCGCAAGGAGCATGTGCCAGGGGGAGGGCCATTCCTCGTCCGTTTCCGCCAGTCCCAGCAGGTCAAACTGCTTGCCGAAGGCGTACCAGACGTTGTTTTTGTTGATCAGGTCGCTCTGCACCGCGTAGCCGGCGCCGTTGGAAAGAAGGGTCGCGCTGCCCAGCACCGCATCGCCCTTTTTCAGGGTCAGCCCGGTCTCCCGGTCATCGCCGGAGGGCGTGCTTTCCACAGACAGGGTCATGCCCTCAAGGGCGGCCTTCCACAGCGCCCAGCTGTCCCCGGTGATGCCGAACGCGCCGTCGCCGTCCAGCGAAAGCGCCACCTCGCCCCGAAAGCCGGACTTGACCAGCTGCAATTGCAGCTTTTCTTCCAGCGTGTAGTCGGTGATGGGGGCGGCGGCCAGCGCGCTTCCCGCCAGCACGCAGAGCATGCACACGCACATCAGGCAGGCCAGAGTCTTTTTCATATCAGGGTTCCTCCTCTACGATCCATTCGTCGCCGCTGTCCGTCTCCCCGGTCAGGGGAACGACGGGCGCGGTCATAAAATCCGCCGTGCGCAGCGCGTGCACAAGGTGGGCGCGGGTGTTTTCGGACAGGCCGGAAAGCGCCCGGATCAGCAGCCGGGAAAGGACGCTTTCTTCCCGGCCGGCCAGCGCCAGCGCCGCCGTGTCGCTCAGCCCTGTCAGGTCGACGGGCGCGGCGCTTTCCGCGGGCAGGATAGGATCCGCGGCCGGGGCGGCCTCCAGCGTCACGGTCACATCGGTGACCACGGTATCCTTTCGATTCAGGGTGCAGCGCACCTCGCCCTGCGCCCCGCCCTCTGTCACGGTGACATCCGGCTGGAGCACGAGGGTGGTTTTCACCCCGCCCGGCCGGGTCACCCGGGTGATCTTGCCCGTGATTCGCTCCCCGCCGTCGCCGGGCACGCATTTGAGCGAGCCCTCCAGCGAGGCCTTGACGGTCTTTCCGCCCTGCTGCAGGGCGGAGGCGGCGGAGAAGGCGAGGGTGTTCTGTTTTTCACTCCCGGTCTGCTTTCCCTTGGCCGTCCACGTGTCCTTGCCGAGGGTCAGGCTGATGTAAAAGCCCTTTTCTGCCTGATAACCCATGAACAGGGTGATCTTTTTTGCTTTTTCCCCTTTGGCCGCGACCGCTTTGCCGGTCAGCTGCAGTCCCATGTCCGACCCGTCCCGGGCGAACATGCGCTTGATCCGGGCGTCGCCTTCAAAGACCCACCCGCACAGCGCGTCCATCCACGTCCACACCCGGTCGGGCGCGGTGGGGAAGGCGGCGGCAAGACCGGCGCGCAGGGGCTCCAGCGCCCGGGGGAGCCGCATGGTCAGCGCCTCGCCGGACAGGGTGTACTGCCGGGAAGAAGGGGCGGTACCCACGTTCTGAATGGAGGTGGCGCTCCGGCCGTCCCGGACGGTCACGTCTTCCCCGGCAAGGGTCTCATCCAGCCCGGGCAGGGCGGCGAAAAAGGCGGAAAGCCCGCTTTCCACATCAGGCCATGCTTCGGCGGCGCCGAACAGCAGGGTCATCGCGTCCCGTTCCTCCGCGCCAGTCAGATAAGCGCCGCCGCTGTGGAGCATGCGCACCAGCCGGCCTGACGGAACGGTCTGCCCGCCGATGTCCGCCAGCGTGTCGCCGTCCAGAAAAAGACCCATCCGCCACGCGGACGCGCCGTCCTGCGTTCCCTCCGTCAGGGTGACGGTGGTGCGGGCAAGCAGCCTCGCCACCTCCGAAAGCGCGTCATCCGTCAGCCCGTCCAGCCGCTCCGCCCGGAAAGACAGGCGCACCGTTGCGCCGTCGGACAGCAGGGACGAAAGCCGGGGGGACAGCGCCGCGCCGGCAGGGCAGGCGGCCAGCAGCAGCGCCGCGCACAGGAAAAAGGCCAGTACCCGCCGCATCCCCTCACTTCCTTTCCAACAGATAGAACGGCGGCGGAAAACATTTTCATCCGCGCCGGAGAAAAAACACGGTTCACAGGGTTCCGTTCTTATTATACGACGTTTTGTCCGGATTGAAAAGGCATGCCGCCCGCAAAAAAAGCATATCCTGCCCCGAGGGAGGCGAAGGGAATGGGGGTGTTTGGCTGCGCGCTGCTCATGGCGCTGATGCTGATGAATCCGGGCGACAGCGCCCGTGCGGCCGGGGAGGCGCTGCGGGTGTGGGCGCTGCAGGTGACGCCGGCGCTGTACCCCGCATTGTGCTGCATGCTCTACATCGCCCCCCGGCTGCCCGACCGTCCGGCCGTGGGCGCGGCGCTGGGCATATTGTCCGGCTCGCCGGGCGGGGCGCGGGTGTGCGCCGCGTATCCCCTGACCCGTACCGCCGCGCGGCGGCTGGCCGCCGGGACGGGAGTCATGAGCCCGTTGTTTTTCCTGACCGTGCTGGCAGGTTGGCTGCAAAGCCCCATCTGGGCGGCACGGGTGTACGTCTGCCATCTGGCGGGGGCGTGGGCGGCGGCGCTGCTGCTGCCGGGCGGCGGAAAGAGAAAAAAGAAAAAGCGCCATGGAAAACGGGTGAGCGAAAAACGGCGCGCGCAGCAGAGCGCGCCCGGAAACGGGGCGGAACGGGATGCGCAGAGGCTGAACCCGGGCGGCGCGGAACGGGCGGCGCGGCAGGGGACGGACGGGCGCGCGAATGGGCAAAAGCAGGAGCCTCAAAAGGAAAGAAGAAAGACCGGCCGCGTCGTTTTCTTCGGACGTGCGGAGGACGGTCGGGGAAACGGACGGCGTGAAAGCGGCGCGGCGGAGCCTGCGCCCGGTCTGTTTGAAGCGATGAGCGCGGCGGCTGCGGCGCTGCTGACGGTGGCGGGGTGCATCACGCTGGGAACGGTTGCCTCCGCGCTGGCGGGCAAATATCTTTCGGGGGCGGCGCCATGGGTCACGGCGGCGCTCCAGAGCGCGCTGGAGGTGACGGGGGGCGTCCGCGCCCTGTGCGCGCTGGATGCGTCCGTGGGGGTGCGCAGCGTCCTGTGCGCCTTTTTTACATCCTTCGGCGGGCTGTCGCTGCTGATGCAGAACAGTGCCTTCTGGCAGAAACGGGGGCTGGGCGCGGCCTCCCTTCTGCCCCTGCGGCTGCTCCACGGCACGCTGTCCGCACTGATGTGCCTTCTGTGGAGCCGGACGGTGTGAAAGGCGTTCGGCAGACGGGTGCAGCGATACGGATGGGCACGCACGCAGCCGGAGGAAAGCAGAAAAAAAGCAGCCGTCCCTAAAAACGGGAGCGGCTGCATCGTCATGCGCAGAGAAGTGAAAGGTGCAAAAAAACGTGGCGCGCCGGAACCTGCAGCGCATCCCAAACACTGCTCCCGCCTTCGGAGGGGTCAGTCCTTGCCCTGCCCGGCGGGTTCGGGGCTGGTCAGGGGAATGACGAAGGAAAACTCGCTGCCCTTGCCCGGGGCGCTGGTCAGGGCAATGGGCGCGTTCAGCTTCTGCATGATCTCCCGGGCGATGGCCAGCCCCAGCCCGCTGCCCTTGCCCGCGTGGCTGCGCTCGGCCTGATGAAAGCGGTCGAAGGCCAGCCGCTGGGTCTCCTCGTCCATGCCGATGCCGTTATCCCGCACGTAAAACCGCACGCCGTCCGCCGCCCTTTCCGCGCCCAGCGCGACCGTGCCTCCGGCGGGGGTGTATTTGCGGGCGTTGTCCAGAAAAATGGTGAGCACCTGCGCCAGACGATCCTCGTTGGACCGCACCATGGGCAGGGGTTCCTCCGGCAGGGAGAAGGAGAAGGACAGCCCGGATTTTTCAAACAGGCTGGCGTTGCGGTCGTGCAGATCCCACACCAGATCGCCGGGATCCACCTTTTCCATTTCAAATGCGGCCGGGTTGCTCTGCAGGCCGGACAGCTCCAGCAGGTCGTTGACCAGCCGGGACAGACGGGTCACCTCGTCCACAATGATCGTGTAGCAGCGCATGCGTTCCTCCGGGTCGGTCACCAGACCGTCCCGCAGCCCTTCCGCCAGCCCCCGCATGGAGGCCAGAGGGGTGCGCAGCTCGTGGGAAATATTGGCCACGTAGTCCCGGCGGGTATGCTCCAGCCGCTCCTGCTCGGTCACATCCCGGATGAGCGCCAGCGCGCTCCGCCGCCGGGGCGGGGAAGACGGGAGGGGGGAGACCGCGTACTCCAGCGTACGGCCGCCCTGCTCGATCAGGCCGCCGGCGGGCGGGTCATCGGGATGCGCGGCGGCGGCTCTGAGCGCCTGCGCCACCCGGCGCGCCGCAGGGGACTGCTCGTTTCCAAGCAATTGCCGGGCGGCGGGGTTTTCCTGCAGCACCTGTCCGTCCTCATCCAGCGCATAGAGCCCGTCGCTCATGCTTTCCAGAATCAGGGACAGCGTTTCCTTTTCCAGCCGCAGCTCCTGAATGGAGGCGGCGATGGTGCGGGACATGTGGTTGAAGGCTACGGCGATGTTGTTCATGTCGCCGGACATGTTTTCGGGCAGGAGCACCTGCTCCCCGTCGGCCAGCTTTTCCGCCGCGTCCGTCAGGATGCGCATGGGACGGTAGGTAAGTCTTGTGGCCATGGAGGACAAAAGCAGCGCCGCCGCGATGAAAAACAGCATGAAGGGGAGAAAACGGGAACGGAAAAACGCCCCCGCGCTGGAGACGGGGGACAGGGTCTTGCCCGCCAGCACCATGCCGTTCGCCGTCGTTCTGCCGGCGATGAGGGCGGTGCTTCCTTCCTCGGATACGGTGGCGATGGAGGAATTCTGCCCCTCCCGCAGGCGGGAGATGAGCCGGTCCGCCGCGTTGGCGGCCAGATAGGGCACCGCGCTGTCCGTGTAGGCGATGGCGTGCCCCTGACTGTCCATCAGCATCAGAAAAAGACCCTCGCCGCCAAAGGCGGGGTTCACCTTTTCCCGCAGGGCGGCTTTGTCCAGCTGCCCGGAGGCATAGCCGTCCAGCAGCGCCTCGCCCGTTTGCAGGGTGCCGGTCAGGGACTGGCGCAGGGAGCGGTTGTAGGTGTCGTTGAAAAAATAGGTGGCCAGAGAAAAGGCCACCACGGAGGTGAGGAGCACCCCTACGCAGGCCAGCACGGCAAAACGGGTCTGGTAATTGGACCACTTAGGCATGGTCCCGCACCTCGACCTTGTAGCCGACCCCGTACACGGAGCGGAGCACCACGTCCGTGTTTTCGGGCATTTTCTTGCGGATGCGCTTGATGCCCGTGTCCACGACCCGGGGGTCGCCGTTAAAATCGAAGCCCCAGATGTTGTCCAGCAGCTGCTCACGGGTGAACACCTGACGGGGGTGGCTGGCCATCAGGTGGAGGATCTCCACCTCCTTGGGGGACAGGAGCACGCTTTCGCCGTCCACCCGCACCTCGTAGCACTTCAGGTCGATCACCGTGTTGCCCACCGTCAGCCTGCCCTGCTCGGGCTCGGTCTGCAGCTGGTTCATGCGGCGGAAGATCACCTGAATGCGGCTGACGATCTCCCGGGGAGAGAAGGGCTTGACGATGTAGTCGTCCGCGCCCAGGGCAAAGCCCAGCAGCTTGTCCACCTCTTCGCCCTTGGCGGTGAGCATGATCACCGGGGTCATGCTCACCGCCCGGATATCCGCGCACACCTGCGTGCCGCTGCGGCCGGGCATCATGATGTCCAGAATGACCAGATCGGGACGCATCTGGTTGAAGGCGTCCATCACGTCGTCGCCCCGGAACACCGAGTACACCTCGTATCCCTCCCGGGTGAGGTAAATGCGCAGCGATTCATGAATGCCGACCTCGTCGTCGGCAATGAGAATGAGCTTTTTCTTGTTCATCGGGAAAATCTCCTCCCTCATGCGGTCGGCGCGGAGCGCCGCCCTTATTGTAGCACGAAAGGGGGAGAAGGGACAAGGGACGGTCACACCTTTGCCGTATTTGCCGGGCGGGAGGCGCGGAGCATGCCCATCAGTCCGCCGGCGGCAACGCCCATGCACCCGTCCATCAGGCAGGCGGGGAGGGTCAGCTGCTGCCGGGTGCCCAGCGCGTACACCACGAGCCCCGCGCCCATGTAGATCAGCCCCAGCGCCGCGCCCCGCATGGCGCCCCGCGCTTCGCCCCGGGGCACGCTGAGACGTACCCCCACGAAGATGGCCAGCAGCTTGATCAGCTGGCTGAGCACCCGCACGGGGGTCTCGCCCATATCCGTCAGGGCAATGAGCAGCGCCAGCACCGCGACGCACCCCGCCGTGACCCCGATGGCGCAAAGCAGCCCCTTGAGCAGCGCGGCCGCAGCGCCGTTTCCCCGCGCTTTGTTTTTTCTTGCCCGTTTCGTCATATGCCGTCCCTCCGGTCTTCCTTTTTCTGGTCGGAAAAGTCTATGCGGCAGACGGAGGGGATATGCCCCGGCAGCGGGCGGCACAGGGGACGTCTCTCACCGTCAGGTTTCTCCACCGGAGGCGGCGCGAAACACGGGAAGCATAAAAAACGCCGCCTCGAAGGCGGCGGCGCGGACGCTCTTTCCCAAGGACGGTTTGCCTGAAACATCATTTTCCGGGCAGATCCTCGCACAGGCTCAGGGCGGCCAGACACCCCTGCCCCACCGCGTGGGAGACCTGATAAGGGGCGCCTGCCGCGTCGCCGGCGGCGTATACGCCGGGCACGGAGGTCTGCAGGCGGCTGTCCGTCCAGATCCGGCTGCCCTCCATTTTCAGCCCGGGGAGCAGCTGGTCGGGCGGGGAGGCGGGGCGCAGGATGAACACCCCGTCCGCAGGGTAGACCGTGTCGTCTACCTGCAGCCCCGTTACATGTCCGTCCGTCAGCACCACGGCGCGGGCGCGGCCGGTCAGAAGGGTTATTTTGTCCGAAAGCCCGGAAGTGTCGTGGGGCGCGGTAGGCAGATAGCGCACTTTTTCCGCCAGCGTGGCGAGAAAATTGGCCTCGCCCACCGCTTCCTCAAAGCCGCCCAGCACCGCCGCCTGCCTGCCCCGGTAAAACATGCCGTCGCAGGTGGCGCAGTAGCTCACGCCGCGGCCGACCCCCTCGCTTTCGCCGGGCAGGGAGGCGCGGCGGGGGACGCCCACCGCCAGAATCACCCGGTCCGCCGTCAGAATGTCCTCGCCCACCAGCGCGGAGAAGGAAGCGCCCATGGGCAGGAGCTGCCGGACGGGGTGGGGGATGAACTGCGCCCCCGCCGCCGCGGCCTGCCGCTGAAAGGCGGCCGCCATGTCCGCGCCAGAGGCCTCCGGCATGCCGGGGTAGTTGTCCACCCGGTGCGCGCGCAAAAGGGCGCTGGCGCCCGAATCGCACAGCACAACGGTTTTATTCCTGCTGCGCAGGGTCAGCGCCGCGGCGCAGCCCGCCGGGCCGCCCCCCACGATCAGTACGTCCGTATGCATGAAAAATGTTTCCCCTTTCCGCCGAAGAGATATCCCTGCGGCCTCTGTGCTATCATACCACATTTTTCAAAAAAGAAAACCGTCTGAAATGTAGTATAATAAAGGGAGAAAAAAGCACTGCATAAGAAAAACATGGAGATAACGACGGAAAAAGCGGAAAAACGGGTTGACTTTTGCAGAATAAATGTAGTATAATTCAGGTGAGAAAAATCAAATCCCATTCCAAGCGTCCGTCAAAAGAAAGGGGAAGCAAACATGGAGAAGTTCAGCGGGATTTTCCCTGCATTTTACGCCTGCTATGACGACGAGGGCAACGTCAGCCCCCGCCGCGCCGCGCTGATGACCGCCTACCTTCGGGATAAGGGGGTACAGGGGCTGTACGTGGGCGGTTCCTCCGGGGAATGCATTTATCTGGATAAGGAGGAACGCAAGGCGACGCTGGAGGCGGTGATGGAAGCTGCGGACGGCATGCAGATCATCGCCCACGTGGCCTGCAACAACACCCGGGACAGCATGGAGCTGGCAGCCCACGCCCAGAAGTTGGGGGTGGCCGCCATCGCCGCCATTCCCCCCATCTACTTCCATCTGCCCGACCACGCCGTGGCGCAGTACTGGAACGACATTTCCTCCGCCGCGCCGGATACGGATTTCATCATTTATAATATCCCCCAGCTGGCAGGGGTGGCGCTCAATGAAAAGCTTTTGTCTGTCATGCTGGAAAACCCCCGGGTGAAGGGTGTGAAAAACTCCTCCATGCCCACGCAGGATATCCAGCGCTGGCTGGCGCTGGGCGGAAAGGACTTTACCGTGTTCAACGGGCCGGACGAGCAGCTGGTCTCCGGGCTGGTCATGGGCGCGCAGGCGGGCATCGGCGGCACCTACGCTGCCATGCCGGAGCTGTACCTGAAGCTGTTCCGGTGCGTGCAGAAGGGCGACATGGAAAAGGCGCGGGAGATCCAGTTTGCCTGCAACGAGATTATTTCCGCCCTGTGCGCTACGCCGGCGAACATGTACGCGGTCATCAAGGCCACGCTGCGCATGCGGGAAGGGCTGTCGCTGGGCGGCGTGCGCGCGCCGCTGTGCAACGTGACGGAGAAGGAAATGGCGCATGTGGAGAAGTGCTGCTATATGATCAACGCCGCCATCACCCGGTATGTGTGAGGAAGGCACGGAAAAACGACACGCTGCCGTGCGGGAAAAGCACGGCTTGCAGATGATGCAGCGCCGGCAGCGGAAAATGGCCGGCGGCATGGAAAACAGTCTGCGGGGCGGTGGAAACACCGCCCTTTTTTCGTGCGGAACGGGACGGAAAACGGGGCGCCGGCGGTGCAGGCGGGGCAAAGCGCGTCTTCGGGCGGAGAGGCGCGGACAGGGGGCGGTCGGTTTTGCGTTATGTGAAGCCCGCTTGCTGCGCGAAAAGGAGAAAACGGAAAGCCGCAACGCGAGGGAACACGGCTTCGTTTTTTGTGCGGCGGCGGCGGGGGGCGCTGCAAAAATCAGACTGTCGGCAGGCAGTCGTCTTGCAGAATAGATCGTGAAGCGCCGCCGCCAGCCTGCTGGCAGCGGGAAAAACAGATGAAAGCCGTAGCGGGCGGCTTTGCGTCAGACAGGAACGCGGGCAGGCAGGATGGCGATGCCGCGTACGCAGATCATGCGCCCGGCACCCCTCGGCGGAATGACCCGGGACGGGGGACGGCGGGATTGATGAGCCAACAAAGACCGCCGGTGCGGGATGGCCTTGTCCTGAAGGGCGGTTCACACGCCCGGTGCCCCTCGGCGGGTGACCCGGGACGGGGGACGGCACCTGCGGCGGCACAGAAAAACGCCCGGGGGAAGCCCCCGGACGGTGCATGACGCCAGAGCGCGCCGGTCAGGGCGGCGGCTCAATATTCGGAGAAGGTGCGGTTGGAGGCGTACTTGCCGGAGGAAAAGTGCGCCATCATGGCGGCGGCAAAGGCCTCGTAGTTGTTGTTTTCCAGCGCCACCACGATGCTTTCGTGCTTGGCGGCGGTGGCGTCCATGAATTTCATTTTTTCATGGGTCTGGAAGTTTTCATCCACCGACCAGATGGCGTCCATGATGGAAAGCAGGGTGGGGTTGTTCAGCCGGGCAAACAATGCCATGTGAAAATCCCGGTCGTCGGCGTGAAAGAAAATGTGCTTGGCCCAGTCGGCCTTGATGCGCTCCAAAATGGCGCGGATGCCCGCCACGTCCTCGGGCTGCAGGGAATAGAACGCCTCCCGCATGTAGCCCAGCTCCAGCTTTTTGCGGATGATCAGCATGTCGTGAATGGCGACCTGATTGTCCTCGCTGCTGGAGAACAGCACGTTCTGAAAAATGAAGTCCAGGCTGAAGGGGCGGATCGTGGTGCCCCGTCCGGCGCAGCTTTCCACCATGCCCATCAGCTCCATGGACTTGATGGCTTCCCGAAGCACGTTGCGGCTCACGTTCAGCATGCCGCACAGGGTCTGCTCGGAGGGGAGAAGGTCGCCGGGCTTGAGGTTGTTTTTCTGGATGTAGTTCCGAATGTCCCGAAATGCCTGAATGTAGAGCTTTTCCCGACCCATGCGAACGCCTCCCTGCCCGATTTCTCCATTACATTATTTTTATTTTACCGTACTTGGGAAAAGTTGTCAAATGAACGGGAGTGTTCGGGAGGAAAAACGGGACGCGCACTGCCGGTAAAGGAAAGACTGTTCCCTAAATGAAGGACAAATACGCCATAAAACATTGCACAAAAGACGCGGCAAACAAGAAAGGACAGGATAAAAACAAAGAAATCATGATTTTTCTGGCGAAATATAGGATGTTTTCCGCAAAAACGTGTTGACACGCAAATATAAAATGTGGTACAATCCGAAATGGATGAGAACTGAACAGACGCGATGCGACAGACAGGAAAAACAAGACGCCACGGGAGGGAAGAAAACCATGTATTTTCCTTTTTTTGATACCTTTGCCTGCGATGACCTGACCAACGCCCGCCTGACGGTGGGACCGGTGCGGAAGGAAAACCTGCCCCTGATGACCGAAGGGTACACGTCCACGCCGCAGGTGCGCTGGGAGCAGCGGATCGACAACGGCTACCCCAACGTGTTCTATGACGAGGAATACGGGCTGTACCGCTGCTATTACACCTGCTGCATTCTGGATGATAACTCCACCCCCTACACCCTGCAGGAGCGGGTGGGGAGGAAGTATACCATCGGCGAAAACAGCCGCCGGCGCATTGCGGGCGTATTGTATGCGGAATCAAAGGACGGGGTGCACTGGAGCCGTCCTGCGCTGGGCAATGTGGCGTTCGAGGGCAGCCGGGAAAACAACATCCTGCTGTGGGACGCCCACGGCGCCTCCGTGTTCAAGGACATGCACGAAACGGATCCGGCGCGGCGCTATAAGATGATGGTGCGGCACGACGCGAAGAACCAGATGGCGGTCAGCTTTTCCGCCGACGGGCTGCATTTCTGCGAGCCGATCCCGTGGCCGGAGTACAACCCTGCGGGCGATACCCACAACTTCGCCTTCTTTGACGAGCGGCTGGGTCGGTACGTGCTCATTACCCGCACATGGGACGGGCTGCGGGTGGTGGCGCGGTCGGAAAGCGACGACTTTATCCACTGGTCGGAGCCGGTGAACATCTACCGGGGCGAAGGGTTCGACGATCAGATCTACGCCATGCCCGTGTTCCGCTATGAAGACCTTTACGTGGGTCTGCCCGCCATTTTCCATGGGGGCGACCGTTCCCTGCCGGACTTTGACTGCGTGGACTGCGAAATGACCTTCAGCCACGACGGTGTGCAGTGGGAGCGGGTAGCGCCCGGTACCCCCTTCATTCCCCGGGGAGCGGGACGCTACGGCGACGGGGTGCCCGACTGCGGCTGTATTTACCCCAGCGCGCCGGTGCAGGAGGGCGACGACCTGGTGTTTTACTATATGGGCGGCTCGGGTCAGCACACCAATTTCCGCGAGAGCACCCTCATGCGCTGCCGGGTGAACCGGCGGTTCCTGGCGGGCTACGTCCAGCGGGACGAAAGCGCGCCCGGGCAGATCGCCACCTTCTGCCCCCGTTTCGGCGGCGGCGAGGTGCGTCTGGCGGCGCAGGTGGCAGCCGGCGGCCGGGTGGAGTACGCGCTGTGCCACGCGCGGCGGGGGTTCTACGGCGAGCTGAAGGAGATTCCCGGGTTCGGCTTTGCCGACTGCGTACCCGTGACGGAAAGCGGCGTGACCGCCCTGACCTTCCGGGAAAAGACGCTGGCCGACGCCCCCAAAGCGGAGCGGGGCAAGTGCTGCCCGGTGCTGGTGTTCCGCTTCAGCGGCGCGGCGGTGTACGGGCTGGAGGGCGATCTGGATCGTGCCTTCCGTCCCCGCAGATAAAACGGTGAAATGCGGCGCACGGTGCGCTGTATATAAAAACATGATAAAGGAGAGGTAGTATGAAGAAGTTCCTCAGTCTGCTGCTCGTCATCGTGATGCTGCTGGGCATGACCAGCGCGTTCGCAGAAAGCAACAAGACCAACACCCTCTACATCGGCGAAGCGCCTGAAACCCTGTTCGGCGCCATGTGGGAGAATTTCGGCGGCCTGTACAAGAATAACGTGTTCCGGGCGCTGCTGATGAGCAACCCCGCCTTTGACGACGTCATTCCCGATCTGGCGGAAAAGGTGGACGTCAGCGAAGACAACCTGACCATCACGCTTACCCTGCGTGAAGGCGTGACCTGGCACGACGGCCAGCCCTTCGGCGCTGCCGACGTGGTGTTCAGCCTCAAGACCGCGCTGCGGGCGGGCATCATCAACACCATTTTCACCAACGCCTTCAAGAGCATCGAAGGCGCCGCCGCTTACGCTGCGGGCGAAGCGGACGACGTGACCGGCATCAAGGCGGAAGGCAACACCGTGACCATCACGCTGGAAAAGCCCTACGGCGCTTTCCTCAACGTGCTGGCGCAGTTCGCCATCTATCCGGAGCATCTGCTCAAGGACGCCGACCCGCTGACCATCCACAACAACGAATTCTGGGAAATGCCTATCGGCACCGGCCCCTACAAGGTGGCGGACGTGGTGTGGGACGATTATGCCCTGCTGGAGCGCTATGACGGCTTCTACGGCACCCAGCCCAAAATCGAATACATCAAGATGAGCAACGTGTCCGATACCGTGGTGGCCTGCATGGCCGGCGAGATCGATTACCTGAGCACCAACAACGCCGACACCATCGCCCAGATCGAGAAGATCGACGGCTACAAGGTGTACCCCGTGGACATCTTCTACATGCGGTATTTCATCTTCAACATTGAAAGCCCCGACGGCACAAAGAACGCCATGGCGGACGCCCGTGTGCGCAAGGCGCTGATGTACGCGCTGGATCGGGAAAGCATCGTGTCCTCCCTGTTCCCCACTGGCACCATCACCTCCACGTTCGTGCCCGCCAACATGTCCGCGCACTGGGACGGCTGCGAAAATTACGAGTACAACCCCGAGAAGGCCAAGGCGCTGCTGCAGGAAGCGGGCTTTGACTTCAACCAGACCATCAAGCTGCGCTACTACTACGGCGATCAGGCCTCCATCGACTTCATGGACGTCATTTCCTACTACTGGGGCGAAGTGGGCATCAAGGTGGACACGCAGGCCTTCACCGGCGACGCTACCACCCAGATCTACGACGTGCGCGACTGGGACGTGACCTACAAGGGTCTGTCCGCCTTCGGTTACGAAGAAGCCTACGGCGAGCTGGTCTCCAGCGGCAACATCATGAAGTATCTGGTGCAGTCCGACGCGTACGATGAACTGGTGAACAAGCTCAACACCACCTTGGACGCGGAAGCGCGCAAGGACATTCTGGTGGAGCTGCAGAAGCTGGATCAGGAATACATGT
The DNA here is from genome assembly GCA_934662505.1 of uncultured Clostridia bacterium. Classification (GTDB taxonomy): domain Bacteria; phylum Bacillota; class Clostridia; order Christensenellales; family Aristaeellaceae; genus SVGT01. The sequence goes on along the minus strand of CAKUKE010000004.1, from coordinate 11,494 downwards.
TCCGTCTGCCCCTGTACTCCCTGCCCAACTGCGTCATCGTCAATACCAACCATCTGGATGTGGGCGACGCCCAGTTCGGCAACGAGTGGTACAACTACGACCGTTCCTTCGAAGACTGGACCATCGTTCAGTAACAGCCTGACAGAAAGGGGCGAAAGGGCTGCGCCCTTTTGCCCCTTTGCCTGTCGGAAGCGGTGCTTTTGACAGGCGCCATGCAGGGTGAACGTCTTCACCCTGCATGGCAAAGCCGCAGAAATGATTTTTCCGCGCATACGCTCCGAAAAATCACCCCGCCCGGCCGGGCGGTACGCCGCATGCTGATACAGCTCCGCTGCGACCAACACTGGGCGGGCGAGCCCAAGGACAAGTGAGGTATAACCGGGGCGGGAGGACACGGCGAAAGCCGTCCGCACCGCCGTATCCGCGGCGCTTTGTGAAGGCGCATCGCGAGCGCGTCGAGAACTTGCCGCCCTTTGCGGCGCCCTGTTTCCGGCGCACGATCTGTTCTGACAGTCCGAGGGGCGAACCCCCTCCTCTTTTTTAAACCGACAAGGGAGTGACGCGCATGGGTAAGTTTATTCTCAAACGGGTGCTCATCACCATTCCGATGCTGCTGCTGCTCAGCTTTCTGGTGTTCGGCGCGCTGGAATTGACGCCGACGGACCCGGTGAGCTACATGGTCTCCCCCGATATGGCCAGCAATGTGGATATGGACGCCATGCGGGAAGCGCTGGGACTGAACCGTCCCTTTCTGGTGCGCTACGTCAGCTGGCTGGGCGACCTTCTCCGCGGCGACTTCGGCTATTCTCTGGTGCAGGGCGTGGCCATTTCCAAGCTGATCGCCCGGTACCTGCCCGCCTCGTTTGAGCTGTCCATCGTGGTGTTCATCCTGTCCACCATTCTGGCCATTGCGCTGGGCTTTCTGGCGGCGGTCAAGCAGAACACCCGGGTGGACTACGCCTGCTCCGTTGCGGGCATGGTGGGCATTTCCATTCCCCAGTTTTTCCTGGGCATGCTGCTGATCCTGCTCTTTGCGCTGCGGCTCAACTGGCTGCCCATTGGCGGGCGCAGCGCGGATACCTTCGGCGGGCGCATTGCCAACATGGTGCTGCCCGTGGCGACCATGACCATCCCCATGACGGCCGCCCTGATGCGCTACACCCGCAACTCCATGCTGGACGTGCTCAACAAGGATTACATCAAGACCGCCCGCTCCAAGGGCATCCCGGAATGGAAGGTGTTCATCAAGCATGCTTTCCGCAATTCCCTCACGCCGATTCTGACGCTGCTGTGCTTCCGTCTGCCCATGCTCATCGGCGGCAGCGTAGTCATAGAAAGCCTGTTTGCGTGGCCGGGCATCGGCACGCTGGTGCTGCAGGCTGTTTCATCCAACGACTATCCCCTGATTTTGCTCACGACCATGATGACCGCCTGCGTGACCATGTTTGCCAGCCTGCTGGTGGATATTCTCACTGCGGCGCTGGATCCCCGCGTGCGGCTGGGCTGAAGGAGGCGAAGAAGATGACCGGAACCAATCTGGACGCTCAGGCTGTGGGCGTCAAGGAAAAGAAAAGGCGCAGTCAGGCGTACCGCAACATGCAGACCTTCCTGCGCAACCGTCTGGCGGTAGCCGGGCTGATCGTGGTGGTGCTGTTTACCCTGGCGTCGATTTTCGCGCCGCTGATCACCCCCTACGACCCGGCCGTGCCTGATATGAAGCAGATCGGCAAGGCGCCCTCCGCCGAGCACCCTTTCGGTACGGACAAGGTGGGCAGAGACGTGCTGGCTCGCGTGCTTTACGGCGGACGCACCTCCATTTTCATCGGCGTGGTGGCCTCCTTCATCGGGTCGGTGCTGGGCATCATTTTCGGCTGTCTGGGCGGCTACTTCGGCGGAAAGCTGGACAGCCTGCTGGTGCATGCCAGCGAGCTGTTCATGACCTTCCCCTCCATGATCCTTATTCTCATTCTGACTACGCTGGTGGGCAAAAGCCTGTTCAACATCATTTTCATTTTTGCCGTTACCGGGTGGATGACCCCCTTCCGCATGATCCGCGGCAAGTTCCTCACCCAGCGTGAGGAAACCTACGTGAGCGTGTGCAAGGCCTTCGGCATATCCAAATTCTCCATCATGTTCAAGCACATTCTGCCCAACGCCATCTCGCCCATCATCGTGGCCTTCTCCATCAACGTGGCGGGCTACATCCTCTCCGAGGCAGGGCTGAGCTATCTGGGTCTGGGCGTGGCCTCCTCCATTCCCACCTGGGGCAACATCCTGAACGCCGCCAAGTCCATCGACGTCATCCGCAACTACTGGTGGCTGTGGGTGTATCCCGGCGCGGTGCTTTCGCTGTTCGTGCTGGCCGTCAACTTCTTCGGCGACGGTCTGCGGGACGTGTACGACCCCAAGGGCTGAGGAAGGGAGAGACGAGCGTGAACGATACCATTCTGCATGTGGAAAACCTGCACACCTCCTTTACCAGCGCCAAGGAAACGGTGGAGATCCTCCGGGGCGTGCACTTTGACGTGCGGCGCGGCCGCACCCTGAGCATCGTGGGCGAAAGCGGCTGCGGAAAAAGCATGACCGTCCACTCCGTGCTCCAGCTGCTGCCCGCCTCCGGCAAGGTGACGGAGGGCAAGAGCATTTACACCTTTGCCGACGGAAAACAGGCGGACCTGCAGACCATGGAGCGCTACGGCAGGGAGATCCGCGCTATCCGGGGCAAGGAGATCGGCATCATCTTTCAGGATCCCATGGCCTCGCTGAACCCGGTGTACACCGTGGGCGCGCAGATCATCGAAAACCTGCGTCAGCATGAGAACATCGGCAAAAAGGAGGCCATGGAGCGGGCGGTGGAAATGCTCAGCTATCTGGGCATCCCCGAGGCGCGGCAGCGGGTCAACGAATATCCCCATCAGTTCTCCGGCGGCATGAAGCAGCGGGTGATGATCGCCATCGCCATGATCTGCAACCCCCAGCTGCTCATTGCCGACGAGCCGACGACCGCGCTGGATGTGACCATTCAGGCGCAGATCATGGATCTGATGAAGCGGCTGCAGCGGGACGAAAACAAATCCATCATCCTCATTACCCACAACATGGGGCTGGTGGCGGAAATGGCGGACGACATCGCGGTGATGTACATGGGCGAGGTGATCGAGAGCGGCAGCGCGGAGCAGATCTTCGAGCGGCCGGCGCACCCCTACACCCGTGCGCTGATGCAGTCCGTGCCCGTGCTGGGCATGGAAAGCGGCAAGCGGCTTTCCTCCATCGCCGGCCAGACCCCCGCGCCGGACGAGGTGGGAGAGGGGTGCGCCTTTGCGCCCCGGTGCCCCTATGCCTGCGCGGACTGCGCCGCCCGCGTGCCCGACGCGATGGTGGAAGAAGGACACATGTGCAAATGCATCCGCAAGGGGGAGTGACGGGTCATGAATGAAAAAGACTGCATTTTCGACATACAGCACCTGAAAACCTATTACCCCGTGACCAAAGGACTGCTCAAGCGGGTGGTCAACCATGTCAAGGCCGTGGACGACGTGACGCTGAAGGTGTACCGGGGCGAGACCCTGGGCGTGGTGGGCGAAAGCGGCTGCGGCAAGACGACGCTGGGCAAGACCATCATGCTGCTGGAAAAGCCCACCGGCGGCTACGTGGGCTTCCACGACGGGGAGACCATGAAGGACATCACCACCCTGAACAAAAAGGAAGAGTTTGAATTCCGCAGTCAGGTGCAGATGGTGTTTCAGGATCCCTATTCCTCACTGAACCCCCTGAAGACCATCCGGGAGGCCTTTGACGAGCCTATGCGGGTGCACGGCATGGGGAACCCCGCAGAGCGGCACGCCCAGATGGAGCGGCTGATGGAAATGGTCAACCTGCGCACGGACTTTTTGAAGCGTTACCCTCACGAGTTTTCCGGCGGTCAGCGGCAGCGCATCGCCATTGCCCGCGCCCTGTGCGTCAATCCTAAAGTAGTGGTGTGCGACGAACCCGTCAGCGCGCTGGACGTGTCCATTCAGGCGCAGGTGCTCAACCTGATGAAGGATATTCAGGCACAGATGGGGCTGACCTACATTTTCATCGCCCATGACCTGAGCGTGGTGCAGTACATGTCCGACCGCATCGCGGTGATGTATCTGGGCAAGGTGGTCGAACTGGCCGACGCCCGGGAGCTGCACCGGAAGCCTCTGCACCCCTACACGGAGGCGCTGTTTTCCGCAGTGCCCATCCCCTCCCTGCGCAAGCGGGCGAACCGCATCGTGCTGCCCGGCGACGTGCCCAGCCCCATTAACAAGCCATCGGGCTGCGCGCTGCACGACCGCTGCGTCCACTGCACCCGGCGCTGCTGCGAGGAAACCCCTGAACTGAAGGACGCGGGCGGCGGGCATTATGTGGCCTGCCATCTGGTGGAGGGCGTATGACAGCGGGAACAGTCGTTTATGAAAAGAACCCTGCGCCGGGCAACCTGCGCAGCGGCGAGGGCGCTTTTATCGACCTGAAAAACGGAGATATTCTGTACGTGTTCAGCCGCTTCCGGGGGGAGGCGGTGCTGGATTACCAGACGGCGGACGTGGCATCGCTGCGCTCCCGGGACGGGGGCCGCACCTTCGGGGAGGAAAAAATCCTCCTGTCCGCCGCCGACGAGGGCGCGGAAAACATGATGTCCGTGTCCCTTCTGCGGATGGCGGACGGGTCGGTCGGGCTGTTTTACCTCATCCGCGAGACCCTCACCCGCATGCGCATGTACATGCGCCGCTCCTTTGACGAGGGGGACACCTGGTCGGAAAAGACCCTGTGCACGCCGGAGGAAGGCTTCTTTGTGGTGAACAACGACCGGGTCGTCCGTTTGTCCTCCGGGCGCATCGTCATCCCCGCCGCCGTGCATCGGAAGGGGTACCGCGCGTTCCCGGGCGAAAAGGGGCAGGGCTTCTACGACAGCCGGTCGGAGTGCGTGTTCTTCTATTCGGACGACGACGGCCGGACGTGGACGCGCAGCGACAACAAGTGCGTGCTGCACGATACGGCCTACGCCCGCAGCGGCCTGCAGGAGCCGGGCGTGGTGGAGCTGAAAAACGGCGTGCTGTACGGCTGGGCGCGGACGGATCTGGGCAGGCAGTACGAGATGCTGTCTCTGGACGGCGGCGAGCGGTGGACGTCCAGCCAGCCCTCCTGGTTCACCTCGCCCAATTCGCCCCTGTGCATGAAGCGGCTGCCGGATGGACGGCTGCTGGCCGTGTGGAACCCGGTGCCCGTGTTCAACGGCCGCTCCGAGCATGTGGGCGGCGCGTGGACGGGCGGGCGCACGCCGCTGGTGGCGGCGACCAGCCGGGACGAGGGCAGGACCTTTACCGGGCTCACCGTGCTGGAGGACGCGCCTGACCGGGGGTACTGCTATGCCGCCATTCATCCCGTGCCGGACGGGGTGCTGCTGGCCTACTACTGCGGCGGCGAGCAGGAGGGCAACGTGTTTGGGCGCAGCCGTATCCTGCATGTGCCGGACGGGGCGCTGTCTCCTGCGGAGGAAGCGGGAGAAACGCTGCCGCCGCCCGTGTGGACGCAGCCTCATCCGAAGGAATAAGCGAGGCAAAGCGCGCACAGGACGGAAATCTGCACGGCGGAGACAAAAACGCCGTCGGAAAAACACCGCCTGTCCCGGACGGCAGGAAAAACAGCACGATCGGGAAAAGGATGCCCGAATCGCCTGTACACCTGCTTCGGGAACTGGAAAAGCCCTGTTTGCTGCGGACACCCCCATGCTGGAGCGGGGGTGTGCCTGCCTCGGACAGATCGGAAACCTGAGGCGCGGAGAGAGCAGGGTCAAAAACGGGGCGGCGCGCCGCCGAAACGCGCCCCGCTCCGGGCGGCTGGAGAAAAGTGATCGGCAATTTGGACGGAAGGAACGATTTGAATGATCTACGATACCCTGTCCCATCTTCAGACCTACCGGGGGCTGAGCGAGCAGATGGACGCGGCGCTGGACTATATTGCCCGTACCGATCTGGCGGCACTGACCCCCGGCCGTCATGACATTCTGGGCGACCGCGCCTATGTCAACCGCCAGGCTCCTGTGTACCGGGCGGAAAACCTGTGGGAGCGCCATGAAAAATACATCGATATCCAGATCAGCCTGACGGGGGATGAAACCGTCCGCTGGGCGCGGGCGGATCGGGTGACGGGCTTTTCGCCCTTTGAAAACGACGGCTCGGTGTCGGCTGAACCGGCGCAGGGGCTTGCCCTGCCGCTGGAGCGGGATACCTTCGCCGTGTTCTTTCCGCAGGACGCCCATATGCCCGGACTGGGCAAGCCGGGCGAAAAAGGCGAAAAGGTGGTCGTGAAGGTGCTTCTGTAAGTGCCGGCCTCCCTGAAAAACGGAGCTTCATTAAAAAAGAAGCCCCGTTTTTTTGTTTTTGTACTTGACAGTTCGGCCTGCGCCGCCGTCTAATAAACGGGAGAGGGAGGAGAACGTGATGTCGGAGGATCGGGCGGCATGGCTGGAGGGAGCCATGGCCCGGTGGGAAAAAAGCCTGCTGCGCATGTGCTACGCCTATTTGGGCGACATGGCGCTGAGCGAGGACGCGGTGCAGGAGACCTTTCTCAAGGCGTACCGTGCGCTGGATTCTTTTCGGGGCGAGGCGGCGGAAAAAACGTGGCTGATGCGCATTGCCATCAACACCTGCAAGGACATGCGCCGCAGCGCCTGGTTCCGGCACGTTGACCGGAGCGTGGCGCCGGAGACGCTGCCTGAGCCGGCCGCGCCCTGCAGTACGGAAGATGATTTTCTCACCCGGGCGGTGATGGGGCTGCCGCCCCGCTGTAAGGCGGCGGCTCTTTTGTGCTGGTATCAGGGAATGACCGGGCAGGAGGCCGCCCGGGCGCTGGGGGTCAGCCGCACCACGGTGCAGGCGCGGCTGAACAAGGCGCGGAAAATACTGGAAAAGGAAAGGGAGGCGATGGAGCGTGAATGAGGAGGAGAAAGTAAGAAGGGCACTGGACGCCCGTCTGTCCGGGCTGGCTCCGTCGCCTGCGCGCCGGGCGCGCATCCGCGCCGCCGCCATGCGTCCGCAGAAGGAACGGAAGCCCGTGCTGCCGCGGCTTGCCGCCGCCATGGCCTGCCTTGCGCTGGCGGTGGGCGGCGTGCTCGGCCTCACCAGAGGGAGGATCATCGATTTTACCCCCGAGGATCGGCGCAGCCAGAACGGCAGCCTTGCCGTGCTGGCGGACGGACAGAAAACGATCGGCGATGTGAACGCCCGCAGCCGCCTGCAGAATGCCCGGGTGTGGGTGCAGAGCGAGCAGTGGGACGGCAACGATCTGATCCTCTGCCTGATGGTGGAAAACGGCTGCCGGGCGGAGGTGTGGACGCCCACGGAGACCCAGCTGGCGGAACTGCTGCAGGAGGGGGCGGCACTGTATGTCAACCAGTATGGCGAGGAATACGGCGTGGAGCCCGAGACTGCCGAAAGCGCGGCGTACGACGAAAAGATCATGCAGGAAAACGGCTCGGCCGCGGTGACCCCCAGTCCATGGCCTGGGGCGTATGATGATGAAACGAGCGCGCAGGCAAACGGCGCGCAGGACTGGACGGTTCCGCCTCTGTCGGAGTCGTTCTATGCGAATCGGGTGGTGGACTGGCCGTACCCGGAAACGGCGGAGCAGGAGCAATTGCAGGAGGCGTACTTTCAGGCGTGGAAGGAGGGGCGCTCCTTCGGCATGCGCTGGGACGTGGCGGAGGTGGAGGACACGGTCTGCACGGCGGACGGCAAAAGCTTTGACAGCTGGCGCGAAAGCTTGGACATGAGCGGAGAGGACACGCGGGTGGAGGACCGGCGGGTGCAGAACGTGCTCAACCAGCCGTACGGTCTGAACGTGCTGACCCTTCGCGTCTCCGTCCGGGCGGTGACCTATTCCTTCTATTTTGACGGCACAAGCGAATACGCGCTCCGTCAGGAGGCGGAGGAGCCTTTGCAGGTCGTGACCGCGCTGGTGCCTCTGAGCAGTCTGGCGGAGGTGCAGCTGACGGGAACGGGCGCGTACAACGGTTCTCTATGCCGGGCGGAGGCGCAGGTGGGGACGCAGCGCGTGACGCTCACCCTGACTGCGGACGGCCCCGCCTTCCCCTGCGAAAGCCGGCAGGAAGCGGACGAAACGATCCGCACGGAACAGCCCTGGCGGGCGCTGATGGTGGACGAGTCGGGTACGGTATACCGTATGCAGCGTGCCGGAGACGGGGAGGACATGCAGGACGACGCGCTGCATCTGACCCTGACCGGGTCGGGTCGCCTGCCTGCGCGGGCGACGATCTATGTCTACCGCTGCGCCGAAGGCGACGCAGCGCCTGACGAGGCGCAGATCTGCGCGGGCGAAGGGATCCCCCTGACGGTCACGGACGGGATGGAAAACTGACGGCGCGGGCAGGATGTGTCCGGTGCGCAAAAAGTCATGAACAGCGCACGGAGCGCAACTATGCGGCGCGATTGTCTGCGGAAAAAGCGACATAAAAAATCCCCTGTGAAGCGCGGAGCAAGTGCGTTTTGCAGGGGATTTCTGTTTTATGGCGGCGCCGGGAATGGAGGAAAAGCGCTGAAACCCGGATGCGCTGAACGGGTCGCCTGTCAGTAAAACGCCGGCTGCGGGAAAGGCATGGAAAGGAACCGTGCCAGACGGGGCACAGAGGGTCGCCTGAAAGCACCGTGCCAAGGGGCGGCACGCAAAAAGCCGGAAACGGCGACCGCGCTGCCGTCCCGTCAGCAGAACGCCGCTTCGTTTGCTTTGCACTTGTATGACCGCCGCAGGCGGTGGGAAACGCGCCGCTTCCAACGACCGCAGCGCAGATGCTGCGCTGAACACCGCAGGCGGGGGCTGCGAAAGCGGCGTCCGGCGGTGTGGCGCGCACCGTTTGATGACCAGTCACAAAAACCACCTTAGGTGCGCCGCAGGTTGCTTCGTCCGGAACGCTGCAGGCGTTTTCGCGGTGAAAACAGCCTCCGCCGCCAGCGATGCGCCGATTCAATAAAAAAAAGCCCCGCACCTGTTCGCGTGATCTCGGCCTGAATACCGGGGCAAGGGGCGAAGGCGAAAGCCGGCGAAAAAATATGGCAGATGCGTAAACAGGAGCGTCCTGCATACGCCCTGAACGGTTGCAGTTTGCAGGCGGGCAGGGAGGACAAAGCTGCAACGCTGAGGCTGCCGAGTCTGGAAGAATTCAGCTCCGCGTGCAGGCAGGGGTGAAACTGAATTGCAGCAATCCTTTCGGCTTCAGTTCTGCGAGCGGGGTACGAAAACAGCGTTTGACGGCGGGGCATGGGTCGACAAGACAACAAAAAAACGCCCCGCGACCGCAGAACGTTTCACTGGCACCCCCAATGGGATTCGAACCCATGTTTCCGCCTTGAGAGGGCGGCGTGCTAGGCCTCTACACAATGGAGGCAAGGTTGGCTGGGGAACTAGGATTTGAACCTAGACTATACGAGTCAGAGTCGCAGGTGCTGCCATTACACCATTCCCCAATGCCGTTTCTGACCAGTCAAGAATGACTGCACAAAAGATTATACGCGAGGAGCGGACGTCTGTCAAGCGGTTTTTTTGAAAAAATCCGTTTTTTGTAAAAAAACGGGCAAAAAAGGCCGCGCCGTCCTTATTCCAGGCGGCTCAGCCGAAGGGCGCGGGTCAGGCCGCGCAGGCACACGAACAGCGGCAGCGCCAGCAGCAGTCCCGGCAGGCCGAAAAGCAGGCCGCCGGCCGTGAGCAGCAGCAGAATGTAAACCGGATGAAGGCCGGTAGCGCCGCTCATCAGCCGGGGGGCGATGAACATGCCCTCCGCCTGCTGCACGGCAATGACGACCCCCAGCGCCCAAAGGGTCTTGCTCAGTCCCAGCGGCAGGGTGAACAGCACCACCGGAATGCCGCCGATGAAGGGGCCGATGTAGGGGATCAGCTCGCATACGCCCATGACCAGCCCCAGCAGCATGAACGCGTTGACCCCTACGGCCATCAGGCCGATTGCCGTCAGAAACGCCACGGCCAGCGCCACCAGCATCTGCCCGCGGATGTAGCCGCCCGCCTCCCGCCGCATTTCCCGGGCGGCGCGCAGGGCTCTGCCCCGGTACCGCAGGGGAATCCACAGGGACAGCCGGTAGGAGAAAAGCTCCCGATCCTTCAGGAAATAATAGGCCAGCACGGGGGAAAGAAAGGCGCGGGACAGACCGTCCGCCGCCGCGCCCACGGAGGAGATCACACCCGGCAGCGCGCCCGTCAGCCAGGTGCCCGCCTTGCTCAGGAGCGCGCCGGGAGCCTGCCGCGCGCTCTGGGAGAGGAGGTGCTGAAACCATTCCTGCTGCTCCAGCCGCGCCAGCGCGTTTTGTCCCCAGGCGATGATGAGGGGAATCTGCTCCCCGGCCAGCCGCAGCTGATGGAGGAGCGAGGGCACCAGCAGCGCGATGCATCCTGCGATTCCCAACAATATGGAAGAAACGGCGCAAAGGCAGGCGGCCGTGCGGGGCAGCCGCCGCTCGTACCAACGGGTCAGGGGCAGCGCCGCCGCCGTGAGCAGCAGCGCCAGAAAAAGCTGCACCAGCAGCTTTTGCAGCCCGGGCAGAAGAAAGAGCAGCGCCAGCGCCGCCGCCGCGCCTGCCGCGACCCGCGCGCGGGGACGGAGCCCGGTCAGCGCCGTAGCCTCGCCCTCGCCGTCGGGCAGAATGAGGGTCTTGCCGGTTTCGGGATGGGACGGCCTGTCCCCGCCCGTTACCACAGCCCCAGCTTCTTCATGGCCTGCTTTTTCATCCGCTTCATGCAGACCGTTTTGCTGGCCTCCTGACATTTCATACCCGCCAGAAAGCCCAGCGCCATGCCGGTGATGAGTTTGTTCATTTTTACGTCACCTCCCCCGGAATGGTCACGTGCCCCGTTTCGCCGCCGTCGGCAGGACGCACGGCGAAGGCGGTGGCGAAAAAGCGGCCGGAAATCAGGTCGTCCACAGGACCTGCGGATATTTCCAGCGCCAGCACCCGCAGGGTGTCCTCGTGCAGCATGGCGTCGCTGACGACGCCCAGACGGGTTCCGTCCGCATCGGACACCCGGAAAAGACGAAAGGCCGTGTCCCGGGGGAGTTTGTCCGTGCTCCCTTCGCCGATGACCGATACCCTTCCCAGCAGCGTGATCCGCGCCGCCGGCAGCCATCGGGCGCCCCGGAGGCCGCCGCGAATGACCAGCCCGCGCAGCCGCTGCCCGTCCGTCGTCAGAACGCCGCGCAGCACGTGGCCGACCGTCCTGCCGTCCAGAATGACCGGTAATCCGATCAGCCGCTTCAAACTTGTCATGACCATCACCCGGGACTATTGTAGTCCGAAATGCAGGGCGGCATGCCGGGAAGAAAAGGAAGAATCCGAACATTTGAAACAGAGAATGATGTAAAAGATGGCAAATCCCCGAACGATCACATTTCAATTACTGATACAAGTTCGCATTTCAAAAAAAGTCGAAGAAAAAGTAAAAAAAG
>CAKUKE010000003.1 GCA_934662505.1 uncultured Clostridia bacterium | reverse complement strand
TTTTGCAGGATGGCATCACCCTTGTATTTCTCGTTGGACAGAATGCTTTTTACCGTTTCGGGCCGCCATTGCGGCCTTCCGGCAGGCGAGGAAATATTGCAGGAGGAAAGGAACCGCGCGATGTACGCAGGCGATTTTCCCTCCATGAACAGGCGATAGATCAGCTTGATCGTCGCAGCTTCCTCGGGCACGATTTCTGGAATGCCATCCGCACCCTTTTTATAGCCGAGAAACTGCTTATATCAGGAAGAAGGCAAGTCTGCTGTCAGTCTGACCCCCGGTATGGTGGTGACCATTCCGGCGGAGGTCAAGCACTGGCACGGCGCAAAGGCCGACAGCTGGTTTTCTCACATTGCCGTGGAGGTGCCGGGGGAGAATACCCGCAACGAATGGTGCGAACCGGTGACGGACGCAGCCTATTGCAGGCTGAATAAGGGGGAAAAAAGTCATGGATAAAACGCTGATCGCCTTTTTTTCCGCCAGCGGCGAAACGGCGCGGCTGGCAAAGACCATCGCGGGCGTGACGGGCGGCGAACTGTTTGAAATGCAGCCTGAAACGGCCTATACCGCCGCCGACCTGAACTGGAACGACCTGGGCAGCCGCAGCACCCTTGAAATGAAGGATGAAAAGAGCCGCCCCGCCATTGCCAACAGGGTGGCGGATATGGCGCGGTACGACACGGTGTTCGTCGGTTTTCCCATCTGGTGGTATCAGGCGCCCCGCATCATTGAAACCTTTCTGGAAAGCTACGATTTTGCGGGCAAGACGGTCGTGCCCTTCGCTACCTCCGGCGGCAGCGGCATGGGGGAGACGGAGCGCATTCTGCAAAGCTGCTGCATGGGGAACGCCAGATGGCTGCCCGGCAGGCGCCTGAGCAGCCGTGAAAGTGCTGCGTCCGTGCAAAAATGGGTGGACGGCCTGCCCCTGTGAAAGGAATGCGCAATGAAATATACAAAACCCGGAGGCACGGACATTGAAGTTTCCAGCGTCTGCGTGGGCTGCATGAGCTTCGGCAAGGCCGGCACCATGCACGACTGGACGCTGGATGAAGACGCTGCCGAAGCCGCTGTGAAGCATGCCCTGAATCTGGGCATCCATTTCTTCGACACGGCCAACGGTTATTCTGCGGGCACCAGCGAGGAGTATCTGGGAAAAGCGCTGAAAAAGAACGTTGCCCGCGACAGGGTGGTCGTCGCCTCCAAGGTCTATTTCAATCCGGGCAGGCTGTCCAAAGAAGCCATTCACCGGGAAATCGACGGCAGCCTGAAGCGGCTGGGCACGGATTACCTCGACCTTTATATCATCCACCGCTTCGATTATGAAACGCCCATTGAGGAAACCATGGAGGCGCTGAACGAGCTGGTGAAGGCGGGCAAAGTGCGGGCGCTGGGCGCGTCCGCCATGTATGGCGATCAGTTCTGCAACATGCAGCTGTGCGCCCGCGACCACGGCTGGGCGCGGTTCGAGGCGATGGAGAACCATTACAACCTGCTCTACCGGGAGGATGAACGGGAACTGATCCCCCTCTGCCGGCAGATGGGTGTTTCCCTGATGCCCTACAGTCCGCTGGCGGCAGGGCATCTGACCCGTCCCGTGTGGAACGCCGATACCCTGCGCAGCAGAACCGACCGGGTCGCCATGGGCAAATACGACCGCACGGAAGAGCAGGATATGCAGATCGTTGTTCGTGTGCATACGCTTGCAGAAAAGTACGGCGTGAAGATGCAGCAGATCGCGCTGGCGTGGCACTGGGCAAAGGGCGTTGCCTCGCCCATCGTGGGCGCGACTAAAGCGCGGTATCTGGACGACGCGGCGGGCGCGCTGAACGTGAAGCTGACGGACGAAGATATTGCCTATCTCGAGGAGCCGTATATTCCGCACCGCATTGTCGGCGCCATCGACCACAACCCCGCCGACGGTGTGATGCTGCTGGACGAGAAAAAGTGACGGCGCCAACGGCCGGACAGCCGTCTCCCGCCGGTGAACGGGCGGAGGCGGCTTTTCTGACTTTGCCGGGAACGGATCTGAAACGGACGGTCGGGGAGCAGCCCTTGCCTTTCCGCGGCAGAAGGTGATATACTATCCGTGGGAAGAAGCGGTGCATGAACCGCATTTGCACGGCCGGGGGAGAGAAAAACATGGAAAATGTGATGGAAAACGCAAAGGGCAACTTTGGCTTTGGCTGTATGCGGCTGCCCATGGCGGGCGACGAGGTGGACATGGGGGAAACCAGCCGGATGGTGGACGCGTTTCTGGGAGCGGGGTTCAATTACTTCGATACCGCCCACGGTTATATTCAGGGAAAGAGCGAAACGGCGCTCAGAACGTGCCTGACGAGCCGTTATCCGCGGGAAAAATATATCCTGACGGACAAGCTGACGGACACCTATTTTAAAACGGAGGGGGATATCCGTCCCCTGTTTGACGCCCAGCTGGCAGCCTGCGGGGTCAGCTATTTCGACTATTATCTCATGCATTGCCAGAATGGGGAAAACTTCAAGCATTTCAAGGCGTGCCGCGCATACGAAACCGCCTTCGCCCTGAAGGCGGAAGGAAAGGTGCGTCATGTGGGGCTGTCCTTCCACGATAAGGCGGACGTGCTGGATCAGATATTGACCGAGTATCCGCAGGTGGAGGTGGTGCAGCTGCAGTTCAACTATGTGGATTACGACGACCCGGCGGTGCAGAGCCGCAAATGCTATGAAGTGTGCGTGCGGCACCACAAGCCGGTCATCGTGATGGAGCCGGTGAAGGGCGGCCATTTGGTGCGGCTGCCTCAGGAGGCGCTGACGGTGCTGGACGCGCTGCACGGCGGCAGCCCGGCCAGCTACGCCATTCGTTTTGCGGCCAGCTTCCCCAACGTCAAAATGGTGCTTTCCGGCATGAGCGATCTGCAGCAGCTGCAGGATAACGTGGGCTTCATGCAGGATTTCCACCCCCTGACCCAGACGGAGCTGCAGGCGGTGGGCAAGGTGCAGGCCATTCTCAGGGGCATGAACCTCATCCCCTGCACGGTGTGCCGCTACTGCACGGACGGCTGTCCCCGGCACATCGCCATTCCGGATCTGTTTGCGGTCATGAATACCAAGCAGCGCACCCGTGACTGGAATGCGGATTATTATTACGACATCCACGCGGTGCCGGGCAGCCGCGCGTCTGACTGTATCAGGTGCGGAAGATGCGAAAAGGCCTGCCCGCAGCATTTGCCCATTCGGAAACTGCTGGAGCAGGTGGCGGCGGAATTTGAAAAGAAGGCGGAATAAGCGCTGCGCCGTGACGGCGGTATGAAAGCAAAATGCCCGCGTTCTCCCATCTTCGGGGGAGTGCGGGCGTTTTTTACGCGTTCAGCCGCAGGTGAAAAAGACGGCTCAGAAGATAAAAACGGTGTCTGTTCTACGCAACGGCGTTCGTTCCGCGCTGCATCAGACTGTGTCTTTTACCTGAACGAGGGGCTTTTTTCAGAAGAAGGAATGAGCTTTTTTCCCGGCGAGGCGCCGATCAGCCTTCGACGTAGCCGTTGGGGTTCTGCTTTTGCCAGCGCCAGGAGTCTCTGCACATGTCCTCCAGATTCTTCTCCGCTTTCCAGCCCAGCACGTGGGCGGCCTTGGAGGCGTCGGCATAACAGGTGGCAATGTCGCCGGGACGGCGCTCGGTGATCACGTAGGGCACATGGATACCGTTGACCCGTTCAAAGGTGTGCACCAGATCCAGCACGCTGTACCCTTCGCCGGTGCCCAGGTTGAACACCTCGCACCCGGTGCGCCCCATCAGGTATTCGCAGGCGCAGATGTGGCCGCGCGCCAGATCGACCACATGGATGTAGTCCCGTACGCCCGTGCCGTCGTGGGTGGGGTAGTCGTTGCCGAACACCCGCAGTTCCTTGAGCTTGCCCGTAGCCACCTGCGTGATGTAGGGCATCAGGTTGTTGGGAATGCCTACGGGGTTTTCACCGATCAGGCCGCTTTCGTGCGCGCCGATGGGGTTGAAATAGCGCAGCAGTGCTACGCTCCAGTCAGGGTAGGCGTGGGCGACGTCCTGCAGAATCTGCTCGTTCATGTACTTGGTCCAGCCATAGGGGTTGGTGCAGCCGGTGGGCAGGGTTTCCACCAGCGGCACCCGATCCGTTACGCCATAGACGGTGGCGGAGGAGGAAAACACCAGCCGCCGCACGCCGCAGGCCTGCATGACCCGGCACAGCGCCAGCGTGGAATCCAGATTGTTGGCGTAGTATTCCATAGGCTTGTGCACCGATTCGCCCACCGCTTTCAGACCGGCAAAGTGAATGACCGCGTCGATCTGATGCTCGCTGAAGATCCGGCGCAGCGCGTCCTCATCCCGCACGTCCGCATCGTAGCAGCACACGGGGCGGCCGGTGATCGTCTCCAGCCGCTTGAGCACCAGCTTGCTGGCGTTTGAAAAATTATCGATGATGACGGCCTCGTGCCCCGCCTTGAGCATTTCCACATAGGTGTGAGAGCCAATATAGCCCGCGCCGCCCGTCAGCAGTACCTTCATGTTGCATACGCCTCCCGATTTGAATGATGAAATACGTTTACCGAACCGCCTGCACCCGCTGCATCATGGCGTCCCAGTTTTCCTCCATGCTGGCGACCAGCTTGAACTGGGTGCGGCAGCGATCCAGATTGTGTTCGGGACGGTGGATGCGGAAATACACGTCGCCGGACAGATAGTCCGTCAGGAACCGTACGCCGCATTCCAGCGTCATGAGCTTGCCGCCCATGGGCAGCGTCAGCACTTCCTTTTCCGTCAGCGCGTCGCCGCAGGCGGCCAGAAAGCCTTCCAGCAGCTGCTCGTAGTTGTGCATGGACAGACCGATCTTCGTCAGATCCTTCTCATCCTCCGCGCCGGTGTTGGCGCCGAAGCGCACCAGATCGCCGAAGTCATTGGCGGCCAGACCGGGCATGACCGTGTCCAGATCGATGACGCACACGGCCTCGTGGGTGTCCGCGTCCAGCATGACGTTGTTCAGCTTGGTGTCGTTATGGGTCACGCGCAGCGGCAGTTCCCCTGCGGCCAGCAGGTTCATCAGGGTGGCGGCTTCTTCTTCCCGCGCCAGCGCGAAGGCAATTTCCGGGCCGCATTCCTTCACACGCCCCATTTTGTCCTCCGCAATGGCGGCGTGGAGCGCCTGATAGCGGACGGGGGTGTCATGAAAGTGGGGGATGGTCTCGCTCAGCTCCCGGGCAGGAAAACCGCCCAGCATGCGCTGGAACCGGCCGAAGGCATGGGCGCATTCGTAAAGGTCGCGCTCCCGCTCCGGGCGATCCAGACTGACGCTGTGGGTGATGAAATCGTACATCCGGTAGTACTCGCCGTCCGGCGTGTGCAGAAAGCGGGCGCCGTCCAGCGTGGGCAGCAGGTGCAGGGTGTGGCGGGGGTCGGGATCCTGCCGGGACAGGTAGCCCGTCACTTCTTCCACGTTGCGCATCAGCGCGGGAATGTCGTGGAAGGCCTGACGGCTGAGCCGCTGCAGGATATAGTCCGGCCCGCCTGCGGTTTTGACCAGATAGGTGGCGTTGATGTGACCGCTGCCGTAGGGCTCGCAGGAAACGGCGGGTGATAGCAGCTTAAACTGATTGCAGACGTTCAGCATGGTTTATTTCCTCCACAGTTCGTCAGGGTACACGCCCTCCGCCTTCATGCGGGCGATGGCGGCCTGCAGCTTGGGCATGTCGTCGTGATAGGTGACGCCGTACCACTTTTCATGGGTGCTGAGCACCTTCACGCTGGCCTTGCCCTCGTGAATGAGCGCGTTGGGGATCAGCGGCAGGAAGTATTCGCACTTGAGGGGGTTCATGGGCAGATTCTCCCTCAGGTAGGGGGCAAAACGGTTCTCGATCTCGCTCAGAATGGCGGGCTGGAACCCCCACAGGTTCATGGAAACGATGGTGCCCGCGGGAACAAAGGTAAAGTGCTCGCCGTCTTCGGTAAAGGCGGCGCCGCCCTCCCGGGGCTCGATGTGGGTACGCTCGGTCACGCCCCGCAGGTACCCCTTTTCGTCCACCGCGCAGATGCCGCGGGCGACGGAACCGTTCTCTGTCAGCGTGTTTTCCACCCGGTAGCCCACCATGGCGTGCTCGTCTGCGGCATGACCGGCGCTGAGAAAGTCGTGAATGGTTTCAAACGCCGTACGGCCGTAAAAATCATCTGCGTTGATGACGGCGAACGGGGTGGAGATCTGATCCTTTGCGCACAGTACCGCATGGGCGGTGCCCCAGGGCTTGGTGCGGCCTTCGGGGATGGAGAAGCCCTCGGGCAGCACGTCCGGACGCTGGAAGGCGTAGTGCAGATCGACGCAGGGCGCGATGCGGCGGCCGATCACTTCGTGAAAATCCTTTTCCAGTTCGGGCTTGATGATGCATACCACCCGGTCAAAGCCGGCCCGCACCGCGTCGAAAATGGAAAAGTCAATGAGCACGTGCCCCTGCGGGTCAACGGGCGCCATCTGCTTGAGCCCGCCGTAGCGGCTGCCGAGACCTGCCGCCATGATGACCAGGGTCGTAGGATTGGACATAAACGGTTCCTCCTTTGAAAATGCGCATGGTTCTTGTGACTGCCTATACTATAGCAGAATACGCCGCCGGGAAAGAGAGACGATGATGCGAAATTTGGGTAAAATCTTCCGCTTTTTCAGAAAATAAGGTATAATTGCCCTGAAAAGGGAAAAACGGAGGGTAAGGGTGTGCTTACAAGCGATGAATTTGACAAGCTGGCGGCGCTGCTGAACCATCTGCACGTGTGTCTGGGCGTGAAGCTGAGCCTGATGGATGAGCAGGCGGCAGAGGTGTTTTCCTCCAGCAAGCAGGCGGACTTCTGCCGGGCGGTCAAACGGGCGCAGGGCGGACGGGAGCGCTGCATTGCCTGCGACCGGCAGGCGCTTTCGGAAATGACGCCTTCCCGAAAAATGAAGCGGTACCGCTGTCATTGCGGGCTGACAGAGGTGGCCATGCCTGTGGTGGAAAACGGTCGGGTGGTGGCGGCCATCCTGATCGGCCAGTTTCTGGATACGGGGGATAAAAAGCAACTGTGGCAGAACGCAAGGAGCCTTCTGGACTGGTACCCGGATGCGGATGATCTGGAGGAGGCGTTCATGCGGCTCAGGCAGGTGTCCTCCGAGCAGTTGTTTTCTCTGACGGAAATTGTGCATGCCTGCATTTCCGAGGTGCGTCTGCAGGGCATGCTGTCCGCCCGGGAAATGAGCGACGCCTCCCGGCTGCAGAGCTACGTGCTGCAGCACTTTGCCCAGCCCATCACCCTGTCATCCCTGTGCGAGGAAATGCACATGGGCAAAAGCAAACTGTTTGACCTGTGCCGCCGGGAATTTCAGGCGACCCCGGGGCAACTGATCCTGCGCACCCGGGTCGAGGCGGCCAAGGAGCTTCTGTCCACGACAGCCTATGACCTGAGCCAGATCGCGCAGATGGTCGGCATTGCGGACGTGCACTATTTCTGCAAGCGGTTCAAGCTGGCATGCGGTGAAACGCCGGGCAGCTATCGCCGGCGGATGGCGGCGGAAGGACGCTGAACGCAGGCAAGGAACGCCGGTCAGGCATACAAAAACGCGCCGTCCGCCCTCCAGACGGCGTACTGGCGCGTTCATCTTTGAAAAGGACGGAACAGCGGGGCAGCCGTGTCGCGGGGAGGAAGGGGCGGGTTACCGGTCTTTCCGGCGCTCCTCGGGGCAGATTTCGCCCACGCCGCCCAGCACATAGTGCGGACGGTAGGGGAAGGCGTCCACCTCGTCCCGGCTGGTCACGCCGGAGAGTACCAGCACCGTGTCCAGACCCGTTTCCACGCCTGCAACGATGTCGGTGTCCATTCGGTCGCCCACCATGACGCTTTCCGCGCTGTGGCAGCCCAGCAGCTTCAGTCCGGTGCGCATCATCAGGGGGTTGGGCTTCCCCACATAGTAGGCGCTGTGCCCTGTGGCCAGCTCGATGGGCGCCACCAGTGCCCGGCAGGCGGGAATGATGCCGTATTCCGACGGACCGGTCAGGTCGGTGTTGGTGCCGATGAGCCGCGCCCCGTGCTGCACGAAGTGCACCGCCTTGAGGATGCTTTCGTAGTTGTAGTTGCTGGTTTCACCCACGATCACGTAGTCGGGGTTCACGTCGTTCATGGTAATGCCCGCCTCGTACAGGGCGTTGAACAGCCCCGGCGCGCCGATGACAAAGGCGGTGCAGCCGGGCGACTGGCTGGCGACAAACTTGGCCGTTGCCAGCGCGGAGGTGTAAAAGTGACTTTCGTCCACATCCATCCCCATGCGCAGGAGCTTCTGGTGCAGCTCCCGGGGAGAGCGTTCACTGGAGTTGGTCAAAAACAGAAAGCTCTTGTTTTCTTCCTGCAGCCAGGCGACAAAATCCCTCACGCCGGGCAGCAGATGGTTGCCGTGATAAATGACGCCGTCCATGTCGCATAAGAACCCTTTTTTCTGGCGTAGATTTTCCATTCGTATGTCCTCCTTGAGGGGCTTTAAGCCCTTCCATTTTAACAGGAAGCGGCGGAAAACGCAAGAGCGGAACAACGGATGGGGAAAAAACACGGACGGGGCGTTCTTCCGTCGTCGGCTCTGACCTGTGGGCGGATCATCCGCCGTGTTCCCGGTTTTTCCATTTCCGCCGGTTCCATGTCCGTGCGGATCAGTCCGTGCCTCTCATACTCATGGCCTTGCGCAAACGGTTCGTCTCATGGCCGTACAGATCAGCCTTGTCGGCGGTTTCTCCGTCGTCTGCCGTCCGCGCTCGTTCCGTGCATGTGTGGGTCGGTCTGGCAAGCCGGTTCGCGCCGGCGCCCCGGCCGTGTTCGTTCCATGCGTATGAGAATCATTCTTTGCGCGTTAGTGCCGTAAGTCATTTCACCTTGTTCGTTCCGCGCGTATGCAGATCAGTCTGATGGTGAAACGTACGATTATAAAAGCGTGCGGTTCGCTCCGCGCGTATGTGAACCAGTCCGCACCGATCACCACGATACGCGCCGCGGCTTGTTCAGACTGCGGTGCATCATCGTGCCATTCCTATCGGTGCGCAGCGCGTGGCCGGGTTTCATACCGCCCATCGGTTCCCCGGCCCGCAAGGTTCATCCTGCGGGGCGCATAGCGCACCAGCCGCAGATCAGGATAGCCCCATGCCAGTGCGAATCAGCCGGATCGCCCGACTCTCCAGCCGGGATACATAGGAGCGGGACACGCCCAGCACCCCTGCCACCTCGTGCTGGGCGTACATTTTGCCGTCCATCAGCCCGTAGCGCATTTCCATGACCAGCCGCTCCCGGCGGGGCAGGGCGGTGATCTGGCGGCGCACCTGCGCCATGGACACCCGTCGGATCACATCCTCCTCCACCTGTCCGTCAGGGGTGCCCAGAATGTCCATAAAGGAAATATCGTTGCCCTCGCCGTCTGTGCCGAGGGGTTCGGAGAGGGAGACCTCGTTGCGCACCTTTCTGGAGGCGCGAAGAAGCATGAGAATTTCATTTTCAATACATCTTGCGGCGTAGGTGGTCAACCGGACACCCGTTTCCGGACGGAAGGTGTTGACCGCCTTGATCAGCCCCAGGGTGCCCACGGACACCAGATCCTCCTGCGTGTAACCGGGGACGGCGTATTTGTGTGCGATGTGGGACACCAGACGCAGGTTGTGGACGATCAGCTTCTGACGGGCGGTCTCGTCGCCTTCGGCTGCCCGGCGCAGGCAGTCCGCCTCCTCAGCGGCAGACAGGGGACGGGGGAAGGCGCCCTGTGCGGAGACGGCGCCCAGCAGGAAAAAAGCACCTCGAAAGAGCCATAAAAGCGTGGCGAACATGTTGCTGCACCTCCGGGGAAAGGGTATGCGGCGGAGAGCGGCCTCATGCAGAAAAATGGAAAAAAGCGCCGGAAAATGGAAAAAAAGACCGCCGCAGCATGGGGAGCTCGCAGCGGTCTCGGATTTTGATGCGTTTTTTACTGACAAAATGCAGCGGGTGAAGGAACCGCGAACGGGCGCTGCGGCGGCGTACGCACGGGGCATTGCAGGGGGCGCAACGACCACAAGGTTTTCCCCAAGCTGCATACGCGCGGTGCATCGCGGGGGCTGGTCTTCGTTCGGCCTTTGGCCGCGCTTCGCGTGAGTATGTACGGTGCGCTGCAGGGATTTCGGCAGCGCATATGTCACAGGAGATGACAGTACGCGTACGCTGCGCATCGGCGATGCTTCCGTGCGGAAGCGGCCATGGGGCAGGCTGCACTGAAAATCCCTGCGCATCTGCGCTGGCCTTTTCCAGTTTTTACCCCGGTCGGCTTACTGGTTGCCCTGCTGCTCGTCGTAGGATTTCCACAGCGGCGCGTAGATGCTGACCGCCTGATTGTGCTCCTCCAGCGTGCGGCTGAAGTGGAGCTCACCTGTGGACGGATCTTTGGAGCAGAAGTACAGGTAGTGCTCCGTCACCATGGTCTCGTCCGGATACAGCGCCGCCTGAATGGCCGCCGCCGAGGGGCTGCAGATGGGTCCGGGGGGGAGTCCCTTGTTCTGATAGGTGTTGTAGGGGGAGGACACGGCAAGGTCGCTGTCCGTCAGGGACATGCGCTTGGTGCCGGACACGTATTTGACCGTCACGTCGCTGCCCAGCGTCATGCCGTCCTGCAGCCGATTGTGAAACACGGCGGATACCTTGGCAAAGTCTCCCGATTTGGCCTCTTTTTCGATCAGGGATGCCAGCGTAAGCACCTGATCCAGCGTCATGTTCAGTTCATCCGCCCGGTTCTGCACTTCCTCCGTGAGCACCGCACCGGTCTGGGACAGGAGTTTTTTGATGATGTCCGTGGCCGTGGCGCTGGTGTACACCTCGTAGGTGTCGGCCGCCAGATAGCCCTCCAGCACATAAATGCGCTGGGAGGGGTTATCCGAAAGCACATCGTGGATGTAGTAGTAATCCGAGAAGGCCGTGCCTTCCCGGCAGAGGGTCAGAAACTCCGTTTTATCCGCCAGTGCGCCCTGCGCTACCAGATAGTCGGCAAAGTCGCTGATGGTCCAGCCGGGGATGAAGGTGATCATCCGGGTGATGGGGTTGCCGTCGCCGGTGGTCAGCTGATCCGCAATTTCGCTCAGGCTCATGGAGCGGCGCAGCTTGTATTCGCCCGCCTGGATCTTCTGACCGTAGCCCAGAAAATCCGCGTAGTATTTGAAAACGGTGCTGTTGTGAATCAGGCCGCTGGCTTCCAGATTCTTGGACACCTTGCTCAGGCTGGAGCCGCTTTCAACCACGAAGACGGTCTCCGTCTGATCGGCTTCGTCCATGGGCGCAAAATAGCGGCGGTTGACGGTGTTGTAAGCCGTGGTCAATACGCCGGCCACCACCAGCAGCACGCACAGCAGCACTGCGAAGGGACGGATGAAGTGCCACAGCCAGCTGTACCAGAACAGGCCGTATTTCCGTTCCCGGCGCAGGGATTCCGCCGTATAGTCCTTGTCTTTTCTGTACTTGCGCAAATCATCGCCTCCCATCATCCAACGGGTTCTTCCCCGATTTTCTTCCCGGTCACTGGGGCAGATCCATGGGCAGATCGGCGGCCTGGGTGATCGTCTGCAGCACGTCGGCCACCAGCTTCTGCAGCCGCAGCTGTGCCATCAGGTAGCCGGAGGTGCGGGGATCGGCGTAGAGCAGCGCACTCATCTGAGAAAAACGCTGCATGTCCTCTCCGGGCAGCTGCTGCCCCGATACGGCGGCCAGCTGAGCGGCCATCTGAAGCCGCTGAAACTCCTTGACCAGCGCCATGGCGCCTTCCTCCTGCGCCAGCTCTTCCTTATATTGGGCATAGATCTTGTATTCTTCGCTTTCCCGGATGTCCCGAGCCAGCGCCCGTGCGCTTTCCATCACCTGCATGGTGCGTTTCCTCCATTCCGCGCGTGACGCGCAAAAACAGTATACCATACTTTTGAGCCGAATGCATCCCGCCCGGCAATTTTATACAAGGGCTTTGCAAACGGGAACAAATGTGCTATAATGTCCCGGCGCGAATGTGGCGCGGAGAGGAATTACAGCATGCAGAACAGCATTGTGCTGCGCGGGGCGCGGCAGAACAACCTGAAAAATGTGAATCTGGAAATCCCCCGGGACAAGCTGGTGGTGTTTACCGGGCTGTCCGGTTCGGGAAAAAGCTCGCTGGCGTTTGACACCATTTATGCCGAAGGGCAGCGGCGGTATGTGGAAAGCATGTCCTCCTATGCCCGGCAGTTTCTGGGGCAGATGGACAAGCCGGATCTGGACAGCATCGACGGTCTGTCCCCGGCAATCGCCATCGACCAGAAAACCACCGCCCGCAACCCCCGTTCCACCGTGGGGACGGTGACGGAGATCTACGACTATCTGCGCCTGATGTACGCCCGCATCGGCGTGCCCCACTGCCCAGAATGCGGACGGGAGATCCGTCAGCAGACGGTGGACGAAATGGTGGATGCGGTGCTGGCGCTGCCCGAGGGAACGCGGGTGGCGCTCCTGTCGCCCGTTGTGCGCGCCCGCAAGGGCGAACACCTCAAGGTGTTCGAGGACGCCCGTAAGGCGGGCTTCGTCCGGGTGCGGGTGGATGGCGGCATGCTGGAGCTGGACGATGTGCCGCCGCTGGATAAGCAGAAAAAGCACACCATCGAGGTGGTGGTGGATCGTCTGGTCGTCCGGGAGGGCATCCGTCAGCGGCTGGCAGACAGTCTGGAAACGGCGATGAAGTATTCCGGCGGGCTGGTCATCGCCCAGAACCTGTCGGAGGGTACGGAGAATACCTTTTCCCAGAACTACGCCTGCCCCGAATGCGGTGTGAACATTGAGGAACTGACGCCCCGCATGTTTTCCTTCAACAGCCCCTTCGGCGCCTGCCCCGAGTGCTCGGGGCTGGGTACGCTGATGAAGGTGAGCGAAAATCTGGTGGTGCCCGACGGGAACAAGTCCTTAAACGAGGGCGCCATTTCCTGCATGGGCTGGAACAGCGGGGATAAGGGCGGCAACGCCAACATGATCTTCTCCGCCATGGCCCGGCACTACCGCTTTTCCATGGACACGCCCTATAACCAGCTTTCCCAGCGGGCGCGGGATCTATTGATGTACGGTACAAAAGGTGAAAAAATCAAGGTGAAGTTTGAAAACGGCGCGTCCAGCGGCGTTTATCAGACGGATTTTGAAGGGGTCATCACGTCTCTGGAGCGCCGCTACCGTGAAACCCAGAGCGACGGGATGAAGGAGGCCTACGAAAGCTACATGGCCGCGGAACCCTGCCCGGTGTGCCGCGGGCGCCGGCTGCGTCGGGAGGCGCTGGCTGTGACGGTGGGCGGCAGGAACATTGCCGAGCTGTGCGACATGAACATCCGCGCGGCGCGGGCTTTTCTGAGCGGGCTGACGCTGGGCGCGTCCGCCCGGATGATCGCCGAGCCCATCGTGCGGGAAGTGGACGCCCGGCTGGGCTTTCTGTGCGACGTGGGACTGGACTATCTGACCCTGTCCCGGGGGGCGACGACCCTCTCCGGCGGCGAGGCGCAGCGCATCCGTCTGGCCACCCAGATCGGCAGCGGTCTGGTGGGGGTGCTCTACATTCTGGACGAGCCGTCTATCGGCCTGCACCAGCGGGACAACGCCCGGCTGCTGAACACGCTCAGGCACCTGCGGGATCTGGGCAACACCCTGATCGTGGTGGAGCATGACGAGGAGACCCTGCGGAGCGCCGATTATCTGGTGGACATCGGCCCCGGCGCGGGCGAGCACGGGGGACGCATCGTGGCGCAGGGAACGGTGGAGGATGTGATGAACACCCCCGGCTCCATTACGGGGGATTATCTCAGCGGACGCAAATGCATTCCCGTGCCGCAAAAACGGCGGGCGCCCACGGGCTTTCTGACCGTGCGGGGCGCCCGGGAACACAACCTGAAAAACATCGACGTGTCCTTTCCGCTGGGCGTGTTCTGCTGCGTGACCGGGGTGTCCGGCAGCGGAAAGAGCAGTCTGGTCAACGGCATTCTCTACGGCGAACTGTCTCACCAGCTGAACCGTTCCCGGGCGCGTTACGCGGCCTTTGACCGGCTGGAGGGCGTGGAGCAGCTGGACAAGATCATCGCCATCGACCAGTCGCCCATCGGCCGTACGCCCCGCAGCAATCCGGCCACGTACACCGGTCTGTTCGACCTGATCCGGCGGGTGTTCGCCCAGTGCCCCGAGGCAAAAATCAGGGGCTACAAGGAAAACCGCTTTTCCTTCAATGTGAAGGGGGGACGGTGCGAGGCCTGCGCCGGGGACGGGCTGCTGAAGATCGAAATGCATTTCATGTCGGATATCTACGTGCCCTGCGAGGTGTGCGGCGGCAAGCGCTACAACCGGGAGACGCTGGAGGTCAAATACCGGGGGCTGTCCATTTCGGACGTGCTGGATATGACGGTGGAGGATGCGCTGGCCGTTTTTGAAAATCATCCGCAGATCATGCAGAAGCTCCAGACCCTCTACGATGTGGGGCTGGGCTACATGCGGCTGGGGCAGAGCAGCACCACCCTCTCCGGCGGCGAGGCGCAGCGGGTGAAGCTGGCGACCGAGCTGAGCCGCCGGGCGACCGGCCGTACCCTGATCCTGCTGGACGAGCCGACGACCGGCCTGCATGTGGACGACGTGGCACGGCTCAACAGCATCCTTCAGCGGCTGACGGACGCGGGCAACACGGTGCTGGTGATCGAGCATAATCTGGACATCATCAAGACGGCGGACTACATCATTGATCTGGGTCCCGAGGGAGGGGACGGCGGCGGCACGGTGGTGGCCTGCGGCACGCCCGAGGACGTGGCCGGGGTGCCGGAAAGCTATACGGGACAGTTCCTGAAAAAAATGCTGTGACGGTACCGAACCCGAAAAAACTGTGACGGTGCCGGCATATTTGAAAATGCCTGCGGGGCAATGCGCTCCGCAGGCATTTGTGATTTAGAATGTAGCAGATTTTCTGCTTGCCAGCTTTCCCGGCGAGGCTCTTCCCTGCGGCCGTTTTTCCTATGACGCAGCGCTGCTGCGTTGCACACGCTGAAAAACAGTTCGCAGACCGTTTTCTGATCCGCGACAGGAACGCCTCTGAATGCGCCGGGTGGATGACGGCGGCAGGCGCAGGGCTTTCGCCTGACGGGGGTCAGACGGATGTACGAGCGTGCTTGCACGGATATGCACAGGGGCTTTTGCCTGACTGGGGTCAGACCATCATCAGCTCCAGCGGCAGGCGGCGGAATTTGGCGGCGTATTCTGCGTCCAGACCGTCGTCCGTAATGATGGTGGAGAGACGGTCCAGACCGCAGATTCTGGCCAGCGAGGCACGGCCGAATTTGCTGTGGTCGCAGCAGAGAACAGGGCGCATGGCCGCGGCGATCATCAGCCGCTTGACGCCGATCTCGGCAAAGTTGGCGTTGGTGACGCCAAAGGCCAGATCCACCCCGTCCGCGCCCAGAAAGGCCACGTTGACCCGGGTCTCCTGAATGAAGTTTTCCGCCTGCGAGCCCACCAGTTCCTGATAGCCGGGACGGCGCATGCCGCCTGTGACCACCAGTGTGCTGGAGGGGTGTAGCTGCGTGTTGAGGGCAATGCCCAGATCGTTGGTGATGACGGTCAGATCCTGCAGGGCGGACAGCTGCTGCGCAATGAAATAGGTGGTGGTGCCGGAGTCCAGCAGCACGGTATCCCCGTTGTGCACCAGCGCGGCGGCACGAAGGGCGATGCGCTGCTTGGCGTCGGTCATCAGGTTCATTTTTTCGCTGTATTTGCTTTCGTAGGCCGTGCTGCGGTCCAGCTTCATTGCGCCGCCGTGGGTGCGCTTGATGCGGCCACGATGATCCATTTCATCCAGATCCCGGCGCACGGTGGCTTCGCTGACGCCGAAACGCTCCGCCAGTTCGTGAATCTGGGCGCTGGTGTTGGCTTCGATGTATTCGATCATCCGTTTCTGCCGTTCGGCAGGGATATAGCTGTGCTGCTCCATCTGCGTAAACTTCCTTTCTTTATCCGTCTTTCAGCATAAAACGGATTGAGAGAAAATGCAAGAGTTGAACGGGCAAAAACATGAAATGTGGGAAGAAAAAGCGCATAATATGAAACATTGAACAAAAAACGCACAGGACGAGAACAGTCTGCATGTAATCTAAAACAGCGCAGGGGCATTTTTCATCATGTGTGAAGGAAAAATGTGAAAGAAACGGGAAGAATGCGAAAAAAACACCTCGGACGCTTTGACGAATGCCTGTTGAAAAGTACGCTTTTCAGTGGTATAATACAGGTGCCGTGCCTGAAAGGCACAGAGTATGACGTTACAGGAGGTTTTCCCATGAAGAAGTTCCTGGCTCTCTTGCTCATGGTGGCGATGGTGTGCACGCTGGTGCCCATGGCCATGGCGGAAGATCACAAAATCGCGCTGGTGACCGACGTGGGCACCATCGACGACGAAAGCTTCAACCAGGCGTGCTGGCAGGCTGTGGAAGCCTATGGCAAGGCCAACAACATCGACTACACCTACTATCAGCCCACCGCTGATACCAACGACGCCCGTCTCAACGCCATCGATCAGGCCGTGGCCGAGGGCGCGGACGTGGTCGTGCTGCCCGGCTTCCTGTTCGGCGAAGCGCTGATCGACGCGCAGACCGACTATGCGGACACCACCTTCCTGGCCATCGACGTGGCGGCCGGCGACCTGACCCATGACTACGTCACCTACTACCAGCCCGAAAAGAACGCCGTGTGCGTGAGCTTCGCCGAGGAGCAGGCGGGCTATCTGGCCGGCTACGCGGCTGTGAAGGACGGCTACACCAAGCTGGGCTTCCTGGGCGGCATGGCGGTGCCCGCTGTGACCCGCTACGGCTACGGTTTCGTGCAGGGCGCCGATGCGGCGGCTGCCGAAATGGGTCTGGACGGCGTTGAAATCAAGTTCACCTACGGCGGCCAGTTCTTTGGCGATGCCAACATCACCGCCAAGATGGAAGGCTGGTACAATGCCGGCACCGAAATCGTCTTCGCCTGCGGCGGCGGCATCTACACCTCCGCGGTGGAAGCGGCCACCAAGAACAACGGCATGGTCATCGGCGTGGACGTGGATCAGCACTACATCGGCGACAAGGGCGTTGAAGCCGGCGAATACACCTACAATCCCTTCGTGACCTCCGCCATGAAGGGTCTGCAGAACGTGACCGAGACCATCCTGGCCGACTTCTTTGCCGGCAACTGGGACAACTACGGCGGTCAGTTCAAGACCTACTCTCTGGCCGAAGGCGAATATGTGGGTCTGCCCACCGCCGAAAACAGCTGGTGCTTCAAGACCTTCACCGTGGAAGAATACGAAGCCCTCAAGGCCAAGATCAGCGACGGCACCGTGGAAGTGAACAACGCTTCCGACGTGGACGTGCATCCCGAAGTGACCAAGGTCTCCGTGGATTACATCGGCTAAAACAGAAAGCGCGGTTTACTGCGCTGCAATCGCACCCTGTGCGGGAACGGCATGGCTTCGGCCATGCCGTTTTTGCATGCTGAAAACCAAGGGCAGGAAATGATTCGGGAAAGCACGGAGCCGATGAAAAAAGCTGCCCTTGCAGGCGGACAGAGAAAACAGGGCAAAGAAACGCGCGTTTTTTAACACCGTCAGGATTCGTGCGGAGAAAACAGGCGGGCATGAAGATGGAACGCCGGGCAAACCGCGCAGACATTCGCCGGAAAATGGGCGGAGAATGCGCCCGACCCGTGCCCGCTGTCAGAGCAGACCGTGGAGGAGCAGGACCCCGGGCAGACCGCAGATAAGAATGCCGGAAGCCGCGGCGGGAGAGAACAGGCAAATGCAGAAAACATTTGCCTTTTGGTTGTGAATACGATATAATAAAACATAATATGACAGAACGGAGCGACGGAATCCGGAAGGAGCGGTGCACATTGGACGATTTTGTCATTGAGATGCTCAATATATCAAAATCATTTCCGGGAATCAAGGCAAACGATCACGTCACGCTGCAATTGCGGCGGGGAGAAATCCACGCCCTGCTGGGCGAAAACGGTGCAGGAAAAAGTACGCTCATGAGCGTGCTTTTCGGTCTGTATCAGCCGGACGAGGGCGTCATCAAGAAGGACGGCAAAGAGGTCAGGATCAACGACCCGAACGACGCCAACGCCCTTCACATCGGCATGGTTCACCAGCATTTCAAGCTGGTGGACGTGTTTTCCGTGCTGGATAACATCATTTTGGGCGCGGAAGACACCAAGCTGGGCTTTCTCAAGAAGAAGGAGGCCCGGCGCAAGGTGATGGCGCTGAGTGAAAAATACGGCCTGAAGGTGGATCCGGACGCGCTGGTGGAAGACATTTCCGTGGGTATGCAGCAGCGGGTGGAGATTCTGAAAATGCTCTACCGGGATAACGACATCCTCATTCTGGACGAGCCGACGGCTGTTCTGACTCCGCAGGAAATTGACGAACTGATGGACATCATGCGCAATTTCGCCCGGGAGGGCAAGTCCATTCTGTTCATCACCCATAAGCTGAACGAAATCATGGCCGTGGCCGACCGCTGCACCGTGCTCCGCAAGGGCAAGTGCATGGGCACGGTGAACATCTGCGATACCACCAAGGAAGAATTGTCCCGCATGATGGTGGGACGGGACGTTTCCTTTACCGTGGAAAAAAAGGAGGCTCACCCCGGCAGCGTGGTGCTGGAGGTGCGGCACGTAACGGTGCCGTCCAAGCTGCACAAAAACAACGCCGTCAAGGATGTGTCCTTCGAGGTGCGTGCAGGGGAGATCGTGTGTCTGGCGGGCATCGAGGGCAACGGGCAGACGGAGTTTGTGCAGGCGCTGACCGGTCTGGAGAAACCCTCCGCCGGGCGTATCCGCCTGAACGGTCAGGACATCAGCCGCGCTACCATCCGTCAGCGCGGACTGGTGGGCGTCAGCCATATTCCCGAGGATCGGCACAAGCACGGTCTGGTGCTGGATTACAATCTGGAAGAAAACCTGGTGTTGCAGCGGTATTTTGAGGATGAATTCCAGCACAACGGCTTTATCAACCGGGGTGCGGTGCGGCAGTATGCCGATAAGCTGATCGACGAATACGACATCCGTTCAGGGCAGGGGCCGGCGACGGTGGTGCGCGCCATGTCCGGCGGCAATCAGCAAAAGGCCATCATCGGCCGGGAAATCGACCGGAAAACCGCCCTGCTGGTAGCGGTGCAGCCCACCCGCGGACTGGACGTGGGCGCCATCGAATTTGTGCACAGGCAGCTGATTCAGGCCAGAGACAGCGGAAGCGCCGTGCTCCTTCTGTCTCTTGAACTGGACGAGGTGATGAACGTTTCCGACCGGATTCTGGTGATGTACGAAGGCGAAATCGTAGGCGAGTTTGATCCCCGTACCACCACGGTGCAGGAACTGGGTCTGTACATGGCCGGGGCGCAGCGTCAGCCCGGGTACGGCGGCGTTTACGAGGAGGTGGGCAACCTTGGCTAAGAAAAAACGTGTTCCCGCAGGGCTTGTCACCTGTCTGGCGGCCTGCGTGTGCGTCGTCATCGGGCTGGTGATCGGCTTTATCGTGCTGACGGTGCTGTCCTGGAACAGCCTGGCGACGGCGGGCGAACCCTTCACCTTTGCCGACGTGGTGACGCAGGCATATAACAGCGGGTTTAAACAGATCCTGCTGGGCGGCTTCTACCGCCTGCCCTCGCCCCGGCAGCTCCGCAGCGAGATCGCGCTGACCGTCCCCCTTATTCTGTGCGGCCTGTCCGTAGGGTTTGCCTTCAAGACGGGGCTGTTCAATATCGGCGCGGCGGGGCAGTACACCCTCGGCGCATTCGGCGCGCTGGTGTGCGCCATCGTGCTCAAATGCCCCTGGTATGTGTGCCTGCTGGGCGCCATGCTCTTTGGCGCGCTGTGGGGCGCTATTCCGGGCATTTTCAAGGCGTATCTGAACATCAACGAGGTCATTACCTCCATCATGTTCAACTGGATCGGTCTCTACGCGGTCAATACCCTCTGTTACGGCAACGGAACCAGTCCTCTGTACAACGCCAAGACGACCAAAACATGGGCGCTCAAGGGGCTTTACGATCAGGCGGTCATTCCGGATCTGAAGGAGCTGGGCGCCACGTATCTGGTCAGCCCCGCGACCATTGCCATTTTCATTGCCATTCTGGCGGCGGTGGTGCTCAGCGTGGTGCTGTCGCGCACCACCTTCGGGTACGAGCTGAAGGCGTGCGGCTATTCCAAGACGGCGGCGCGCTATGCCGGCATCAATGAAAAAAGGAACATCATTCTCTCCATGGCCATCTCCGGCGGTCTGGCCGGTCTGGGCGCGGGGCTGTATTACCTCTCCGGCGTGGCGGAGTGGCAGCCGCTGGTCTCCACCGCCCTGCCCAGCATGGGCTTTGACGGCATTTCCGTGGCGCTGCTGGCGGCGAGCAACCCCATCGGCATCATTTTCTCCGCACTGCTCATTGCCCACATCACGACCGGCGGCGGCATGATGAGCGCCAATCTGTTCCCACCCGAAATTGCCGACGTCATTTCCGGTATCATCATTTATCTGTGCGCGTTCATGATGCTCTTTAAAAACAGGATCATCGCGCTTCTGACCCAGTCGGGCAAAAAGAAAGGGGGGAGCGGCGAATGATGCTGCTGATGAAGTATACCCTGCTCTACGGCACGGTCATGCTGCTGGTGGCGCTGGGCGGCATGTTCTCCGAGCGCAGCGGCATTATCAACATCGCGCTGGAGGGCATCATGGTCGTGGGCGGTCTGGCAGGCGTGCTGGCGACCTTCGCGCTGGAGGGTATGGCGCCCGTTGTGATCGTCGTCTGCTCCATACTGGCGGCAGGGGTGGCAGGCATGGTGTACGCGCTGCTGCTGGCGTTTGCGTCCATCAAGCTGAAGGCGGATCAGACCATCGGCGGCACGGCGCTGAACATTCTGGCGACGGCTATCGCCATGGTCATTGCCAAGCGGGTCAACGGTACCCAGTCGCCCAAGCTGAATTTCGTCAACGGTCCCTTCATTTTCAATGTGGGCGACCTGACGCTGAACGTGTTCCTGCCCCTTGGGCTGGTGCTGCTGGTGGGTGCGTACCTGATCCTGTATAAAACCCGGCTGGGGCTGCGGCTGCGTGCCTGCGGCGAGCATCCTCAGGCGGCGGACAGCGCGGGCATCAACGTGTACCGTATCCGCTATATCGGCGTGCTGTTTTCCGGCCTGCTGGGCGGTATCGGCGGCTTTGCCTACATTGTGCCCGCCGTGCAGAGCTGGAACTTTGAAGTGGGCGTGGCCGGCATGGGCTTCCTGGCGCTGGCGGTGATGATCTTCGGCCAGTGGAAACCCTTCCGCATTCTCTTTTCGGCGCTGTTTTTCTCTGTGTTCAAGTCCATGGCCAATATTGCCGATTCCATTCCGTTTCTGGCGCAGCTGCACTGGCCCAAGGAAATCTACAACATGATGCCCTTCGTCGCCTCCATGGTGGTGCTGGCGCTGACCAGCAAGAAGTCCAGAGCGCCCAAGGCGGAGGGGATCCCCTACGATAAGGGCATGCGGTGATGGATGCGAAGAACGCGTTCCATCCCAAAATGAAAAGGATCGTCCTGAAAGGGGAGCGTCCGGGCTGACCGGGCGCTCCTTTTTTCATGCGCCTGAGAAAGCGCATGAACCGATGACCGCAGAAGGGGGAGTCCTGATGAGGCGGCGCTGACCTGCGGCATAAGGCGTATGCGCGCTGCTACGGTGTTTCTGATGCGGAAAGGCATGGGAAAGGGCTGCTGACTGCCGCTTCATTTCTAACGCGATGAGCCGGGGGGACGGGGAAAGGGACGCTGATGATACCGTGGCGTTCAGGAAGGTGAGCTTGCGTCCTTTGGCTTTTCGCGGAGGATGGGGGCGAACACCGGGCAGGGTAAACGGGTGCAAATCAGCCGGAGCCCTTCGCACAGGCAGGGACGGCGCTTCTGGAGCCGCCGCTCTTTCCGCGGCGTTACTGCTGGTTTGATGGGGAAACGAAAAAGGCGAACGCCGAAGGGCATTCGCCGACAGGCAGGGAGGGGGCAGCTTACTGCGCCGCGTCTTTGGAATGCCCTGCCGGTTTGCTTTTGTGAAAGGACAGCTTGTTTTCGGTGCCGTTGAGCAGTCGGCCGATGTTGCTGCGGTGCCGCCAGAAAGCCAGCGCGGCCAGCGCAAGCGCCCAGACAAAGGCGGGGAAGAAGCCCTTGGTGAAGAGCAGAAGCAGGGAAAACACCGTCAGCATGGTCAGGCTGCCCAGCGAAATGTAACGGGTCAGCCCGATCACCAGCACGCAGGCGGCGATGGCTGCGGCGCCCTGCCACCAGAAGGTGAGCAGCAGCACGGCGGTGGAGCAGGCAATGCCCTTCCCGCCCTTGAAGCTGAAAAAGCAGGGCCAGTTATGCCCGATGACGGCGAAAAGACCTGCGACCATCGCACCGTTCTGGCCGGCCAGCCAGCGGCCGATCAGAACGCCCAGCGCGGCCTTGGCAAAGTCGCCTGCAAAGGTGACGGCGCCTTCCTTTACGCCCAGCACCCGCAGCACATTGCTGGCGCCGGTGTTATGACTGCCCTTTTCCCGGATGTTCGTACCCTTCTGACGGGAGACCAGAATGCCTGTGGAGAAGCTGCCCAGCAGGTACGCAGCGATGGCGCAAAGCAGGTAACGCCAGATCATCGATTGATATCCTCCTTATTTTTTTCGCGGAGCAGGAAGCGCACCGGCGTTCCGTCAAAACCGAACGCCTTGCGCAGGCAGTTTTCCAGATAACGCTGGTAGGAAAAATGCATCAGTTCTTCTGCATTGATAAACAGGGAGAAGGTCGGCGGACAGGTGTCGGTCTGCGCGGCGTAGTAGATTTTCAATTTGCGGCCGCCTACCATGGGCGGCTGGAGGGACATCTGCGCGTCGCCGATTACATCGTTGAGGGCGCCTGTACCCACCCTGCGGCTGTACTGGGCGTAGGCTTCCCGAACCTGGGGGAGCACCTGCGCGGCGCGCTGCCCTGTGAGGGCGGAAATGAACAGCACTGTGGCATAGTCCATGAATTTCAGGTCGCTGAGCACCTGACGGCGGAACTTTTCCAGCGTGCCCGTTTCCTTTTCCAGCGCGTCCCACTTGTTGACCACCACCACGCAGGCCTTGCCCTCATCACGGATGAGCCCGGCGATGCGGGCGTCCTGATCGGTCACGCCGTCCTGAGCGTCGATGAGCAGAAGCGCCACGTCGCAGCGGCGGATGGCGGCCAGAGACCGTACCACACTGTAGCGCTCCAGCGATTCATCTTCGATGGCGCGCTTGCGGCGGATGCCGGCGGTGTCGATGATGTTGTAAACCGTACCGTCTTCATCGGTAAACAGGGTGTCGATGGCGTCGCGTGTGGTGCCGGGAATGTTGCTGACCATGGTGCGCTCCTGACCCAGCAGCCGGTTGACCAGCGAGGACTTGCCCACGTTGGGGCGGCCGACCACGGCCAGCTCGATGGGACGGTTCTCTGCCTCCGCGCCGTCGCTTTCCGTAAGGGGCGGCAGCTTTTCTACAACGGCGTCCAGCAGGTCGCCCAGTCCCAGCATGTTGGCGGCGGAAATGCCCAGCGGATCACCCAGCCCCAGCGCGTAAAACTCGTACAGCACGTCCGTCAGACCGCTGTGATCCAGCTTGTTCACCACCAGCAGAACGGGCTTACGGGTGCGGCGCAGCATACCTGCCACTTCCTCGTCGTCAGGGGTCAGGCCGGCGCGCGCGTCCGTAAAAAAGCAGATAACGTCCGCCATGTCCATGGCCATTTCGGCCTGACGGCGCATCTGGGACAAAAGCACGTCCTCACTCCGGGGGTCGATGCCGCCCGTATCGATCAGGGTGAAGCGGCGCCCCTGCCATTCGGTGTCGGCATAGATGCGGTCGCGGGTCACACCGGGCACATCCTCCACAATGGCGATGCGGTGCCCGGCGATTTTATTGAAAAAAGTGGATTTTCCCACGTTGGGGCGGCCGACGATGGCCACCAGCGGTTTTGCATTTGCCATGATCAAAACTCCTTTTGTCCAGAAAAACGGCGTCAGCCCAGCAGAGCGTCAAACAATACGTCGCCGCCGCCGTGCACCAGCGTCAGCGGGGCAGGGAGCGCGGCTCTCAGTTCGGCGACGGACATGTCGTCCAGAAACAGGTCGCCCTCATTGCGCACCGTGCCGCCAGAGAGGAGAATTTCATCCGTCTGTACGTCCTTGAGCTGACGGGACAGATCCTGACCGGTGAGCAGCCCGGTGACGGTGACTGTGCGGCCGAAGAAGTCGTTCAGGATGGTGCGCACTTCCCAGTCTACCCCATCGGGCGCATATTTTTTCAGGCATTGGCGCATGAAAGGCGAAATGGACGAACCGCAGGCCAGCGTGACCCGGCGGGGGCGGGCGGCGCGGTGGGGCTCGCCTGCCGCAAAGGCCATGTCGTCCTCAAACTGCCGCAGCATGCCTACGCCGTTTTCCAGCTGACAGTAGTCTTCGTACGCCGCATCGGGCGGAACGGGTCTGCCAGACAGGCAGTAAAACTCGTCCGCCGGAAAAATGAGCCGGGTGCCCAGCTTTTCAAGGCAGTCCCTGCGGTAAATCTCCGCCGTGTCCAGCACCTGCGCGGCGCCTGCGGCGTCGTAGGTGTCCAGATGGGTCAGCTTTTCCCGGAACCGGGTCAGCCCCACCGGCACCAGCGCCACCGAACGGGTGGCAGGGTACAGGGCGATCAGATCCTTCAGGGTGCGCTCCAGTTCGGAACCGTCGTTCCAGCCGGGGCACAGCACCACCTGACAGTGAAATTTCAGCCCCGCGTCCTTCATCTGGCGCAGCCGGTCCATCAGACGGTCGGCGTCCGGGTTGCGCAGCATTTTTTTGCGCAGCGCCATGTTGGTGGTGTGCACGGAAATATACAGCGGGCTGGCTCTGCGGCGCAGGATACGGTCAAATTCCCGGTCGTCCACGTTGGTCAGGGTGATAAAATTGCCCATCATCAGGGACATGCGCCAGTCGTCGTCCTTGACATACAGGGAAGGACGCATGCCTTTGGGCATCTGAGCGACAAAACAGAAAACGCAGTTGTTTTTGCACACGCGGGGGGTGCAGACCATGGTGTCCGCCATGTGCAGCCCCAGCCCTTCCCAGTCTTCCTTGTGCACGTGGACGGTATGACGGCTGCCGTCCGCCCGGCGGATGTCAATGGCCAGACGGCTGTTGGCGGTAAGCGCCTGATAGTCAATTTCGTCGATCACTTCTTCGCCGTTGATGGCGATAATCTCGTCTCCGGCCCGCAGCCCGGAAAGGGAGCCGATGCCGTCCGGGTCAACCGATACGATTTTGTGGGCCATGCGTGCCTCCTTGCAACAATTTTCCTTTTATATTGTCTCACAACGGGGCGGGAAAGTCAAGCCGACGCACGGAGTATAAACGGTCTGCCGGCGGAGCAGATTAAAGCCGTATGGGAGGCGGAAAGCGATGAGTGAGGCGCGGCTCCGGACGGATCTGGCTATGGAGACCATGGCGGACGCTCGCTGCGACAGCGGCGTGAAAAGTGAAAAAAGCAGCTGCGACGGCGTTGAGCGTCAGTGCGTCACGGTGGAAAACGACAGAGCGTCCCGGGCGCTGGGCAAGGCCGTGGGCAGGTATGTCACCTTCAGCGCGGCGGACATGTGCCGCGCGGAAATGGACGAGGAGGCGCGCCGGAAGCTGGCCGGTGCGCTGGCCAGGGATGTGCGCGGCATGCTGCCTGCTCAGGGGGATGTGATGGTGGTCGGGCTGGGAAACCGGCATATTACCGCCGACGCGCTGGGCGACCGGGTCGTGGAGCGTGTGCTGGTGACGCGGCACATGCTGGGCGGCCGTGAAACGGACGGTCTGCCCGGCATGCGGGGCGTGTGCGCCGTAGCGCCCGGCGTGATGGGTGTGACCGGTATTGAAACGGCGGAAATGGTGCGCGGCGTGGTGGACAGGGTGCGCCCGGCCGCCGTGGTGGTCATCGACGCGCTGGCGGCGCGGGAACTGAAACGCATCTGCACGACCATTCAGGTGACGGACACGGGCATCAGCCCGGGAAGCGGCGTGGGCAATCACCGGGTAGGGCTGAACCGCCGTACGCTGGGGGTGCCCGTGGTGGCGGTAGGGGTGCCCATGGTGGTGTACGCGTCGGTCATTGCCCGGGACGCGCTGTCGGTGCTGACGGCGCAGAGCGGGTTGAAAGAGGGAGAAAAAGAGCGGGCGGTGGCCAGCATGATGGAGGACGTTATGCGCCGCATGCCGGAGGATATGGTGGTGACGCCCCGGCAGGTGGACGAACTGGTGGGCAGGGTGGCCTCGGTCATTGCGCTGGGGATCAATCAGGCGCTGCAGCCGGAGCTGTCGGAAATGGATATCCTTACGCTGACGAATGATCACTGGGCGTAGGGCATAGGCATAATGGGGGGTGGCAAGCATGCGCTTTTTGAAATGGTGGACGGTGATCTGCCTGTGCGGGGCGGCGCTTTTTTTCGCTGCGCCGGCAGACGCGGAGGGAATGCTGGCCTTTGCGCCCGGCGGGACAGAGGACGGCTTTTCCATGGAGATCCTGTCGGTGACCTATCCGAAAACGGCGGCGCGCCGGGTGTATATTTATCATACGCACACCTATGAAGCCTACACCATGGATGAGGAAAACCGATACCGCCAGACGGAAGAATGGCGCACGGCAGACGAAAAGTACAACATGATCAGGGTGGGGGAGGAGCTGACCCGCCTGTTGCGGGAAGCGGGGGTGGAGGTTACCCACGATCTGACCGCCTACGAGCCGCCCCGGCTGTCCACCGCGTACGCCCGCTCGCTGGAAGGACTGGAAAAAACGCTGGATACGCCTTATGACCTGTACATCGATCTGCACCGGGACGCATACAGTCAGGGAAACGGCGCGAATACCGTGGTATATGACGGCGCGGACTGCGCGCGGGTGCTGATTCTGGTGGGCAAGGGCACCGGTCAGATGGACGAGGCGCAGCGACCCGACTGGCAGGCCAATGAGAAAATCGGCAAGGCCATCAGTGCGGGTATGAACAGCCTGACGCCGGATATCTGCCGCGGTGTGGCGCTCAAGAGCGGAAGGTATAACCAGCACATAGCGCCTGCCTGCCTGCTGGTGGAGGCCGGCAACAACCGGAATACTCTGCCCGAGGCGCTGAACGCCATGCGTCCGCTGTCTCTGGCCATATGCGCATGGCTGGACGGCGTGGATTGACAGAAAGGCCGTTTGAGGGTATCATCATAGCATCGGTCAGGCGCTCCGGAAGGAGCGCGCCCGAGCAGTGGACAAAAGAAAGAGATGATCGCATGACGCAGGATCAATCCATGCCGGTCGGCGTGATGGACAGCGGGCTGGGCGGCGTGGGCACCCTGGCGGAATTGACGCGGGTCTGTCCGCACGAGCGGTTTGTTTTTCTTGGAGACACCCTGCATGCGCCCTACGGCGTGCAGCCGCGGGAGCAGATATGCCGCCACGTGGAAGACGCGGTGGCTTCTTTGGCGCGCACGGGCATCAAGGCGCTGGTCATCGCCTGCAACACGGCGACGGCTGCGGCGGCTGAAAAACTGCGCAGCATGTATGCGTTTCCCATCATCGGCATGACCCCTGCGGTAGCGGAAGCCGCGGAGGCAGCCGAAAAGGGGGAAGTGCTGGTCATGGCGACCCCCTCCACCATCGCCAGCGAGGCGTATGCCCGTCTGGCCGCCCCCTACGGCGACCGGGTGATTGGTCTGCCCTGCCCCGGGCTGATGGAATTTGCGGAGCAGGAAATCTGGGACGGTCCCGCGTTGAACGCGCGGCTCAGCGGCCTGCTTCAGGGGGTGGACCTGTCCCGCGTCGGTGCGGTGGTGCTGGGGTGCACCCATTATGTTTTTCTGCGGGAGGCGATCGGGCGCTTTTTGGCGCCGGGTACGCCTGTTTTGGATGCGAACCGCCGGGCAGCGGACGCGCTGCGGCGGACGCTGGAAGAAAACGGTATGGCGGCGGATGAAACCCGGAAGGGCGAGACGGTTTTTATGACGACCGGCGGCGCTCAGGATACGGCGCGGATGCAGCGGGTGTTTGAACGGTTATTGATGAACAGACTGTGAAAATTGTGTTTTACGTGAACTTTTTGTCCAAAAAGGATAGGGAAGGACTTGCACAGAAAGAAATAATCTGGTAAAATAAAGGCCGTATGATCTTTGTACACATTATATTATTTTTTAGGGGGACGTTCTTATGGCTGAATATCTGACTGAATCAATCCGCAATCTTGCATTGGTGGGTCATGGCAGCGAGGGCAAAACGACGCTGACTGAAGCGATGCTCTTCGCTGCCGGACATATCGACCGTCAGGGCCGCGTGGAAGACGGCACCGCCGTGACGGATTTTGACCCCGAGGAGACGAAACGTCATATTTCCATCGGCACCGCTGTGGCGCCTGTGGAATGGCAGAAGACCAAGATCAACGTGGTGGACGTACCCGGCTATTTTGACTTTGTGGGCGAAATGATGGGCGCGCTGCGCGTGGTGAAGACCGCGGGCATCGTGGTGGGCGCCGTCAGCGGCCTGACCGTGGGTGCGGAAAAGGCGTGGACCTACGCGGAAAAGAACAATGTGTGCCGTATGTTCATCGTCAACCGGATGGACACCGAAAACGCCAACTACGGCAAAGTGGTGGAACAGCTGCGGAACAAGTTCGGCACCAGCGTCGTGCCGCTGCTGCTGCCCATCGGTGCGGGCGCGTCCTTCAAGGGCGTGGTCAACGTGCTGGAAAACAAGGCCTATGAAGGCACCGGCAAGGGGCTCAAGGAAGTGCCCGTGCCCGGCGACATGGCCGGCCAGATCCAGAACGCCATGGAAGAGCTGACCGAAGCCAGCGCCAGCGCCGACGATGAACTGATGATGAAATATCTGGAAGGCGAAGAACTGACCCATGAGGAGATTCTTCAGGGCTTCCAGGCCGGCATGATGAACGGTTCCATCGTTCCCGTGGTGGCTGTTTCCGCTGTGACCGGCGTGGGCGTGGCCAAAATGCTGGATATGATCGTCAAGTACCTGCCCTCTCCTGCCGGCAGCGTCATGGAAGGCGTCAATCCCAAGACGGATGAAAAGGTTTCCGTCAAGTGCGATAAGAACGAGCCCTTCTCCGCGTTTGTGTTCAAGACGGTGGCCGACCCCTTCGTGGGCAAGCTGTCGCTGGTGCGCGTATGCTCCGGCACCCTGACCAGTGCCACCGCGCTGTACAACGCCACCGCCGACAAGGCGGAAAAGGCGGGCGGCCTGTTCGTCATGCGGGGCAAAAAGCAGCAGAACGCCGGCACCCTGTATGCGGGCGATCTGGGCGCGCTGTCCAAGCTGCAGTACACCAATTCCGGCGATACCCTGTGTGATGCCGGCAAGCCTGTGCGCTTTGCTCCCATCGAATACCCCACGCCCTGCATTTCCAAGGCGATTTTTGCCGCCAAGCAGGGTGAAGAAGACAAGGTGTTCTCCGGTCTGGCCCGTCTGCAGGAAGAAGATCCTTCCATCCGGGTGGAAAAGAACGCAGAAACCACCGAGACGCTGGTGTCCGGTCAGGGCGAATTGCATCTGGACGTGATCCGCAACAAGCTGGCCACCAAGTTCGGCGCGCAGGCCAACCTGACCGATCCCAAGATCCCCTACCGTGAAACCATCCGCAAGACGGTGTCCTGCCAGGGTCGCCACAAGAAGCAGTCCGGCGGTCACGGTCAGTTCGGCGATGTGTGGATCGAATTCAGCCCCATCGGCGATACCAATGTGGACTTTGAATTTGTGGACGCGGTCGTCGGCGGCGCGGTGCCCCGCAACTTTATCCCCTCCGTGGAAAAGGGGCTGCGCGAAAACATCCGCAAGGGCGTGCTGGCGGGCTATCCCATGGTGGGTCTGCGGGCAAAGCTGTACGACGGCTCCTATCATCCCGTGGACTCCTCTGAAATGGCGTTCAAGACCGCTGCCCGCATTGCCTACAAGAAGGGCTGCATGGATGCAAGCCCCGTGCTGCTGGAGCCCATCATGCACGTGGAAGTGTTTGTGCCCGACGAGTACATGGGCGACATCATGGGCGACATGAACAAGCGCCGCGGCCGCATCATGGGCATGGATCAGGTGGACGGTCTGCAGCGGGTGACCGCCGAAGCGCCCATGGGTGAAATGTTCAAGTACGCTACCGACCTGCGCTCCATGACGCAGGCGCGCGGCTCCTTCACCATGACCTTTGAGCGGTATGAGGAAATGCCCATGGAAGCCGCCAAGAAGATCATCGAAAACGCCCAGAAGGACGAGGAAGAAGACGAATAAGAAACGGGTCGGCTGCCCGGTTGAACGGGCAGACGAAAAGCGCCTGTACAGTGTGCAGGATGTTCAGGGACGGCAGCCTATGCTGCCGTCCTTTTTTGATGCGCAGGCGCGGGGGCATTTTCGTCGAAAACGTGCAGATCACCTGCACCGGAACATTGCGCACGGCCGGATACGCAGCAGGGGGATGGCGGGGCGGCGCGTGCGCCTGCATAAGAAAGCGCCCACCCCCAAATGGGCGTAGTTCAGGACGAAAGGGAAGCCTGAACCGGCAAGAAAAACAGCAAACGTCATGCACAGAAAAAGCCCGGAGCAGCATGCTCCGGGCTGAAGAAGCTTGTTTTTCCCGGTGATGCGTTCCGAATGGCTGATTGCCAGTCTCCGGAACCCATCGGTACGGAAGCTGCGCAGACCCTCGCAGCGCCGCCGGTTTGGGTTGGATATAGGACGTGCCGTCTGCCGGACGGCCGCCGTGCTCCGGCGCGGCGCCTGATCGCGGGAGAAGGGGGTCAGGCCTTGACGATGGCCAGCATCGCTCCTTCGCCGTTGATGTCCCAGTCCTGACGGTAAGCGCCGTCGGGCGCGTCTGTCAGCGTGAGGGAGTGGGCGAGTACGCCGGCCTTCACCATATCGCCGTAAACGTTCAACGCGTTCAGCACCTTTTCAGAACCCGTGCAGTACACGTGAATGCGGTCGGTCACATCCAGACCGAAGTCCTTCCGCATGGACTGCAGCTTGCTGATGACCTCGCGGGCGTAGCCCTCCTGCACTAACTGATCGGTGAGGGTGGTATCCAGCACCACGGTCAGGGAACCGTTCACCTGAGAGGTGAAGCCTTCCTTCTTGACGGCCTCCACCAGCACGTCCTCTTTGGAAAGCACCACATCGGTGTCGTCCATGCGCAGGGTAACGGTGTCGCCGCGGTCAAAAGCGGCCACCACGTCCGCGCCGTTCAGCTTTTGCAGCTCGCCCCGCATGCGGCCAAGGAACTTGCCGTAGCGGCGCTTGAGGGTCATGAAGTTGGGCTTCAGGTCGTAATTGACAAACTGTCCGGCGTCCTGAATGAACTGCACGTTCTTGACGTTGAGCTCATCCTCGACCAGTCCCTTGTACGTTTCATCGAAATCCGCGCCGCACACATACAGGGTGGACAGGGGCTGACGCACCTTCATGTTGGACAGATTACGGCAGGCGCGGCCCAGCTGCACCACGTTTTCCACGGCCGCCATCTGACGCTCCAGCTCGGGGTCGATCCGGCTTTCGTCTACCGCGGGGAAGTCGCACAGATGGACGGATTCGGGGGCGCCCGGATCAACCGTGCGCACGATGTTCTGGTAAATGCTCTCCGTCAGGAAGGGCAGGTACGGCGCCAGCACCCGGGTGAGGGTGGACAGGACGGTGTACAGCGTCATGAACGCCGCTTCCTTGTCGCTTTCCATGTCCTTGCCCCAGAAACGGTCGCGTCCCAGCCGGACGTACCAGTTGGACACCTCGTCCACAAAGTCGCTCAGCTTACGGGTGGATTCGGTGATGCGGTAATGGCTCAGGTCGTCGTCCACCTGCCCGACGACGGTATTCAGCCGGCTGAGCACCCACTTGTCCATCAGACTCAGCTGAACTTTATTCAGGTCGTGACGGGTGGGATCGAACTGGTCGATGTCCGCATAGAGCACATAGAAGTAATAGGTATTCCACAGGGTCGCCATGAAGCGGCGGGGACCGTCGTTCAGGGCGTCCTCATGGAAACGGCAGGGGAGCCACGGCGCAGAGGCGGAATAGAAGAACCAGCGCACCGCATCGGCCCCCTGCCTGTCCAGCACCACCTTGGGATCGACCACGTTTCCCAGATGCTTGCTCATCTTGCGGCCGTCCTTGTCCTGCACGTGACCCAGCACCACGCAGTTTTCAAAGGGCGCGCGGTCAAACAGCAGGGTGGAGATGGCCATCAGGGTGTAGAACCAGCCGCGGGTCTGATCGATGGCTTCGGAAATAAAGTTGGCGGGGTAGCGCAGGTCAAATTTGTCCTTGTTTTCAAAGGGATAGTGCCACTGGGCGAAGGGCATGGAACCGCTGTCGTACCAGCAGTCGATGACTTCCTTGACCCGGTGCATGGGCTTGCCGCAGTGGGGGCACCGGA
This sequence comes from uncultured Clostridia bacterium, assembly GCA_934662505.1. GTDB lineage: Bacteria > Bacillota > Clostridia > Christensenellales > Aristaeellaceae > SVGT01. The sequence continues at coordinate 168,171 of CAKUKE010000003.1, read as the reverse complement.
GCACCACGTTGTCGATGTAGGGACGGTGCAGCTCAGGCAGATTGACAGGCCCCATCGCCATGTCCAGCAGCTCCTGACGGCTGCCGATGACGTGAGTGTGTCCTTCTTCGCACTGCCAGATGGGCAGCGGCGTACCCCAGTAGCGCTCGCGGGACAGACCCCAGTCCACCACATTTTCAAGGAAATTGCCCATGCGGCCTTCCTTGATGTTGTCCGGCAGCCAGTTGACGGTGCGGTTGTTGCGCACCAGATTATCCCGCAGGGCGGTCATTTTGATGAACCAGGTGGGGCGGGCGTAGTACAGGAGAGGCGTGTCGCAGCGCCAGCAGAAGGGATAGTCATGCTCGTACAGCTGCTTTTTGAGCAGCAGCCCCCGGGCTTTCAGATCCGCCATGATGGGCTCGTCCGTTTCCTTGACAAAGGTGCCTGCCCAGGGAGTGCCCTCCACAAACCTGCCCTGCGTGTCCACCAGCTGCACAAAGGGCAGACCGTACTTGCGGCCTACGCGGGCGTCGTCCTCACCGAAGGCCGGGGCAATGTGCACCACGCCTGTACCGTCCGTCAGGGTGACGTAGTCGTCGCATACCACGTACCACGCTTTTTCCCGGGGCGGGTTTTTCATGGGGAAGAGGGGCTCGTATTCGGTATGTTCCAGCTCCGCGCCCTTGAAGGTGCGCAGCACGGTCATCTCCTTACGGTCATCCTCGCTGAACACAGCGGGGATCAGCGCCTTGGCCATGATGTTGTGTACGCCCTGCCAGATGAATTCGCAGTAATCCTCGCCCGCATTGACACACAGCGCCACGTTGCTGGGCAGCGTCCAGGGCGTGGTGGTCCATGCCAGAATATAGGTGGGTTCAGGGGCGTTTTTCACTTTGAACTTGGCGAAGGCAGAGTATTCCTTTACGCTCTTGTAGCCCTGCGCCACCTCGTGGCTGGACAGGGCGGTGCCGCAGCGGGGGCAGTAGGGGACGATCTTGTGTCCCTTGTAGAGCAGCCCCTTTTCCCAGATGGTTTTCAGGCTCCACCACTCGGATTCGATGTAGTCGTCATGGTAGGTCACATAGGGGTGCTCCATGTCCGCCCAGTAGCCTACGCGGTCGCTCATCTCCTCCCATTCGTGCAGGTACTTCCACACGGATTCCTTGCACTGCTGGATGAAGGGCTCGATGCCGTACTGTTCGATCTGGGGTTTGCCGTCCAGCCCCAGCTTCTTTTCCACTTCCAGCTCCACTGGCAGGCCGTGGGTATCCCACCCTGCCTTACGCAGCACGGATTTACCCTTCATGGTCTGGAAACGGGGAATCAGATCCTTGATGGCGCGGGTCTCCACATGGCCGATGTGGGGCTTGCCGTTGGCCGTGGGGGGGCCGTCGTAAAAGGTGAAGGTGTCCTTGGCGTCGTCCCGCAGATGGAAGCTTTTGCGGACGATGTCGTTTTCTTTCCAGAATTTCAGCACGTCCAGTTCACGGGCGGCGAAATTCATGTCCGTTGTGACTTTTTTATACATGCGTTTCCCTCCGTTGGGTGCGCCGCGATGAAAAAACCGCCCCAGCAAAGCATGCTGGGACGGAATGATTCCGCGGTACCACCCGGTTTGACGCGGCGTTTGCCCGCGCCCTCTTTGCGTTTTCTATCGGAAACGACCCGCCGCCCCTTCGGGCAGAGACTCGGGAGTGATCCGGCATGGCGTTGTCCGCCGGCCTTGCACCATGCGCCGGCTCGCTTTGGGACAAACTGCGCTGCCCGTCTCCGTCTGCGTCATATCCCTTATTATAAAGGGTAAAAACGATTTTGTAAAGGTCACTTTTGCTGAATTTCTTCGATCAGGCGCAGAACGGCCTGTGTGCCGTTGGCGGGCGGCGCGTTTTTCAGCCGCTCCAGCAGCCCGTCCCGATCCGCCATCAGGTCGAAAATGGCCTGCGTCAGCGTTTCAGCCGTCATGTTTTCCTGCAACAGCACATGCGCCAGTCCCCGGGCACGGTAGCTTTCTGCGTTCAGAATCTGGTCGCCCCGGCTGGCGCCCTTGGGATAGGGAACCAGCAGCATGGGCTTTTCCAGCGCCTGAAATTCGCACAGCGCGTTGCTTCCGGCACGGGACAGAATGTAGTCGGCGCAGGCCATCACGTCCGGCAGTTCATCGGAAAGAAATTCAAACTGCACATAACCGGGCGTACCCTTCAGACTTTCGTCCAGATTGCCCTTGCCGGTCAGGTGAATGACGTCCAGTTTTGTAAGCAGCGCCGGCAGCGCCTGACGCAGCGCGGCATTGACGCTCTGCGCCCCCAGACTGCCGCCCATCATGAGCAGGACGGGCTTCTGACCGTCCAGCCCGGCCAGACGCAGCCCTTTTTCTCTGACCCCCTCAAACAGGCTCTGCCGCATGGGGGTGCCGGTCATGACGCCCTTTTCGCCCAGCGCATCGGCGCATTCGGGAAAGGTGGTGGCGACCTTTTTGGCAAAACGGGCGCAGATTCTGTTGGCCAGACCGGGGGTCAGGTCGCTCTCATGGCACAGCACGGGCACATGGTTGCGCCATGCGCCGTATACAACGGGCACGGATACGAAGCCGCCCTTGGAAAAACACACGTCCGGCTTCAACTGCGCCATCAGCCGCACGCTTTCCGCCGCGCCGGCAAGAACGCGGAAGGGATCGGTGAAGTTTTTCCAGTCGTGATAGCGGCGCAACTTGCCGCTTTTTACCTCGTGGTAGGTGACCCCTTCCACCTGACCGATGATTCGTTTTTCAATGCCGTCCCGTGTGCCGATGTAGTGAATGTCGTACCCTTCCTGCAGCAGCGTGGGAATGAGCGCCAGATGCGGCATGACGTGGCCGGCCGTGCCGCCGCCCGTCAGAACGATGCGTTTCTGTTTGGACAAGGAAAAGCCTCCTTCCGGAAAATACGCTGATTATTATAACACACATCGGGCGGTTATGCGCATTTTGCGCGAAAAAAGCAGGCGGCTCTGTCCCAGATAAAGCGATTGCCCAATTGAAACAAATAATATGCATAAAAACATGATAAAATTTTTGTGTAAAATGCTTATTGCAAAAACTGGTACCATGATATACAATGTAACCGTAGGTCATTGAAATCAGGAAAGGAGATGCTTGTATGACCATTCACATTCACGTGGATACCATGAAGGACGCCGAACGGCTGAGCCACATCTGCAAGGAGTATGAAAACGAGGTGTACCTCAAGTCCGACAAGTTCTGCGTCGACCCCAAGTCCACGCTGGGCATTCTGGCCATGATGTACTCTGCCCGGGACAATATGTATCTGGACACCGGCGACATGGGTGATACTGTTCTGCCCAAGTTCGTGGAAGCACTGCACGACTTCATCAAGAAGGACTGAAGCAGGGAAGCGGTCTGACCGCTTTTGGAAAAAAGAAAACCGGCGGCAGCCGGTGACCGGGAAGGGCGCCTTCCCCATAGATGAAGACCGGCGGATCTGTTCCGCCGGTCTTTTTGTGTGATTTCCTTTTCTGCGAAATCGGGAAAAGGGATGCGGGTTTTAACGGTAAAGGGGACCGTAGTAACGGCAGGCAGCATAGTCTGCGGCCTGCGGATCCTGCGTGCCGAAGGCGCTCCAGCTGTGGGGACGGTAGACCTGCGCCTCCGGCACATTGTGCATGGAAACGGGAATGCGCAGCATGGCGCACAGGGTGATCAGATCCGCGCCGATGTGACCGTACAGGGTGACGCCGTGGTTGGCGCCCCAGTTGGCCATGACGGAATAAACGTCCCGGAAAGCGCCCTTCCCCGTCAGGCGGGGGGTGAACCACGTGGTGGGCCAGGTGGGGTCGGTGCGCTGATCCAGACGCGCATGCACCGCTTCGGGCAGAACGAGGGTGTACCCCTCCGCCAGCTGCAGCACCGGTCCTATGCCGTCCACCAGATTGACGCGCAGCAGGGTGACGGGCATTTCAGCCTGCGTTTTAAAATGACTGGAGAAGCCGCCGCCCCGGAAATACTGATAGTTGGCGCGGCACCAGTCCGTAGCGCGCAGACAGGCCGACACGTCTTCCGGGGTCATTTCCCAGAAGGGCTTCATGCAGCCCTCGCCCCGCTCGTTTCGGGCGGCGCCGGTGCAGTCCAGCGCCGTGGCGCCGGAGTTGATCAGGTGAATGAAGCCGTCCTTCGCGCGACCGTCGGGCGTCCATCCGGCGACCCGTTCCACCGCCTCCGGGCTCCAGTAGGTGCGCACGTCGTGGAAGCAGGGCGCGGTATGGGTCAGCAGGGTGCCCAGCATCATGGCGACGGCGTTGAGCGTGTCGTTTTCCGTGGCGAAGGGGGTGGGGGGACGGACGCCGTTCCAGTCGAAGGTGGAGGCCAGAATGGCTTCGGTGAAATCGGCGTTTGGCAGCCAGTCCGTCCACTGCCGCTGCCCCTGAAAGCCCCCTGCCACGGCATTTTTGCCCAGCGCCTCCTCGTGCCAGCTCAGTGCGTCCAGCCGGGGATTGCCGTAGAGAATATCCCGGATGATGAGGGTCATGCGGGCGATGAAGTCCCAGTCCTGCTCGGGCGGGACGGCCTTGGAGCGGGTCACCGCAGGGGGCAGGGCTTTCCCGGCGTTGCAGTCTATCCCCTCAGGGCAATGGGCGGCAATCCACGCACGGGCGCGGCTGAACTCCTCCTTATCATAGATGCCCAGATGCATGCGGCGCAGAATTTCCACTTCATCCACCCATTCCGTCCGCATGCCGAAATAGCGCTGAAACAGGTTGGCGTCGCAGTAGGAACCCATAATGCCCATGGCGACCGCGCCGATGTTGACGTACGACCGGTTTTTCATCCAGCCCACGGCGACGGCCGCGCGGGCGAAACGACCGATCTTTTCCGCCACGTCCAGCGGGATGGAAGCGTCGTCCATGTCCTGCACATCCCGGCCGTAAATGGAAAAAGCGGGTTGCCCCTTCTGGGCATAGGCCGCCAGCACGGCGGCCAGATAGACCGCGCCGGGACGTTCCGTGCCGTTGAAGCCCCAGACCGCCTTGACGGTCAGCGGGTTCATGTCGAAGGTCTCCGTGCCGTAGCACCAGCAGGGGGTGACGGTCAGGGTGGCGGTCACGTTCTGTCCGGCGAAGAAAGCCTCACACTGCGCTGCTTCTGCGCCCCCGCCGATGGTGCAGGGGGAAATGACGGTCTGCACAGGGGCACCGTCCGGGTACCGAACCGTGGTTTCGATGAGCGCACTGGCGGCCTGCGCCATTTTCAGGGTCTGCTCCTCCAGCCCTTCCCGTATGCCGCCCCAGCGGCCGTCGATGACGGGACGAATGCCGATTTTCGGATATGTCACGGCGTGCTCCTCCTTTTTTTGAACGGATATGCTGCAGAATACGGTTGTCTGTCGCTCTATTATAGCATGAAAGCCGGGGAGGATGCTCGTCCGTTTGTGCCATAAAGTAGCACAATATTCATAAAAGCAGAAAGAGACCGTGAAAAGCCATCCTTCACAGTCTCTTTTGATGAGAACGCCGAAATCGATCAATCGTACAGCCGGCTGAGCACTTCGCCCTGCAGCGCACGGGTGATGGAACCTGTCACATCATTTTCCGTACACTGTACGCCGATGACGGCGCCGTGCTCGGGCAGGATCAGCGAATACTGACCGTACGCACCGTTGAACTGATAGGCTTCGCCGCGGGGCAGGTTCCAGCACTGATAACCGTAGCCGCAGTTCCAGTCATCCGGATCGGGATGCGGGTTGGGGTTGCTGGCAATGTGAACCCGCCGCGCGTCGTCCACCCAGGCCTGGGAGACGATTCGCTTTCCGGCGTACACGCCGTTTTGCAGATAAAGCACGCCCAGCTTGCACATATCGCCGCATTTCAGGAACAGACCGCTGCCGCCCAGCGTGTGGCCCATGGGGTCGATCTCCCACCGGGCGTTTTCATCAATACCCAGAGGGTGGAAAACCCGCTCTGCCACAAAACGATCCAGCCGCACGCCGGTGACTTTTTCCACCATCCGCGCGGCCAGATAGGTGTCGCCGTTGGAATAGCAGAACGCGCTGCCCGGCGCCGCCTTGAGGGGGTGGCTGAGCACAAAGCGCAGGTAGTCCGGTGCGCCTACGCCCCGTTTGCGTTCCGGGGTCATCAGCAGCGGCTCCATCAGCCCGGAGGACATGGTCAGCGCATCCCGGAGGGTGATCTGCCCTACGGTGCTTTCCGCCCCCTCGGGGAGGTATTCGGGAAAGAAATCGACGACCCGGTCGGTCAGATGCAGCAGACCTTCATCAATGCAGATGCCTACCGCCGTGCCGGTGAAGGACTTGGTGTGGGAATAGATGTTGCGGGGTACGTCCGGGCAGCTGCGGTACTGCCACACGGGCGTTTCACCCTGCATCCATACGATGGCCTCAACGGGCAGCTTTTCAGCCTCCGCCCGGCGGATAAAGCCGGATAAAAGGGCGTTTATTTCCTGCTGTGTCATGTTTTTCTCCTTTCCTGCTGTTCCCTGCGGGCTTCATCCCGCATGGCGTAGAAGGTGGCGCGGATACGACCCGACAACTGCTCGGCGGTGTCTCTGTCCGTACCCTGCGCGCACAGATCGTCAATATCCATCCACTCACCCACGTATACGTCCGTCACACGGAACAGGCGGAACTTGCGGTCGATGTATACGGGCAGAATGGGCACCTTTTCCCGCAGCGCCAGCAGCGACGCGCCCAGCTCCACCGTCTGCATCATTTCGGGCTGATGACGGGTGCCCTCCGGAAAAATGCCCAGCACGTGCCCGGTACGCAGTTCCCGGGAGCAGGCGCGCATGGCTTCAATGTCCGACTCGTGCCGCCGCACGGAAATCATGTGCATTTTCCGGGTGAACCAGGTCAGAAACCGTCCGTGCGCCAGTTCATGCTTGCCCAGAAACCGTACCTCGTAGGGACGCACCGGACCGCCGATGATGAGGGGATCCATCCATGTGACATGGTTGGACATGAGGATGGCGGGCGCCCGCATGTGGGTCAGGCGCTCCTTGTGATGGTAGCGGACGGGAAAGAACACGTGGGACAAAAGAAAGGCGAACCCCCGGGCAAAGGAAAAGAGAAAGGTCTTTTCCTTGTCCGCAGGGACGGCGGGCTTGCGCTCCGTCTTTTTCTCAGGCGCGGTTGGACGTTCCATGTTTAGCCTCCACGATCTGCAAAATGGCCTGCACCGTTTCGTCAAAGGACAGGCCGGAGGAATCCAGCAGCACGGCGTCCGCCGCCTGCCGGAGGGGGTCGACCGCCCGGTTCATATCCTGCCGGTCCCGCTGCTCCACCTCTGAAAGGATGTCTTCATAAGGCGTCTGATCGCCCCTGAGGCGCAGCTGGTGCATGCGGCGCTCCGCCCGCACGCGGCTGGAGGCGGTCAGAAAAATCTTGACCTGCGCGTCGGGCAGCACCACCGTGCCGATGTCCCGACCGTCCAGCAGCATATCCTGCCGGGAAGCAATCTGCCGCTGGAGCGCGACCATGGCCTGACGCACCTGCGCATAGCGGGATACCAGCGACGCCGCGCCGCCCACCTGCTGCGTGCGGATACGGTCGGACACGTCGCGGCCGTTGAGCAGGGTGCGCTGCGCGCCGTCCGCATAGGCGACCGACAGTTCGACCTGTTCCCGCAGCATGCGGCAAACCTTTTCTTCGTCTGCAGGGTCAATGTGCCGCTCCAGCGCGGCCAGACCTACGGCGCGGTACATGGCGCCCGTATCCAGATGCAGAATGTTCAGCCTGCGGGCGACCTCGTCGGACAGGGTGCTTTTGCCCGCGCCAACGGGTCCGTCAATGGCAATGCTCAGCGGCATGGCGAAATCTCCTTTTGTGCAGCCTGCATCGCGCCGTCTCCACTGGGAAACGGCGCTGCATACTTTTCTATTTTACGTTTTTGAAGGGCGCGCGTCAAGCACCGCGGCAAAAAAACAGACGGAAAAGCGAAAGAGCGGTCTGCCTGAAAATGAACGTGAAAAAATTTTTTTTACTGGCAGGAAATCAAGGATGAGCATCGAATGTAACCACAATAGCCTGAAATGGTTTTGGAGGTGCGTATGCCGCTCATCGTAGCCGGCCATGCCGGGTTTTGCGTTGGCGTCAGCCGGGCCATGGAAAAGGCGTTTCAGGCAGCGGAGCAGGCGGCGGCAGAGGGCGTGCCCTGCTATGCGCTGGGCGAGGTGATCCACAACGGGTCGGCCATCGGCCGGCTGCGGGAAGCAGGCGTACGCATTGCAGAGCGGCTGGAAGACGTGCCGCGAGGCAGCTACCTGATTCTGCGCAGTCACGGGGTAGGGCCGGACGTCATGGAGGCCTGCGTCCGGCGGGAGCTGCGCCCGGTGGACTGCACCTGCGCTTATGTGCAGGCGCTGCACCGCATTGTTTCCGAAGGCAGCAGCGACGGTACCCCTGTGTACCTGATCGGCGACCGGGGACACCCCGAGGTGCTGGCCACGGCGGCCTGGTGCAAAAGTGTCTGCACGGTGGTGGGCACAGCGGAGGAAGCGCAGCGGCTGCCTGCCTCTCAGCGGGCGCTGGCAGTCAGCCAGACGACCTTTCCCGAGGATGAATGGGAACGGATCATCGCCTGCCTGAAACAGAAGATCGCGCAGCTGACGGTGCATAAAACCATTTGCCGCGCTACGGCGCAGCGTCAGCAGGAAGCGAAGGAGCTGGCCTCCCGCTGCGACGGTATGGTGGTGGTGGGCGGCGAAAAAAGCGCCAACACCCGCAAGCTGTTTGAGGCCTGTCGGGCACTGTGCCCGAAAACCTGTTTGGTGGAACGTGGGGCGGATATTCCGCCGCACTTATATCATATCCACACGGAATACATAGGAATAACCGCCGGCGCATCCACACCGGATTGGTCACTTAAGGAGGTTGTCACACGCATGAACGACATGGAGAAGGACGTGCAGTCCATCCCGGAGGAAACCGTCACCACCCAAACGCCTTTGACGGAAGAAGAACAGCGCAAGCAGGATTTTATGGCGGACATTGAAAAATCCTTTGTGCGCATCCACCCCGGCCAGACCCTTACCGGCACGGTGGTGCAGGCGAACGACGATGAAGTCTGCGTCAACATTGGCTACAAGTCTGACGGCATCATCAAGCGTGATGACCTGGTGGACAAAGACGTCAAGCTGGGCGATGAAATCGAAGTGGAAGTCGTCAAGGTGAATGACGGCGAAGGCAACGTCATTCTTTCTCAGCGCAACATCATCAACCGCAAGACCTGGGATGCGCTGATGGAAAAGTACGAAAACGGCGAATATGTGGAAGCCGTGGGCAAGGAAGCCGTCAAGGGCGGCCTGATCGCCGACGTGAATGGCATCCGCGCTTTCGTTCCCGCGTCCCGTCTGGCGCAGCGCTATGTGGAGAACATCGCGCAGTTCGTCGGTCAGCCCATGAAGCTGAAGATCATCGACGTGGATAAGCAGAAAAAGCGCATTGTGGCCAGCCGTAAGGACGTGCTGGTGGAAGAAAGCGCGGCCAAGAAGGCTGCTGCCTGGGAAAAACTGGAAGAAGGCGCGGTGGTCAAGGGAATCGTTCGCCGCTTTGCCGACTTCGGCGCGTTTGTGGATCTGGGCGGCGTGGACGGTCTGATCCATGTGACCGACCTGAGCTGGGGTCATGTGAACCATCCCAAGGACGTGCTCTCCGTCAATCAGGAAGTGGAAGTGAAGATCCTCTCTCTGGATCGGGAAAAGGAGCGCATCCAGCTGGGTTACAAGCAGCTGCAGCCCAAGCCCTGGGACAACATCGAAGAAAAGTACCCCGTGGGCGCCATTCTGGAGCGTCCCGTGGTGCGCATCCGTCCCTTCGGCGCTTTCATTGAATTGGAGCCCGGCGTGGATGGTCTGGTGCACATTTCCCAGTGCGCGCTGACCCGCGTGAACAAGGTGGAAGACGTGCTGACCGTGGGTCAGATGGTAAAGGTGAAGGTGCTGGGTGTGGATCCTGAAGCCAAGCGCATCAGCCTGAGCATCCGCGAAGCGTTGGCCGACGAAGCCTATACCGACGAACAGCCCATGGACATTCCCGGTGACGAAATGACCGCCGAGGAAGCGCCCGTAGAGGAATAATTCCTTCCGGCGCCGTCCGGCCAGCATGGCCGGGCGGCGCTGTTTTGTTTGGAAAAAAGGACAGAATGGGAAATGCGCGTTGCAGAAACGCAGCGTACCCCTTTGCCGGTGCGGCGGGGTAACGGGAGTATAAGAAAGAATGAAAAAAAGAGGAATGCTGGTGCTGATGACGGCACTGCTCTGCCTTGTGTGCATGGTCGCACTGGGGGAGGACACGGTCATTCAGGCAGCGGATATAACGGCGGAGTGCCGGGTGACTACGTCGGGCGGGAAGTTTAAGATCAGCCGGATGTGGGATCGGAAGTATAAAACGACATGGGTCAGCTATAAAGAAAAGCAGCCCTATGTGGCGTTTGAAGCGCCGGGCGGGCAGAAAATCCACGGGGTATACGTGTGCTTCGGCGATGCGCTGCAGCCCTGGGCGCTGCAGACGGAGCAGGACGGCCAGTGGGTCACGGTGTATGCGTCTGATGGGGAATATGCCCACGAGTTTGCGGCGGTGGACGGGTTGGACAATGTGCGCATTGTCAATCAGGCCGAAAAGCAGAATGTGCTCTCCCTGAGCGAGGTGTACATCTTCACTGACGGCCAGCTGCCGGGCTTTGTGCAGCGATGGGAGCCGACCCTTCAAAAGGCAGATCTGATGGTGCTGGTCGCCCATCCGGACGATGAGATCCTGTTTATGGGCGGAACGATTCCGTATTACGCAGGGGAACTGAAAAAAGACGTGCTGGTCACGTACATGACCTGCGGAACGACGGAACGGCGGAGTGAGCTGCTGGACGGGCTGTGGCTGGCGGGTGTGCGCCATTACCCGGTGATTGGCCCGTTTTACGATCAGTACTCCAAAAAGCTGGAAAAGGGGTATGAGATCTGGGGCAAAAAGAAGGTGGATACGTATCTGGTCGAGCTGCTGCGCACGTACCGCCCCGAGGTGGTGGTGACGCACGACGTGGAGGGCGAGTACGGCCACGGTGCGCACCGGGTGTGTGCGGATGCGCTGAAACGGTGTGTGCTGGCGGCTGCGGATGGAACGCAGTATCCCGAGGCGGGGGCGGCGTGGCAGACGAAAAAGCTCTATATCCATCTGTACGGGGAAAATGCGGTTGAAATGGACTGGGATCAGCCGCTGAGCGCTTTTGACGGCAAAACGGGGTATGAGGTGGCGGAAGACATGTACCGGTGCCACGTGTCCCAGCAGGATGCGGGGCAAAAGAATAAGAAGACCGGCAAGTTTGAAAAATTCCGCGTCGAGCCCCGGGACAGCGATTATTCCTGCTATCGCTTTGGACTGGCGTTTACGGCGGTAGGGCCGGATGAGACCGGGAACGATTTTCTGGAGCATGTGGAGCTTCCGGCAGAGTAAATATCCGCTGCCCCTGCGCGGGACGGACGCAACTTAGCACGGCCTTCAGGTCGATGGGGCTGTACCCCGCTGCCCCGCTGCAGGGCAGACGCAGGATGAGACGCGGTCGGCGGACGTGAGGCGGGGGACAGGCACTCGGGTGCGCCGGTCGACGGCGGCGGATGAGACCGCGGAGCAGCGGTGCGCTCTGAGCGCCAGAGTCAGGAATTCCATGCTGCATATAGAAGAAAACAATGCCATATAAAACCGGGACGCCGCGTACGGCGTCCCGGTTTTTTGCTGCCCTTCTGCATCTGACCGAAAGAAAACTTTGAATGACGGATAACCATAAGCATGAAAGAAAAGGATACGGTTGATCCGATAAGGGAAAACCCTGCAGCAGAGCAATGGGAAAAAAAGTGCCAGAGTGGGGAACGGAAGCGATGCACGAACAATCTGAAAGAGGATCGGCAGAGGGATACGTTCCGGGCTGATTTTGTGCATCAGGCGTATTCATGCACTTTGGCGCATCGCACCGTGGCCGGAAGGCCTGAGGCGGAGGCAACTCAGCCAGAATACGGAGCTGTCTGCTGCGCAGAATGGCTGCTTTTGCACGATGGGTGCAGAGCCTGCCATTTTGCCGTCTGTTCCCTTGCTCCTCCGGAGCCTGCCACGGCAGAAAAACTGTGACAGGCCGGAAGAACTTAGACCGCAACGCGGAATGGTTTTTGCTTATTCTCCCTTGGGCGCGGTGTAGCGGAAGGTGATCTCCAGCGTTTCGACCCGTTCAAAGGCAGCCTCGTCCACCATGCTGGCAGCGGCATCCGTCAGCGTGCCCTCCGCGGTGCGGGCATGCGCGGCGTCGGGCGCGGCGGGCTGGGCGGTGTAGAACGTTTCTCTGGTGACGCTGCCGTCGTCCGTGGTGGTGTAGCCGGGGGTCAGCGCTACATCCTGACCGTTGACGATCACGCGGGTGATGGTGATGCAGTAGCCCGGGAACCGCTTTTCACCGTTGGCCACGCCGACAGCGCCCAGCATGATGCCCTTGGCGGCGCCGTCCGCCGTGCCGGTGAAGTTCAGCCCCACGGTGTATTCGCCTTCGCCGGTCACCAGCGCGCGCTGCACCTGCACGCCTTCAGGCACGGCACCGCCCCAGTACTGGTTGCCGAAGGAGCCGTCGGTGTAGATGATATACGCCACATCCAGCGTGTCGTGCTCCTGTACGGTCTGGAAGACGTCTTCAGAAACGGTTTCGGAAGTGAAGGCGGCGGTCAGCCCCTCTGCCAGTTTATCCGCCCAGCCGGTGATCTGCTGTTCCAGCTCGGCGATTTTCTCTGCGGCTGTTTTGGCTTTCTGATCCTTGCTTTCGGCATCAGCGGTCAGCTGCGCTACCTGCTGCTCCAGCCCGGCGATCTTTTCCGCATCGGCAGCCGTCTGGGCGGCGGCGGTGTCCAGCTGCGCCGTCAATTCGGCGGTCTTTTGCTCCAGTGTGCTGATCTTCTCACTGTCGTCAGCCAGCTGCTGCTCCAGTACCCTGATCTGCTCGGCGCTGTCGGTGGATTGTTGCGTCAGCGTCTTATTCTGTTCCTCGCTGGCGGCAAGGGCGGCGTCTTTTTCCGAAGCGGCGGCGGTCAGTTCGGCCAGCTGCTGTTCATAGGCAGTTGATTTTTCTTCGGCGGCTGCCTTTTCCTGGGTCAGCGTGTCGTTCAGCGCGGCGATGTCGGCTTCCTTTTCGCTGACGGTTGCTTCCAGACGGCTCACGTCAGCGGAAAGACGGCTGCCTCTGCCTGCAAGCACACAGCAGGCCACGGCGGCGATGACCAGAACAACGGAAAGGATAATGGCGAGCTTTTTCATGACGGGAAACCTCCTTGTCGGTTTGCGCTGCTTCACGTGGATTTCGTTGTGCCGGACAGACGGAGCTTCCGCGAAAGCAGGATGGAAAATAAAGATCAACTTCATTATAGAGAAATTCATGGTGCATGTCAAGGAAAAAAACAGGACAAAAAACACATGAAAGAAAGAAGGGTGTCGATTCGGACGGGCGGAAAAACAAAACGACCGCTGCGCAGCAGCGCAGCGGTCGCCTGAAATAGAATTACTTGTTGTAGTTGACCACGAGAGAGAAGTCCTCGGCTTTGAGGGACGCACCGCCAATGAGGCCGCCGTCGATCTCGGGCTGAGCCATGAGACCCTTGACGTTCTTGGGGTTCATGCTGCCGCCGTACTGGATACGGACGCAGTCGGATACGGCCTTGCCGTACTTGCGCGCAATGGCGGCGCGAATGACGCCGATGGTTTCATTGGCCTGCTCGTCGGTGGCGGTCAGACCGGTGCCGATGGCCCATACAGGCTCGTAGGCGATGACGACGTTCTTGACCTGTTCGTCGGTCAGACCATTGAGGGCGATGAGGGTCTGGTATTCCACCAGCGCGTTGGTGTAGCCCGCTTCCCGTTCTTCCTTGCGCTCACCCACGCAGATGATGGGGGTCAGGCCGGCTTCCACAGCGGCCAGCGTACGCAGGTTGACGGTAGCGTCCGTTTCGCCGAAGTACTGCCGGCGCTCGCTGTGGCCGATGATGACGTATTCCACGCCCAGTTCCTTGAGCATGGCGGCGGAAATTTCGCCGGTGTAAGCGCCGGAAGCCTTGAAGTGGACGTTCTGAGCGCCCAGATGGATGTTGGTGCCTTCCAGCTCCTTGCGAACGGGGCACAGATCCACGAAGGGAACGCACACCACCACGGTCGCGCTGGCATCGGCGACCAGGGGCTTGAGCGCCTGCACCAGTTCCTTGGCCTCGTGGGGCGTTTTGTTCATTTTCCAGTTGCCCGCAATAATAGGCGTACGCATATTCTGCAACCTCCTGTGTATCATGGCGGCGGCGCAATGTTTTTGCCGCCGCCTGCCGGAATGGGTGCGCCAGACGGCGGCAAAACGCGACCGTCTGGCGCATCAGAGCAGCTGAGAAGGGAAGAATAGACCCTTCTTCAGCGGGAAAAACTTCAGTCCTTGTTGTCCAGCGCAGCCACACCGGGCAGCTCGATGCCTTCGAGGAATTCCAGAGAAGCGCCGCCGCCGGTGGACACGTGGGTCACCTTATCGGCAAAGCCCAGCTTCTGAATGGCCGCCGCGCTGTCGCCGCCGCCGATGATGGTGATGCCGGGGTTGTTGGCCACGGCTTCCGCCACGGCACGGGTGCCCTGCGCGAACACGGGGAATTCGGACACGCCCATGGGGCCGTTCCAGATGATGGTGCGGGCGCGCTTGACTTCGTTTACGAACATTTCACGGGTGACCGGACCGATATCCATGCCCTCGAAACCGTCGGGAATCTCCTGAGAATGGACGGTGATATGCAGGCAGTCGTTGCTGAAGGCGTTGCCGGCCTCGTTATCCACGGGCAGCACGATGCGCTTGCCCTTGTAAGCGGCGCGCGCCAGCAGTTCCTTGGCCAGATCCAGCTTGTCATCCTCGCACAGAGAATTGCCGATGCGGCCGCCCATCGCCTTCTGGAAGGTGTAGGCCATGCCGCCGCCGATGATCAGGGTGTCCACCTTGTCCAGCAGGTTGTTGATGACGCCGATCTTGTCGGACACCTTGGCGCCGCCCAGAATGGCCAGGAAGGGACGCTCGGGGTTTTCCAGCGCGCCGCCCATGATGCGCAGCTCTTTTTCAATGAGGTAGCCGCACACGGAGGGCAGGTAGTGGGTCACGCCTTCGGTGGAGGCATGGGCGCGGTGCGCGGTGCCGAACGCGTCGTTGACGTACACGTCGGCATAGGAAGCCAGCTTCTTGGCAAATTCGGGGTCGTTCTTTTCTTCTTCCTTATGGAAGCGCAGGTTTTCCAGCAGGCACACTTCGCCGTCCTTGAGGGAGGCGGTCACGCGGTCTGCATCCTCGCCGATGACGTCCTTGCACATTTTCACTTCCTGACCCAGCAGGCCGGAGAGGCATTTGGCCACGGGCGCCAGAGAATACTTCATGTTAAATTCGCCCTTGGGACGACCCATGTGGCTGCACAGGATGACCTTGGCGCCGTTCTTGACCAGATACTGAATGGTGGGGAGCGCGCCGATGATGCGGTTTTCATCGGTGATTTTCTGGTTTTCGTCCATGGGAACGTTGAAGTCCACGCGTACCAGTACGCGTTTGCCCTTTACCTGAATGTCTTCCACGGTTTTCTTGTTCATGCTCATGACCAGATCTCCTTACCTTTTATGATGATGGTGGCAACAGAGTATATGTCCAGACCCTTTCGGGTCGTGGAGTCAGAAATCAGTTTGCGTCCTGCAGCAGACGCAGCATCTGCCTTGCCGCGCCTTCGTCGGTCACAAGCGCCGCGTGCGGTTCGTGGCGCAGGGCGGCGATGATGGCCTGCCCCTTTTTGCGCCCCGCTGCGACGGCGAAAAGGCGGCTGTGATTGTTGTGGCGCAGCATGCCGGCGGAGACGGTGCTCATCTGGTAGACATTGCGCCCCTGTGCGTCGAAAAAGTCGCCGAAAGCCTCGCCCACGGCGCCGCCTGCCTCAATGGCGGCCAGCGCGCTTGCGGGCAGCCGCCGCTGGGCGGCCATTTCATCGGCGCGGCCAATCCCGTGCAGCACGATATCGGCCTGCTCCATCCAGCGGATGGCGTCCTGCACCTCGGGCAGCCGCAGCATTTCCTGCAGCGCGGCTTCGTCCAGCGTGTCGGGAATGTGCATGACCTGATAGCGGCCGCCCAGCCGGCGGGCGATTTCCGCTGCAATGACGCTGGCCTGGTTTTCCACCGAGGAGCCCATGCCGCCCCGCCCGGGTACGACCATGACGTCCATGGGTGCGGCGCTTTGCATGCCTTCGGCGACTGCGCGCATGGTGCGGCCGCCTGTGACGGCCAGCGTCGCGCCGTTTTGCAGCATGTTGCGCAGATGGTGAGCGGCTACGCGGCCCACGGTGCGCAGCACCTGCGCGTCCGCATCGGCGTTGCCGGCGACCACCGTCACGCTGCGCACCCCTGTCAGCTGGCACAGCGAGCGCTCCAGCTCCGTCAGACCGCACAGGGTACGGCTCAATTCCTCTGCGGCGGGCACCAGCGCCTGACCGGCCTCCGTCAGCTGCATGCCGGCGGCGTCCAGCCGCAGCAGCCCTTCTTCCCGCAGTGCGGCGGCCATGGTGCGAATTTCCCTTTCAGGCAGATTGACATGGGCGGCCAGCGCGCGCCGTCCCACCGGCTGCATGCTGCTGATGGCGGAGAGCGCCTGAGCCCGACGGGTCAACTGTTCCATCTGTTCAGGGGCAATGCGCGCAATCAGGGCAATGAGCTCGCTTTCCTGCAAGGGCTTTCACTCCTTTTGTGTGGGGACAATGGACGACCCGGCGGGTCAAATATGCCCCGCTCTTATTATAGCACAGACGAGCTGGAAAGTAAAGGCAGAAAGCGGGGCGTTTCCGTCGAAAAACACGCAAAAAACTGCCCTTCATATTCCTGCCACATTTGCCCGCTTGAAAAAAAAGGGGGTTGTGATATGATTATTCCGTGTTTTTGACTGACGTCAGACGGCGCATACTGTATGGAGAAAAGCGGAAGGTAAGGAGTCTGTTATGCTGGTATTAAAAGGGCTGAGCAAGGTGTACGATGTGGGCGATATGCGGGTGGAGGCGCTCCGGTCGGTGGACATGGCGTTCCGCCGCAGCGAGTTTGCCGCCATTCTGGGGCCGTCCGGGTGCGGCAAAACAACGCTGCTCAATCTGATCGGCGGGCTGGATCAGTATACGGGGGGCGATCTGGTCATCTCCGGTAAATCCACCCGTCATTTTACCGACCGGGACTGGGACACGTACCGCAATCACAAAGTGGGCTTCGTGTTTCAAAGCTACAATCTGATTCCCCACCAGACCGTGCTGGCCAATGTGGAGCTGGCGCTGACCCTGTCCGGCGTGAGCAAGCAGCAGCGCCGTAAAAAGGCAGTGGAGGCGCTGAAAAAGGTGGGGCTGGGCGACCAGCTGAACAAAAAGCCCAATCAGATGTCCGGCGGACAGATGCAGCGGGTGGCAATCGCCCGCGCGCTGGTGAACGACCCTGAAATTCTGCTGGCGGACGAGCCGACCGGTGCGTTGGACAGCGAGACCAGCGTGCAGGTCATGGAGATCCTGAAGGAAGTGGCGCGCGACCGGCTGGTGATCATGGTGACCCACAACCCGGAGCTGGCGCAGCGGTACGCCAGCCGCATTATCCGGCTGCTGGACGGGCGGGTGGTGGACGACACCAATCCCTGCACGGAGGAAGAACTGGAAAGTGAAAAAGCGGACGATCAGGCCGTGCGCAAGCCGTCCATGAGCTTTCTGACCGCCCTGTCCCTGTCGTTTAACAACCTGCTCACCAAAAAGACCCGCACCCTGCTGACCGCTTTTGCGGGCTCCATCGGCATCATCGGCATTGCGCTCATCCTTTCCATTTCAAATGGCGTACAGGATTACATTACCAGGGTGCAGGAGGATACCCTGTCCAGCTATCCGCTGCAGATAGAGGAGGACACGGTGGACATGTCCGCCATGCTGACCACCATGATGGGCTCGGCCTATGAGGAGGGCGAGACCCACGACATGGACAGGGTGTACTCCGGCAATGTGATGAGCCGGATGCTCAACAGCATGACCGCGACCGTGACCAGGAACAATTTGGCCGATTTCAAGGCCTATCTGGAAAGCGGCGACAGCGGCGTGGAGACGCTGGTGACCGACATTCAGTACGGCTATGGTACGACGCTGAACATTTTCAGCAGCGACACGCAAAACGGGCTGGTGCAGGTGAACCCCAGTCAGGTGTTCAATGAAAGCGGCCTGATGAGCATGATGGGCACCACCATGACGGACGTCATGGAAAGCAACGCCATGTACAGCCAGACTTTCGACCGCATGGACGTGTTTGAAGAGCTGCTGAACAATGAAGAACTGCTGGATCAGCAGTTCGACGTGCTGGCAGGGCGCATGCCGAAGGAAAAGGACGAACTGGTGGTCATTGTCAACAAGCATAACGAGATCAGCGATTACACCCTCTATGCGCTGGGCCTGAAGGATCAGAGCGAGGTGCGCACGCTGACCGAGCAGATGATGCGGGGCGAGACGCTGGAAATGCCCCAGACCAGCTACACCTACGATGAACTGCTGGGGCTGCGGTACCGTCTGCTTTTGCCGACGGACTATTACAGTCTGGATGAAAAGGGGCGCTGGCAGGATCGGCACGGGGATGCGGAATACCTGTATCAGAAGATGCAGGACGCGCTGGAGCTGAAGGTGGTGGGCGTCATCCGCCCCAAGGAGGACGCGGTGTCCACCTCTGCCGGTACGAACGGCGCGGTGGGCTACATGTCCTCTCTGCAGACCTGGGCGGTGGAGCAGGTGAACGCAAGCGACGTGGTCAGGGCGCAGCAGGCAGACCCGGAGCACGACGTTTTCACCGGCCTTCCCTTTGCGGCGGACGGAGAAAAAACGGAAATCGACATCAGCCAGGTGCCTGACCTGTACAAACCCTTTCTGGTGGGCAAGAGCAGCGACGAGGTGAAGGAACTGGTGGCGGCGTACGTGCCCGAGGCGTCCAACCGTACCTCGGACAGCACGCTGGCGCGCAATCTGGAGCTGCTGGGGGTGGCCGATCTGGCGCGTCCCTCCTCCATCAGCATCTATGCCCGGGATTTTGAAAGCAAGGAAAAAATAACGGATCTGATTGATGCGTACAATCAGCAGGTGGGCGATGAATCGGCCATCCGCTACACGGACTATGTGGGACTCATCATGTCTTCGGTGACCACCATCATCAACGCCATCAGCTACGTGCTGATCGCCTTTGTGGCCATTTCACTGGTGGTGTCCTCCATTATGATCGGCATCATCACCTACATTTCCGTGCTGGAGCGTACCAAGGAGATCGGCATTCTGCGCGCCATGGGCGCCTCCAAGCGGGATGTGGCGCGGGTGTTCAATGCCGAAACCCTGATCGTGGGCTTTACGGCGGGCGTGCTGGGCATCGGCATTACGCTGCTGCTGGATGTGCTGGCCAGCCGTATCATCTATGGACTGACAAGCATTCACAATCTGGCGGTGCTGCCTCCCATGAGCGGCGTGGTGCTGGTGCTCATCAGCATGCTGCTGACCTTTATCGCAGGGCTCATCCCCTCCCGCATTGCGGCGAGGAAGGATCCTGTGGTTGCGCTGCGGACGGAGTGACGGGGTATGAAAAGAATCTTGCTGACGGGGTTTGAGCCCTTTGGCGGGCAGACGGTCAACCCTTCCTGGCAGATGGTGCAGGGTGTGCGCGAGCCGGCGCGTATGACGGTGGTGCGGGCGCTTCTGCCCGTGACCTTCCGGGGCAGCATGACGGTGCTGAGCCGCCTGATGGCACAGGAAAAGCCGGATGCGGTGCTGTGCACCGGACAGGCAGGCGGGCGGGATAAAATGACGGTGGAGCTGCTGGGCGTGAACCTGATGGACGCGTCCATTCCGGATAACGAGGGCGTTCAGCCGCACGATGAAAAGATCGCTCCCGACGGGCCGGACGCCCTGTTTGCGACCGTTCCCGTGGAGGCGATGGTGCAGGCCATGCGGCAGGCCGGGGTGCCGGCGGGAAGGAGCCTGTCCGCCGGGCTGTACGTATGCAACCGGGTGCTCTACGGCGCGCTTTTGCAGGCGGGCAGGGAAGGCCCCCGGTGCGGGTTTGTCCACGTCCCCTTCCTGCCGGAACAGGCGGCGGGCAGCGACCGCCCCTCCCTGCCCCTCCGGGCGATGATCGATGCGCTGGAAGCGGCGCTGACGGTATTGTAAAGGGGACGGATTGCGCAGAAAACGCGCAGGCTATCGTGAGCGGTCAGGCGTTTGCCCTTTCATGCCGCAGCTTGCGCAGAAAATGTACGGATTGTTAGCTGCCTGTTCAAAGAAAATATCAGGAAGTCCTTTCCAGTGGTGCAGCCGGGGAGAGGGCTTCTTTTTTTATCAAAAAAGCCGCCGGGTAAACGGCGGCTCAAAGAAGGAATTGACAGTTTTTTTAAAATGAAAACAGCGTTACTTTTCGACGATGACGGCCTGACCGTTCCGAATGCTGCGATCCCAGCAGGTGACTGCCGGCAGATCGGAGAGGGCTTCCAGTATGGGTGCGTTCGAGGCGGACAACGGTCGCTTCTATATGAGAATGGTGTGCTCCGAGCCGAGGGCACGATCGACGTGCTAACGAAACCGGGCAAGGCGCACGTCGGGAGAAGCGCCGGCGGCATACAGGCGTTTTTTTATGAAGATTTTCCTGTTTATGAGGCCGGATATGGAACATGACAGCAGCGTTCAGAATGGTCTGCCCAGAGACATCCCCTTCTTCTGCGGCGGGTGAGAGAAAAAATGGAATGGCGGAATGTTGTTCCGTTGAAGAAGGATTGTTTGCATCATGTAAAATCTGGAAAAACCAATGCTGAATTGCAATAAAATGAAGCGGAAACGGACGGAATGGGCAGGCCAAAAAACGGTAAAAGAGGCATGCGGAATGAAAAGAAACGGGTCGGTACAGGCGGCCGTTTTCATGCAAAATTTACGTCTCATGTGAAAGTTGGCGGGAGAAAGGCGGAAAAAAATCTGTACGAACGCCCGGGGATATGGTATAATGCACAAGCAGACGTATGCTTTTTTGGCGTACGCATGCATGAAGCGCCCCCTGCGAGAGCGGCGCATGGCCGCCGCTGCGGCGGAGAAGGATGCAAAAGCACATGGAAGTCATTCTGGCCTCTGCGTCGCCCCGGCGGCGCGAACTGCTGGCCTCTGCGGGCGTCCCCTTTACGACGGTCGTTTCCGACGCACCGGAGGTGAACGAGGGCGACCCGGGTTTCATTACGGTGGAGAATGCGCGCCGCAAGGGTGCGGCGGTGGCCGGGCTGCGCCCGGACGCGCTGGTTTTGTCCGCCGATACGCTGGTTTACCTGCCCTGTGAAAAACGGGTGCTGGGCAAGCCGAAAAATGCCGGAGAGGCGCGGGATATGCTGCGCGCCCTTTCGGGACGGTGGCACGAGGTGTATACGGGCGTGTGTGTGCACGCCGGGGGCGCGTGCCAGACCCGGTCGGAGATGGCGCGGATACTGTTTGATCCCCTGACAGAGGAAGCCATCGACTGGTATGTTTCCACCGGTGAGCCCATGGACAAGGCGGGCGCCTACGCCGTGCAGGGCGCGGGCGGCATGTTTGTGCGCCGGGTGGAGGGCAGCTTTTCCTGCGTGGTCGGGCTGCCCATGGCGACGGTGAGAGAATTGCTTCTGCCCTATGGGCTGATAAAATGACATAAGACAGGATGGTTGATATATATGGCAATCATTGCCCCGGACATCGGCATTGACCTGGGCACCAGCAAAACGCTGGTGTACGTGCGAAAAAAAGGCGTTGTCATCGACGAACCCACCATTCTGGTCATGGATCGGGGAGGCAGGCACGCGGTGCGCGCCATCGGCGACGAGGCGCAGGATCTGCTGGGGCGCACGGCGGGGGACGTGGTGGCGGTGCGCCCGCTGTCCGAGGGCATGATACGGGATTTTGACATGACCCGCTACATGCTGCAGTACTTTGTGCGGAAGGCCATCGGCGCGTCCCGTCTGGTCAAGCCCCGGGCGGTGATGACCATCCCCTGCCGGGTCACGCCCATCGAGCGGCGGGCCGTGCGGCAGGCGGCGGTATACGCAGGCGTGCGGCCGACCCACCTGCATCTGGTGGAAAAGCCCTTCGCCGCAGCGCTGGGCTGCGGGCTGCCGGTGTTTCAGCCGGTGGGCTCCATGGTGGTGGATATCGGCGGCGGCACCACCGAGGTGGCCGTCATTTCGCTGGGGGGCGTGGTGGTGTCCCGCTCCATCCGTATCGGCGGGATCAAGATGGACGAGGCCATCGCCGCTTACGTGAAAAGCGAGTTCAACATGCTCATTGGCGACCGTACCGCCGAGGATGTGAAGCTGAATCTGGGCAGCGCGCTGCCCAGCAAGGAAAACCGGGAGTGTCTGGTGCGCGGACGGGATATGATCACCAACCTGCCCCGGACGGCCTCCCTGTCCTCCGATGCGGTGTACCGGGCGCTCAAGGCGCCGTGCGAGGCCATCCTGAGCGCCATCCAGTTTGTACTGGAGCGCACCCCGCCGGAGCTGGCGGGCGATGTGCTGCGCAGCGGCATCCACCTGACGGGGGGCGCGGCGCAGCTGCTGGGGATGGATCAGTACATCGCCAGCGAGCTGGATATGCCCGTTCTGCTGGCCAAGGAACCGACTGCCTGCGCGGCGCAGGGGGTGGGTCAATTGACAGAGAACATCGAGCTGCTGCACCGTATCGGCAAAAGCAGCTTCCTGCGTGAGGAAGGCGAGGAATAAGAGACGGCCTGTCGGCCGGATGCGCCCTGAGCGGGCCGTGTAAAGGAGCTTTATGGCAAGGCAGAACGACGATATTTTCAAGCGCCCCGCGGCGCAGGATACGTCCTCCGCAGCTGGTGAAGAACCGTCTGTTATGAAGGAGAAAAACAGTTTTTTCGATGGGGCTGCGGAGGAAAAAAGGACGGTATTTTTTGATGCGGAGCTGCCGCGTAAAAAAGAAAAGACCGTGTCCGCCTTCCCGGAGGAAGAAGAAAAAAAACATGCGCCCCGCTTTGTCAAATCCCGCCGTCAGCAGCAGGAGGAAGCGGCGTGGGGGGCAGAGGAGGAAGCGCCGAAGAAAGGCCTGCTTCGCAACCTGAAGAAAAAAACCGGCTCGGCAGACAAAAAGAACAACGGAGAGAGCGACGAGGAAGAAAAGACGGGACGGCGCACTGCCCGCAAGCGGCAGAACGACGCGGACGCGGGCGCGGAAAAGCGCGGATTTATCAAGCGTCTGGCGGTCATTGCGCTGGTAGCGGTGCTGTTCATGGGGGTCGCGGTCATGGCGGTGGCCAACTTTGTGGACGTGTCCGCCCTGAGCAAACCGGGCAAACTGGTGACCTCCATCATTACCCCTGTTCAGCAGGCCTTTTCTTCCGTGGTGGACAGCGCCACCAGCTACCTGCGCGCGCTGAAGGTGCGCGGCAATATTGAATATGAATACGAGCAGCTGCTGCTCAAGCTGGACGATCTGGCCAGCGAGGCGGCCATGGCAGAGGAATACAAGCGTCAGGTGAACCAGCTGTACGACCTGATGGATGAAATGAACCGCAATACCGACCTGAACCCCCAGCCTGCGGACGTGATCGGCCATGACACGGGCAACTATTTCTCCGTGCTGACCATCAACGTGGGGCAGAATCAGGGGGTCAGCGATTATATGGCCGTGGTGTCCAGCGGCGGTCTGGTGGGCTACACCTACGACGTGGAAAAAAACACGGCGAAGGTGCGTTGTATCATTGATAACGACGCTACCGTGTTCGGCATGATCCAGTCCAGCCGGGATCAGGGCGCGGTCAAGGGCGCGCTGGCAACGGACGGCGAGCCCCGGTGCCGCATGTACTATCTGCCGGACAACAGCCTGCCCCGTCCGGGCGACGTGGTCGTCACCTCCGGCGTGGGCATGGAATTCCCAAAGGGGATTCCCATCGGTACCGTGCGGGAAAGTACCCGCGGTATGGACGAAAACATGTCCTATATCGTGCTGGATCCCATTGTGGATTTTCAGCATCTGGAATATGTGGTGGTGTACCGTTATCAGCCGACCTATGCGGAAGCGGTCAACCGCGCCCAGTCGGCGCAGGCAACGTTCGAGCCGCTGGTAACGGCGCGCCCCCAGCCTACCTTCCAGGTGGGCGTGGATAGCGGCTTTAACGGGTCGACAACAAACGCGCCTTCGGTCACGGAGACCCCTGCGCCGGACGAAAGCGCCGCGCCCGTGCCCACGGAAACGCCCGACGCGTCTGAACCCGGGACGGAGCCGGGCGCATCGCCTACCGATGCGGGGCCTGAGTATCAGGCGCCGGATCATCTGGCGACTCAGACGCCTACTGCGGTGCCTACGGCGACCCCGTCTCCCACCCCTGCGCCCACGTTTGACCCGGGCAGCATGACGGTGGAGGACGATGAATGACCGGAAGGGCGGCGCATGAAATGCCGGGGTATGCGCCGCGGTGATGAAGGAGAAGGGTCGATCAGTGTAGTACCTGCCCTGCGCGGCGGAGGACGCCGCCGGGCTGAACCTGCGGATGGCTCCTGCGTCGTTTTACAGGGCGGCACGGAGAAATCCGGCCGGGAGGAGAACATTGAAAACAATAACCAGTTTCCGAAAAATGCTGGTGGTGCTGCCGGGCGCCGTGCTGTGCTACCTGCTGCAGGCCTGCGTGATGGAGAATCTGACCATTCTGGGCGTGACGGGCAGCGTGATATGGGCTTTTTTAGCGGTGGTGGTGGTTTCCTGCGGGAAAAAGGCCGCTTTCTGCGCCGCTGCCATCACGGGTATGCTCACCGAGGCGATGCTGGCTTCCGTCAAGGGACTGTACGTTATCTGCATTCCTGTTTTGACCGTGGCATGGGCGCAGGTGTTTGCCGATATGACCGACCGTCAGCGGGAACGCCGGGCGGTGATGGGACGGGGAAAACGGCAGGACGACCTGCCTGCGCCGCTGCGCATCGTGCTGTGCGCGGCGTGCATGACCGCGTCCATGAATGTGATTTTTCTGGCCTATGTCTATCTGTCCGGCGTGTCTCTGACCTTCGGACACATCGGCCGCGCCCTGCTGAACGTGGTGTACACGGTGGGTCTGGCGGCGCTTCTGATGACGCCTGTCCGGGCTGCGCTGGGCATGTATCGCCGCCCGGAGACGCGGTTCAAGGGAGGTGAAATGCTGTGAGGAAAACAGACGGCGAAGAACGGAGAACCAGACGCAAGGATGCGAACCAGAACGGACGGTACCTGGTCTTTCTTGTAATCCTGGTGCTGTGCTTCGGCTACCTGATTTACGGCGCGTACGGGCTGCAGATCAAAAACGGTGAGACCTATGCGCAAAAGGCAGGGGTCAGCAGCGTGAAGACCATCCCCGTCAAGGGTCTGCGCGGCATGATCACCGATGCGAACAGCGTAATCCTCGCCAAGAGCGAGGTGGTTTACAACGTCACCTTTCAGCGTACCAGCAGCGAAAGCAAGCCGACCGACTACGCGGAGTTTACAAAATCCATTCTGGAGACGCTGGATATTCTGAACAAATACGGCGCGGACATCTGCGTGACCACGCCCCTGCAGCGCAATGAAAACGACGGTCTGTGGGAGCTGAACTTTGGCGGCGGCGTCAGCGAGGAAGTGACCCAGAAGCGGCTGGATCGCTGGCGCTCCAATCACAGCCTGACCAGTTCAAAATACGACGACCCGGAGCAGATGTACATCCGCCTCTGCCAGCGTTACCGGCTGATGGACGACGAAGCCCGGGGCATCAAGGCGCTTTTTCAGGTGGATGAGGAAACATCCCTGAAGGTACTGGCCATCTACAACGAAATGCAGATGAACCTGTTCAACTCCGTCCCCGTGACCATCGCTGAGGACGTGCCCTTCTCTGCCGTCAGCGAAATCGAGGGGCGCAGCATGTCCCTGCGGGGCATGGCCATTGAGGTGGGGGAGAAGCGGGTCTATCCCCGGGGTTCTCTGGCCGCCACCATCATCGGCTACACCGGCGCCATTCAGAACGCGACCCGGTACTATGACGAGCTGCAGCCTCAGGGCTACGCGCTCAATGACAAGATCGGTCTGGACGGCGTGGAAAAGACCATGGAAAGCTGGCTGACCGCCTGCATTACCGAGCGGCAGGGCAGCCGGGTGGTGGAAAAGGATAAGGACGGTAAGATTACCCGCGAGCTGGATTATACGGAGCCCAAGGACGGCAACACCGTCAAGCTGACCATCGACGTGAACGCGCAGCAGGTGGCTGAACGGGTGATTGCCGAGAATGTGGATTATATCCGCAACGAGCAGGAAAGCCAGATGCAGAACGGCAAATGGCTGGAGACCAACCGGGAGAAGATCGAGAGCCGCGACTGGACCGAGTATCCCATCCAGCTGGCCTCCACGGGCGTTCTGCTGGTGATGGACGTGGATACGGGTAACCTGATCGCCTCTGCCCAGTATCCGAGCTACGACCTGAACGCCATGGTGGCAGGCGGCGAGGCTGCGGCTGAGATCGTGACGGACGAGCGCAACCTGCTGATGAACTATGCCACGCAGACCCGTGCAGCGCCCGGTTCCATTTTCAAAATGGTGACGGGCCTTGCGGCCCTGACCAATTCGGACGTGACGGGCTTTACCACCAAATCGGAGATCAGCGACGGCGGCAAATTCATGGTGTACACCAACAGCGAACAGGACGCGCCGACGTGCTGGACCAAATACTACACCAATCATTCTTCCCAGACCATTGTGGAAGGTCTGACCAACTCCTGCAACTACTTTTTCTATACGCTGGCTTCCCTGCTCTACGGTACGGAAGGAGAGCACGCCAGCGACCAGCTTCTGTACAAATACTCCGCTAAAATGGGGCTGACCAGCAAGACGGGCATCGACCTGCCGGGCGAGCTGCGTTCGGTCGTGGGCAGTCAGCAGAACCTGTACGACCCCACCGTGTCCCTCAAGGAACAGGTGACGGATACCCCCATCATCGTGGCGAACCGTATCAAGAAGCATTTGTCCGATTTCGGCGCCAGCTACGGCATTGAATACGACACCGCCCGTCTGGATCGCGCCGTCAAGCAGCTGATGGACATGGCGCTCAACACCGCGTCGGACAACTGGGTGGAAAACGCCCGGCCTATTCTGATGAGCGAACTGAATATGACCCGGGAAATGGTGCTGAAAAGAACCCTGATGAGCGATCTGTGGATCTACCTCAACACCATCAAATGGGGCGGCAGCCAGGAAGTGCAGGTGGCCATCGGTCAGTCCATCACCATCCTGACGCCGGTGGCGACGGTGCGCTACGTGGGCGCGCTGGCGGACGGCAACGTGTGGAACGTGAACATCATCGACAGCATCGTTTCCCCCGACGGCGAGGTGCTCTCCAAGCGCAGCCCCAACCTGTTCAACTATCTGGACGACGCTCAGCCCTATCTGCCGTATATCAAACAGGGAATGGAGGGCGTGG
This sequence comes from uncultured Clostridia bacterium, assembly GCA_934662505.1. GTDB lineage: Bacteria > Bacillota > Clostridia > Christensenellales > Aristaeellaceae > SVGT01. The sequence goes on along the minus strand of CAKUKE010000003.1, from coordinate 140,704 downwards.
TTGACGACGGCGGTACTGCCTCCAAATACTTCAGGAACTGGAAGTACACCGCCAAGGAATGGATCATGGGAAAGACGGGGACGTCTCAGGTGACCATCGGCGGCATCAAGCTGGATCTGGAAAACAACGCCTGGTTCGTCTGTCTGGCGCCCAAGGACGATCCCAAGATCGCTATTGTATCCTTTATTCCCAACGGCTACGCCGGTTCTCACAGCACGCTGGCTGCACGCGATTTCCTGACCTGGTATCTGGACGAACTGAACAAGGTGGAGGAAAGCATCGCGCTGCCCGGCGGCAACCAGTTGACCCCGTAAAAAAACGGAGAGGACGATGGATATGGGCGAATGTTTTCTCATTGCATCCGGTAAGGGTGGCGTGGGGAAAAGCACCATTGCCGTATCGCTGGCGCAGGCGCTCTGCGCCCGGGGCGCTCGGGTGGCGCTAATGGATGCGGACGTGGGACTGCGCTGCGCCGACCTGATGCTGAATTTGCAGGATCGGGTGGTGTACGACTTTGCCGACGTGATGGACAGGCGCTGCGAGCTGGAGGACGCGCTCTACGCTGCGCCCGGAGCGCCGGGGGTGCGGCTGCTGGCCGCCTCCCAGATGACCCGCGCCTCTCAGATCCGCCCCAAGGACGTGTGCCGGGTGGTGGAGGCGCTCAAGCGCAGCCACGACATCGTACTGGTGGACTGCCCTGCCGGCGTGGGACGCAGCCTGAAAATCAATCTGGAAACGCTGGGCGAGTTTATTCTGGTGGCGACGCCGGACGATATTGCCCTGCGGGATGCGGAACGGGTCGCGCAGCTGCTGAGCGAAAGGGGCAAACTGCACCCGTACCTGATCTGCAACCGGACGGATCGGCGTCTGGTGCGGCAGGGCGTCATGGCCGCCCCCCAGACCCTTGCCGAAACGTTGGATATGCCCCTGCTGGGTGCCGTGCCGGACAGCCCGCGGGTGTACACAGGGCTGCTGCGGCACCAGACCGCCTACCATTGCGGAGACCGGCGGGTGCGTGCGGCCTTTGACCGGATCGCCGCCCGGCTGATGGGCGTAGAGACTGCCGTCCCGGATGACCGACCCGGCCCTGTAACGCGTTTTTTCTGCCGGCCGGATATGTAATGTACCGGGGGCGCGTTCAAATACGCACCCCGAAGCGGAAGGAAGTGACGAAACAGCGATGATTCTGCATTCCTACAGGCGTGCTTCGCCCTACGGCGTGAAGCGCCGCCGCGCCGGACGGCTGGACTGGCCGCTGATCGTGGTGGTGTACGCCATGTCTCTGTTTGGCATTTATTGCATTTCCAGCGCCACCTTCGACCCGGACAAGGGAACGGATCTGTCCCTGCTCAATTATATTCTCAACTCCCGTTCCAGTCTGTGGCAGTCCATTTTTGTGCTTCTGTCCCCTGTGGTGCTGACTGTTGTGGCGGCCATTCCCATGGAATTGTACCGCAACCGTGTCGGTAAGCTGATCTACTACGGCGTGCTGGCGCTGCTGGTTGTCACGCTTTTGACCTCCAAGCTGGTCAACGGCATCAACGCCTGGCTGCAGACGGGCTTCGGCCGCGCCATACAGCCCTGCGAATTTGCCAAAATATCCGTGCTGATCGTGCTGGCGCGCATTCTTTCCCAGTCGAAAAAGCCCATGGGCACCTTCAGGGAGTTTCTGCGGGTGTGTCTGGTGGTGGGCGTGCCGGCGGGCATTGTGCTTCTGCAGGGCGAAACGGGGTCGGTCATTGTAATCGGCGTCATGTTCCTGTGCATGATTTATTTTGCCGGGGTGGATATCCGGCTGGTGCTGGGCATTGTGCTGGGCGTGATGCTGGCGGCCGGCGGCATTGTGGCCTATGCGCTGATCACGGGTTCCACGGACTACCGTATCATCCGTCTGCTGGCCTTTACCGACCCGCAGAAATACAGTCAGGGCGGCGGTTATCAGCTGCTGCAAAGTCAGGTGGCCATCGGCTCGGGACAATTGACGGGGCTGGGCACCTTTGCCCTGGGCACGACGACCCAACTGGGCAACGTGCCTGAAAACTCGACCGACTTTATTCTGTCCACCATTGCGGAGGCCTTCGGTTTTGTGGGGGTGTGCGCGGTGCTGGCGGCATACCTGTTCATCCTGCTGCGGATGATGTACCTTTCCCGCACGGTGACGGATCGGTTCAGCCGGCTCCTGATTGTGGGCGTGATGAGCATGCTGATGTTCCATGTGGTGCAGAACATGGGCATGTGCATGGGGCTGATGCCCATCACCGGCATCCCCCTGCCGTTCCTCAGCTACGGCGGTTCCAACTACATGACCAATATGATCGGTCTGGGGCTGGTGCTGGGCGCGACCCGCAACCGTGTGTCGGGTACGCCCGTCCTGACCGGGCTGACGTGAGGCTAATACAGCCAAAAGACAATTTGGGTGTTGACAGATGGCGAAAGGTGATATATAATGCACCCATCAATCAGTTACGGAAGGGAGGCCGCGCGGAAATGAAACAGTTTGCTATGCGAATGTCCATGTGCGCGAGCTCTCTCTCGTGCTGTTTGTGTTGCGCCGCGTGACATTCGCTTGTGTTCATGCCCGCTTCGCATTCGCGCGAGGCGGGTTTTTGTTGTGTAAAGCGTCCGCATTTCCACAATGAAAGCCTTGCGCGGCAGGCGGCTGAAAAAAGAGGAAAACGACGGGCGCAGCCCTTCATGCAAAGGAGCGGGATTATGGAACAGGGTGCGGAGCGAAATCAACCGCAGATCGAGATCATAGGGCTGAAAAAGGTGTTCAATGTGCCGGGCAGCGGTGAACTGGTGGCGCTGGACGGCATTGACCTGACCATCGCCAAGGGCGAAATCTACGGCATCATCGGGCTGAGCGGCGCGGGAAAGAGTACCCTTATCCGCTGCGTGAACCGGCTGGAAACGCCGACCGACGGAAAAATTCTGGTGGACGGCGCGGACGTGCTGACCATGAATCAGCGCCAGCTGAACGCCATGCGCCGCAAGGTGGCCATGATTTTCCAGCAGTTCAACCTGCAGATGCAGAAAACGGTGGGGCGCAACGTGCGTTATCCCCTCGAAATTGCCGGCGTGCCCAAGGCCAAAGCCAACGCCCGGGTGAAGGAACTGCTCTCCATCGTGGGACTGGAGGCCAAGGAAGACGCCTATCCCGCGCAGCTGTCCGGCGGGCAGAAGCAGCGGGTGGCCATCGCCCGGGCGCTGGCCAGCAACCCGGAGGTGCTTTTGTGCGACGAGGCGACCAGTGCCCTTGACCCCATGACGACCCAGTCCATTCTGGCGCTTCTGCAGGATATCAACAAGCGGCTGGGAATCACGGTGGTCATCATCACCCACGAAATGGCGGTCATCCGCCAGATCTGCACCCGGGTGGCCATTCTGGACGGCGGCCGCATCGCGGAGGAGGGTACGGTGGACGACGTGTTCGTGCACACCCGTTCCGCGGCGGGCAAGCGGCTCTTCGGCATTCTTCCCAGCGAGGAAGAAAACGACGAGGGGGTCAATGTGAACGCCCTGCGCATCGTGTTTGACGGCGGCCGGGAAAGCCAGCCCCTCATTGCCGGACTGGTGCGGGCGACGGACGTGGATGTGAACATCCTCAGCGCGGATATCCGCCGCATCAACGGCAAGCCGTACGGGCAGATGCTCATTGAAATGCCCCGGGCAAGCGCCGATAAGGACAAGGTGATGGATTACCTGACCCGGGAGGGTCTGACGGTGAAGGAGGTGTACCCCCAATGAGCGCCATGTTCAGCCAGATTTGGACGGCGTTTCTGGAAACGCTGCAGATGACCCTGCCCGCGTCGCTCATTGCCTACCTGCTGGGGCTGCCGCTGGGCGTTCTGCTGGTGGTGACCCGCAAGGACGGCATCAAGCCCGCGCCCACCTTCAACGCGGTGCTGGGGACGGTTATCAACCTGCTCCGCTCCATTCCCTTCATTATTCTGCTGGCCATGCTGTTCCCCGTGACCCGGGCGGTCATGGGCACGGCCATCGGCACCCGGTCGGTCATTTTCCCGCTGGTGGTCAGCGCGTTCCCTTATGTGGCGCGCATGGTGGAAAACTCCCTCATCGAGGTGGATCGGGGCATCATCGAAGCGGCGCAGTCCATGGGCTCCACCACCTGGCAGATCGTCTGGAAGGTAATGCTTCCCGAGGCGCTGCCCTCGCTGGTCAACGGCGCGGCCATCTGCGTGACCACCATTCTGGCCTATACCGCCATGGCCTCCACGGCGGGCGGCGGCGGTCTGGGTTCTCTGGCCATCATCAAAGGCCTGAACCTGCGCAAGTATGACATCATGTACGTCGCCAGCATCGTGCTGGTCGTCATGGTGCAGCTCATCACGATCTTGGGCAGCCGGCTTACCCGGCGCCTTGATCATAGAAAACGGTAAAGAAAGAAAGGAGATTCCCCCATGAAAAAGCTTGTTTCTGTTCTGCTGGCGCTGCTGCTGACCCTGTCTCTGGTTCCCGCTCTGGCCGAGGATTGCACCATCGTGGCGACCCCCAGCCCCCACGCGGAGATTCTGGATCTGATCAAGGACGACCTGAAGGCCGCCGGCTACGACGTGAACGTGCTGGTCGTGACCGACTATGTGACCGAGAACCCCGCGGTGGCGGGCGGCGACGCCATCGCCAACTTCTTCCAGCACATCCCCTACCTGGCGCAGTACAATGAGACCGCTGCCGAGGGCGACAAGCTGGTCGGCGTGGTGCCCACCCATTTTGAACCCATGGCGATCTATGCCGGCACCAAGGACAGCCTGGAAGCTGTGACCGACGGCGACAAGGTGGCCATCCCCAACGACCCCACCAACATGACCCGCGCGCTGCTCCTGCTGCAGGACGCCGGCCTGATCAAGCTGCCTGAGGACACCACGCTGGAGAGCGTTGTGACCAAGGAAGACATCGTGGAAAACGAGAAGAATCTGGAGATCATTGAAGCCAATGCCGAGCAGATCCCCGGTCTGCGGCAGGATGTGGCGCTGGCGGTCATCAACGGCAACAACGCCGCGCTGGTGGAGCTGTCTCCCACCCGGGACGGTGTGTACGCCGAGACCAAGGACAGCCAGGCGGCTGCCGCGTATGTGAACCTGTTCGCCGTGCGCCCCGAAAATGCGGACAGCGACTTTGTCAAGGCGCTGGAAAAGGCCGTGTACACCCAGAAGGTGTATGACCTGATCGTGGAGCGCGGCTTCGTGCCCACCTTCACCGTGGAAGACGCGGAAGCGGCGGAATAAGCAAAAAACGTCAATTAAGCATATTTTCGTGCAGACCGGCTGAAAGGCCGGTCTGTATTTTATTTCGGCTTTTCTGTACAGTTTTGATGGAACTGTAACAAAGCTTTGACACAATTCACAAAAGACAAGTTGTAATAGTAGCAAAAATAGTTGACAAACGCAGCAAAAAGAGTATAATCAGTCATGGAATGATTTTTTCCAAAAAGAATATTTCTTTTCACCAAGGGAAGGAGCGAATGGTTTTGGACAAGTCCGTCAAGGGTCAGGCCGCGCCGGGCAAGCGCAAGGGTCCCTCCGGCGTCATGCGGGACAGCCTGGAATTGCTGCTGCTGGATATCCCCACCACCATCTGGTACCTCATTTTTTGCTATGCGCCGATGTTCGGCGTGCTCATCGCCTTTAAGAATTATAAAGTCAAGGCGGGCAAAAGCTTTCTTTACAGCCTGTTTGTCAACAGCAAGTGGTGCGGACTGAACAACTTCAAGTTCCTGTTCAACTCCTCTTCCTGGAGCAACGTGGTGCGTCTGACGCTGTCCTACAACTTCGTCTTTATCGTGCTGGGCGTGCTCATTCCCGTGACGCTGGCTATCCTCATTAACGAGATGTATTCCAAAAAGCTGGCCAAGGTGTGCCAGACCATGATGTTCCTGCCCCACTTCCTTTCCTGGGTCGTCGTCAGCTATTTCGTCTTCGCTTTCCTGTCCACGGATCGCGGACTGCTCAACCGTGTGCTGCTGTCCATGGGGCTGATCTCCGAGCGGCAGAACTGGTACATGAACGTGGGCTTCTGGCGTTACTTCATTGTATTCCTGAACCTGTGGAAGACGCTGGGCTATTCCATGGTCGTGTATCTGGCGTCCATTACGGGTATTGACCATGAGCTCTACGAGGCGGCGCTGATCGACGGCGCTACCAAGTGGCAGCAGGTCAAGAGCATCACCCTGCCGCTTCTGCGGCCCATCATTTCCATCATGTTCATCATGAACATGGGCAGCATTTTCCGCAGCGATTTCGGTCTGTTCTATCAGGCGACCCGCAACTCCGGTTCTCTGGCGTCTGTGACCACCACCATCGACGTGTATGTGTACAAGGCGCTGATTGACAAACCCAACATCAACTACTCCTCCGCGGCTTCCGTGGTGCAGAGCGTGTTCGGTCTCATCTGCATCGTGATTGCCAATCTGGTTGTGAAAAAGATCGATCCCGACGCGGGTCTGTTCTGATGAAAGGAAGGAGGAGAAACATGAGTAAGAAAAATCCCGATACGCTCAAGTATACCCGGGTCAAGCCGGTCAGCAACGCGCTGATCAGCATCCTGTTCATCATTCTGGCGCTCATGGCGTTTCTGCCCGCCGTGTTCGTGCTCATCATTTCGCTGTCCAGCGAAAGCTCCATTTATGCGGTCGGTTTCAGCTTCTTCCCCCAGTCCTGGAGTCTGGAAGCGTATGAATATCTGGCTCGGCAGGCCGGCATTATCGGCCGCAGCTTCCTCAACAGCATCGGCATTACCGTGGTGGGTACCGTCATCGGTCTGATCATGTGCGCCACCATGGGCTATTCCCTTTCCCGCCCCAATTACAAGTTCCGCGTTTTCTTTACCTGGTTCATCTTCATCCCCATGCTGTTTTCCGGCGGTATGGTGGCCAGCTACATGATCAACGCGCAGATCCTGAAGCTGAAGAACACTTACTGGGCGCTGATCCTGCCCATCTGCTGCTCCAGCTTCTACATCGTCATCATGCGCACCTTCTTCCAGACCACGGTGCCCGAAGCCATCATTGAGTCGGGCAAGATCGACGGCGCCAGCCAGCTGCGCATTTTCCTTCAGCTGGTCATCCCCATTTCTCTGCCTGCCATCGCCACCATCGGTCTGTTCTTTACCTTCGCCTTCTGGAACGACTGGTTCCAGGCGCAGCTGTACCTGTCTACCAACCGGCAGGATCTCTACCCCCTGCAGTACCTGCTGATCTCCATTGAAAACAACATTGAGTTCCTTTCCCGCAACGAGCAGTACATGGGACCGGGTCTGAACGCCCACGTGCCCAGCGAGACCATCCGGATGGCCATCGTCATGGTGCTGGTTATCCCCATCGCCTGCTCCTATCCCTTCTTCCAGAAGTACTTCATCAGCGGTCTGACCATTGGCGCTGTGAAGGGCTGACGGAAGCAAACGGTTTGGTTGTAACGTCCTACGGGCGTTATGATAAATAAAAAGGAGGGTTTCGAAAATGAAGAAACTCGTGTCTCTGGTACTGGCCGCGATGCTGGTGCTGGCTCTGGTTCCCTTCGCGAGCGCCGAAGACGTGGTCAAGCTGACCTGGGCGCAGGGCACCGGTGCCGATGCCCCCGTGGACAATGCGATGGTCGTTGAAAAGCTCAACGAGATCTCCCGCGAAAAGATCGGCGTGGAGTGCGACATTCAGTATTTCACCAGCACGCAGCTGACCAACGCTGTGCTGTCCGGCGAAACCTACGATATGTACTTCACCTGCAGCTGGTTCTTCGATTACGTGACCAACGCCCGTGACGGCATCTTTGCCGACATCACCGAGGCCGTGAAGACCGTGACCCCCGACCTGTACGCCACCATGACTGAAGATGTGTGGAATCTGTCTGCTGTCGGCGGCAAGATCTACATGATCCCCGTGAAGAAGGACATCGGTTATCAGTGCTACTTCACCTACAACAAGGACTTCTATGATTCCATCGGCATGACCTGGCCGGAGCAGGTGTCTACCTATGCGGAGATCACTCCCTATCTGAAGGCCTATGCCGAGAACAAGCCCGGCGAATATCCCATCATGCTGGCTGGCAGCTTCGCTGGCCTCGACATGGCATCCCTGTTCGTGGGCTGCGGCTCCACTCTGGGCTTCAACGTGAACGACCCCGAAGCCAAGCTGCACAGCCTGTACGAAGATCAGCAGTTCATCGATCGTCTGAACACCGTGCATGAATGGTACGAAGCTGGCTACATCAATCCCGACGCCGCCACCGTTACCTCCGTGGACAGCAAGCATGACCACGTGAAGGTCGAAGCTGCCTGGGACGGCTATGACTTCAGCAACAGCTACGGCTACAAAGCCGGCATGTGCAAGATCGGCAACGTGTTCCTGGCTGCCTCCACCGTCCGCGTGGGCAACGCCTTCAACGCTGCGCTGGAAGAAGATCCCGATCGTCTGGCCGCTGCCCTGAAGTATCAGGAACTGGTCAACACCGATAAGGAATACCGCGACATCCTGCGTTACGGCGTGCCCGGCGTGCACTTCAACTATGAAGAAGACGGCGCTGTGGCCATGCGTACCGAACTGGGCGTGAGCAACTACTCTCCTTGGGGCTTCGCTCAGGGCTCCTACGTCATCAGCGCGCTGGAAGGCGCTCCTGGCGTCACCCAGGATCTCCATCAGTGGGAAAAGGCTTACGCCTCCTACGAAAAGGCTCTGATTGCTCCCGACAAGGGCTTTGCCTTTGACGACGAGAGCGTCGAAGCTATCGCGACTGAAATCAGCGTTATCGTTGACAAGTACTACAAGGAACTGGTGACTGGCACTCTGCCCGGCACCGAGACCTGCGCCAAGATCATGGAAGAAATGGAAGCGGCTGGTCTGCGCGACCTGCAGGCTGAAATGCAGCGCCAGTACGATGAATTCATCGCCGGCGAATCCAAGTAATTCCTGACTGGTAAAAAAGGAGCCTGCGCAAACGCGCAGGCTCTCTTTTTACGCACAAACAAACGGCCACGATTTACGTGCAAATACACGACCGTGATTTATGCGTAAACAGGCGACCACACCTTAGCCGCACAGATTTTCCACCCGAGACAGACAGGCGACCATCTCGCTGGATGCCCCGTCGTCCGGGTTGGCAACGCACCATTCCTTGCAGCAGAGCACAAGGGCCTTGGCGGCCTGCTGTATCTCCTCGAGCTGCATCAGTGCCATATCCCGCTGCACCCGCATGCGGTCGCCTTTGGGATCCTGTGCGCGCCTGAGCAGGGACAGGGCGGCTTCCATGAGCGTTTGCATGTCATGATCTTCGCAGGCGGCAGGGGAGGCGGCCGAACTGGTACGGTCGGTACGGGGAAGGGGTGCGGCGCAGGGGATCCCTTCAGCCGTCAGTTCCTGAGCAACTTCGCAGATCAGATCCGGCCGCTTGCGAAGGACGGAGCGGTATTTGTTCTGGAGGCGCAGCATTTTCTGACGGTTGCCGCCCGACAGGGACATGACGCAGGCGCGGACGGACTGACCCTGTCCTCGGGCGGTCAGTACGCTGCGGAGCAGCTGATGGATTTCGTCCTGCGAAAAGGTTTGAAACGGTGCGGCGCGCCGCAGCTCGTCCGGCGCCTGCCCCCGAAGCTGCATATAATAGAAATTGCGGACGCTGTTGGGTTTCCTGCCCAGCGTGGCGCCCATTTTTTCAAATACGCCGCGCAGGGGCTCTCCCTCCGCGGACGCTCGATGAATTTCGCTCCACAGGCTGTCGATTTCCTCCTGACGCCACCCGGCGCGACCCTTGACTTCCGTCATAACCTCGATCCCCTTTCCGGTTCTATACACCCTCTGCGAACATAATATGCACGGTCAGCAGGGAAGATATACGCGTCAGAGAAAGAAAAAAAAAGTTTCGAAATACTTTGTGACATCTTTTTTAAAAAAAGCGGAACAAAAAGCGTTTCTCATTCGTCTATATAGGTGAGGTGAGGAACATGAGCACATTGCTGGCTCTAAAGCCCGAGCAGGGAAACATGCAGACCCTGACCATTGATGAACAAAGCTGCCGTGCTTATATTGACGGTGAACTCTGTGAACTGACCCAGCAGGAATTTTCTCTGCTGCAGGAGCTGGCGCAGCACGTGGACTGCCCCGTTTCCCGCGAGCAGCTTTTGCGGGATGCGTGGGGGTACGCATGCCCGGGGGAAACCCGAACGGTGGATGTGCATGTGCAGCGGCTGCGGCGCAAGCTGGGCTTTACCTGCATCGAAACCATTTATCGCTTCGGTTACCGTCTGCGGGCGCAGGCGGTGTGAAGCGCTGCGGCGGCTTTTCCGGCGGTGCGCGGATACGGCTGGCTTTTATCAGGGAATCCATCAGCATAACCGGCGAGTCGACAGGTAAGCCGGGCGCACCAGAAATGGTGTGTCTGACCTGGGTGGGTACCAGTTGCCGCCCTGCATGTACCGGCAGATGTGCCGGCTGCGGCGTGTTTGCATGTATGAAAAGAAAAATGACGCAGTTCTGCCTTGATTTTCACGCGAAAAGCTCTTTACAGATGCCTGAAAGCGCGGTATAATAATAGCGTTGAAGTTTGAAGCTTTGAAAGGCAGGACTGTAATCATGATGGAGAAACTGTTCGGTATCGCCGCCGCTGCGGCTGAAACTGCTTCGGCTGCCGGTTCCACTGAGGCCGCTGCGAACCCCACTGCTACGCTGATCTCCTACGGCGTGATGATCGTGATGATGATCGCCGTGTTTTACTTTATGCTGATCCGTCCCCAGCGGAAAAAGGATAAGCAGGTCAAGGAAATGCTCAATGCCCTGAAGCCCGGCGACCGTGTGACCACCATTGGCGGCATCTATGGCACCATCACCAGCATCCGCGACGACACCATCACCCTGTCCGTCGGCAGCCAGCGCACCGAAATGGTGTTTGCCCGCTGGGCCATCCGCGGCGTGGAAGAAGTATCCGTGGAAAACGACGGCGAGACTCTGGCGTAAACCGTCTTTTCCATGCCCTTGCGGCATAAACTTCCCCGTGAGGGAGTAGCTGACGGGTATCCGTGATCTGGTTCGACATACTGGCGCGCAGCGCCCGGCCTGATCTGAAACAGCGAGACTCACTTGTGCATCCAGACGGGTGCAGAATGGTCTCGCTGTTTTTTGTTATCCACATCTCATGAACCCCCCGAAAAGCGGAGGGCGGAATGCGTAAGGAGAGAGAAACGTGAGTTTTATTGAGCTGCTGCTGCTGGCCGTCGGCCTGTCCATGGACGCCTTTGCCGTTTCCATCTGCAAAGGGCTGGCGCTGAAAAACGTCAAACTGAAGCATATGGCCATCGCCGGCGCATGGTTCGGCGGGTTCCAGATGCTCATGCCCCTCATCGGTTATTTGCTGGGCAGCGCCTTCAGCGAGAGCATTCAGGCGTACGACCATTGGGTGGCCTTCGGCCTGCTGGCGCTGATCGGCGTCAACATGGTGCGGGAGGCCTTCGGGAAGGAAGAAGACGACGGCAATGCGTCCATGGACTTTAAAACCATGCTGCTGCTGGCCATTGCGACCAGCATCGATGCGCTGGCGGTAGGCATATCGCTGGCCTTCGTGGGCGCCAACCTGACCGTCAGCATGGCGATCATTGGCACGGTCACCTTTCTTTTGTCCGCTGCGGGCATCAAGATCGGCAGCCTGTTCGGCGACCGCTATCAGAAAAAGGCCGAGCTGACCGGCGGCATCATTCTGATTCTGCTGGGTCTGAAAATTTTGCTGGAGCATCTGGGCGTGTTCTGATGCGCAGGGAGCGGAACGCGTCGCGGACACGCCGCGGCATGAAAACATGCCGCGTTTTCAGTGTGGCACGCCCGTGAACGGCCGGAAACGAATATGCTGTGAACAGATTCTGATGCAGGTGTTGTCTGCCTTATGATGCATGCAGCCGTGTGCTGCGCATGAAAGACTGCGTTCAAAAAAAGCCGTCCGAGATGGACGGCTTTTTTGCTGAGCGGTTTTTATCAACCTGCGATAACGAGCGGGCCTGAAGCATTACGACCGCCGCAGGGTGCGCACGTCTTCCCCGTAAAAGGGGAGATCCAGACAGGTGCGCGTGTCCAGCAGACGGGAAGTGAAGCGCTCCGTATACCGTTTTTTCAGCTCCACACGGTTCAGATTCGTGCTGACCACCGTGCCCAGTGCGCGGTTGACCCGCTGGTTGAGCAGGTTATAAAACAACTCGACGGTTACATTTTCAAAGAGGGGCTCCATGCCCAGATCGTCGATCAGGAGCAGCTGACATTCGGAGAAGAAGGCGTCGTCCTGACCATTGCCCCGGAAGTAGGCGTTCCGCAGCTGATTGAGCAGCTCGTAGGAGGTGACGTACACCGCCTCCAGCCCGCGGCGGGTGACCCGGTTGGCGATGCAGTGCATCAGATACGTTTTGCCCAGCCCGCTGCCCCCATGCAGCAGCAGGTTGCAGGCTTCTCCTGCCGGATAGGTGTCAGCAAAGCGTTCGCACCGCGTGCGGATGACCTGCATGCATGCCCGTTGGGAGACGGTCTGCCCGGGCAGGGGGGTATCCGGAAAGAGGGTGAGGTCAAAGCGCTCAAAGGTGTCCTCCCGGCTTTCTTCGCCGCTCTGCGCCGAGAGCGCCTGCGCATAGGCGCGCCGGAAGCAGGCGCACTCCTGACGAACCGTGTCGCCCACAAAACCGGTGTCCCGGCAAAGGGTGCAGGTGTAGACGGGCGCGAGGTAGTCCTCCGGATAGCCGTAATCTGACAGCTTCTGGCGAATCTGCCGGTTGTAATCCGCCATCAGGGTCTCCAGATCGCCCTGCGGCACCTGCTGAAAAATGCTGGCGACGCCTTTCAGAATCAGGTCGTGCCGGTGCGCGGCCAGTGCGGCGATGTCGGGGTGGGCGGCAAATACTTCGTCCTTCCGCTGCTGTTCGATGCGCCAGTTGGTCTCCTGCCGGGTACGGTACAGATCCATGACCTGACGGTAGAGCTGATTATCCATTGAGCTTCTTTGCCTCCTCCAACACGTCCAGCGCGGCGGCGGACATTTCTTCCTCGGTGTACTCTCGCTGGGTGTACTGCTGCGCCGATACCTGCCTGCCGGCGGGTCGTTCGGGGCGGGCGCTCAGCTGCGCCTGCGCATCGGCGGCGGTCGTCACCCCCTGATCGTGCCAGCGGGTCAGAACTGCGTTCAGGTATGCCAGCTTGTTCCGCTCCACGCCCCGGGTTTCCCGGGCGGCCAGCAGCAGCACATCCTGTCCCATGCCCCAACGCTGCCAGGTTTCGTACAGTTCCCGATCCCGGGCGGTCGGGCGGCCGTCATAGTCGCAGGCGGCGTATACGGCGCGCAGGCCGGCATTCACCTGATGAATCTTATCCAGATATTCCCGGACGGCGGTCTCGTCGACCAGCCCTTTATCCTGCCAGGAGGCAAGCAGCTGATCCATTTTTTCCATTTTGTCCCGGCGCAGCCCGGCACACTCGCCGGCAGCCAGCAGAAGGACGGGGTGGGAAAAGGTTCTGCGCCACTGACGGTAGAAATTCTGCGCAATGACGAAGGATGTGTCCGGCTGGAGGCGCTGCATCAGCTCCTTTACCTGCTCGTTTTCCGCGGCGTCGGAAAGCAGCTGCTTTTCCACTGCCGCGCCGCTGCGGCCGTCGGAGCGTTCCCGCAGTCCGGACAAAACCTTGTCCACATAAGCAAAGGAAGGCTTGACCCCCTTGGCCGTTTCCTGACAGGCCGAAAGCACGGCGGCTTCGGAAAACTGCCATTCCACCCGCCATTTGCGGTAGAGCGCTACCTCCGGCTCGCTGGGCAGCCGTCCCATGCCGCCCAGATACCGCACCACGCCCTGCGCGCCCTGACGGATGGACAGCTCCTGCCGGAGAAAAACCTCGGCATCCTCCGCGGTGACGGCTTTCTGATCCGCCATGGCGGCGGCCAGCGATTCGGCTTTTTTGAAGGAAAACTGGCTGCGCATGGTGTCCATGCAGTGGGACAGGAGCAGCAGCACTGCCTCGGGACGCAGCCCCATATCCTGCACCCATTCCCATGCGCGGGCAATTTCGGCCGGGCGTACCTTCCGCTTGTCCCCGAACATGGCGTACACGCTTTCAGCAAAGTCAGCGTAGGCGCTGTCCGCTTCATCCCGCAACTGGCCGGTGTGCAGACGCTGGAGGGGCGAATAAAAATGATAGGCTTCCGGCTCGGCGGAATAGCGGCAGACCAGCCCCCGGCGTTCCCAGTACCGCAGCGCGGCTTCCACCTCGGGCACGGTCAATTCCAGTTCCTTGGCCATTTCCGGCACGCCGTATTCGTCGCTGGGGGACTGGGTCTGATACAGCCCCCACAGGTAGACCTTTACATAGTCGCCTCTGGCGGCGGGCAGGTATTCCTGAATGAACAGGTTTTCCACCGGCGTTACGCCGAAGGCGCGGGCAGCATCGTCGCGTTTAAACATGGGCGCCGTCCTTTCGTTCATCTTCTGTGGACGGGGCGGCTTTTTCACTGGCGGCCGCCCTGCGGTTCAGGATGATCTGCCGGCGATAGAGAATGATGCAGATCAGGGTCAGAACGCCTGTGATGCCGTATACGATGGCAGCAACGGTGTACCGCTGCTGCCCCATCATGCTGCCGGTGACGGTAGAGGAGACCACCGACGGGATACGGGCAACCGTGGATAAAAGCAGGAAAGTGCTCATGCGCATGGGCGTCAGGCCGATCACGTAGGTCAGCAGATCCTTCGGCGTGCCCGGGATGAGAAACAGGATGAAAACCAGCAGATCCAGCTGCTTGGCGTTGTGCAGAAAGGAGAAGGAGCGAATCTTCTGGGTGTCGAAAAACAGCTCCACCACATTTGTTCCCCATTTGCGCACCACGGCGAAGACCAGCGCACTGGCGGTCAGACTGCCCAGCAGGCACAGCACCGTTCCCTCCACAGCGCCAAAGGCATAGCCTGCGCCCAGCTCAAAGGGCTCGCCGGGAAGGAGCGCCACCACGATCTGCAGCATCATAATGCCCGCCATGGCCAGCTTGCCCCAAACCCCCTTGTCGGCGATCCACGTGCGGAAGACCTGAGGCTCGCGGAAGGTTTTGACCAGCGGCCGGCCTACAAAAATGCCGATCAACGTAAACAGGACGATCAGGATGGCGATGGAGACGAGGGACACGATTTTGCGATGGCGAAGCCTGCGGTCAGGCGAATTGTTCATAAAAAATATCCTCCGTACAGCGGAAAACCGCAAAATAAGGCAACCCGGCTTCAAAAGGAACGGAAGGTTCTTCTTCCGGCAGGAAAAAACAGTGCCGCTGCTCCTTTTCATGATAGTATATCATGATTGGGAAGGTTTGAAAAGTTTACGTTTTGTAAAGATTGCGCAGACGGGTAAAAAAAGCTATAATGTACAAGGGAAGCTGTACGCCGGGGAAAAGCGGCGGGGGAGGACGAACATGGCCTTTGCACATTTGCATCTGCATACGGAGTATTCGCTGCTGGACGGCGCGTGCCGCATCCGTACCCTGCCTGCGCGCATTAAGGCGCTGGGCATGGATGCATGCGCGGTAACCGACCATGGGGTGCTTTACGGCGCGGTGGATTTTTACCGTGCCTGCAAAAAGGAAGGGGTGCACCCGGTGATCGGGTGCGAGATGTACGTCTGCCCGGATATGGACGATAAGCGGGTGCTGTCCAGAGAGTACAGCCACCTGATCCTGCTGTGCGAAAACGAGACGGGGTACCGCAACCTGATGTATCTGGACAGTCAGGCTTTTACCCGGGGCTATTATTATAAACCCCGTATTGATTATCAGCTGCTCCGGGCGCATCACGAGGGGCTGATCTGCCTGACGGCCTGCCTTTCCGGCGACCTGCCCAAACTGCTGCTGGACGGGCGTTGGGACGAGGCGGAGAGGTACGTGCGGGACATGTCGGCGCTGTTCGGACCGGATCATTTCTATATCGAAATCATGGATCACGGCATTGCCGAGGAAAAGACCGTGCTGCCCCGGCTGGTGGAAATGAGCCGCCGCACGGG
Organism: uncultured Clostridia bacterium; assembly: GCA_934662505.1. Taxonomy (GTDB): domain Bacteria; phylum Bacillota; class Clostridia; order Christensenellales; family Aristaeellaceae; genus SVGT01. The sequence goes on along the minus strand of CAKUKE010000003.1, from coordinate 124,707 downwards.
TGTGCCGCTGGTGGCGACCAACGACTGCCACTATGAGCAGCGCAAGGACGCCGAGGCACAGGAAGTGCTGATGTGCATTCAGACGGGCAAAACGCTGGACGACGACCGCCGCATGCGCATGGACACCCGGGAACTGTACGTAAAGAGCGAAACGGAAATGCGTGCGCTGTTTCCCGACTTGCCCGAGGCGGTCGAACGCAGCGAGGAAATTGCCCGGCGCTGTCAGGTGGACTTTGATTTTGAGACCCGGCATCTGCCGAAATTTGACGTGGAGCCCCGTTTCCGTGACGCGCAGGATATGCTGCGGGGGCTGTGCGAGGAGGGCTTTTCCACCCGTTACGCGGCGGAGGATGAGGCTGCCCGGGAACGGCTGGAATATGAACTGCGGGTCATCCACGAAATGGGGTTCGACGATTACTTCCTCATCGTATGGGATTTTGTCAAGTATGCCAAGGATCAGGGCATCATGGTGGGGCCGGGGCGGGGCAGCGGCGCGGCCAGCATCGTGGCCTACTGCCTGAATATTACCATGCTCGATCCCCTGAAATACAACCTGGTATTCGAGCGGTTCCTCAACCCCGAGCGGGTGAGCATGCCGGATATCGACATGGACTTCTGCTATGAGCGGCGGCAGGAGGTCATCGACTATGTGACCCGCAAGTACGGGTCGGATCGGGTGTGCCAGATCATCACCTTCGGTACCATGGCCGCCCGGGCTGTTATCCGGGATGTGGGACGGGTGCTGGGCTACAGCTACGGCGATGTGGACAAGGTGTCCAAACTGGTGCCCGTGAATCCCAGCCATCCCATCACGCTGGAAAAGGCGCTGGAGATCAGCCCGGAACTGCATACCCTGTATGAAACGGACGAACGGGTGCGCAGAATGATCGACCTGTCCCTGCTGCTGGAGGGCATGCCCCGCCATGCCAGCACCCACGCGGCGGGGGTGCTGATCACCGGCGAGCCGGTCACCCATTTTGTACCCCTGCAGAAAAACGACGATGTGGTGACCACCCAGTACCCCATGGGCATTATCGGCGATCTGGGATTGCTGAAAATGGATTTTCTGGGGCTGCGTACCCTGACGGTTATCCGGGATACGCTGGACATGATGCGCCAGCGTGGGGTGAACATGCGGCCGGAGGACATCCCCATGGATGATGAAGGGGTGTTCGACATGATCTGCGAGGGCGATACGGACGGCGTGTTCCAGCTGGAAGGCGGGGGCATGCGTGCGTTTCTGACCGGCATGCGCCCCCGCAACTTTGAGGATATCATTGCGGCGATTTCCCTGTACCGTCCGGGACCCATGGAGAGCATTCCCCGCTACATCAAGGGAAAGCAGCACCCGGAAACCATCACCTATCCCACCCCGCAGCTTGCGCCCATTCTGGATGTGACCTACGGCTGCATGGTGTATCAGGAACAGGTGATGCAGATCGTCCGGGATCTGGCGGGCTATTCCATGGGGCGCAGCGATCTGGTGCGCCGCGCCATGGCCAAGAAGAAAAAAGACGTCATGGACAGAGAGCGGGACGTTTTCATCAACGGCAGCGAGGAAATGCACGTGCCCGGCGCGGTGAAAAACGGCGTGGACAGGGCGGCGGCCGAGCAGATCTTTGACGAGATGACCGCTTTTGCATCCTATGCCTTCAATAAACCCCACGCCGCCTGCTATGCGGTGGTGGCTTTGCAGACCGCCTATCTGAAACGGTACTACCCGGCGGAATTTATGGCCGCCATTCTGAATTCGGTCACGGGCAACGCGGACAAAATCGCCGGTTACATTTATTACTGCCGCAAGCACGGTATCCCGCTGCTGCGGCCGGATATCAACGCGTCCGGGAAAAAATTCGGCGTGGATACCGCGCCGGACGGTCGGCTGGGCATCCGTTTTGGACTGGGCGGCGTGAAAAATGTGGGCGGCGGCGCAGTGGACGCACTGGTGCGGGAACGGGAGACGGGGGGTCATTATCAGAGCATCTTCGATTTCTGCCGCCGGGTCGCCGGGGATGATGTGAACAAGCGTACCGTGGAAAGCCTGATCAAGGCAGGCAGCTTTGACGGGCTGGGCGGCAGCCGTGCTCAGTGCATGGAGGTGTACGAGCAGGCCATGGACGCGGAAAGCAGTCTGCGCAAAAGCAACGTCCGGGGGCAGATTTCCCTGTTCGATCTGGACGGCGGCACGGACTGGATGCCCGCGCAGGATGTTTATCCGAACCGGCCGGAGTACCCGCTGCGGGAAGTGCTGGCGATGGAAAAAGAAGTGACGGGGGTGTACATCACCGGTCATCCGCTGGATGAATATGCCGGCCTTCTGGAAAAGCTGCCTGTCAACACCCAGTTCCTGAGTGAACTGGCGGAGCGTCCGGACGGCGGGCTATCTGAGGACGGACGGCGGGTGTCCATGGGCGGTATTCTGGTGGAGACCCATGCCAAGGCGACCAGAAAAGGCGACCTGATGGGCTTTCTTACGCTGGAAGACCTGACCGGTCAGGTCGAGGGGCTGATTTTCCCCCGCGTGTACGAAAAAATCAGCCATGATCTGACGGAAGACAGCGCGGTGCTGTGCGCAGGGCGTCTGTCCATACGGGAAGAAGAAGCGCCCAAGCTGATCGTGGACGCTGTGGAGCCCCTCGGGGAGGCGCTGAAGAACATGACGGAGGGTGAAAAACGCATGGCATCCCGGGGAACGGGTGCGGAAAAGCCCACCTCTTCTCCCGATGCGGCGGCGGCACGGGGGGCGGCCGTCAAGCTGTTTCTGCGCCTGCATCGCCCGCAGATGGAGCGGCTGCCCCAGATGCTGGCAGGGCTGGAGGCGGGCGACGTGCCGCTGTACCTGAACCTGCCGGAGGAAAATGTGACGCTGCTGGCGCCGCGGGCGCTCTGGCGGCGGGATGCGGATGCCGCGCGCAGCCGGCTGATACTGGAGCTGGGCGCGCAGAATGTGAAAATCAAGCGAACGGACAAAGCGGAAACGGAGCGGAGCAAATGAATACCATGACCATGACGGTTCCTGCCAAGAAGGAATGGATTCTGGCGATGCGTATGGCGGCGGCCAGCGTAGGCGCCATCTACAACCTGCCGGTGGACGTGCTGGACGACCTGCGCACGGCGGTGGATGAAAGCTGCGACCTGCTTTTGCATCAGGACTACTGCATTGAAAAACTGACCCTCAGCTGCGAGGAAAAGCAGGACGGCGTGTATCTGAGCATTGCCGCCGTGCCCTGCTGCAGCCGTCAGGAGGAATCCCGGGCGGATAAGGACGTGGCGCGCATGATCATCGAGACCCTTGTGCGTCAGGTGGCGCTGACGGAGGAAGGGGGCAACGTGGTGCAGGTGCGCATGGTGCTGCCCCGCGCGGTGAAATGACATGAACGGGGAAGAAATGCACGAACTGGCATGTGCCTATGCGCGTGCCGGAGATGAACGGTCGCTGGAAGCGGCGCTGACCGTCTGTCTGCCCCTGTGCGACCTGATCGCCCATCGCTTTTCCGGGCGGGGCGTGGAAACGGAGGATCTGCGGCAGGTGGCGGCCATGGCGTGCGTGGATGCGCTCAAGGCCTTTGACCCGAGCCGCGGTCTGCGCTTTACCACCTTTGTCACGCCCACGGTGACGGGGAGGGTGCGCAACTATATCCGGGATAAGGGCTCCCTCCTTCACACGCCGAGGAGCGTGAAGGAGCAGGCGGCGCTTTTGCGCAGGGCGCGCCGGGAATGGACGAACGCCATGCGGCGGGAGCCGTCCGTCGGCGAACTGGCGGAAAAACTGAACTGGTCGCAGGATCGGGTGCTGGAGACCCTTCAGTCCATGGAGGCGGACTATGTCGCCTCGCTGCATGCAACGGACGAGGAAGGCGTGGGGCTGGAGAGCAAAATTGCCGACCCGCAGGATGCTTTTGCGCAGATGGAGGGACGGGAGGATCTGCGCCGCGCAATGGCAGGCCTGTCCGCTGAGGAACGGCTGCTGCTGAGCTGCCGCTTCAGCGAAGGGCTGTCTCAGCGTGAAACGGCCGCCCGCATGAACGTTTCGCAAATGCAGGTGTCCCGGATGGAACGGCGTATTCTTTCAGCACTGCGGCGGGAAATGGAGTAAACGAATGAAGTGGGGCAAAAAACTGCCGGATCATCTGAACGTGGGCAAGGCCGCGACTTATGCCATCGTCATCAATTCCATGCAGGTGGCGGCGGTCATTGCGCTGGCGCTGTATATCATGCTGGACGGGAAGCAGTCCTACATCAGTCTGTCCAAGGATCTGCTCATTGCGGGGCTGGCGCTGGTGGTGTCCTGGGGTGCAGTGATGGACATCCGGGAGGCGGTCAATGCCCGCTGCATGACGGTGAAAATGTCCGGACTGGACGAAACGGTGTCCCAGATGTCCGACCTGAACCGGGCGCTGCGGGTGCAGCGGCATGATTTTCTCAACCATCTGCAGGTGGTCTACAGCCTCATGGAGATGAAGGAGTATCAGGAGGCGCAGCATTACCTTGAGCAGGTTTACGGCGACATCCGTTCCCTGAGCCGCACTATGAAGACTGCCTGTGCGCCGGTCAACGCCCTGCTGCGCGCCAAAACGTCCGAGTGCGAGCAGGCCGGCATCCGGGTGACGGTGGACGCGACGGCAGCATGGGATCAGCTGCCCCTGCCCGCGTGGGAAATGTGCCGCGTGCTTTCCAACCTGATGGATAACGGCCGGGACGCGCTCAGGGAGACCAGCCGGCCGGAAATGACCGTGGAGCTGCGGGAAGATTTGCACAGCTGCTCTTTTCGGGTGATGAACAACGGGCCGGAAATACCGGAGGAGATCCGCCAGCATATTTTTGAACCGGGCTTTTCCCAGAAGGGGGAGGGGCGGGGAATGGGGCTCTACATTGCGCGTCAGACCCTTCGGAGCGTGGGCGGCGACCTGACGGTGGAAAGCGACGCGCAGACCACCGTGTTTTCCGGGTGGGTGCCGAGAAATGTGCCGGCTGAAAAAACGGACGGCAGTCGGAGCGCTGCACCGTCACACGGCGCGGACTGAAAAATGGCCGTGTGCTGCCGCGCTTGAAAGCACAGAAGCAAAAAAACATCCGCTGTGTGCGGATGTTTTTTTGCGGACAGAAACGGGAAACGTGGAGAAAACAGGTCAAAGGAAACGGATACATGCCTGCGCCCGGCAGGTGCGGTCAGGCCGAAAGGGGAAAATGGGCTGCAGCGGAGACGCGATCAGAGGATCACCTGATCCACGATGCCGCCGCCCAGACAAAGCTCGCCGTCATAAAGCACCGCGCTCTGACCGGGGGTCACCGCCCGCTGCCTTTCGTCGAACACGATGTGCAGCCGGTCGCCCGTCCGCGTCACCGTCACGCCCTGATCGCCCTGACGGTAGCGGAACTTGCAGGTCAGGTGAACGGGCGTGTTTTCAGGCAGGGGCTGGTCTACAAAGGTGGCGTCCGTGCACAGCGCTTCTCTGGAATAGAGCAGCGGATGATCCTCCCCCTGGGCGACGATCAGACGGTTGTTTTTCAGATCCTTGTCCACCACGAAAAAGCTGCGTCCGTCGCCCCGGCCGCCGATGCCCAGTCCCCGGCGCTGACCCAGGGTGTAGTACATCAGCCCGTCGTGGCGGCCTACCTTTTCCCCCTCCGGCGTTACCATGTCGCCGGGCTGAGCGGGGAGAAACTCGGAGAGGAACTTTTTGAAATTCCGCTCACCGATGAAGCAGACACCGGTGGAGTCCTTCTTTTCACTGACGGGGAGCCCGTTGTCCCGGGCGATGCGGCGCACTTCCTCCTTGGTCATGCCGCCCACAGGAAACAACGCTTTCTGCAGCTGCGCCTGATGAAGCATGTAGAGAAAATAACTTTGATCCTTGTGCTCGTCCGTGCCCCGAAGCAGGTGTCCCGCCTCGTCTGTGCGTACGAAGTGCCCCGTGGCCATTTTTTCCGCGCCCAGCTGCATGGCAAAGTCCAGAAAAGCCCGGAACTTGATCTCCCGGTTGCACAGCACGTCCGGGTTGGGCGTGCGTCCCTTGCGGTATTCAGATAAAAAGAGAGAAAACACACGATCCCAGTATTCTCTGGCGAAATTGACGGAGTAATAGGGAATGCCGATCACGTCGCATACGTCCCGCACATCGCTGAAATCCCGCTCGGCGGTGCAGACCCCTTCCTCGTCCTTTTCCTCCCAGTTTTTCATGAAGACGCCCACCACGTCGTATCCCTGCCGCTTGAGCAGCAGCGCTGCGACGGAGCTGTCCACGCCGCCGGACATGCCTACCACGACCCGCGTCATGCCCACGCCCTCCTTTTGTTAATCCAGATGCTTTTCATCCATTTTGCGCCATACGGCCTGCCATACCCGTTCGGCCACCTCGTCCGGCGTACCGTGCCCGTCCACAGGGACAAAACGGTCGGGGTTTTCGGCGCAAAGGGTTTCATAGGCGCGCTCGGCGCGGGCAAAAAAGCCGTCTCCCGCCTGCTCGATCCGGTCGAGGGAGGAGGCGTTGCCGCGCCGGCGCAGGGCTTCCGCCCGCGGCAGACGCAGGTATACGGTCATATCCGGGGTGCCCACGGCAAGCGCCGGTGCGTTGATGGACAAAACCCACGCCTTGTCCAGTCCCCGTCCTGTGGCCTGATAGACCACTGAACTGTCGATGAATCGGTCGCAGACCACCGTGACGCCCTGCTGCATTTTGGGCAGAATGATCTCCCGTACATGCTGCGCCCGGGAAGCGGCAAACAGCAGCGCCTCCGTTTCGGCGCACATGCCGCCGTCCTCCTGCGCCAGCACGATCTTGCGGATGTCCTCGGCAATGGGGCATCCCCCCGGTTCCCGGGACAGATAGACGGGAAAGCCGAACTGGGTCAGCTTTTCCGCCAGCTTTTTCTGCTGGGTAGTCTTGCCGCAGCCGTCCACCCCTTCCAGGGTGATGAACAGCCCCCGGGGCGGCTCCCGGTGCAGCAGAAAATGGTACAGTTCCCGGGGTGTATGCAGAGAACAGGTGGGGGCGGCCGCCGCCATTTCATCCGGGTCGCCAAAGCCCCACAGCGCTGCGGCGCTGTCGATGCCGCGGGCGTGGGCGCCCATTACGTCGCCGGGAGAGTCGCCCACCATCAGCGCCCGGTTGAAGGCGGGGGGGAGCGCCTGAGCGATCAGGTCGCCCTTATCCACATGCACGGTGGTGTTGTCCGGCCCGCACACTTTGTCAAAATAAGGGAGAAGGCCGAAATAGCGCAGCACCGTTTCCGCCGAATCCTGCGGCTTGCCGGTGGCGACGGCCAGATAAACGCCCGCGCTTTTCAGCGCCCGCAGCATTTCACGGATGACAGGGTACACCCTGTTTTCCTTCCAGCCGATGGGAACATAGCGTTCCCGGTACAGGGCGCAGGCGTGCACGGCCTCCGGCTCGGTCATGCCGCAGTAGCGCATGAAGCTGTCCGCCAGCGGCGGGCCGATGAAGCGGCGCAGGGTCGCATCGTCCGGTACGGGCAGGGACAGACGGTTCAGGGCGTAGCGAGTGCTGGCGAAAATACCCTCGCTGGAGTCGGTCAGGGTACCGTCCAGATCAAAAATAACGGCGTCGTACAGCATGGGCGTCGCTCCTTTTCAGATACTTTGGAGATTGGCGCACAGCGCGTCATGGGCGCAGCGCACCCCCAGTTCCGCGCACGCGGCCATGGGCAGGCGCTGACTGAGCCCCTCCACCAGCCCGGCGCACAGCGCATCGCCCGCGCCGGTCAGGGGCGCGCCGGCGGGCAGGGGCAGGGCGGGCATATAACCGCAGGCGGAAGCGTCGGCGTAATAAACGCCGTCCTTGCCCAGGGAGATGAACACCTTCTGCACGCCTTTTTCAAGCAGCGCACGGGCGGCGTCCTCCGGCCGTTTTTCATCGGTCATGGACTGGGCTTCCATCAGGTTGGGCTTGACGGCGTACACATGCTGCAAAAGCGGCATGAGACGCTGCGCCTTGAAGGTGCTGACCGGATCCACCAGCGCGGGCACGGTCACGTTTTCAAGGAAAAAGGCCAGCGTATCCGCCCGGGGGTTGGTGTCTGCCACGCAGAAATCCGCCTCCTGCGCCAGCGGCAGGAGGGGGGAGAGGGCTTCCGGCGTCAGATGCTCCATGGGTTCCATACAGTTGATGGCGCAGTGCATGTCCCCGTCCGCGTCGTGCAGGCACAGGTAGGTGGAGGCGGGGCAGTCAAAGTGAAGGGCGTGGGACAGATCCACCCCTTCCCTGCGGCACAGTGTTTCCATGATATCGGCGATGCTGCCTGCGCCCAGCGCCGTCAGCAGGGCGACCTGATGCCCGCGTCCGGCCAGCCGGGCGGCAATGTTGTGCCCCACGCCGCCGGGGCGGACGGTGACACGGCCGCAGTTGGAATCGCGCAGAACAAGCGGCCGGTCGGACTGCCCCAGAATGTCCAGATTGGCGCCGCCCAGCACGGTCAGATGCAGCGGCTTCACGGTCTGTCCTCCATCAGCACGGCGGCCTCGGCCAGATGGTCGTAGGCGTCGGTCAGGCGGGTCAGCAGGGGGCGGACGGCTTCGTTTCCACTGTCCAGATCGTCCCGCAGATCCTCCATCAGGCTGTCCAGATTTTCCATCAGGTCATCCAGATCCTCTGCGGCGGCGCAGAGTTCCTCCCGGTAATCCATACAAGAGCCCTCCTTACAAAATGAGCATGCAGTCGCCAAAGGAGAAGAAGCGGTATTCCTTTTCCACCGCTTCCCGGTAGGCGGCCAGCGCTTCCTCGCGCCCCATGAAGGCGGAAATCATCATCAGCAGGGTGCTTTCCGGCAGGTGAAAATTGGTCATCATCACATCGGTGGCCTTGAAACGCACGCCGGGCGTGATGAAAATGTCCGTCATGCCCGAACCGGGATGAACGATGCCCGCCTCGTCCGCCACCGTTTCCAACGTCCGCACGGACGTGGTGCCGGCGCAGACGATGCGGCCGCCCCGGGCGCGGGCCGCGTTGATACGGTCGGCTGCGTCCTGCGTGACCTCGTAGTATTCCTGATGCATCACATGATCGGCCACATTTTCTTCCTTGACGGGACGGAAGGTGCCCAGCCCCACGTGGAGCAGAACAGGCACAATGTCCACACCCTTTTCGCGGAGACGGTCGAGCACTTCTTCGGTGAAATGCAGCCCGGCCGTGGGGGCGGCGGCGCTTCCTTCCTGCCGGGCATACACGGTCTGATACTGCTCCGGATCGGCCAATTTTTCGTGAATATAGGGGGGCAGGGGCATTTCGCCCAGCGCGTCCAGCAGCGTTTCAAACACCCCATCGTAGAGGAAACGGACGATGCGGCCGCCTGCTGCGGTGGTGTCGCCAATCTCTGCCCGCAGCCGTCCGTCGCCGAAGGACACGGTGGTTCCCTTGTGCAGCCGCCGGCCGGGACGCACCAGCGTATCCCAGGTGTCCCTGTCCAGCCGCCGCAGCAGCAGAATTTCCACCGGTACCCCCGTTTCTTCCTTTACGCCCAGCAGGCGCGCCGGAATGACCCGGGTCTGGTTGACGACCAGCACGTCCCTGTCCGTCAGGTAGTCGGGAAATTCTCTGAAAATATGGTCGCTGCGCAGGCCGGTTTTACGGTCGATGACCATCATCCGTGCGGCGTCCCGGGGCTGCGCAGGGGTCTGGGCGATGAGCCGCTGGGGCAGATCGTAATAAAAATCCGATGTTTTCATGGTTGCATCCCTTCGATAGAAAAACCGCCCGTTGAAAGGGCGGGTTCATGCGCGGCGTACGCGGACGGCCGCGCCGGCAGCAAAATGGTTATGCTTTTTCTTCTTTCTCCGGCAGCTGGCTGGTGCAGTGGGGGCAGCGGGTGGCGTCTTCGGCCACCTCCTGACGGCAGAAGGGGCACAGCCGGGGCGCAGGCGCGGGGGCTTCCTCATGCTTGGGCATCACGGCAGAGACGACCTTCACAAAGGCGAACACGCATACGGCGATCAGCAGAAAGTCGATGACCGTCTGCAGGAAAGCGCCGTAGTTGAAGGTGGCGATGCCCGCCTCGTTGGCGGCCTGCGCGGTGGCATAGGTGACGCCCTGCGTGTCTGCCAGCGGCAGGAACAGGGCGGAAATGGTCTGCCCGCCGGTCAGCAGGGACAAAACGGGCATGAACAGGTCGTTGACCAGCGAGGTGACGATTTTTCCGAAGGCGGAGGCGATCATCACGCCGACAGCCATATCCAGCACGTTGCCCTTAAAGGCGAATTTCTTAAATTCCTCAAACAGCTTTTTCATGAGCCGGAACCCCTTTCGTGCGTTGAAGGTCTGCCTTTTCACAGGCACGGCTTCATTATAGCATGGCGGAGGGTTTGGCGCAACGACTTTTTCCGCTTCCGCACTTGCTTTTTAGCGGCGAAATTGGTAGAATAGCATCATGGGAGGGGATGCATACGAGATTTTCTACCCGAAAGCTGACGGTGCTGGCCATGTTGACGGCGCTGAATGTGGTTATGGCTGAGGTGATGAAGTTTCCGGTTATTCCCAAGGTGCTGGAGCTTTCCTTTGGCTTTTTGCCCATTGCCGTGTGCGGGATGCTCTTTGGCCCGCTGCCGACCATGGCTGTGGCGGTGGTGGGGGATATTGTGGGGGCGCTTATTTTTTCCGGGGGCGATTTTTTCTTCGGTTACACCCTTACGGCGCTTCTGACCGGGCTGTTTTACGGTCTGTTTCTGCATAAGGCGGGTTTTTCGTGGGGCAGGCTGCTTTTGTGTCAGCTGCTGGTGTCCCTCGTGTGCTATGCGGGGCTCAATACCCTCTGGGCATACATGATGGGATACGGCAGGAGCGTTCAGTATATGACGACCCGGCTGACCGTCAACGCGGTCGCATACCCGGTGTATGTGGGCGTGCTGTATCTGACGGTGCGCTACCGTAAAACACTGGAAAGGGTGGCCGGCTGATGGACGAACAGAAAATAATCCTCGCACGGCTGGCGGAAATGTATCCGGGCGCGGGGCCGGAGCTGGATTTTTCCAACCCCTATGAAACACTGGTGGCTACCATGCTGGCGGCGCAGTGCACGGACAAGCGGGTGAACATGGTGACCCCCGCGGTGTTTCGGGATTTTCCGACCCCTGCCGCCATGGCGGCCACCACGCCTGAGACCCTGTTTCCCTACGTGCGCAGTTGCGGGTTTCACAGCAAGGCGGAAAACATCGTCAACGCCTGCCGCATGATCGTGGAACGGTTCGGCGGAGAGGTGCCCCATACGCTGGAGGAGTTGACCCAGCTGCCCGGGGTGGGACGCAAGACGGCCAACGTGGTGCTGTCCAACGCGTTCCATGTGCCCGCCATTGCGGTGGATACCCATGTGTTTCGGGTGTCCAACCGGCTGGGGCTGGCGCAGGCCGATACGGTGGAGAAGACCGAACGGCAGCTGATGGAAAACGTGCCCATGGCGCAGTGGGGCGACGTGCACCACTACCTGATTTATCACGGCAGGCGGGTATGCCATGCTCAGAAGCCTGACTGCGCGCATTGCGGACTGAGCGACCTGTGCCCTTATCTGGCTTCCGGCGCTGCACTGGGCAAGCAGCCGGTCAAAAAATCTTCACGGAAAAAACAGGTCATTGGCCTGTAAATAAAAAACGGAGGACAAAAACATGAAAAACCTGGCGAAAAAAGTGCTGGCGGCGGTGATGTGCCTGATGCTGCTGGCGAGCGCGGCTCTGGCGGAAAACCTGACCTATGCGAACGAGGGCGGCAAGTACACCCTGACCTATCCGGAAGAAATGATCCTGCTGGATCGGGACAACGTCAGTGAACTGATGAAATCCATTGCCAATGGCGATATGGGCGACGTGGGCATTGACGCGGCGACCATTGAACAGCAGATCCCCTCCATCGAGCAGATGGATATGGCCATGCTGCTGACCGCCGACGGTATGATGAACGTGAACGTGGTCTATCAGGACGTGGGGATGGAACTGGATAACGACACCTTCCTCAGCGCGCTGGGCGCCGCCATGCTGCAGCAGTATCAGGCGCAGTTTGAAAACTGCACCGTGCAGGACGAGGGCAGCGTTTACACGGCCGGTGAAAATGCGTTTGCCCGTCAGGTGATCGATGTGGAGACCGTGGCGCCTCTGCGCGTGGTCGTGCTGTACGCCTTCCGGGGCACCGTGATGTACGTGATGACCGTCACCATCAATACCAGTGTGGAGGGTGAACAGCTCGAACAGCTTGGTCAGATTGCTGATGATGTGGCTGCTTCCTTCACCTTTGTGGAATGATTGCCCAAACAGGCTTGAGCAACTGAAAAAACGAGACGGCCCCGCTTTTTGAGCGGAGCCGTCTTTTTTTTTGACGTGCGCGTTCAGTCCGTTTCGACCACGCCGGGGAAGTAGCTGACGATGTCGCTGTCCAGGTTGAGGGAGGTGGACACCGCGTCGCCCGCGGGGGTGTAGTCCTGACCGTCGATCTGCAGCCGGACGTCCTTGACGCCGGGAAACTGCATGGCGGTGAAGTACACGGCCTTCAGAGCCGTGTCGCCGGCCTCGCCGGTGAGCGCCTGGGCAAACTCCTTGGAGAAATTGACGGTCACTACGCCGTTTTTCATGGTGACGCCCTTCAGCCCGCAATCAGGAGGCAGGGGTGCGTTCAGTCCGCTGTCGGGACGGGGTCCCTTGCACAATTCCAGCATGGCGGTGGTCACATCGGAGGCGGAGTAGACCGTGCGGGTAACGGGCACCAGCATGCGGCCCGAAGCGGAGGGAAAATACAGTTCCACCGTGCCCGCGCCGGCGGTCGCCACCGTTTCCGCGCTTTCGAAGTTGACATGCCCGCCGCTGAAGGCACCGCTGACGTCCGAACCGTAGGTCAGCTTGCTGCGCTTCTGACCGTCAAAAAGGAAGTCGACCGTTTCCACCGTGTCCCATTGGCACAGGGTCTCCACGATGGACTGGATCATGGCGTTTTCGGCCTCCGCGTCCCGGCAGGCAAGGGCTTCTTTGCTCAGATCCACCCGCGCCCGGCCGCCCGAGATGTCCAGATCGATCTGGGTGCCTTCCGGAATGGTGGTCAAAAGCCCCAGGCGGGCGGCGGCCAGATCATTCTGCCCGGAGGATACCAGCTTTTTCAGGGTGGCCTTGGCGATACCGTCCTGATTTTCCACGCGGCAGGTGACGGGCACCAGATACCCTTCGCCGCTCTGATAGTACACCACGGTGGGACGGGTGTCCGTCGGTGCGGCGGTGACGGCGGTGACGGGCAGCTGGGCGCCGTCGTCCGACGCCGCCTTCTCCCGCCCGGTCAGGTTCTGCTGCAGCGCCAGGGCAACCACCATGGCGGCAGCACACAGGATCAGCGACCGTTCCACGTCTTCCCGGCGGATGCGTATCTTTTTCAGCGCGTCCTTCACTTTCATTTTGCCATCGCTCCTTTGCAGTCGGTTTTTCCCGCTTTTTCTTCTGCAGTGTATGAGCCGCTTCGTGCCTTCATGCCTCGCGGTAAAAGAAAACGCTTTCAGCCATTTATATTGAAGAAAAGCTTTCCAAATGTGCAAAAGTATGCTATAATATAAAATAAGGTGAAGCATGTTTTTATTCGGGCTTCAACTGTCTATCGGGAGGTTTTTATGTCGGAAACAGACAACATGGACAAGGCGCATGTCGCCGCCCATTATGACGAAAACCAGATACAGGTGCTGGAGGGTCTGGAGGCCGTCCGCAAGCGTCCGGGCATGTATATCGGTTCCACCGACGTGCGCGGTCTGCATCACTGTGTGTATGAAATCGTGGATAACGCCGTGGACGAGGCGCTTGCAGGCTACTGCACGGAGGTGCTGGTCACCCTGCATGACGACGGTTCCGTTTCCGTGCGGGATAACGGCCGCGGCTTCCCTGTGGGCATCCATCCCAAAATGCACCGGCCTGCGGTGGAGGTATGCCTGACGGTGCTGCACGCGGGCGGCAAGTTCGGCGGCGAAGGATACAAGGTGTCCGGCGGTCTGCACGGCGTGGGCGCCAGCGTGGTCAACGCGCTGTCCAGCCACCTGCGGGTGGAGGTGCGGCAGGACGGCAAGGTATACGAACAGGAGTATAAGCGGGGCAAGGTGCTCTATGACCTGCGGGTCATCGGCGCGACCGACGAAACGGGAACGACCGTCCGCTTCTGGCCGGACATCCGCAGCGAGGAAAACCCGGACGGTGTGTTTGACGCGGGCATTTCTTTCAGCTTTGATACGCTCAAGGCGCGTCTGCGGGAAATGGCCTTCCTGAACAAGGGCATCCGCATCGTGCTGCGGGATGAGCGGGGCGGCGAAGTAAAGGAACGGGTCTTCCACTATGAGGGCGGTCTGCGGGAGTTTGTCAAATATCTCAACCAGAACAAGGAGACCCTGTTCCCCGAGCCGATCTACATCGAAGGCGAGAAAAACGGCGTGATGGTGGAGGTGGCGCTCCAGTACAACGATTCCTACGCCGAAAATATCTATTCCTTTGCCAACAACATCCTGACGCCCGAGGGCGGCACCCATCTGATGGGCTTCAACTCCGCGCTGACCCGGGCAGTAAACGACTACGGCCGCAAGTACAAGATCCTCAAGGACGCGGACGCCAACCTCAAGGGCGAGGATACGCGGGAAAGTCTGGCCGCCGTCATATCCGTGAAAATGCACGAGCCCCAGTTTGAAGGGCAGACCAAGTCCAAGCTGGGCAACAGCGAAGTGCGCGGCATTGTGGACGGGCTGGTCAGCGACAAGCTGGAGCAGTTTCTGGAGGAAAACCCCCAGGTGGCGCGCGCCATACTGGATCGCTGTCTGGGCGCGGCACGGGCGCGGGAAGCGGCGCGCAAGGCGCGCGACCTGACCCGCCGCAAAACGGTGCTGGAAAGCGCCGCACTGCCCGGAAAGCTGGCGGACTGCTCTGAACGGGATCCCGCCAAGTGCGAAATCTTCATCGTCGAGGGCGACAGCGCCGGCGGCAGCGCCAAAATGGGACGCGACCGGCATTATCAGGCCATTTTGCCGCTGCGGGGCAAGATCCTCAACGTGGAAAAGACCCGTCTGGACAAAATTCTGCTCAATGCGGAGATCAAAAACATGATTACCGCCTTCGGCTGCGGCGTAGGGCAGGAATTCAATCTGGAAAAGCTGCGCTACCACCGGATCGTCTGCATGACGGATGCGGATGTGGACGGCGCTCATATCCGCATATTGATGCTCACCTTCTTCTACCGCTACATGCCGGAATTGATCAAGCAGGGCTATGTGTATTCCGCCATGCCGCCGCTGTACAAGGTGACCAGGGGCAAGCAGGAATACTACGTTTATGACGATGTGGAACTACAGGCGCTGTTGGACAGGATCGGCCGTGAAAACAAGCCGGAGATCCAGCGCTACAAGGGTCTGGGCGAAATGAGCAGCGAGCAGCTGTGGGCGACCACCATGAACCCGGAGACCCGCACCATGAAACGGTTTGAACTGGCGGACGCGATCGCTGCGGATGAGATCTTTACGCTGCTGATGGGAGACAAGGTGGAGCCGCGGCGGGAGTTTATCGAGCAGAACGCCAAGACCGTCACCGAAATGGATCTGGATCTGTAAACAGGTCTCAGGCCGCCCTTCCGGCGGACGCTCGGAAGGGAAGAAATCCGAAGGGATGAAGAAAAATGAGTGATATTCAGGATCGCCTGCTTCCGGCAGACCTTGAAACGGAAATGAAATCCTCCTTCATGGCGTACGCCATGGCGGTCATCATTAACCGCGCGCTGCCGGACGTGCGGGACGGCCTTAAGCCTGTGCACCGCCGCATTTTGTACGATATGAACGAGCTGGGCATGACGCCGGATAAGCCCTTCCGCAAATCGGCGCGTATCGTGGGCGATGTGCTGGGTAAATTCCATCCCCACGGCGACAGCAGCGTGTATGACGCCATGGTGCGTCTGGCGCAGGATTTTTCCATTCGCTACACGCTGGTGGAGGGTCAGGGCAACTTCGGCTCGGTGGACGGAGACGGCGCGGCCGCCATGCGTTACACGGAAGCCCGCATGAGCAAAATCTGCACCCACCTGCTGGCGGATATCGACAAGGATACCGTGGACTTCATGCCCAACTTTGACGAAACGCTGATGCAGCCCAAGGTGCTGCCCAGCCGGTTCCCCAACCTGCTGGTCAACGGCTCCAACGGTATCGCCGTGGGCATGGCCACCAACATTCCGCCCCACAATCTGGGCGAGGTGATCGACGGAACCGTGTATCTGATCGACCACCCGGACTGTTCGCTGGACGACCTGATGCAGTTTATCAAGGGACCGGATTTTCCCACCGGCGGCGTCATTCTGGGGCGCAGCGGCATTCGGGAAGCGTACTACACCGGCCGGGGTCGCATTGTGCTGCGCGCCAGGAGCGAAGTGGAGACCATGGGCAACGGCCGCGACCGTATCATCGTGACCGAAATCCCATACATGGTCAACAAGGCGCGGCTGGTGGAAAAAATTGCCGAGCTGGTGCATGAAAAGCGGCTGGAGGGCATCAGCGACATCCGCGACGAGAGCGACCGCAGCGGTATGCGCATCGTCATCGAGCTCAAACGCGACGTGCAGGCGCAGGTGGTGCTCAATTACCTCTACAAGCATACGCAGATGCAGGATACCTTCGGCGCCATTATGATCGCACTGGTGGACGGTCAGCCCAGACTTCTGACGCTGAAGGACATGATTTACTATTACGTTCAGCATCAGAAGGACGTGGTGACCCGCCGTACCCGCTACGATCTGGATAAATCGCTGGCGCGCGCCCACATTCTGGAAGGGCTGATCAAGGCGCTGGATCATATCGACGAGATCGTGCACATCATCAAGTCCAGCAAGGATACCCCCTCTGCCCGTCAGGAACTGATGGACGCCTTCGGCTTTTCCGACAAGCAGGCGCAGGCCATTCTGGACATGCGTCTGGCGCGCCTGACCGGTCTGGAGCGGGATAAGCTGATGGATGAGTATCAGGAGCTGGAAAAGACCATCGCCTATCTGGAATCCCTGCTGGCGGATGAAAAGCTGCTCATGGGCGTCATCAAGGATGAACTGAACGAGATCAAAAACCGGTTCGGCGACCCCCGCCGCACGGAACTGTCTGCGGTGGAGGGCGAGATCGACGTAGAGGATCTCATTGCCGTAGACGATATGGTGGTTACGCTGACCAACCTCAACTACGTCAAGCGGTTGCCCAAGTCCACCTACCGCGCCCAGAACCGGGGCGGCAAGGGCGTGGCGGCCATGACCACGCGGGAGGAGGACTATGCCCGGCAGATCCGCATCGCCTCCACCCATGACGAGATCATGTTCTTCACCAATCTGGGCAGGGTGTATACCCTCAAGTGCTTCCAGATTCCCGAAGCGGGGCGCACGGCTAAGGGAACGGCCATTGTCAACCTGCTGCCGCTGGCGGGCGGTGAAAAGGTGACCACCATGATCCCCATGCCCGACCGGCCGGAGGGACATTACCTGATGATGGCGACCCGGGACGGTCTGATCAAGAAGACCCCGCTGGATGAATTTGCCAACCTGCGCAAGAGCGGTCTGATCGCCATTGTGCTGCGGGATGAGGACGAACTGATCGGTGTGGAACTGACGGACGGTTCGGATGAGCTGATTCTGGGCACCCGCCGGGGCAAGGCAATCCGCTTCAGCGAAAGCCATGTGCGCAGCATGGGGCGCGCCAGCATGGGCGTGCGCAGCATCCGTCTGGAGGAAGATGACCGGGTCATTGACATGGCCGTGGTGGAGGAAGGCAGCACCATTCTCTGCATTTCTGAAAACGGCTATGGCAAGCGGACGGATCCGGAGGCCTACCGTGAGCAGGGTCGGGGCGGCAAGGGCATTGCCGCCATGGCGCTGACGGAAAAGACGGGCTACATGGCGGCGCAGCTGGCGGTGCAGTCCGGCGAGGATATTCTGCTGATCACGGACGACGGTACCGTGATCAGAACCCCGGTGGACGACATTCGTCTGTGCGGCAGAGCCACGCAGGGCGTACGGCTGATGCGCATCGAAGAGGGCAAGCGCATCGTGGGCGTGGCGCGCGCCGAGGCGGAGGAGGAAGAACCGGCGGAGGAAGCGTTCGAGGCGCGTCCGGATGATTATGCGGACGAGTTTGCGCCTGCGCAGAGCGATGATGAGAACCGCGGCGCGGCGGAAACGGACGAGGTATAAAACCTGCGCTGCCGTTTACACTGAGAAGGGCGGACGCGGCGGCGGGAACCAACGGCCGCCGTGCGACGGTCTTGTCGGTCAAACGGCCTGAAGCGAGAGAGGGACGCGCCCTCTCTCGCCCTTTACTTTTGAACGCAAGGAGAAAGCAAATCCATGACGCAGAAGCAACGCTCTCTGGTGGGCGGCATATCCGTGCTGGGTATCGCCGGGCTCATCTGCAAGGTGGTCGGCGTACTGTACCGTATTCCGCTGGCGCATATGATCGGACCCATGGGCATGGCACTGTATCATAAGGTGTTTCCGGCGTATAACCTGCTTCTGACGATTTCGTCGGCAGGTATTCCCGTTGCCATCTCCAAAATGGTCAGTCACCATGTGACCCGGGGCGAGGAAAAGAACGCGCACCAGATCTTCCGTACGGCGCTGGAGCTGCTCAGCGCGTTCGGGCTGGCGGCGACCGTGCTGCTGATGGCGTTTTCCGGCAGCGTGGCCGGCTGGCAGGGCGCGCTGGAAGCACGGACGGGGTATCTGTGCATTGCGCCCAGTCTGCTGCTGGTGTGCGCCATGAGCGCCTATCGGGGATACATGCAGGGGCGGCGGCACATGATGCCGACCGCTGTTTCCCAGCTGATTGAGCAGGTGGGCAAGGTGGCGGTGGCGCTGCCGCTGGCCGCTGCAGGCATGGGGCTGGGCGGCGCCCCCTGGGGTGCGGCGGGCGCACTGCTGGGTTCCACCCTCGGCGAGGCGGCGGCGCTTGCGTATATGATGGTAAATCACCGCCGCTTTGAAAACCGGCTGCCCGGAACGGAGGAGGACGCGGCGGGACTGAGCCGGCGCGCCATTGGCCGCACCCTTTTGTGGACGGCTGTGCCGATTACGCTGGGGGCGTGCATTGTCCCGCTGGCAGGGTTTATTGACAGCGTGATGCTCAGCCAGCTGATGGAAAACGCAGGGATGGCTCGTGACGAAGCGCTGATCCGTTACGGCGTGTACGCAGGACCCGTGCTGACCCTGATCAACGTGCCCACCGCACTGGCCATGGCCATGAGCACCAATCTGGTGCCCTCCATCGCCGCCGCCGTTTCCCGGGGTGACCGGGCGGGGGTGGCGCGCGAAAGCGGCATGGGGCTCAGGGTGGCGGCCGTCATCGGCTTTCCCTGCTCGGTGGGCATGAGCCTGCTGGCCAAGCCCATCCTGTATCTGTGTTATGCGGGCAGCTACAATGCCGCGCAGCTGAACGTGGCGGCGGAGCTTCTGCAGGTCAGCAGTCTGACCATTGTGCTGTTTACCATGGTGCAGGCTACCAGCGGCATTCTGCAGGGAATGGGCAGACAGCGCATCCCCATGTATACCCTGCTGGCAGGGGTGGCGCTGAAAATTGCCCTGAACTATACGCTGGTGCGCATCCCGGGGGTAGATATCCACGGCGCGCCCTGGGCGTCCCTTTTGTGCTATACGGTCAGCATGCTGCCTAATCTCTATTACGTGTGCAAATACGCCGGCTACCGGCTGGATGTGAAGGCGGTCATCGTCAAGCCCCTTTTGTGTTCCCTGCTCATGGGGGCTGCGGTATACGGGTTGTGGCAGGCGTTCGGCGGCGCGGAAAACCTGTCCCGCCTGATGCTGCTGGCGGGCGTGGTGGCCTGCGTTGCGGCGGGCGTGGCGGTATACGGTCTGGCGGCATGGAAGACGGGCACTGTGAAGGCGGAGGATCTGCCTGCCCGACTGCGGAGGAGGAAGCATTCATGAAGAACATTACGGTGGTATCGCTGGGACCGGGCAGCCGGGAAATGCTGACGCTGGGCGCGCTGGAGGCCATGAAAAAAGCGGAAAAGCTGGTGCTGCGTACAGGCCGGTGCGATGCGGCGGTATATTTGCGTGAAAACGGGGTATCCTTTGATACGCTGGACGACCTGCATGAAACATGCGAGGATTTTGACGAGCTGTGCGCGGCGGCCGCGGCGCGGCTGAAGGGGCTGGCGGAAAAGAGCAGGGTGTGCTACGCTGTGCTGGACGCGGCGGCGGACGAGACGGTGTCTGCCCTGCAGGCAGAGGTTTCGCTTACCATGCTGCCCGGGGTGCCCCTGTCTGCGCCCTTTCTGTCCGCCCTGCCGCAGGAGAAGGTAGAAGTGCAGACGGCCAGCCGCCTTGAACTGACGGGGGTTCAGAACCCGCTGCTGATTCTGGAGTGCGATAACCGCATGCTGATGGGGCAGTGCAAGCTGGCACTGCTGAACTGGTACGCGCCGGACGCAAGGGTGTTCTTTTTCCCGCCGTCCCAGCAGGCGGCGCGGACGTATGAGGAGATTCTGCTGGAGGATCTGGATCGGCAGAAACGGTATGACCATACCTGCGCCGTGCTGATTCCTGCACTGCCCGCGGAAAAGAGAACCCGGTTCGACTTTTACGATCTGGTGCGCATCATGGCGCGGCTGCGGGGCGAGGGGGGATGTCCCTGGGATCGGGAGCAGACCCATGAAAGCCTGCGGCCTTACCTGATTGAGGAGGCGTACGAAACGGCGGCGGCGATCGACGAGCAGGACTGGCTGCATGTGGCCGACGAGCTGGGCGACGTGCTGCTGCAGGTGGTATTTCAGGCCAATATCGGCGAACAGTACGCTACTTTCAGCCTGTCCGATGTGACGACGGCCATCTGCCGCAAAATGATGGAACGGCATCGTCACATTTTCGGGGAGGATCG
The DNA here is from genome assembly GCA_934662505.1 of uncultured Clostridia bacterium. Lineage (GTDB taxonomy): Bacteria > Bacillota > Clostridia > Christensenellales > Aristaeellaceae > SVGT01. The sequence goes on along the minus strand of CAKUKE010000003.1, from coordinate 103,854 downwards.
CTGCGGGTCGGCTCATGAGGTGGCGGACAACTGGGAAAAGATCAAAAAAGCCCAGCGCGGATATGCGACGCAGGGCGAGGTGCTGGAGAACGTATCCCGCCAGCTGCCCGCGCTGATGCGGGCGGAAAAGGTGCAGCAGAAAGCGCGTCAGGTGGGCTTTGACTGGGATGACCCGCGGGACGCGCTGAAAAAGGTGGCGGAGGAAAGCGGGGAGGTGCTGGAAGCGCTGGCGGAAGGCGACGAAGGACACCTGCGGGAGGAGTGCGGCGATCTGCTCTTCGCCTGCGTGAACGCTGTCCGTCTGGCCGGCGAGGAAAGCGAATGTTGCCTGGGGCAGGCGGCGGATAAGTTCGTCCGGCGGTTCGTGCGTATGGAAAAAGCGATTTTAGCGGACGGAAAGGCGTTGGAGGACTTGACAATTAACGAAATGGATGTATACTGGGATAGGATCAAGCATTGCCCCGAAAACTGAGGGGCGACGTATCAATTTGAAATTTCAGGAGGTTATTTGTATGAATAAGTCTGAACTGATCGTGGCGCTGGCGCAGAAGGCCGACCTGACCAAAAAGGATGCCGAAAAGGCGCTGAACGCTTTTGTGGATGTGGTGACCGATGCGCTGAAGGCCGGTGAAAAGGTGCAGCTGGTGGGCTTTGGCACCTTCGAGACCAAGGATCGCCCCGCCCGCACTGCCCGCAATCCCCGCACGGGTGAAGAAATTGAAATCGCCGCCAGCAAGACCGCTTCCTTCAAGGTCGGCAAGGCTCTCAAGGACACCGTCAACGGCTGAGTTTGCGGCTTTTCCAAAGCGCCCATAGGGGCGCTTTTCGTTTATCGGGCGCCCGGAAGGCACATTGTGCTCCCGGGCGGGAGGGAAAATGATCAAAAAGGAGGAAGCGCAGATATGCGTTTGGATAAGTATCTGAAGGTGTCCCGCATCATCAAGCGGCGCACCGTTGCCAAAGAAGCCTGCGACGGCGGGAGGGTTGCTATCGGCGGCCGTCCGGCCAAGGCGGGTGCGGAGGTTCGGGAAGGCGACGTACTGGAAATCCGCTTCGGCAACAAGGTGGGACGCTATCAGGTGACGAGCGTGCGCGAGGTGGTGCGCAAGGAAGAAGCGGACAGCATGTACCGGGTGCTGGAGGAAGACGCTGACGTTGCAAAGGAAAGAAACTGACGGGTCGCAAAAGCAGCATAAGATAAAGCCCTGACCGTACGGTCGGGGCTTTTGTTCTGCCGACTGCAGCCGCGTCACCCGGCGTGTCAGATCAGGCAGGCGCGTGCCGATGCATCCGGCGGTCTGATGGAAAGGGCGACGCTCAGAAACGCTGAAACAGTTCCTGCGTCCGCGTGTTGAACGGCATAAAAGCGTTATAAAAGGGTTTACATAAAAGGCCTTGACGGAAGAAGCCCTGTACTTTCTTCCTTCAGCCCCTCGCCAGATAAAAAAGATCCCGGCAGGGGTCTGCCGGGATCGGAAAAGAACGCCCGGAAGCTGCCTGTCCTTACAGCGAAGCGGCGATGCGGGCGGCCAGACGCACGTTGTTGAGCACCAGCTGAATGTTGCTGGCCAGACTGTCGCCGCCGGTCAGCTCGCACACCCGCGCCAGCAGGAAGGGGGTGGTCGCCTTGCCGTGAACACCCTGCGCTTTTGCCTCGGTCAGCGCCTGATCGATGGCGTTGTTGATGACGTCCGCGGGCATGGCGTATTCATCGGGGATGGGGTTGGTGATGAGCATGCCCCCCGGATAGCCCATTTCACGCTGCGCGCGGATGGCGGCGGCAAATTCCTCAGGGCTGTCCATCTGGTAGTCCACGCTGAAACCGCTGTGAGGGGTATAGAAGGCGGGCAGCTCCCTGGTTTTGTAGGCCAGCACGGGAACGCCCTTGGTCTCCAGATATTCCAGAGTGAGCCCCAGATCCAGAATGGACTTTGCGCCTGCGCACACCACGGCCACGGGGGTCTGCGCCAGTTCCTCCAGATCCGCGGAAATATCCATGGTGACTTCGGCGCCCCGGTGCACGCCGCCGATGCCGCCGGTGGCAAACACCCTGATGCCCGCCATGGCGGCGATGATCATGGTGGCGGCTACGGTGGTGGCGCCGTCCATTTTACGGGCGACCAGAACAGGCAGGTCGCGGCGGGAGGCCTTGGTGACCCTGGTGCCCTCCCGGCCGAGGTAATCGATTTGATCTTCGGTCAGGCCGGCGCACAGCTTGCCGCCGATGACGGCGATGGTGGCCGGCTCCGCGCCCAGTTCCCGGGCGGCGGCTTCGCAGCGCAGGGCGGTTTCCACATTCTGAGGGTAGGGCATCCCGTGGCTGATGATGGTGCTTTCCAGCGCGATGACGGGCTTGCCGGCAGCCAGCGCCGCGGCGACCTTGGGAGACAGTTGCAGGTGTTCGTTCAGCATGAAAATAACCTCTTTTCTATCGTTATTATTTGCCGGTTGGAGAAAGCGGGGAGGAGCACTCGGCGCAAAGCAGCGCTTCCTTGCGGGCGATCATTTCATCGACGCGGTCGATGTACTGCCCGATGTCGCTCACGTTGGGTGCGCGCCGGATATGCCCTGTGGCCGTGTTGACCCGTTTGGAAATGCCGCCTGCGCCCAGCGCCAGCACATTGGCGGTTTCCTCCATCATGCCGATGTTGTACAGGCTTTCACAGCCGGGCAGCGCGTAGCCGACGTTTTCCAGATTGCCCGCCATGTATTTCTGACGGTACAGATAGTAGGGAACCATGCCCCGGGATGCGGCTTCCTGCCGACCCAAACGCACCATGTCGGCCACCATGCGCCCCGGGGGCAGCGCCGTTTCCCACAGGTGCAGCAGGCTGGCGCGCTTGATGCAGAGGGTATGCACCGTCATGCTTTCAGGCGCCAGATCATGCAGCCAGGCAAGGGTGCGGGCAAACATGGCGGCGTCTTCACCGGGCAGACCGGCGATGAGATCCATGTTGACGTCGTGAAAGCCCATCTCCCGCGCAAGCGCATAGGCCTCCTCGGTCTGCAGCCGGGTGTGGCGGCGGCCGATGCGGGCGAGGGTATCGTCATGCATGGTCTGGGGGTTGACGGAAATGCGCGTGGCGCCCGCATCCCGGATGACGGCCAGTTTCTCCCGGTCGATGGTGTCCGGTCGTCCCGCCTCCACCGTAATCTCCCTGCAGCGGGAAAGAAGCGGCGCGGCGGCGTCCAGCACCTGCCGCAGAAGGGGCGCGGGCAGCGCGGTAGGGGTGCCGCCGCCCATGTAAAAGGCGCGGGGACGAAGACCGTACCGGCTGACCATGGCGCATACCGCCTGTATTTCCCGCACGAGCGCGTCCGTATAGGGCGTCAGCTGGGTGCCCCGGCCTACTTCGCCGCTTAAAAAGGAGCAGTAGGCGCAGCGGCTGACACAGAAGGGGATGCCCACGTACAGGTCGATCTCAGACGGCTGCTGCCAGGGGAGGGTCTGCTGGGTTTTGACTACCTGACAGAGCAGGTCGGCCTTCTCAGGCTGCACGTCAAACACGTCCGTCATTTCCTGCCGGGCTTCCTGCAGGGTTTTGCCGCTTTCCATGGCCATGTAGATCAGCCGGGTGGGGCGGATGCCCGTCAGCGAACCCCACGGCGGCGCAAAGCCGGTGGCGGCCTTCATGACGTCGTAAACGCAGCGCTTGGCCTGACGCTTGTGCATCCGCTTGTCCGTCAGGGGATCGGCCTGAACCTGTTCCCTGCGAACGGCGCTGCCTGCATAGAGGCCACTCAGCGTCACCCGGCAGACGCGGATGTCGCCCATCTGCTCTTCCTCGTGACGCAGGGTCAAATCGCCGCCCTCCTGCCCGGAAAGCACCTCCACGCTGCCGGTGAAGATGCGCAGCGCGTCCATCAGGTCGTTTTCAAAGGCAGGCGTGCAGGTGAAAACGGATACCTTCATGTGCGGCCTCTTTCGTGAAACAGGGTGGAGCTGTCGCCGTGTCCGGGATAAATGGCGGCGTCCTGCGGGCTTTTGAGCAGCCGCCGCATGGAAGACATCATCTGGTGCCAGTCGCCGCCCGGCATGTCCGTGCGACCGTATCCGTGCCGGAACAGGGTATCGCCGGTGAACCAGTCGTTCCCCAGACAGTAGACCACGCTGCCGCGGGTGTGGCCGGGGGTATGCATAACGCGGACGGGCAGGTCAAAGCCGTCAAAGTGCAGGGTATCACCCTCCTGCACAAAGTGCAGGTCGCCTGTCCGGGGCGTCAGGTCGCCCACCGTGTCGCCTGCGCTCAGGTGAGGGTCGGCCAGGCAGGGCGCGTCGTCTGCGTGCATGTAGACGGGTACGCCCTGAAAAGCGGACAGCGCGCCTGTATGGTCGAAATGACCGTGCGTCAGCAGCACGGCCGCCACCCTGCGGCCATGGAGCGCGGACAGGATCGCCTCGCCGTCTGCGGCAGGGTCGATGACAAGCACCGGCGCGCCATCCGCGGACGGTGCGATGAGATAGCAGTTGGTGTCGTAGATGCCCAGTTTCAGGCATTCGATGGACAAAGCCATAGCGCCTCCTTAAAATGCTTTGCGGGAATCCAGCAGAATGGTGACGGGGCCGTCGTTGATCAGGGACACCTGCATATGCGTGCGGAAGACCCCTGTCTCTACCGTCAGCCTCAGCGCCCGCAGTTCGCGGCAGACCTGTTCATAAAGCGCGTCGGCTCGTTCGGGGCGCTCCGCCCGGGTAAAGCCGGGGCGGTTCTGCCCCCGGGCGTCGCCCAACAGGGTGAACTGGCTGACGCACAGGATGCTGCCGCCTGTATCCAGAACGGACAGATTCATTTTTTCATTTTCGTCCTCAAAAACCCGCAGCTTGGCGAGCTTGCCCGCCATATAGACCGCGTCCTTTTCCGTGTCGCCTTCTTCCACCCCCAGCAGGACGCAAAGCCCTTTGCCGATGCGCCCGGCGGGCGTTCCCTGTGAGGTGACGGAAGCTTCCGTCACCCGTTGAACGACTGCACGCATGTCCGTGTCCTCCGTTTATCCGTTTTTTTCCAGCAGCCTGAGTTTTTCCTCCTGCGCGTGGAGGGACAGCTTTTCGATGATTTCGTCCAGATCGCCGTCCAGCACCGCTTCCAGACGGTACAGCGTCAGATTGATGCGGTGATCCGTGACCCGCCCCTGAGGAAAATTGTAGGTGCGGATGCGCTCGTTCCGTTCGCCGCTGCCTACCTGATCCCGTCTGAAGCTGGCGTATTGCGCGTCCTTTTCTGCACGGTACAGGTCGTACAGCCGGGAGCGCAGCACCTTGAAGGCCTTTTCCTTATTTTTCAGCTGGCTCTTTTCATCCTGACAGGTGACGACCAGCCCGGTGGGCAGATGGGTGATGCGCACGGCGGAGTCGGTACGGTTGATGTATTGACCGCCGTGGCCGGAAGCACGGTAGGTGTCTATCCGCACGTCCTCCGGGCGAATGGACACCTCCACCTCCTCCGCCTCGGGCAGCACGGCTACGGTGGCGGTGGAGGTATGAATGCGTCCGCCTGCTTCAGTGACGGGCACCCGCTGAATGCGGTGCACCCCGCTTTCGAACTGCAGCCGGGAGAACGCGCCGCCGCCCGACAGGGTAAAGACGGCTTCCTTGACGCCGCCCAGCTCCGTTTCGGAAACCGAAACCGGTTCAAACCGCATACGGTGCCGCTCGGCATAGCGCTGGTACATGCGGCACAGCAGCGCTGCGAACAGCGCCGCTTCATCGCCCCCTGCGCCGGGGCGTATTTCCATGACCACGTTTCGGTTTTCGTCCGGGTCGCGGGGCAGAAGCATGCATTTCAGCTGATGCAGGGCGGCGTCTTTTTCGGGCAGCAGCGTCCTGAGCTCTTCCTGCGCCAGAGCGCTCAATTCCGGGTCACGCACCATTTCCTGCGCCTGATCGATGCGGGCGGTCAGGGCACGGTAGGCGCGCCAGGCGTCCACCTTGGGGGTCAGGTCGTTTATCTCCCGCTGCAGCGCCTGATAACGCCCGAGATCCCGTGTCGCATCCGGCTGCATGGCAGCGAGGGATAACTCCTCCAGTCGGGCTTCCAACGCTTCCAGCTGCTGCTCAATGGCCATGCTTTTTCCTCCCGGCAACGACCCGTGTCCGGCCGCCCAGATCGCAGAGCGTACGAATGTCTTCAAAATCCGGCGCCATCATGGCAGCGACCGCATCCGCTTCGCCATCGCCGATCTCCAGCCCCAGTCTGCCTTCTGCGGACAGATAGCGGGGCGCGTCTCGCAGGATCCGACGGTAAAAATCCAGCCCGTCCGCGCCGCCGTCCAGTGCCAGCGACGGCTCAAACTGTACTTCACGCTGCAGGCCGGACAAATCTCCCGTGGGGATATAGGGGGGGTTGGAGACGATCAGATCAAAGACCTGGCCTGCGACCGGCGCAAACAGGTCGCCCTGCACAAACCGGACGGCGACATGCAGCGCGCAGGCGTTCTGCCGGGCGACGGCCAGTGCGGCGGGACTGATGTCCGCGGCGGTCACCTGCGCCTGCGGGCGTTCGTGGCGGATTGCAATGGCCAGTGCGCCCGATCCGGTGCAAAGATCCAGCACCTGCGCGGGCGCAGTCCGGGGCAGCGTATCCAGCGCCCATTCGCACAGCGCTTCGGTATCGCCGCGGGGGATCAGCACGTCCGGCGTGACCGTCAGCGTCAGGCCGAAGAAGGGCTGGCTGCCGAGGATGTACTGGAGCGGCTCCCGCATTTCCCGGCGGCGCAGACTGTTTTCAAACTGTTCGGCCGCTGCGGGCGGCACCGCCGTTTCCATGGACAAAAGCAAATTGAGCCGGGGCGCATGGAGCGCCTCGGCCAACAGGTATTCCGCGTCCAGGCGGGGGTCGGGCACACCGGCTGCGGCCAGACGGGCCGCACCGTCCTTGATCAGCGCGCGGACGGTCATGAACGGGTATAGCCGGTCAGCGCGTCCACCTGATCGGGATGGAGCAGCGTCCAGCCTTCCTCCGTCTTTTCACCTTCGGGCAGACCGTCCAGCGCGGCAATGATGGATATGATGGCCACCTGCAGCATATCGTCGGAAGGCTGCCGGGTGGTCAGGCGCTGCATCTGCAGGCCGGGCCAGCGCAGCGCCCGCGCCAGTTTGCCATCGTGATGCGCCAGCGTTTTGAGCACTTCATAGCTGATGCCGGCAATGACGGGCAAAAGGACGATGCGGGTGAGCACGCGCACCAGATAATGGGCGCCCAGATCGTAGCCTGTGATCAGCAGCACCAGTACGTCGATGATGGAATAAAAGATGATGGAAAGAAAGAAGGTGATCAGCAGAAAGCTGGTGCCGCACCGGGGGTGCAGGGTGGAAAAGGTGCGGGCATTCTGCGGGGTAAGGGGCAGGTTATGCTCGTTGCAGTACACGGTCTTGTGCTCTGCACCGTGGTACTGGAAGGTGCGCCGCATATCGGGAATGCGGCCGCACAGGGAAATATAGGCGATGAGCAGCGCAATGCGGATGAGCCCCGTCGCCAGGTTTTTCAAAAGCAGCATGCCGCCCGTGGCGCCTTCGGGAAACAGCTTGATGATGACGTTGGGCAAAAGCACGAACAGGCCGACGGACAGGCAGACAGCCAGCAGCGCAGCCACCGCCATGACCACCTTGTCCACGGATTTGCCAAATTTTCTGGCCAGCCATTTTTCAAAACGGGAGGGTTCCTCGCTTTCCATGCCCAGCATGGCGGTGCTGTCGGAAAGCACCCGCATGCCCATGCCCAGCATCTGCACCATGTTGACCGAACCGCGGATGAAGGGTTTGCCCATCCACGGGTGCTTTTTGCCGGGCGCCTCGTAAGCGTCCCGTTTTACCACCACATCGCCGTTTTCCCGGCGTACGGATACCGCGATGGCGTCGGGACCCTTCATCATCACGCCTTCTAAAACGGCCTGACCGCCCACATCGGGGCGTCGGGGAGTTGTGCTCGTCATGTTCGTTCTCCTTTTAGCAAGAAAATCTATCGTCAGGGCGCGGCGAAGCGCTGCCCGGGGAAGGTCTGACGAAAAAAGCAGCATGAGCCGACGGCCATGCTGCTTTTGGGCGTATTACATGCCAAAACGCTTTTTGAAGCGATCGACCCGTCCGCCGCTGTCCACCAGTTTCTGTTTGCCGGTGTAGAAGGGGTGACACTTGGAGCAAATTTCAACGCGAAGTTCGCCCTTGGTGGAACCCGTCTCAAACGTTTCGCCGCATACGCAGCGAACGATCGCCTTACCGTACTTGGGATGGATTTTTTCCTTCATGCCATTTCACCTCTTTTGCGCATGCAGAATTGCAGATTCATAGAAGCTGTCCACAGAAGATGACTCCTATGAGCCACGAGAAATATTATACCATGCCCCCTGCAAAAAAGCAAGGCTTTTTTACGGGACGAGAGGATGGATTTACAGGCCTCAGGCCTTGGCGGCGGCGGGGATCTCGCCTGCCCGGCTCAGGGCGATTTTGGTGATCACCGGGCCGATCAGTTCAAACACCAGCGTCCCGGCCAGCACCACCGTGTTGATCTGCTTGCCAAGGGTGGGGAAGCGGGCGAGGGTCAACTGCGCCATACCGATGGCGACGCCTGCCTGCGGCAGCAAGGTCAGCCCCAGATAGTTGCGCACGTTTTTATCCGCCTTGACGCAGGCCGCGCCCAACAGCGTGCCGGACCACTTGCCCAGCGAACGCAGCAGCAGGTAGGCCACGCCCATCAGCCCTACGGCGGGCAGAACCGTCAGATCCAGATCCGCGCCCGACAGCACGAAGAAAAGCAGAAACAGCGGGGGCGTGAAACGGTCGGTCTGCTCCATGACGACGCCGGAGTTCCTGTTTACATTGACCAGCACCGCACCGATCATCATGCACACCAGAAGGGAGCTGAGGTCGAACATGTCGCACAGTCCTACGCCGGCCAGCACCGCCGCGATGGCCAGCGCCAGCTTGTTTCCCCGGGAGCGGAAGAAACCGCTGCACACCGCCAGCAGACCGCCCAGCGCGGCGCCCAGCAGCAGGCTTTCCAGTATTTCCAGCAGGGGCGCAACGACCATGCTGTACGCCGTCATTTCGCCGCCCAGCAGTCCCTGGGCGATGGAGGCGGAAACGCTGTAGACCATCAGACCCAGCGCGTCGTCCATGGCCACGACGGGCAGGAGCATGCGGGTGACGGGACCGTCCGCCTTATACTGGCGCACCACCATCAGCGTGGCGGCGGGGGCGGTGGCCAGACCGATCGCGCCCAGCAGCAGCGATTCGGGCACGGGGAAGCCCATGACGATCAGGCCGACGTCGATCAGCGCGGCGGTGACGATGCCCTGAAACAGGGTGATGGTCAGAGGCGCCTTGCCGATTTTTTTCAGATAGTCCAGCTTGAACTCACCGCCGATGGAAAAAGCGATAAAGCCCAGCGCCGCTTCGCTGATGATGGACATGGACGCGGCCGATTCCTTGGTGATCAGTCCGCCTACGCAGGGACCGATCAGCAGGCCGGCCACCAGAAAGGCGGTCACGTTGGGCAGCTTGACCAGCCGCGCGCCGCGGCTGACCAGCAGCCCTGCGGCCATGGCGATGGCGACAAGAAGCAGAGTGTTCATGTTGTTCCCCTCTTTTCAATGTGGTAAAGTGCACACAAAACCCACCCGCATGATGGGATGCGGGAGGGCGGATGCACATTGGCTGCGGTTTATCTGGCGGGGTGGGGCAGGCCTTCCACAAACAGGGTCGGCACGGCGAACATGATGCCCGTGTCCGGCTTGCTGATGCCGCCTGTCACCTCGTTGACGATGTCGCGCAGGGCGTTCACCTGATCATCCCGCACCACGGCCAGCACGGTGCTGCTCTGCGTGCGGTCGGCGCCCAGCATGCTGCGCAGGCCGGAGAAGATGGGCATATCGTTCACGTCCTTGAGCAGACGCGCCATGCCCGTGCTTTCCAGTACCGTTGCGCCGGAAAAGCCTGACTGCGCCATTTTCTGCAAAATGGCGTCCAGCAATTCAGTCTTGTTCAGAATGAGCACAAACAGCTGCATAAAACCACTCCTTTATGCGGGCGAAAGACCCACGACTGTACATTGTAAACCTGTCGTGCCGAAAATGCAAGAAAAAGAAGGAGAAAAACAGAACAGACCGGCGGCGGAAAACAGTCTGTTTCGCATGGGAGACCGTTCATTCCACCATGAAGGCGTACTGGGTGGTGCTCATGAAGGTGTCGCCAGCCATGAGCAGGGTGGAGGGAAACGCCGGGTGATTGGGGCTGTCGGGGTAATGCTGGGTTTCCAGCGCGATGCCGGCAAAGGCGCCGTAGTGCACGCCGCCCTTGCCTGTTACATTCAGCCCCTGACCGCTGTACACCTGAATGCCGGGCTGATCGGTGACGACCGTCATGGTGCGTCCGCTTTCGGGGTCCCGCAGCATGGCGCATTCCCGCATGCCCGTGCCGGGAATGCAGAAATTGAAGTCCAGACCGTTTACATGCCGGACGGGGGGGCAGGCGTCGCCTTCGTCCAGCACCTGCTGCAGTGTTTTGGGTGCGGAGAAGTCCAGCACGGTGCCCTTCAGAGGCACCATGGCGCCCGTGGGGATGAGGGCCTCGTCCACCTCGGTCATTTCCTCGGCACGGAGAGTCAATTCGTGTCCCAGTACGTTGCCGTTGCCCTGCCCTGCCAGATTGAAGTAGGCGTGGTTGGTCAGGTTGATGACCGTGTCCTTGTCCGCCTGCGCCATATAGCGAATGGTGAGGGTGTTGGCATTATCCCAGGAAAAGGCCACCTGCAGGTGCATTTTGCCCGGGTATCCTTCTTCACCGTCATGGGCGACGTAGGTAAAAATGACTGTGTCCTCCTGCGCGTCCTCCAGCGTCTCGCCGCGGAACCATTTTTTGTCAAAGCCCTCGCGGCCGCCGTGGAGCGAGTTGTCGCCGTCATTTTTGAACAGGGTGTATTCCTGACCGTTCAGGGTAAAGGCGGCATGGCCGATCCGGTTGGCGTAGCGCCCGACCGTAGCGCCCAGATAGGAAGGCCCCTGATCGTATTCCGCCAGCGTGTCGTAACCCAGCACCACATCCCGGAGCTCGCCGTTTTTATCCGGCACCCGCACGGAAACAAGGTGTGCGCCGAAATCCAGCACGGAGACGGAAGCCCCATGGACGTTGGTCATGGTGTACAGGGTCATCTGACGGCCGATGAGATCTGTGCCGAAGGGGGAAAGGGTGATACTCAAGGTCATCATCCTCCTTTGCAATTCGCTTGATTTTCCTATATTATACAGCAACCGGCAGATGGACGCAAGGCGGGGACGGCTCGAAACGGAGAAAAACGGAAGCAGAAAAAACAGCCCCCTTCGTTTTGCTTCCGCGGGGCGAGAAAGCGCGGAGGGAGCGGGGCGCTGCTTCCGCATCTGACAGACCGCAGACAGAAATCGAACGGAGAAACGGTACGTCGCTGAAGCTGATTTTCTAAATGACAAAAAAAGGGTGCCGAAAAAGCTTCTTCGGCACCCGGTAAGACCGTTGAACGGGATGGGTTCAGTACGCGCCGCCGCCCTCCACCGTATCGGACACATTGTCCATGGTGAGGGTGCCCGCCTGCGCGCGCTTTTCCGCTTCCTGCATGATGGCGACGGTGGCGGACACGCCGCACCGGCTCGCGCCCGCGGCACGGTACGCCAGCACCGCGTCCAGACTGCGGATACCGCCGGAGGCCTTCACCCGTACGGCGGAGGATACGCTTCTGCGCATCAGACGCACATCCGCCACATTGGCGCCGGCGCTGCCGTAGCCGGTGGAGGTCTTTACAAAGTCCGCTCCCGCCAGTTCGGACAGCCGGCAGGCGGCCGCCTTCTGTGCGTCGGAAAGGAAGCAGGTTTCAAGGATGACCTTCAGGATGGCGTCCCGGTCATGACAGACCCGCGCCAGACGGGCGATCTCGTCCTGCACGTAGCCCTCGTTGCCCGAAAGCATTTCGCCAATATTGAGCACCATGTCCAGTTCCTTGCAGCCGTCGTCCAGCGCCCGCTCGGCTTCAAACACCTTCACGTCCGTCCGGTGCGCGCCATGGGGGAAGCCGATGACCGTGCAGGGCAGCACGTCGCTGCCGCGCAGCGCGGGCACCACGATCCTCATGTCGCCCGGCCGGGCGCACACGGTGGCGCAGTCGTAGTGCAGCGCCACGTCGCAGCCCTTGCGAATATCGTCTTCCGTCAGATACGGCTGCAGGGTGGAGTGATCCAGCATCTTGGAGATGTCCTTCAGCGTCAGCATAGCCAATTCCTCCGCGTCAGTTTATTTTCCTTTGCAGAATTTTTTGATCAGCGCCTCGCAGGCGGGGTATTCCTCGCCGGGGAGACGAAGGGTCAACGGACACACATGAGGCAGGTGGTACAGCCGTATTTCTCCCCGTGCGGGCAGATACTTCACCCGGCGTACGTCCTGCCACAGGGTGTGGCGGGTGCCGGAGAGGATCATTTCGCCGCCGTCGGGCTGGGTGATGACCGCCTCCCCCCGCGCGCTGTTCAGCCTCGCCCAGCAGCGCAGACGGGAGGCCGGGTGCCATGTCTGTACATGGGCGCCCTGCACGTCAACGGCATATACCAGCGCTTCCCGCCCCTGCAGCGCCAGCGTGATCAGCGCCAGTGCAAGACCCGCCGGGATCACCGCGGCAATCCACGAGGGCAGGGCGGAGGAAAACAGCTGACCCACGGCTGCCGCGCCGGAGAGTGCGAACGTCATCCCTGCCAGCGTCAGCAGCATCAGAACCGCCACCAGACACAGAACGGATAAAACGCCCATCCATACGCTGCCATCGGACAGCGGGAGCCGCCACACCTGCCACACGTCCCGCATGACGCTGCCGGGCAGCTTTTTACCGCACCGGCAGCATACGGGCTCGTCATTTTCCGTGCCGCATTTTTTACAGTAGTAACGGATCATTTAAATCAGGCTCTTGCCCGTCATTTCGGCAGGCACCGCGATGTGCATGCTGGTCAGCATGGTGGGGGCGATATCCGCCAGCTTGCCGCCGTCACGCAGCGTATGGCCGAGCAGCGCTTCGTCGCACGCAATGAAGGGAACGGGGTTGGTGGTGTGGGCGGTGAAGGGCTCGCCGGTGACAAGGTCGATCATCTGGTCGGCGTTCCCGTGGTCAGCGGTCACAAAGGCGCGGCCGCCCTTTTCGAGAATGCGGCGCACCAGAATGCCCACGTCCTTGTCCACTTCCTTCACGGCGGCTTCGGCGGCGGCCATGACGCCGGTGTGACCCACCATGTCGCAGTTGGCAAAGTTGAGGATCATCACGTCGTATTTGCCGCTGTCGATCAGCTCCAGCGCTTTTTCGGTCACTTCAGGGGCGCTCATTTCAGGCTTCATGTCGAAGGTGGCGACCTTGCTGGAGGGAATGAGCACCCGGTCTTCCCCTTCGTTGGGGGCTTCCACGCCGCCGTTGAAGAAGAAGGTGACGTGCGCGTATTTCTGGGTTTCGGCGATGCGCACCTGCGTTTTGCCCAGCGCGGACAGATATTCGCCCAGGGTGTTCTTCAGCGTTTCGGGGGGGTTGACCACCTTCAGACCGGTGAAGGTCTCGTCATACTGGGTCATGGTGACAAACTGCAGCGGCATGAAACCCTTGCCCCGGACAAAACCGGTGAAATCTTCCTGAATGAAGGCGCGGGTCAGCTGACGTGCGCGGTCGGGACGGAAGTTGAAGAACACCACGCTGTCGTGGGGCTGCACGGTCGCTACCGGCGCACCGTCCTTTTCCATGACCACGGGAAGGATAAATTCGTCCGTCGTGCCGTTGTCGTAGCTGTGCTGCACGGCGGCGACCGGGTCGGTCTCCGCAACGCCCTTGCCCAGCACGATGGCATCGTAGCCCTTCTGCACGCGATCCCACAGGTTATCCCGATCCATGCCCCAGTAGCGACCCTGGATGGTGGCGATCTCGCCTACGCCGATCTCGCCGATCTTTTCCTGCAGCTGCCGGATGTAGTCGATGCCAGAGGTGGGGGGCACGTCGCGTCCGTCCATCAGGCAGTGGACGGCCACTTTTTTCACACCCTCCCGCCTGGCCATTTCAAGCAGCGCATAGAGGTGCGAGTTGTGGCTGTGCACGCCGCCGTCGGACAAAAGCCCCATCAGGTGCAGGGTGCCGCCGTTTTCGCGCACGGCATGCATGGCCCACAGCAGGGGCTCCTTTTTGAAAAATTCGCCGTCTTCAATGTCTTTGGTGATACGGGTCAGCTCCTGATAGACGATACGGCCTGCGCCGATGTTCAGATGACCCACCTCGCTGTTGCCCATCTGCCCGTCCGGCAGACCCACGTTCAGGCCGCTGGCGCCCAGCAGCGTATGGGGATATCTGGCCCACAGTTTATCCAGTTCGGGGGTGCCTGCGGCACGGATGGCGTTGCCCCGGGTCTCGTCCGTGATGCCGAAGCCGTCCATAATGATCAATGCAGTCAGTTGTTTATCCATCATGCGATCTCCCTTTTCGTACATTGGCGCATCCGGCGCCGTGCATATTATACCGCAAAAATGCGCGGCTGACAAGAAAGGACGCGCAAAAACAGACGGTCAGTTTGGGACGGCGCGCAGAAAGGCTGTCATTTTTTCGAGGATTTCGGGCAGCTCCGGGGAAAGGGTGATCACATGGGGCGCGTCGCTCAGCCACAGCTGTGCCTTGACGGCGCTGGAGGCGCCCTGCTGGATCACGTCCAGGCTTTCCGGCACGATGGCCGTATCCCTGTGGGACTGAATACTCAGCAGCGGGCAGCGAACCTTATTCAGGTTTTTGCGCGCCATGCGGATGAGGGTGTTCAGATCGCCCACTTTTTTGGTTGGATAGTTGACATAGCCCAGATCGTACCGGGCGTCCAGCTGTTCCCGCGCCGGGTTTTCCCGGCTGTGGACGGTAGGGTAGCAGAAATAAAGGTAAGGCGCGATGCAGGCGAAGGGATTGGCCGCCTTCATGGGCGCTGCCAGCGTGACGCAGGCGTCCACGTCCATTTCCTCGGCCAGAATGAGGGATAAAACGCCGCCCATGGACAGACCGGCGACCGTGAAAAGGGGATAGCGGCTGCGCATGTCCCGGGCGGCGCTCCGGGCGGCATCCAGCCAGTCGCGCCAGTTGGAGGCGGCCATGTCCCGGGGCGTTTTGCCGTGACCGGGCAGGCAGATGGCGCGCACGGCGAATCCGGCGTCCCGCAGCCCCACCCCGAGGGGGTACAGCTGCGCCGGGCAGGCGGTAAAGCCGTGCAGCAGCAAGATACCGTGCTCGCCCTCGGGAAAATCGAACCCGTGAGCGGCAGGCAGGGAAAAATCCTCTGTGCACATCCGATGAGAAGCCATAAAAACCTCCTGAGAAACGACATTTTTCCATTATATTAGCACATGGGAGGACACCTGTAAATATGCGGGAAGGCCGGCGAATGCAGAAAAAAAACAGGAAAAGGATTTACAAATGCGTCTTGCGAGCGTATACTTGTATACATGTATATCGGGTCGCGAGACTCAAACGAACGGAGGCGTCGGCCACGCATGTTGGAAGTATCTCCCAAGACCAATCTTCTGGAGCAGAAAAGCTACCGTTATTCCCTGCAGGATGTGAAGGAACCCAACCTGTACCGGGATATTTACAATTATGAAGGGGTTCCCAAAATTCCCTTTAACCACCGCCGGGTGCCCATGGGCATGCCGGAGGAAATATGGATCACCGACACCTCCTTTCGGGACGGTCAGCAGTCCATGAACCCTTATACGGTGGAGCAGATCGTGGATCTGTACAAGCTGCTGAGCCGTCTGGGCGGCCCCTACGGCATCATCCGGCAGACCGAGTTTTTCATTTACAGCGAAAAGGATCGGGAGGCGGTGCGCCGCTGTCAGGAGCTGGGGCTGCGCTTCCCGGAAATAACCACCTGGATACGCGCCAGCCGGGAGGATTTCAAGCTGGTGCGGGACATGGGCATCCGGGAAACGGGCATTCTGGTCAGCTGCTCGGATTATCACATTTTCAAAAAGATGAAAATGACCCGGGGCGAGGCCATGAAAAAGTATCTGGATACCGTGGCGCTGGCCTTTGAGGCGGGGGTCATGCCCCGTTGCCATCTGGAGGACATTACCCGGGCGGATTTTTACGGGTTTGTGGTGCCTTTTGTCAACGAACTGATGAAGATGAGTCAGGATGCGGGCATCCCCGTGCGCATCCGCGCCTGCGACACCATGGGCTACGGCGTGCCCTTTACCGAGGTGGCGCTGCCGCGGAGCGTGCCGGGCATCATCTACGGTCTGCAGCACTATTCGGACGTGGAGAGTCAGTATCTGGAATGGCACGGCCACAACGATTTTTACAAGGCGGTGTCCAACGCGTCGGTGGCATGGCTGTACGGCGCCTGTGCGGTCAACTGCTCCATGCTGGGCATTGGTGAAAGGACGGGCAACATTCCGCTGGAGGCCATGTGCTTTGAATACGCGTCCCTCCGCGGGTCGCTGGACGGCATGGATCCAACCGTCATTACAGAGATCGCCGATTATTTCAAAAACGAGATCGGCTACAAGATCCCGCCCATGACGCCCTTTGTGGGACGCAATTTCAATGTGACAAGGGCGGGCATTCACGCCGACGGTCTGATGAAGGACGAGGAAATCTACAACATTTTCAATACTAAAAAGCTGCTCAACCGCCCCGCTTCGGTCATGATCGGCCCCACCTCGGGGCTGGCGGGCATCGCCTACTGGATCAATGAAAACTACCAGCTGTCCCCTTCTCAGGCGGTCAGGAAACAGGACCCGCTGGTGGTCGCCCTGAAGGAATGGGTGGATGAAATGTACGCGGCCGGCAGGCAGGCGGCCATGAGCGTGCAGGAAATGGAGACCAAGATTGAGGAGCTGACCGGCGGCAGGCTGGCCAGGCTGTAAGGGGAGAAAAGAATGAACCATAAAATGCTGTCTCTGGCCGACCAGGTGTTTGAACAGCTGGAGCGCGCCATTCTGGTGGGCGATTACAAGCGGGACGAGGTGCTGACCGAGGTGCGTCTGTCCGAAAGTCTTGGGGTCAGCCGCACCCCGATCCGCGAGGCCATTTACCGGCTCGGGCAGGAACGACTGGTCGAAATGACGGGTAAGGGCGCCCGGGTCATCGGCATATCCGCCGGGGACATCGCGGACATTTACGAGATCCGCCTGCGGCTGGAGGGGCTGTGCTGCCGGCGGGCGGCGGAGCATGGAGACGAGGAACAATTGCAGACCCTGCGGGAAACGCTGGAACTGCAGGAGTTTTACACCCAGAAGGGGGATGCGGACGGCATCATGCGCATGGACAACCGCTTTCACCAGACGGTGTACGACATGTGCGGCAGCGCGCCCCTGCGGGATACGCTGGAGCCGCTGCACCGCCGGGTGGTCAAATACCGTCAGGTGTCCGTCAGCACCCCCGGCCGGGCAGAGCGGTCGCTGGCGGAGCATCGAAAGATTTTTGAAGCAATTGAAGCCGGAAACGGCAATCTGGCCGAAAAAACGGCGCTGGAACATCTGAAAAACGCGCGGGACAGCATTCTGTCCGAAAGGAAGGCATGACGAAATGGGCATGACACTGGCGCAGAAAATCATCAGCACTCATCTGGTGGAGGGCAGCATGCGCACGGGCGAGGACGCGGCGCTGCGCATCGATCAGACCCTCACGCAGGACGCGACCGGCACGATGGCCTATCTGGCGCTGGAACGCATGGGGGTGGATCGGGTACGCACGGAAAAAAGCGTGGCCTATGTGGATCACAATACCCTCCAGTGCGGCTTTGAGAACGCCGACGACCACCGCTACATTCAGTCCGTGGCCGCGCGCTATGGCGTGGTCTATTCCCGCCCGGGCAACGGCATCTGCCATCAGGTGCATCTGGAGCGGTTCGGCAGACCCGGCAAGACCCTTGTCGGTTCGGACAGCCACACCCCCACCGGCGGCGCGCTGTGCATGCTGGCTATGGGCGCGGGCGGCATGGACGTGGCGGTGGCCATGGCCGGCGGCGCCTATCACATTACCATGCCGAAAATGATGAAGGTCAACCTGACGGGGCGGCTTTCTCACTGGGTGACGGCCAAGGACGTGTCCCTTGAACTGCTCCGCCGCATTTCAGTCAAGGGGGGCGTGGGCTATATCATCGAGTGGGGCGGCGAGGGCGTGCGCGCCCTGACGGTGCCCCAGCGGGCGACCATTGCCAACATGGGCGCGGAAACGGGGGCGACCACCTCCATCTTCCCGTCCGACGAACAGACGCGGGCATTTTTGCGCATGCAGGGTCGGGAGGCGGATTACCTGTCCATGGAGAGCGACCCGGACGCGGTGTACGATGAAACGCTGGACATCGATCTGAGCGCGCTGGAGCCCCTGATCGCCTGTCCTCATTCGCCGGACAATGTCAAAAAGGTGACGGAGGTGACGGATGTTCCCGTCAGCCAGGTGTGCATCGGTTCCTGCACCAACTCCTCCCTGCAGGATATGCTGCATGTGGCGGCCATCCTTCGGGGCAGGCGCATCAGCGATGGCGTCAGCCTGTCCGTTTCGCCCGGTTCCCGGCAGGTGCTGGAGGCGCTGGTGAAGACCGGCGCGCTGAACGACATGATCATGGCAGGCGCGCGCATTCTGGAGTGCGCCTGCGGCCCCTGCATCGGCATGGGTTTTTCGCCTGCTTCCGCAGGGGTATCCGTACGCACCTTCAACCGTTGCTTCTTGGGACGCAGCGGCACCCGGGACGCTCGGCTGTACCTGTGCTCTCCTGAAGTGGCGGCGGCGACCGCACTGGCGGGACATATCTGCGACCCCCGCGTGCTGGGGGACGAACCGTCGGCAGTGCTGCCGGACATCGTGCCGGACGACGGCGGCTTTATTCTGCCTCCCGCCGACGGGAAACAGGTGGAGATCCTCCGGGGTCCCAACATCCGTCCGTTCCCCGAGGGCCGTCTCCTGACGGATGAGCTCTGCGCGCCCCTGCTGCTCAAGGTGGGTGACAACATTACCACCGACCATATCATGCCTGCCGGCGCCAAGGTGCTGCCTTACCGTTCCAACATTCCCAAGATGGCGGAGTTCTGTTTCGGCGTGTGCGACGAGACCTTCCCTGCCCGGGCGAAGGCGGCGGGAGAAAGCATCATTCTGGGCGGCGTCAACTACGGTCAGGGCTCCTCCCGGGAGCATGCGGCGCTGGCGCCCATGTATCTGGGGGTGCGCGCCGTGGTGGTCAAAAGCTTTGCCCGCATTCACGCGGCCAACCTGATCAACGCGGGCATTCTGCCCCTGACGCTGGAAAATGAAGAGGACTATGAACGGCTCCATCAGGGCGATACGCTGCGGCTCACGGGGATCTTGTCCGGGCTGGAGAGCGGCCGTATGACGCTGACGGATGAGACAAACGGCGCAAAGGTAACGGTGCGCTGCGATGTGACGCCCCGTCAGGCGGCCATGCTGCGGGCAGGCGGTCTGATGAAGGCCATGCAGGAGGCGGGCAAATGAACAGGGAAGAAGCGGTCAGACAGGCGACGGAGGCATTCCGGGCGCTGTATGAGGAACAATGGGATCGCGCAGAGAGGATGAGCGAAGGCGGGAAAACGGGTTTTACCGCCCGCCCGCTGCGCATCGGCATCGCGCCCGGGGACGGTATCGGCCCCATCATCATGACGCAGGCGCGCCGGGCGCTGGAGAACCTTCTGGCGGACGACATGGCAGCCGGACGGATCACGCTGGCGGATATTACCGGGCTGACCATTGAAAACCGGCTGGCGCTGTCCCAGTCCGTGCCGGAGGAGACCCTGACGCAGATCAGAGCCTGCCCCGTGCTGCTCAAGGGGCCGACCACCACGCCCGGCGGCGGGGTCATGACCAGCGCCAATGTGACGCTGCGCCGGGCGCTGGATCTGTACGCCAACGTGCGTCCCGTGTCCATTCCGTCCGAAGGGGCGTCGTGGATGTTTTTCCGCGAAAACACCGAGGGCGAATACGCGCTGGGCAGCCGGGGCGTGGCGCAGGATGGGGTCATGGCGGTGGATTTTAAGGTGACCACCGTGGCGGGCACCCGCCGCATTGCGCGGGCGGCATTTGACTATGCCCGGCGCACGGGCAAAAAACGGGTGGCTGTGGTAACCAAGGCCAACATCATGAAAAAGACGGACGGCCTTTTTTCGGCTGTCTGCCGTGAGGTGGCGGCGGAATACCCGGAAATTGAAACAGAGGAATACTACGTGGATATCATGTCCGCAAATCTTGTGAACCCTGCGGTGCGCGGCCAGTATCAGGTCATCCTGACCCCCAACCTGTACGGCGATATTCTGACGGATGAGGCGGCGCAGCTGCAGGGCGGCGTGGGAACGGCCGGGAGCGCCAATCTGGGCGACCGTTACGCCATGTTCGAGGCCATTCACGGTTCCGCGCCCCGGATGATCGCGGAGGGGCTGGGCGACTATGCCAACCCGGAGAGCATCCTTCGGGCGGTATGCATGCTGCTGGAGCATATCGGCTGCGGCGAAAAGGCCGGGCGGCTGGCGCAGGCGATCGATGCTGCCCGGAAAAATGTGGGGCAGGTGACGGGCGACGAAAAAGGGCCGACCTGCGCCGCCTTCGGCGACGGCGTGATGGCCGCCCTGAACGGAGCGCAGGCATGACGGAGCGACTGTATTACGACTGCCCTGCGATGACGGACTTTGAGGCACGGGTGACGGGGGTGCGGACGGAAAAAAACGGCCGGTACCTTCTGGCGCTGGATCGTACGGCGTTTTACCCGACATCCGGCGGTCAGCCAAACGACACGGGCACGCTGCGGCAGGGGGAGACGGTCGTCCGGGTACTGGACGTGTGCGCGGGCGAGGACGGCGAGGTCTGGCATGCGGCGGACGCACCCCTTCCTGTGGGTGCGGCGGTGCACGGGCAGATCGACTGGGCGCGTCGGCGGGATCATATGGAGCAGCACGGAGGCGAGCATCTGCTGGCCGGCGCGCTGTGGCGCATGCTGGGCGGCGTGACGGAGGGGCTGCACACCGGCAGGGAGGAAGCCTCCATCGACGTGGCGCTCCCCGGCGGCCGGACGCGGGTGACGGCGGAGGAAAAGGCGGCGCTGGAGGACGAGGTCAACGACGAAATCAGGCGCGACGTGCCGGTGCGGCAATGGTTCCCCGCCCAGGCGGAGCTGACGGCGCTTCCGCTGCGCAAGCCGCCTGCGGTGGCGGAGCATGTGCGCGTGGTGGCCTTCGGCGATTTTGAATACTGTGCCTGCGGGGGAACGCACCCCGTCTCGTCGGGCAGGATCGGTCTTTTGAAGATCATTTCCGTGACCCCCATGCACGGCAAGGCACGGTTCACTTTTGTGTGCGGCGGGCGGGCGCTGCGTTATGTGCAGAAGATGTGCGCTGCGGCGGAGGAAGGGGCGCGGCTGCTATCCTGCACGCCGGAGACGCTGGGCGCTCAGGTGGAAAAAGCGATGCGTCAGCAGGCCGAGCTGAAAAAAGAGGGCGACGCGCTGCGGCTGGCGTTTGTCTGCGAAAAAGCGGAAAGAGGCTGGCAGGACGCAGAGCGGCTGCCTGGCGGCGGACGGCTGCTCACGCTGCTTTTGCCGGAAGGGGACATGCGGACGCTGGCCGCCTGCGCGGCGGCGCAGGCAACGCAGCCGGGACGGACGGCGCTGATGTACTGTCCGGACGGACAGGGGGCGTATCGGCTGGCGTTTGCCCGGAGCGGGGACGGTGCCGGGAATATGCGGACGCTTATGCAGGCTTGCGGCGCCCGGGGCGGCGGACGGCCGGAGCTGGCGCAGGGGAGCGGTACGGCGGAAAATGTGCGCCGCGCGCAGGAGCTGCTGCGGACGGCTTTTGAAAAAGCGGGAGAAAACGGCTGAAAAGGGGGCTGAGCTGTGCCTGTGGACGGTATTGCGCAACCGGAGACGGTGGCGGTCGATCAAGGGCTGCGGCTGCGGCGGTTTACGCCGCCCTTTGACTTTGCGCTGGTCTGGTATCTGGATCCGGAGATCGTGTATCTGGTGGACGGTCGGCGGGAACCCTACGACATGGAACAGTTGACCCGAATGTACCGTTATCTGGATGGTACGGGCGAGCTGTACTGGATCGAGGCGCGGCAGGGAGAAGGGTGGCGCCCCATCGGCGATGTGACCCTCTGCCGGGAGGACATGCCCATCGTCATCGGAGATCCCGCCTTCCGCGGGAAGGGCGTGGGCAAAAAGGTGATCGCCGCGCTGATTACGCGGGGAAAGCGGCTGGGGTTCACGCATCTGGCGGTGTCTGAGATCTACAACTGGAACACGGCGTCCCGGCGATGCTTTGAGGCCATGGGCTTCCGTGCCTGTGAAAAGACGGAAAAGGGCGCCCGTTATCGGCTGGATTTTTGAAAGCGTCAGAGAGCGGAAAACGGTTCGTTGGAAAATGCACTTGCGCGCAGCCTGCCTGCCATGCTATAATAAAAAGTGGCATGGTGGGCTTTTTTGTGCTGCTGTGCGCAATTCCTGCTGAAAAGGAGTCGCTATGATCGAGTTTATCAAAAAGGTGCTGGGCATCGGCAACGAAGCTCAGCTCAAGCCGCTGATGAAGCAGGCGGACGCCATTGAGGCGCTGGCCGATACATACGCCGCCATGACGGATGAACAACTGACCGCCAAGACGGAAGAATTCAAGGCACGGTATCAAAAAGGAGAAACGCTGGACGCGCTTTTGCCCGAAGCGTTTGCGACGGTGCGGGAGGCCAGCAGACGCACGCTGGGCATGTACCCCTTCCGGGTGCAGTTGATCGGCGGCATCGTGCTGCATCAGGGACGTATTGCCGAAATGAAAACCGGCGAGGGCAAGACCCTGACCGCTACCCTGCCCGCCTACCTGAACGCGCTGACGGGCGCGGGCGTGCATATCGTGACGGTAAATGATTACCTGGCCTCCTTCCAGGGGGAGGAAATGGGCAAACTGTACCGCTTTCTGGGCATGACGGTGGGCGTGATCACCCACGACCTGACTGGTGAAGCCCGCCGGGCGGCCTATCAGTGCGACATTACCTACGGCACCAACAACGAAATGGGCTTCGACTACCTGCGGGACAACATGGTGCTCTATGAAAAGAGCATGGTGCAGCGTGGACATGCGTTCGCCATTGTGGACGAGGTGGACAGCATCCTCATCGACGAGGCCCGCACGCCCCTCATCATTTCCGGGCAGGGCGAAAAGTCCACGGATATGTACGAAAAGGCCAATCAGTTCGTCATCCGGCTGCGCAACGAAGAAGACTATACCGTCGATGAAAAGGAAAAGACGGTCATTTTCACGGAGGAAGGCACCCGCAAGGCGGAACGTGCCTTCGGTATTGAGAACCTGTCCGACCCGGAAAACAACGACCTGAACCACTACCTCATTCAGGCACTCAAGGCCAACGCCCTGATGAAGCGGGACGTGGACTATGTGGTGCAGAATGACGAAGTGGTCATTGTGGACGAGTTTACCGGACGCCTCATGATCGGCCGCCGCTTCTCCGACGGGCTGCATCAGGCCATCGAGGCCAAGGAGCATGTGAAGGTGCAGCGGGAAAGCAAGACGCTGGCCACCATCACCTTCCAGAATTACTTCCGCATGTACAAAAAGCTCTCCGGCATGACGGGTACCGCCAAGACGGAGGAAGAAGAATTCAAGGGCATCTACAATCTGGACGTGGTGCAGGTGCCCACCAACAAGCCCATGATCCGCAAGGACATGAACGACCAGATCTACCGCTCCAAGAAGGGCAAGTACGCCGCGGTGGTGGAGGAGATCATCCGCCGCCACGCCACCGGTCAGCCCGTGCTGGTAGGCACCGTGTCCGTAGAAGTCAGCGAACTGCTCAGCCGCATGCTGGATATGCGGGGTGTGCCTCATGAGGTGCTCAACGCCAAGCATCATGCCCGCGAAGCATCCATCGTGGCGCAGGCGGGTCATTTCGGCGCGGTGACCATCGCGACCAACATGGCCGGGCGCGGTACGGATATTCTGCTGGGCGGCAACCCGGACTTTCTGGCGCGGCGCGCGCTGCGGCAGGAGGGCGTGCCTGAGGAAATGATCGAGGCGGCTACGGGCTTTAACGAGGACGTGGACGAGGAGACGCTGGCGGTGCGCAGCCGCTACCGTCAGCTGAAGGACGAATACAAAAAGACCACCGATGTGGAGCACGATAAGGTGGTGGCCGTCGGCGGTCTGCACATCATCGGCACCGAACGGCACGAAAGCCGCCGTATCGACAACCAGCTGCGGGGACGCGCCGGCCGTCAGGGCGACCCGGGTTCCTCTCAGTTTTTCATCGCACTGGAGGACGACCTGATGCGTCTCTTCGGCGGCGAAAAGATCGAACCGCTGATCGGAAAACTGGGGATGGACGATTCCACGCCGCTGGAGGCCGGCATGCTGACCCGGCAGATCGAAAACGCGCAGAAGCGGGTGGAAAGCCGGAACTATGCCATCCGTAAGCATGTGCTGCAGTACGACGACGTGATGAACCAGCAGCGTGAGATCATTTACGGCCAGCGCATGCAGGTGCTGCGGGGCGAAAACATGCGGAGCGTGGTGCTGGACACCATGGTCAAAGGGCTGATCAACGATGCGGTGAAACGGTTCTGCGCCGGCGAGCGCGCCTCGGAGTGGGATGTGAAGGGGCTCGGCGAGTATATCGAGCGTCTGTGCGTGCCCGGCGGTACGCTGCAGGCCAACGCAGACGCCATTTCCTCTTTCCGGCAGGAAGACATGTCCGCATTCCTCTATAAGGAAGCTGTGCGGTTGTATGAAAAGCGGGAAGCGCAGATCGGTGAAATGGGCATCGACATGCGTGAACTGGAGCGCGCGACCCTGCTGCGGGTGGTGGACATGCGGTGGATGGATCACATCGACGCGATGGATCAGCTGCGCGACGGCATCGGCCTGCGGGCGTACGGTCAGAAGGATCCGGTGAACGAGTACAAACTGGAAAGCTACGATATGTTCGAGGAGATGGTGCACCTCATTCAGGAGGATACGGTGCGCCGGCTGTTCCAGATTCGCATTCAGCGGGCGCCGGAGCGCCGGGCGGTGGCGCAGCCCATGGCGGAGAACAAGGCGGAAAACCGTCAGCGCGTCACAGCAGGCGCCGGGCCGAACCGCACCCCGGTCAAAGCGGGGGAGAAAGTGGGTCGCAATGCGCCCTGCCCCTGCGGCAGCGGGAAAAAGTATAAAAACTGCTGCGGGCGGAACGGCTGATGCGAAGCAACGTCCCGGGATGTATTTGATAGAGAAAAGGAATGGAAAACCATGATCATCGAACTGGAACAGTATGCCGCCCGTCTGGACGCGGCGCGGAAGACCCTGACGGAGGTGAAGGACGGCCTGCATCTGGAGCAGATGCAGGAGGAGCTGACCGAACTCCACGAGGAAATGAACGCTGAGGGCTTCTGGGATAATCTGGAGCGCTCCACCCACGTCAACCGCCGCATTGCCACGCTGGAGGGCAAGATCAAGCAGCTGCAGAAGCTGGCGGACGGGTGCGACGACATTCAGACCATGATGGAGCTGGCCAGCGAGGAAAACGACGAGGACATGGTGGCCGAGGCGGGGGAGGAACTGACCGCGCTGGAGAAGGAACTGGACGCGCTGGCGCTGGAAACGCTGATGCGGGGCAAGTATGACGACTGCGAGGCGGTTTTATCCCTGCACGCGGGCGCGGGCGGCACCGAGGCGCAGGACTGGACCCAGATGCTTTACCGCATGTATACCCGTTACTGCGAGCGGATGGGCTTCACCGTGAAGGTGCTGGACGTGCTGGAGGGAGACGAGGCGGGGCTCAAGTCCGTCACCTTCGAGGTGAGCGGCGATCATGCCTACGGCTATCTCCGGGGCGAAAAGGGGGTGCACCGGCTGGTGCGCATTTCGCCTTTTGACGCCAACGCCCGCCGCCACACCTCCTTTGCGTCGCTGGACGTGGCGCCCATGCTGGAGGAGGACGACGGTGAAATTGAGATCGATATGAAGGACGTGCGGGTGGACACCTACCATTCCTCCGGTGCGGGCGGACAGAACGTGAACAAGACTTCCTCCGCCGTGCGAATGACCCATTATCCCTCCGGCATTGTGGTGTCCTGCCAGACGGAGCGGGATCAGGTGCAGAACCGTGCGACCTGCTTGAAAATGCTCAAGGCCAAGCTGCTGGAAATCCGCGAACGGGAGCGGGAGCAGCAGATGGCGGATATCAAGGGCGAAATGAAAAAGATCGAGTGGGGCAGCCAGATCCGTTCCTATGTGTTCCAGCCCTATACCATGGTGAAGGACCACCGGACGGGATATGAAAGCGGCAACATCGACGACGTGATGAACGGAAACCTGAACGGCTTTGTGACCGCCTACCTGAAAATGCAGTGAAGAACATGAAAAAAAGCGTTAAAATTCTTTTGACGGCGGCCAGTCTGGTGATGTGCGTGGGGCTTCTTTTTTCCGTCGCCCTCAGCTGTGTGTACAACAAGGCACACATGACGACCGCTTTTCAGACTTATGCCCATCCTCAGGGGCATGACGAGATCATGGTGGCCGATTATGAGACCATTGCCGGACAGATCGTTCAGTACCTGTCCACCGGTAAGGCGGAAAACCTGCCCGCATTGCGCGGAGAAAAGGTGTTTTCCGACCGGGAGAACGCTCATCTGGCCGACTGCAGCCGCCTGACCCGGGGCATGGGCTATGTCCGCCTTGCTGCCATTGCGCTGCTGGCGGCAGTCATGGGCTGGGTGCTTCTTGAAAAGGACGTCGGGCGGCGCAAACAGAAGTCCGACGCGCTGTTTCAGGCCTTCAGCTGGGCGGCAGGGGTGCTGATGGCGGGGATCCTTGCGGTTACCGTGTGGGGGCTGGTCAATTTCAACGGGCTGTTTGTGACCTTTCACAGGGTGTGCTTCAACAACAACCTGTGGCTGATGGATCCTGCGCAGGATCTGCTGATCCAGATGATGCCGCTGCCCTTCTTTACCGATTACGCCCTGTATCTGCTCAAAACCATGGCGCCCATGCTGCTGCTGCTTGCGGCGCTGCCGGTGGCGGGCATTGTGTTTTACCGGAAGAACAGGAAGGCTGAACAAGCATGAATTACGCCGAGGAGAGCCGGGCACAGGCGGCCGCGCTGCGTGAAAAGGAACGGGTGCGCATTCTTGCCATTGAAAGCAGCTGCGACGAAACCGCCGCGGCTGTGGTGGAAAACGGGCGGGTCATTTTGTCCAATGCTGTTTTTTCTCAGATCGACATGCACGCGCTCTATGGCGGCGTGGTGCCGGAGATTGCCAGCCGGGCGCACGTGGAGGCGGTCGACCGAATGGTGGACGAGGCGCTGCGGCAGGCAGGGGAGACCCTTTCCACGGTGGATGCGCTGGCGGTGACCTACGGTCCGGGACTGGTGGGCGCGCTGCTGACAGGGGTGACCTGCGCCAAGGCGCTGGCCTTTGCCGCCCGGAAGCCGCTTGTCCCCGTGCACCACATTGAGGGGCATATCTGCGCCAATTTCCTGACGGATCCTTCGCTGGAGCCGCCGTTCACCTGTCTGGTGGTCAGCGGCGGGCACAGCCACATTTTGGAGGTACGCGACTACGGCGTGTACCGTCTGCTGGGGTGCACGCAGGACGATGCGGCCGGCGAAGCCTTTGATAAGGCGGCCCGCGTGCTGAACCTGCCCTATCCCGGCGGCCCCCGGCTGGACAGACTGGCGGAGGAGGGGGATCCCCATGCCCTGAAGCTGCCCATGCCTCATATGGAAGGGAAGTATGACTTCAGCTTTTCCGGGCTGAAAACGGCGTTCATCAACGCGGTGCATCATGCCCGCCAGAGGGGTGAAGCAGTGAACGACGCGGATATGGCTGCCTCCTTCCGTTGGGCGGCGGTGCATATGCTGGTTGAAAAGACCATGCTGGCAGCGCGGGATACCCATGTGACCAAGCTGGCGCTGGCGGGCGGGGTATCCGCCAACAGTCTGCTGCGCCGGGAGATGCAGGCGGCCTGTGATCGGGCGGGCATCCGGCTGTATATGCCGCGGCTTGAACTGTGCGGCGACAACGCCGCCATGATCGGCTCTGCGGCCTATTTCCGGCTGATGCGGGGTGAAACGGCGACGCTGAGCCTGAACGCCCGGCCGTCGCTGCCCCTTCTGTAAAAAGACCTTTGAAAAAAACGGCGCGCCCGGGGGAAAAGAGGGATGCGCCTGTTTTATCCGGAAGGAAAATGGACAGAGCGGCGGGAATGTTCAAAATGTGACGGCGCCCGGCGTGACAGGTACAGCTGCCCGCGCGGCCGAAAACCTGCCAGAATGGCGGATTGAACCGGTTTTTTCGGGAAAAGAGGACGGCCTGTGACGGCCGTCTTTTTTGGACGCGTCATTTTGTGACGCGCCGTTCCAAAGCTGGATTTGGGCGGGTCACAAAATGAAAAGGAAGAAAAGGCATAAACTGTTGCTTGCTTTTCCTGCGCCGCATGGCTATGATACAGACAGATGCAAAACGAAGCGGGCGGAAGCCCGCAGAAAGAAAAGGAGCAACGAACATGAAGAAAACGACCCGTTGCCTCAGTCTGGCGCTGTGCCTGCTGATGGCGCTGACCATCGTCCCCGCGGTGGCCGAGGATGCCCACGGTCCCCTGTGGATCGGCGATTACGAGCTGACCTTCTGGACGCCCATTGAGAGCACTGCGGCTCAGTACTATGAGACGCTGGCTGAACACCCCTATTTCCAGTGGATGGAAGAGCAGACCGGCGTGCATGTTGAATTCATCCATCCTTCCTACGAGCAGATGGAGCAGCAGTTCAACCTGATGGTCACCACCGGCAACTATTACGACATCATGCGCGAAGCGTCCTATCCCGACGGCCCGCAGGCGGCCATCAATGACGGCGTGTTTGCGGATATCGAGCAGTTCCGCGATCTGATGCCTAACTACTTCGCCGCCATCGAGTGCAGCGACGGCACCTTCGCCGACTGGGAGTGGGGTCCTGAAAAGGAACTGCTGTGGGCCGGCGCGCAGCCTGCCTTCAAGCCCGCTCTGACTACGGTGGAAGGCAACGTGTGGTGCGTCAGCCAGGTGTGGTGCGACGCCCTGCCGACCGACTGCGGCGCGTACATCCGTCAGGACTGGCTGGATGAGGCCGGTCTGGACATGCCCGAGACGCTGGAAGACCTGGAAAAGGTGCTGGCGGCCTTCAAAGCCCGCGGCGAAGACGTGATCCCCATGTCTCTGGGCAATTACGGCTACAACGGCAGCTATTACATCATGAATGCGTTCGACATCAACATGAACTGGTACTATGTGCAGAACAACGAAGTGAAGCTGTGCTTCAATCAGCCTGGTCTGAAGGATTACCTGACGCTGATGGCCGACTGGTACGCCAAGGGCTACATTGACCCCGATTTCATGAACCGTGACGATGAAAGCCTGCAGGCGCTGTTCCTGTCCGACCGTCTGGGCATTCTCATGACCAGCTGGAGTACGCAGGATTATTACGAAGGTCTCTACACCGGCACCCAGAACTTCAAGTTGTCCCCCATGTCTGCGCCTGTGAAGGAAAAGGGTCAGCAGCTGCACATGCGGCCCGGCTATGACAGTTCCAGCACTTCCTATGCGCTCATTTCCGCCCACAGCGACAAGAAAGAGATCGCTGCCCGCTGGCTGGATGTGTTCTACTCCAAGGAAGGCATTCTCCGCGGTCAGTACGGTGTGGAGGGCGAAAGCTACGTGATGGTGGACGGCCATCCCTACTTCACCGAATGGACCTTTGATCATCTGGACGAGGATAACCTGTACCATACCTACTTTGCGCCCAACCAGAACAACTACTGGTCCACCCGCGCCAGCCTCCTGCTCAACGGTAAGAACCGTACTGTGGAGGATCAGCAGACCAAGACCAGCGCCTACCAGCATGCGACCGCGGTCTGGGGCGACCATGCGGACTTCAGCGACAGCATCGGTTTCGTGTCCTTCGCGGGCGACGGCTGGGCTCAGATGTATGATCCCTACACCGAGGCGGAAACCTACTTCGCGCCCATGATCCTCCGCTTCATCACCGGCAAGGAGCCCATTGAGAAGTTTGACGAGTATTCTCAGAAGGCCATGGATATGGGCTTTGCCGAAGCGCGTGACAAGATGCAGGAAGCCTACAACACCCAGCATGGTCTGCCCGAAGGCACCGGCATCAGCAAGTAAACAGACCTTATACCTCAAAAAGACGGACGGAGCGCTGCTCCGTCCGTTTTTGCGTGGTCAGAAACGCATCTTCGCCGTGGGGCGCGGCGGGAAAAGCCGCACCCCTTCAGACGGGAGGGCTGGCGCAGCTTTTGCGGGACGTAATGCGCCGGAAAAAGCCGCGCCCTTCAGGAGGGACGGGGCAGGTCAGGGGCAGATGACGGGCGGTTCCGTCTGCATCTGACCGTAAAAGGGCGGAAACGTCAGAATGGGACAAACGTGTCAAAAAATGACATGCCCCGAAAGGAGGACGCCGCCCCGCACACTCCGCCGGCGGGTCATAAACCGAACAGCTGAAAGCATAAACTGTTGATTGCATTTTATATGCTGAAATAATATGATAGGCTTATCAAGCGGGGCGAAGGCCGCGCGAACGAGGAGTGACAACCAACATGGAGGTTGCGGCAAAAAAGAAAAAAAAGGGGAGCCTGATCAAGGATCTGCGGCGGCACTGGGCGGCATATCTGATGCTGATACCGGCGGTGGTGCTGCTGTTCATTTTCTCCTACATCCCGATGTACGGCATCGTCATCGCCTTCAAAAATTACAAGCCTCAGCTGGGCATCTGGGGAAGCCCGTGGGTCGGGCTGGAGCACTTCGCCAAATTTTTTACCTCCGCCCATTTTCCTGTGCTGCTGCGCAACACGCTGAGCATCAGCGTCTATTCCCTGCTGGCGGGGTACCCCTGCTCCATCATTCTGGCGCTGCTGCTCAATGAAGTCCGCTGCGCCAAGTATAAAAAAGTGGTGCAGACCATTTCCTACATGCCCTACTTCATTTCCTCGGTGGTGGTATGCGGCATGCTCAAAAGCTTTCTGTCCTACGACGGTATGTTCAACGCGCTGAACAACCTGACGGGGCGGGAGCCGATCAGCTTTCTGAGCGAGCCCAAGTATTTCCAGCACATCATTGTCTGGGCGGGCGTCTGGCAGGGCATGGGCTGGAACTCCATCATCTACATGGCTGCCCTTTCCGCCATTGACACCCAGCTTTATGAGGCGGCGCGCATTGACGGCTGCGGACGGCTGCGGCAGGCCTGGCACGTGACCATTCCGGGCATCATGCCCACGGTCATCATGCTGCTGATCATGTCCGTAGGTTCCATTCTGACGGTGGGCACGGACAACATTCTGCTTCTGTATAACCCCATGACCTACGAAACGGGCGACGTGTTCGGTACCTACACCTATCGTCTGGGCATCCGGGGCGGGCAGTACGACTATACGGCCGCCGTGGGTCTGGCGGAGACGGTGGTGGGCTTTATCATGATTATCATCGTGAACTGGATCAGCCGTAAAACGACCGAGCAGAGCCTGTGGTGAGGAGGAAAAAACATGAGCGTTGTCATTGAAAAGCCCAAGAAGAAAAATCATATCCGTTCCGGCTCGCTGGTGGCGGACGTGCTTATTTATGCGTTGCTGGCGTTCCTGTCCATCATTTTCATTTATCCGCTGTATCAGGTGATCGTCAATTCCATTTCCGACCCTGCTGTGGTGGCTACCCGCAACGGTCTGCTGCTCTGGCCCACGGGCATTCAGTTTGACGCGTACCGGGTGGTATTCCGGAACAAAAACCTGTGGACGGGCTTTAAAAATACCCTCGTTTACATGGTGCTGGGCACGTCGCTGCAGTACTTTGTCACGCTGATCACTGCCTATGCCCTGAGCCTGAAGGATCTGCGGTTCAAAAAAGGGCTGATGATCTATTTCACCGTTACCATGTATTTCGGCGGCGGCATCATTCCCTATTTCCTGCTGATTACCCGTCTGGGACTGATGAACAGCATGTGGGTGCTGATCATCCCGCAGGCGTGCAATGTGTGGAATATCATCCTCATGCGCACCCAGTTTGTCAACCTGCCGGGTGAACTGAAGGAGGCCGCTACCATCGACGGGGCGGGCGATGTGACCATGCTGTTCCGCATCATGCTGCCGCTGAGCGGCGCGGTTTCCGCCGTGCTCATTCTGTTCACGGCGGTTGGCTACTGGAACATGTGGTTCGACCCCATGATCTACCTGACCAAGCGCTCCATGTACCCCCTGCAGTCGGTCATGCGCGAGATCCTCATTGACAACGCGGCTGTGGCCAAGGCGGGCGCTGCGGGCAGCAACGTGAAAATCAACCGGGACGTCAATCAGGCGGCGGTCAACGCGCTGATCAAGTATGCCAACATCGTGGTGTCCACCGTGCCCATCCTGTGCGTGTATCCCTTTGCGCAGAAGTACTTTGTCAAGGGCGCGCTGGTGGGCTCCCTCAAGGGCTGATGATTTAACGGAGAAAAAGGGCTTATGAAAATTCATGCGCAGCGGGTGCTGCTGCCGGAAGGCTTTGCGTACGACCGTACCATTACGGTGGAAAACGGTCGGATCACGGGAATAACCGCAGGCGGACAGGGCGATGTGACGTGTCATACCGCCGTGCCCGGGTTGATCGATGAGCATGTGCACGGCGGGCTGGGGGCGGACGTGATGAACGGTACTCCCGAACAGCTGCTGGCGTGGCTGCGTTTTCTGCTGCAGAACGGCGTGACGCAGGTGCTGGCGGGCGTGTATACCTCCCCGGTGGAGACCATTCGCCATGCGCTGGCGAACCTGCGGACGGTCATGGATATGCAGCGGCTGGGCGCGGGCGGTGCCCTGCTGACGGGCGTGCATCTGGAGGGTCCCTTCATCAGCATGGATGCGCTGGGCGCCATGCAGGGCGAGTACGTGCTGCCTCCGACGGTAGAAAACTATCGGATGCTGACGGAGGGGTACGAGGACATGATCCGTCTGGTCACGCTGTCGCCTGAAACGACGGGTGCGGG
The DNA here is from genome assembly GCA_934662505.1 of uncultured Clostridia bacterium. Lineage (GTDB taxonomy): Bacteria > Bacillota > Clostridia > Christensenellales > Aristaeellaceae > SVGT01. The sequence continues at coordinate 70,858 of CAKUKE010000003.1, read as the reverse complement.
GACGCTGATCGATGAACTGAACCGTCAGGGCATCCCGGTCATTGCCGGACACACCGCCGCCACAGCGGAAGAAGGGCGCGCCGCCTTTGAGGCGGGGGTCGGGGGCGTTTGCCACTTTTTCAACGCATCCACCCCCATTCACCACCGCAAGCCCGGTATCCTGACGGAGGCGCTGCTGGACGACCGGGTGTACTGCGAGTGCATATGCGATTTTGTGCATGTGCATCCCAGCGCGGTCAGGCTGATCTGGAAAAACAAGGGCGCGGCACGGATGATCGTGGTCAGCGACGCAGTCTCCACGACCGGCCTGCCGGACGGCGTGTATGAGGACAACGGTATTCAGGTGCGGGTGTCCCACGGCGAGAGCCGCACGCTGGACGGTCACCTGAACGGCGGCGGCTCCACCGCCATCGAGGAAGTGCGCAACCTGATCTCCATCGGCATTCCGGAAGCGGACGCGTTTGCCATGGCCAGCGCCACGCCGGCGCGGCATCTGCGCGTGGAAGGCGGCGCCATTCAGCCCGGCGCGCGGGCGGAGATCGTCTGTCTGGACGAGGAAAACCGGGTGCTCTGCACCGTGCTGGGGGCACGGGTGGAGAAAGGCGGCCGCGCATGAGAAAAATCGGCATAGACGTGGGCGGCACCACCCTGAAGCTGGGAGTAGTGGAAAACGACCGGGACATTATTGACCGGGATACCCGTCCTTCACCCCACGACCCGGAGGAAATGGCGGCGACGCTGTACGACATGATCCTCGCCGCACGGAAACGGTTCGGCATGCTGCCTGCCGCCATCTCCACCGCCGGAGAGATCGACGGAGAAGGCAACATCACCGCCAACCAGCTTGGCTTTTCCAAAGCACCGGTCGGGTCGGAGCTGTTCCGGCGGCTGGGCGAAAGGATCCCCATTGAAAATGACGGCATCTGTGCGCTGGTCGCCGAGCATACCGCCGGCGCGCTGAAGGGATATGACAGCGCGCTGATGATTACGCTGGGAACCGGGATCGGCGGCGGCGTCATTGCAGACGGAAAGCCCTACCGCGGCTTCCGGGGCGCCCATGCGGAGCTGGGACACATGATTACCCACGTGGGCGGCAAACCATGTTCCTGCGGGCAGCGGGGCTGCTGGGAATGCTACGCTTCCGCCTCCGCACTGTCGGAAATGGCGGGCGGCATGAAGCCGCGGGACGTGATCGACCGGGTGCGCCGGGGCGAAATGGCGGACGTGTGGGATGCCTACACCACGGAGGTGGCGCAGGGCATCATCGGCCTTTTTTCCATTTTCTACCCGGGGGTCATTGCCATCGGCGGCGGATTATCCAATGCAGGGGAAATGGTGGTGGGCGCTATCCGGGACAAGGTGGAGAGCGACCCGGGATATCAGCTGTATTACCGTCCTGCAAAGGTCGTAGCGGCGCAGTTCCAGAACGATGCCGGCATTCTGGGTGCGGCGGCGCTGGCACGGTAAAAAAGCAAGGAGAAAAAAGATGATCAAGTACGGTGTGACCTCTTATTCGTTCGATCAGTATCTGGCCACCGGCGCCATGGATCTGTATGGCGCTATCCGCAAGGCCGCTGAAATGGGCTTTGACGGCATTGAACTGGCCAATATTACGGAAAACTACCCTTATGAGCTGGAAAAGCTGAAGCAGACTGCGCAGGAAGCGGGCATTGAGATCTGTGCCTGGGCGACCAGCGCCGATTTTCTGAAGGATATTCCAGAGCAGGTGCGCTATCTCAAGGAAGAGATCGATCGGGCGGCTTATCTGGGCTGCAAGGTGCTGCGCACGGATGTTTTCCACGATGAGTATGTGCCGGATCCGTATGCGGAAAACATTGTGAAGGCGCTGCGGGAGCTGGCCTCCTACGCGCAGGAAAAGGGCATGGTGCTGACAACGGAAAATCACTGCGGCTACACCTGTCTGCCCGACCGTCTGGAAAAGCTGGTGCAGGCGGTGCACCATGAAAACTTCGGCCTGCTGTGCGATTTCGGCAATTTTCTGGGAGAAGACGTGGATCCGGCGCAGGCGGTGGGACAGCTGCGCAGCTATATCCGCCATGTGCATGTGAAGGATGCCCACATGAAGGACGGCAGGGATCTGTATCCGGGCGAAAACTGGTTTGTGACCCGGGAGGGCAATTACTGGCGCTGCGCGATTGCAGGGCATGGAAACGCGCCGATCGTCAAATGCCTGAAGGTGCTCATCAACCACGGCTACGATGGTTACCTCATTCAGGAGTTTGAGGGGCTGGAGGAATGTGTGGCCGCCGTGGAGCGGGGCTTCAAATACACCAAAGCGGTCGTGGAGAACGAGTTGCTGTTCACCTGGCACGAATAAACGGAGCGCATCATGGAAAACGAACGAAGCGTTATGACCCTTGCCCGCATGCAGGAAATACAGAAGGAACTGCAGGAAAAGTACAAGGACTACTGGCGTCAGGTCGCCCCGGAAAACGGACATTTTTCCCTTCTGTGGGCGGTAGGCGAGATGGGCGAGGTCATCGACATCATCAAAAAAATGGGCGACGATGCCATCATGGACGACCCGGATACCCGCCGGGAGTTCATCAGGGAAATGGTGGACGTGCTGATGTACATGACAGATACCATGCTGTGCTATGGGATCACCCCTGAGGAAATGACGGAAGTGTACGAGGAAAAGCACGCCTACAACATGCATCGTTGGGAATGAACCAAAATAGATCAACATTTTTAAGGAGGAACCTTGGTATGAGCGACATTCGTTACGGCATTATCGGCTGCGGCAACATTGCCCGCGCCCACCTTCCTTCCTGCATCGAGGGCGAAGGAATCGTCTGCGGCGGTCTGACCGACCGGATCGACGGGCTGGCGGAAAAGCTGAGCAATGAATACGGCGGCGGCTTCCGCATTTTCAAATCCGCCGAGGAAATGGTGGAAAGCCCGGATATCGACGCGGTGATTCTGGCCGTGCCCAACTATCAGCACCGTCCCATGTTTGAACTGGCGGCTAAGAACGGCAAGCATATTCTGTGCGAAAAGCCCCTCACCATGACGGTGGCCGACGGTGAAGCCATGGTGGAAATCGCCCATAAATACGGCGTGAAGACCCAGATGGGTCTGTGCACCCGGTTTGAATCCTACGTGGACGCCATGAAAGAACAGATCGACGCCGGTCTGCTGGGCGACGTTTATTTTGCCCGTGCCGATCTGCTGCGCATGCGCGGCGCGCCCATGGGCTGGTTTGGAAATTCCCAGAAGTCCGGCGGCGGCCCCCTCATCGACATCGGCGTGCATTTCATCGACGCCTGCTGGTATCTGCTGGGCAAGCCCAAGCCCGTACGGGTCAAGGCGCTGAACTATCGCCAGATTCCCAACCGTTATCCCAAGAATGTGGACATCTACAAGTCCTTTGAGCCGGATACGGTGTACGATGTGGAAGACTCCTCCCACGGTCTGATCACCTTTGAAAACGGCGCAGGCCTGATGTATCAGGCGGCCTGGTCCATCAATGCCGAGGATGTGGACGACCGTCTGGAAGTGTACGGCTCCAAGGGCGGTCTGGTGAAGAACCCCTGCAAGCGCATCAGTGAGGAAGCGACCGGCATGACTGTCACCTCGATCATGGCGAAGGAAAACAACTGCTATACTGCGCAGCTGGAAGACTTTGCGCGGGTCATCAAGGGCGAGCATGCGTCTCGCACCCCGGTGGAGGACGGCCTGCAGATCCAGAAGATCCTGAACGGCCTGTACCTGTCTGCCAAGACGGGCAAAGAGGTCGAACTCTGATGCGATACTATTCCATGGCGCTGCGAGCGGTCTCGGGGGACGAGGCCGCCCGGCAGTGGCTGGCGGAGCACGCCTTTCACCCGGAGCAGGACATGCGCCGCACCATCATTGCCTGCGATTTTGACGGCACCCTCTGCGAAAGCGACTATCCCACCATCATCCGCCCCAATGGAAAGCTGATCGCTGCGCTGCGGATGATGAAGGAAATGGGATACGAACTGATTCTGTGGACCTGCAGGGGCTGTGACGATCTGGATGAGGCGGTCGTCTGGCTGCGGGAACAGGGGCTGAACTTTGAACTGGTGAATGAAAACAGCCCTGCCATCATCGAATACTTTGACTTCGACAGCCGCAAGATTTTTGCCGATGAGTACTGGGACGACAAAGCGGCGGAGGCGACGGTCGAATGAACCGTTCACGCGCAAATGCCTGAGGAAGGGGAAAACAATGGAAGAACAGAGAATGTACCATACGCAGCTGCTGACTGAGGATATCGGCCGGTATGTGCTGCTGCCCGGTGATCCGGGACGGGTGGAGAAGATCGGCGCAAAGTTTGACAACCCCAAGGTCGTGGCCTACAACCGGGAATATAAGACCATCACCGGTACGCTGGACGGCGTGAAAGTGTCCGTCATGTCCACCGGCATCGGCGGACCGTCCACCGCCATCGGCGTGGAGGAACTGCACATGCTGGGTGCGGACACTTTTATCCGGGTAGGCACCTGCGGCGGGATGCAGCAGCAGGTGCTGGCCGGCGACGTGATCATTGCCAATTCCGCGATCCGCGCCGAGGGAACGTCCCGCGAATACCTGCCCATCGAATTTCCGGCAGTGGCGGATTATACCGTGCTGACCGCGCTGGTTCATGCGGCGGATGAGCTGGGTTACCGTCACCATGTGGGCGTGGTGCAGTGCAAGGACAGCTTTTTCGGTCAGCATGCGCCGGAGCGGATGCCTGTGCGGAACATGCTGCTGAACAACTGGCAGGCGTGGCTGGACGGCGGCTGTCTGGCCAGCGAAATGGAAAGCGCGGCGCTGTTCATCATTGCCAGTACCCTTCGCTGCCGCGCATCCAGCGTTCATCTGTGCGTCGGCAATCAGGAGCGGCGCAAGCTCGGGCTGGCTGAGACGGCGGTGCACGACACGGAAAAGGCCATTGACGTGGCGGTGCTGGCGCTGCGCAAGCTGATCGCGCAGGATCAGAAGGGATAAACACAGTCGAACCGTTGCATAAAAGCATTCTGAAAAACGCACTGCCCCGCGGCAGAGAAGCTGCTGCGGGACGGTGCGTTTTTGCTTTTTAAAAACGGTGAACGCCGGTTCAGCCGGCGGAAGACGGCGTATTCAGCCTCATGTACAGAAACGGATAGGGGTTCCCCGCCTCGTCACGGTCTGTACGTTTGAAGACTGTGAACCCCATGTGAAGGTAGAAGCCGATGGCCTGCGGGTTCTGCTCGTTGACGGTGACCTCTCGAATGCCGAAATGGTCGATGCTGTAGGTGAGAAGCTGCCTGCCCAGTCCCGCACCCCGCGCTGCGGGCAAAAGAAACAGCATTTCCAGCCGTATCCCGTTTATGCCCATGAAGGCGACGGGCTGACCGGGCGCCTTTTCTGCGACGACCAGATGGGAAACTGCGCCCAGCACCTGCGGGACACACGTCTTGATGCGCTGCACCTCGGCTGCTGAAAGAAAATGATGCGTTGCGCTGACGGAGGCTTCCCAGACCGTCAGAAGCCGGTGCAAAAGCAGAGGCGACCGTGTCTGAACTTCATAAAAACGCATGGCAATGCACTCCAGCGTCGTGATTTTCAGGGAAGATGGGGCAGCTTCGATGGAAAGCAAGCGCTTTCCAAACGGGCGATCCGTTGCTTGATTCCGCGGCGGTTCATTTGCTTTGATGCGGAGAGTCTCATAGCTGCCGCCGCCGGAGTCATGACGGATGGGCAATGTCCATAACGCCAGCCGTGAATGGGAGATCGTTCCGCCCACATGTGTGGCGGACAGGAGCAGGCTTGCCCTGCATGGTCAGCGTACTTGGGAGCATCTTGCACATCCTGACGGATGGCACCAGTTCGGCAGCAAGGAATCTGCCTGGCAGGGAGCAAGCGCATGGGAATGACGATGCGCTCGCTGCGCCGTGCGAGCCACCGGTGCGTTGCGCCGCCCCTTTTTGTTCTGCTGACGGGACAGAGAAAGCCTCATGCAGCCATCAGTGTGCCTTTGCTCTTGGGCGTTTCGCACCCGAGGGGTTCGTGCGGCATGGCTGACAAAAGGAAAGATGGAACGGAAGCGTTTTATGGTTTCAAATACTTTGACGGCACACTTGGGACGGAAAAGGGAGTATTCGTTTTCCGTGCCCGGCGGGCGGACGGTCTCCCGGGGCGGCAACGGCGCCGCGGCGCATATGCAATTTCCGGCGAAGTCTGCCGGGTAAGGAAAACGCCGCGTTCAATAAAACACAAACCCCCTTCCCGCCCGCAGGGCAGGGGAAGGGGGCATACCGACGGGAAAAGGTTATTCTTCGTCGGAAGGCGTTTCAGGGAACAAGGGCTTATGGCAGGTGGGGCAGAGGTAGTCTTCGTCAAAGTCGAAGTTGTCCACCTCAAAGGTCATTTCAGCGCCGCAGTGAGGGCAGGTGTATTCCACGATACGGTCGTCGTCCTCGTCTTCGTCGCCATCGGACTTATGGCAGCCGCAGCAGCTTTTGCAGTCGTCCTCGTCCTCATCCTCGTCATCACAGCAGCCGTCGCAGCCTTCATCCTCGTCGCCGAAGAAGGCTTCTTCCAGATCGCTCAGGTCGTTGTCGATGCTCTCCACGTAATCGTCCAGTTCGTCGTGGTCGCGGCGCAGTTCATCCATTTCGGCGGCCACTTCGCCCAGCATTTCCAGCACCTTGTGCAGCACTTTGCCCTCGGTGGTTTCATCGCTCAGCTTCAGCCCCTCGGCCAGACCGTTGATGTAGGAAATGCGATCGGTCAAATTGCTCATATGCGCTCCTTTCCCTGACGTGTGTCAGGCACGGGACAGATATTCACCGGAACGGGTGTCGATCTTGATGACGTCGCCGATGTTGATGAACAGGGGAACCATCACTTCATAGCCGGTCTCGGTGGTGGCGGGCTTGAAGGTGTTGGAAGCGGTGTCGCCCTTGAAGCCGGGCTCGGTCTTGGTGATCTCCAGCTCGACAAAGTTGGGCGCTTCCACGGAGAAGGGCTGACCCTTGAAGTAGCGGATGGTCACGTTGGTGTTTTCCTTCACGAAGGGAATGGCGTCTTCCACGGCGTCCTTGCCCAGAGGCATCTGCTCGTAGGTTTCAGGATCCATGAAATAGTACAGGTCGCCATCGTTGTAGAGGTACTGCATTTCCTTGGTCTCAATGATGGCGCGGGGCATTTTGTCGGTGGGGTTGAAGGTGCGCTCAACCACCGCGCCGGTCATGACGTTCTTGATCTTGGTGCGAACGAAGGCCGCGCCCTTGCCGGGCTTCACGTGCTGGAAATCTACGATGTTCCACACGCCGCCGTCCCATTCGATGGTGATGCCCTTTTTGAAATCTCCCGCCGTAATCATGCTGTGTACTCCTCCATTTTTTCAGATGCGAAATCGTTGAAAGTCAGGAATGATTCCTGTCGATCACAAAATAATCAGTTGCTTGGGCGCGCGAACCAGCGTGCGTGCCCCATCAGGGGTGATGACGCAGGTGTTTTCAATGCGTACGCCGCCCAGACCAGGAACGTAGATGCCGGGTTCCACCGTCACGATGTGGCCGGCCACCAGATCCTCGTCGCAGCTCTGTGAGAGCCGGGGCGATTCGTGAATGTCGATGCCGACGCCATGCCCCAGACCATGACCGAAGCGCCCCTGATAACCGGCACCGTCAATGATCTCCCGGGCGTGGGCATCGACCGCCTTGCAGTTGACGCCGGGCGCCAGCATGGCCTGACAGGCTTCCTGCGCAGAGAGAACCGTGTCGTAAATGCGCTTCATTTCCGCGCTGGGCTGACCGATGGCAAAGGTACGGGTCATGTCCGCGCAGTAACCATGCTTTTTGGCGCCGAAGTCCAGCGTGAGCATGTCGCCCTTTTCAATGACCCGGTCGCCCGGAATGGCATGAGGCAGGCTGCCGTTTTCACCTGCGGCGGCGATGGTATTGAAGGCCAGCCCCTCTGCGCCCAGCTCCAGCATTTTGTAGTCCAGATGCAGCTGCACCTGACGCTCCGTCATGCCGGGACGGACAAAGGTCAGAATGTCTTCAAACGCGTCGCAGGAAATACTGCAGGCTTCCTCAATGAAGGCGACCTCGCAGGGCTCCTTGACCTTGCGGATTTCCTCGGGTACACCGTTCAGAGGTGCGAATTCGATGCCGGGCATTTCCTGCTGCATCTGTTCAAAGCCCTCTACGGTCACCTCGTCCGCTTCGAACCGTACCCGGGTAATTCCCTTTTCCGCGAACAGGCGTGCGGCCAGCTTTTCATGGCTGATGCCCTTTTCGACCATGTGGCAGGTGCATTCGGGCGCCTGACGCCCCGCCTGCTCGGTGTAGCGGAAATCCGTTACGATGGCGGAAAGCCCTTCCCCAAGTGCCAGAAGGCCTTCGCCTGTATAACCGCTCAGGTAATAAATGTTGGACGGTTTATGGATCAGAATTCCCTCGCCCGGCTGAATGTGGGCAGCGTCCAACAGCTTTTGCACACGATTCATTGTTTGCCTCCTACGGCGTGAAAATACGCCACGTTGTATTTTAGCACATTATCGCAGGTCTGACCATAGGGGAAGTTCGTTTTTTCAGGCTTTTTTTCATTTTTTTATGAAAAAACGGCGTGCCGGCAACGCCGTGGGCATAAAAAAGCCGGTGCGGCGCACACTAAGTGCGTTGAAAAGGAGGCGATGACCACGGTGCCTGACAGAAAAAAACGACATGCCGGTGCGGAAGAACAGGGAAAGACCAAAAGGGGGATCATGGCGCTCATCAGCATGGAGAGCAACAGCGATGTGCTGGGTAGCTACACGGGTACCCCCAAGGACGGGTTGGAGCCGACGCAGGATGCGGACGATTTATGAGCAGAGGCCCATCAGATAGCCGTCCAGATTGGTGCGGGTGGAGACGGTCAGCGCGTCAAGCCCGGTCAGCGTCATGACCGCGATGAGAATGCACAGTCCGTGGGGCATGTGCAGCACCCGGCTTTCGGGCAGCCCGGGCACGGCCTTGCGCGCCTCCGGCGACAGAGGCGCCAGCATATGCAGAAGCGCCTGCGCCTGCGCAAGGGTGACCCGGTAACCGTCCGTATCGCCGGTACGCCCGTCCGACGCCATCAGCATGGCTGCGGCGGTGGTGCAGGCGCCGCCGAGACCGGTCAGCCCCTCACAGCCGCCTCTGAGCAGCGGGTGCAGCCGGGCGACGTCCTTTTCCAACCCCTGCAGTGCCAGCTCGTACACCTGACGCGCGTCCTCCAGAGAGGCGATGGGCTGAATTTTCAGCAGCCGGGATGCGCCGACCTGCGCGCTGGAGGCATGCAGGACCACGCCACGGTCGCCGTAGGTCAGTTCGGTGGAACCGCCGCCCACGTCCATGACCAGCCGGCGGGACAGCCCCGCGACGGCGCGAAAGGCCAGCGCGGCTTCCTCCCCGCCGGAGAGGACGGTCATTTCAAGCCCGGTGGCGGTCAAAAGCCGACGGGCGAAATCGTCCGCATTCCGAGCGTCCCGGGTGGCGCTGGTGGCCATCAGGGCGATCTGCTCCGCCCCTGCCGCCGCGGCCTGCTGCTGCAGCCGGAGTACGGCTGCGACGGTGCGCGCCATGGCGTCCTGGGTGAGAAAACCGTTTTCGTCCAGCCCCATCATAAGCCGGGTTTCTTCCCGGCCGCGGACAAGGGGCGTCAGGACGCAGCCGCACCGCGCCGTCAGCATGCGGGTGGAATTGGAACCGATGGTAATGGCGGCGGCGATCATTGTCCTTCCTCCACGACGATCGCTTCGGGCTCGGCGTACAAATCGTCGATGTTGGTCACCTGAAAGCGGATCTCTCCGGGCATCAGGTAGCCGTACAGGCTGCGGGCGGTATTCATGATGTAGTTATCCGTATCCTTGACGGAAAGCTCCTGTTGCAGGGTGCTTTTTTTATTTTCCAGTTCGATCTGCTCCAGCCGGGTTTTGGCCTTCACATCCTCTAAATAAGTCGTATCCTGATTGAACTGACGGATGCATACGAACGTTGCCGCGACGATGACAAAGGTGAGCACGGCAACGGGGAAAAGGCCGATCCGTTTTTCCATCAGCCGGTGCAGAAAGCGGGAAGCATGAGGCATGGCGCAAACCTCCGACGCCCGTCAGGGCAGTTTATCCTCTTTCTTTTTCGGCGCGTGGAAGGAAGTTCCTGCCTGACGGGGGCCGTTTTTTTGCCTGTGGAAGAGAAAATGCCAGATGCCCAGCACGGCGCCTGCGGACAGGACAAAGCCCAGCGTCATGCCCAGCAGCGCATACCAGCGCAGCCGTTCCTCGCCGCCAAGGGCAAGCGCCAGCACGCACAGCCCTGCGGCGCAGCAGCCCAGCACCGCGTCGGCCAACGGTCGAAGAAAACGCGGAAAACGGCTGCGAAGCGCCTGAAGCATACAGAAAAGCACGCCTGTCCCTCCGCCTGCGGCCAGACACCATAAAAAGGCGACTGGCTGCAGGGGCGTGCCGGTAAACAGCGCCTGCTCGCTCATGAAAATCAGCCGCCCCTGCGCCAGAGCCCGCGGCGGGGGCGCTCATCGGCGTACTCAATGCTGTCCAGCCGGCCTTCTACGGTCAACTGTCCTTCCTCCAGCATGAGCCGGGTCACGTGGAGCCCCTGACCGCCGAGGGTGATTTCGCCGCTGTCGGTCAAAAGGGATACCTGATTTTCGTCGAAAGCCAGCACCTCCCGAACCCCCGACAGCGCGGCCTTCTGCCTGCTTTCCAGATGCAGCGTATGGGCGGACGGGACGGGAGCGGGGCGGGTCTTGACCGGGTTTTCCTGTTTTTCCATAGGACATACCTCCCTTTCCTCTTTCAGCCTATGTGCACGGCAGGAAAAACATGATACGGAAAAAATACAGGATCTGGTGTTTTTTCTGTTTCTGTATCCACAAACAGTGGTATAATATCCACGAAGCATCAAAAAGGGAGGAATTGCTATGGCTTGTCAGGTGCGCATTACCGGCGGTGAAATCGGTCAGAAGGAAATTGACGCCTATGTGGCGCGTGCCCGTGAAAAATACGGCCGTACGCCGCTGGGCATTGATATTCATGTGGATGGAGAATATGTGGATCTGTCCTATGACTTTGGCGACGTGCCGTTTCAGCGTATCCGCCGCATTACGGGGTATCTGGTCGGGACGCTGGATCGGTTCAATAACGCCAAGCGCGCGGAAGAACACGACCGCGTCAAGCATAACGTGGCGTAAAACCGGATCCTGTGCGAACGTTCTGCCACGGTGCGGTACGAAGGACGGGGGGAGAACTGTCTTTTGGGAAAGGTTCGCTGTCCTTCCGTGGATTTCTGCTTTTTGCCAGCTTTCTTCATTGAAAGGCTGAGGCGCGCATTGCGCGCCTTTTTTCTGTTGATCCGGTTTTCAATGCGGAAAGGCGCGCCTGTAATCTGACGCCCCGTGCGGAATATCGGCCGTTGAGGGACATTGCCGGCTGTCTGCCGGCGGCGCGGCTGAAAAAAGAAAAACCGCCTCCGAAAGACGGAAGCGGCGCAATGGTAGAATGCAGGGGGGTTACACGGCGGGGGCAACGCGCAGCATGGCACCGGCGCTGAGCATGCTTTTGAGCAGCTGACGGGCTTCGGTTTTGATGCTTTCAAAGGAGCATTTCTGCGCCCGGCATTCTTCCACAAAGCCCCACATGCCGTTGCAGACAAAGGCGGTCAATCGTTTGATGTCCTGCTTGTCCGGCAGGTGGGCGCACAGGCGCTGAAACTGCCGCTGCACGCACTCTGTCGCCGAAGCGTACAGGGATTCGAACAGGTAGGTGCTTTCGGTGCGGTTAACGTGTTTCAGGACGTTTTTATGCAGGTGGCACAGATTCAAAATGGCTTCCAGAATGTTTTCCATGCCTGCCACCGGGTCGCCCTTGGGGTTGTTCTGCTTCTGCAGCGCGTCAAAGTCCTGCATGGCGCTGTCCACGATATCGTTGACCCATTCGTCTGCCAGCGCATATTTGTCCTCATAATGAGAATAAAAGGTGATGCGGCTGGTGGCAGCTGTTTCGCACAGTTCGGTCACGGTAATATCCTCGAAGGGCTTGCGTCCCAGCAGGGATGTGAGCGTCTGCTTGAGATTGCGGCAGGTCTTTTGAATACGCTTGTCCACCCTGAACACCCCCTTGCAAAAATGTCACGTTACCTTGCAAAAAAACGGAAACTGTTATTGCAACCGGCTTCTGTTTCCGCTATTATTTTAAAGTATAATAGCAGTTTTGTCAAAGGGGAGACAGACGAAAAAAACACGCGGGAGGCGCAAAAATATGTCAGAATTCGTACTCAGCTGCTGCTCTACGGCGGATCTGTCTGCCAAGCACTTTGCAGAAAGGGACATTCACTATATTCAGTTTCACTATTCGCTGGATGGGAAGCAGTACCGGGACGATCTGGGACGCACCATGTCCTACAAGGCGTTTTACGCCGCCATGGCGGAGGGGCAGATGACCTCGACCAGTCAGGTGAACGCGGACGAGTTTGAAGCCTATTTTGAATCATTCCTGGCGCAGGGGAAGGACGTGCTCCACGTGTGCCTGTCCTCCGGCATTTCCGGGGTGATCAATTCCGCCCATACGGCGCAGGAGATCCTGCTGAAAAAATACCCGGAGCGCAAGATCATTCTGGTGGACAGTCTGGGTGCGTCTTCCGGCTACGGTCTTCTGATGGATCGTCTGGCCGATTTGCGGGACGAAGGAAAAAGCATCAATGAAACGGCGGACTGGGCGGAAGAAAACAAGCTGAAGCTGCATCACTGGTTCTTTTCCACCGATCTGGAGTATTACATCCGGGGCGGACGTGTCAGCAGAACGGCCGGCCTGTTCGGAAAAATTCTGGGCATCTGCCCCCTGCTGAACATGGATAATCTGGGTCGCCTGATCCCCCGCGCCAAGGTGCGCACCAAGAAAAAGGTCATCCGGGAAATTGTCCGCCGGATGGAGGAGCATGCGCAGGATGGGCTGAAGTACAGCGGGAAATGCTACATTTCCCAGTCCGACTGCATGGAGGACGCCCGGGCGGTGGCCGATCTGGTGGAAAGCACGTTCCCGAACCTGAACGGGAAGGTGGAGATCAACTGGGTGGGCACCACCATCGGCAGTCATACCGGCCCCGGCACGGTGGCGCTGTTCTTCTGGGGCGACGAGCGCGTGGACTGACCGGTGACGTTCGCAGAAAAGATGAACTGAAAAAGCGTTCCGTCTTTCAGGGCGGAACGCTTTTTTGATGGCTGAAACAATCGGCTGCGCCTTCTGGAAGACAGGCGGGAGGCTTATGCCCGGCCTTCCGGCTGCCCCTTTTCTGCAATGAGCGCGTCCAGTGTCCGGGCGGCCCATTCAATATACCGGGCGCAGTAGCGGTGCTGGTAGTATTCGGGGGTACGTTCTTCCGGCACGGGGTCGGTGGAGGGGGGAATGTGCATGCCGGCAAGCAGATCCCGGCAAAGGTAGCTGCCGTGCGCCGCTTCAAACCGATGGGCGAAATCCTGAATAAGGGCGTAGTGGGCGGCCTTTCCGCCGTCCGCGCCCGTCCCCTCGTACCCGTACAGCAGACCGAGCACCAGAAAGGCGCTGGTGCATCCGCCGCACACTTCCCGGAGCCGCCCCATGCCGCCGCCCATGGAGGAGGCCATTTTCATGGCCTGCTCCTCCGTCAGCCCGGTCAGGTCGCAAAAGGCGGCCAACAGGCTCTGGGCGCAGTTATAGCCGGAGAGAAAAAGTGCTTTCGCCTTTTGTGCGTGATCCGTCATGGCCGTCTCATTACACCGCGGCGCTCTGACCGGCGGCGGGACGGTAGGCGGCGTCCATCACACGGCTCAGCTCCACCGCCTGATCGATGCCGAAGGCGGCAGGCACGGGACGGCCTTCCTCCACGCAGCGCGCCCACTGCACGATGGGGCTTTCCGGCGCGTCGGGCAGGTCAAAGTCCGTCACCCACTGGTTATCGGTATCCGGGCAGCAGACCATCAGATCCTTCCAGATGCGCAGCGCGCCCCGGGTGCCGCTCACTTCCAGTGTGTAGGGGTTGTTTTCGGAAACGAAGCCCGTTTCGGCCACGCCGATGGCGCCGTTTTCATACCGAAGCAGCGAAACTGCGTTGTCCTCCACCCCTTTGCCCATGACCTGCGTAAAGGTGGACTGAACCGATGCGGGAAGGCCGAGCAGCATGCACAGGGTGTACATGGGGTGGGCGCCCAAATCGATCATGGCGCCGCCGCCGCACTGCGCTGCGTCGTAAAAGGTGGCGGGCAGCCAGTTGGCGCTGGCGCCGTTGTGCACGTTGCGTACCCGGGCATAGGTCACCTGACCCAGCTTGCCGCCCGTTACCCATTCGGCGGCGCGCATCAGTTTGGGATCGCACTTGTGAGGGAAGGAGATGCCGAAGGATACGCCGTTTTCCACGACGGCGCGGCGGATCTCCTCCGCACCCTCCGCCGTAATGCTCAGCACCTTTTCGGTGAAGACGGCCTTGCCGGCGCGGCAGGCGGGCAGAATGTATTTTTCGTGGTCGCAGGTCGCGGTGCAGATGACCACGCCGCCGATCTGCGGATCGTTCAGAATGGCCTCATAGCTTTCTGCGGCGGTGCATTCCAGCGCCTTTGCCCACTCACGGGCGGTCTGGGCATCCTCGTCGAACACATAATCAACCTGAACAAAAGGCGTTTTTTTCATTTCATTGGCATAGCCTTCGGCGTGGACGTGCCACTTGCCGATCATGGCGATATGCAGCATACAGAAAACCTCCTTGCACCCTTCAAAGTTCCTTGAGTGCATCATACCACATTTTGCCCGGAAAGAAAAGAGGAAATACAAAGCCTGCCCGGCGAAGGGACGGGTTCGCGCTGCGGGTCAGACGAAATCCACGTCCGTCCGCATGGCGGTTTCATAAAGAAGCTGCTCCATGGGCTTGTCCCCGTCCCACAGCATGGCCGCGTACAGCGCGACGGGCAGGTTCACCTTTTCTTCAAACATGCCGTCCTCTGCCAGACAGGTCACCACCGCGTCCTCCGGCATCCGCCGGATGACGTCCCGTGCGTAATGCGCATTTTTCAGCCATGCGGCCTGCAGCTGACGCAGGATCTCCTGCTTTTCTGCTGTGCGGCGGCGGAGAAAGCGCTGCCCCTGCGCGCCCAGCATGAAGGAGCCGCGCTGATGCTCGAAGGTATTCCAGTTCAGTGCCGTGACGCCCTTGAGCACCGCGCCGAAGCCGGGGCGCAGGGCGCACAGTTTTTCTGTGAGCCGCAGGGTCTCCTCAAACCCTTCCGTTTTTTCGGGTACGTAGGCATAGGGGAACGCGCCCGCGTCCTCCCAGAGGATGCTGATACGGTCGTCCAGCGCCTTCAGACTGTTCAATCGGGACAGCGCGCACCCGGCGTGCAGCCCAAAGAGCAGCTTCAGCGACGGGTGACCGTCCATCAGGTGCCGCCCGATCCGGTTGACCAGCGCCACGGCGGCGTCGATCACAGGGGTGCCTTCCAGCACTTCCGGCATGCCCTCGGTGAAGGTCTGAAAGTAAACGCCGTCGCAGTTCAGACCGGCGTACTGCTCCTCGTAGGTCCGCACGACCTGATGAAAGACCCGTTCGCACAGCTCATCCGTAATGCGCGGCGGCATATGGGGATCCCAGCCCCAGGCGAAGCCGAGAAACAGCTGCACCCCGTTCTGGTGGGCGTAGTCGATCACCTGACGGATGTTGCCCGGCAGCACGTCGTTCCACAGGATCAGGGTGTTCAGCTTGAGGGAAGCCATGTTGTCGATGAACCGCCGGTAATCGTAGAGGGTATACCCCCACAGCCAGATGCCCCGGTGGGCGATGCGGGCGCGGGAGACGTGTTCAAAGGGCGGAAAGGGCACGTTGAACAGGTCGCGCAGGTAATAGACGGGCTGGTGCTCTCCTGCATTGCGTGCCTGCGGCAGGTAAAGATTGCGGAAGTCGGACACCGCATAGAGCAGGTGGGTCTCGTCCCTGCCGGTCAGCAGAATGTGCTGACTGTCCCCGCAGCATTCTCCTACGGATATCCTCAGCCCGTCCACCGCCGGATCGACCGTCAGCTCAATGGCGTTGAATGCGGGCAGGGGCGCGCTTTCGCATACCGGGATAAAGTCGGCGTAGTCGGATATGGCGGCGCAGGCTTTCTCAGCCGCCTGAATATGGCCGTGATGGGCGATCATCCATGGTTTCATTGCGATTTCTCTCCTTCTGGCTTGTTCAGCGTGTGAGCATGACGGCAGGAACGCAAAACACCGTCTGTTTTTTATGATCTGATGCGTGATGCGCCGCATGCATGGGGTGTGTAGAACGCCGCCCCCGGCAGCGGGGGCGGCGGAAAAGCATGGAGGGGTTACAGGGCGGCGATTTTGCGCTCCGCTTCTTCCATGATGGCGACAATACGGTCGCACAGCGCGTCAAACGCAGGATCCGGATGGTACTGTTCCGGATGACTGATCATGTATCGAACCGATTCAGGTCCCGCCTGATCGAAGCGGCGGGTACACACAAAGTCCGGCACCAGCCGCTTGATCTTGCTGTTGTCAAACAGCACGGAGCAGCTTTTGTCGCCCAGCAGACAGCCGGCATAGTCGGCACCTGGAATGGAGGCCAGCATCGTGGACGGGACATAGCAGGGCTTGTAGGGCACGGCAAGCGCGCCGGCGATCACCTGCATGATCTGGTTCCATGTCAGGCTTTCGTCGGAGGTAATGTGCACGTTTTCGCCGATGGCGTGCACGTTGCCCATCAGCCCCACAAAGCCCTTTGCAAAGTCGTCCGAGGCGGTCACTGTCCACAGGGAAGCGCCGCCGTCGGGAATGACGACCCGCTTGCCCGCCTGCATGCGCAGAAGCACCTGATATGCGCCGTATTTGCCGTGAACGGGCACGGGCAGGCTGCGGGTGGCAAAGGTGTGGCTGGGACGGACAATGGTCACCGGGAACCCTTCCGAGCGGCAGGCAGCCATCAGCACGTCCTCGCAGGCGATTTTATCTCTGGAGTACTGCCAGTAGGGGTTGCACAGAGGGGTGCCTTCGGTGATGACGGGGTGCACCGGCGGCCTCTGGTAGGCGGAGGCGGAAGAAATGAAAATGTACTGACCGACCCGTCCGCGGAAAAGGCGGATGTCCCGCTGCACATGCTCCGGCACGTAGGCAATAAAGTCTGCCGCCACGTCGAAGGTCTCGCTCCCCAGTTTGGCGGCCACGTCCGCTTCCTCTGCGATGTCCGCAATGATTTGCCGCGCGCCGGGAAACTGCTCCGCCCGGTTGCCCCGGTTGAGCAGCGTGACTTCCCAGCCCTTTTCCAGCAGCAGCCGGGTGATGGAGGAACTGATGACGCCCGTTCCGCCGATGAGCAGTGCTTTCATAAAAGATGGCCTCCTTTAATTACCGCATTCAATGCTGATCTCGTTGAAAATCTTCAGAATGTCCTGCATCTGCGTGGCCTGCTTGTCCGCGCCCTGCCTGTCCAGCACCACGCCGCCCTGATGCATCATCATCAGCCGGTCGCCGTATTCCAGCGCGTAGCGCAGGTTGTGGGTGACCATCATGGCGGTCAGGCGTTTTTCACGGACGATCCGATCCGTCAGCTGCATGATGATGTCCGCCGTCTTGGGATCCAGCGCGGCGGTGTGTTCATCCAGAATCAGAAAGGAAATGGGGGTCATGGTGCTCATCAGCAGCGCCAGCGCCTGACGCTGTCCGCCGGACAGGCTGCCCACCCGCGCCTCCAGCATGTTTTCCAGCCCCAGATTCAGGGGACGCAGCATGTCCCGGTAGGCGCCGATGCGCTTTTTATCCGTGCCGGGCAGAAGATTGCTCCTTTTGCCCTTATGCTCGGCCAGCGACATGTTTTCCAGAATGGTCATGCTGCCGCACGTACCTGCCGACGGGTTCTGATACACCCGGCCGATCAGGCGGCTGCGCAGATATTCCCGGGTGCGGGTCACGTCCTGCCCGTCGACGAGAATCTGTCCCTCGTCCAGCGGCACGGAGCCGCAGATCAGGTTGAGCAGCGTGGTTTTGCCCGAACCGTTGGAGCCTACGATGGAGACGAACGCGCCCGTATCCACCGTCAGGGAAAAGTTGCGGAAAAGGGAAAGCTCCCGCACCGTGCCGGGGTTGTAGGTTTTGCAGGCGTTTCGCACTTCAAGCATGGTTTGCCGCCCCCTTGCCCGTTTTTCGGTTGCGCCGCCCCTGACGCAGCGCGCCGCTGGCCAGAATGAGGAGGAAAAGCAGCGCGGTGATGAGCTTGAGGTCGCTGGCGCCCAGACCGCAGGAAATGGCCAGCGATACGCACAGCTTGTACACGATGGCGCCCACCACGACAGCGGTGGTGCTGCGGATGAAGGAGACCTTTCGGAACAGGTTGAGGCCGATGATGACGCTGGCCAGCCCCAGCACCATGGCGCCTGTGCCCATGGAGATTTCAAACAGCCGCTGCTGCTGGCACAGGATGCCGCCGGACAGCGCCGCCAGCGCGTTGGCCAGCATCAGACCGCCGATCTTGACGGTGCCCTTGTCCTTGGCCAGCGCGGTGACCACCGTTTCATTGTCGCCCGCGGCCCGCAGCAGGTAACCTGCCCGGGTTTTCAGAAACAGATCCAGCAGCACTTTGCACACGGCGACCACCAGCAGCACGATGACCAGCGTGGCCGCGTCGCCCAGCCCGTCGGCCAGCGGGTTGTTGCGGAACAGCGTGGTCTGTTTTTTGCCGATGGACATCAGCGCGCTGCCGCCCGCAATGTGCAGGTTGATGGAATACAGCCCCGTCATCATGATGATGCCCGAAAACAGATCGCGCACCTTCAGCTTGACGTGAATAAGCCCCGTGCACAGCCCCGCCGCCGCCCCGGCAGCCAGCGCGCCGCAAAGGGCGACGAGAGGGTGGGCGCCCCGCAGGAGGAGGGTGGTGGACACCGCTCCTCCCAGGGGGAAGCTGCCGTCGACCGTCAGGTCGGGAAAATCCAGAATATCGTAGGTGATCAGGATGCCCAGCGCCAGCACGGCGTAGATCAGTCCCTGTTCCAGGGTGCTGGGAAGGGCATTGAGAAAGTTGGTCAGCATGGGGGACGGCTCCTTTACTGGGCGGTCACGTCAATGGCGGTATCGGCAAGGGCGTTGCTCAGGGTGATGTGCAGCTTTTCACACACGGTGGGGTTGACGTAGGTCTGGCTTTCACGGATTACTTCAAAGGGAATTTCCGACGCCTTTTCACCCCGCAGCACGCGGGCGGCCATGGCGCCTGTCTGCTTGCCCAGCGTAAAGTAATCGATCCCCTGCGCGGCGATGCAGCCGTTGACGACCTGTTCTATTTCGCTGCCGAATACGGGAATTCCTGCGTCGTCCGCTTCGTCCAGCACCACCTGCAGGTACTGCACCACCGTATTGTCGGTGAGCATGTTCAGGCAGTCCACCTCGGGCACCAGCGCGGCGGCGGCCATGGACACGTCCGCGCCGGTGGTCACGCCCTGCTCGACGATCTCAAAACCGTAGTCTGCTGCCAGCGACTTGTATTCCGCCAATTGTACCTGACTGTTGACTTCGCCGATGGTGTAGAGAATGCCGATTCTGGTGGCCTCGGGCAAAATGGCGCGGATCAGCTGCAGCTGCAGTGCGGTGGGCAGCGCGTCGGAGGTGCCGGTGATTTCGCCGTCGCCCATGCCGTCTTCACCGGCCAGACCGGCTTCCACCGGGGCGGAAACGGCGGTGTAAATGACCGGCGTATCCTCACTGCTGTTGTAGCAGCACACCGCCATGGGGGTGGCGATGGCGCAGATCAGGTCGTAGGGGTTGGCGGCAAAGTTGGAGGCGATCAGGGCCGCGGTGCCCATGTCGCTCTGAGCGTTCTGCACTTCGACCGTCAGGTTTTCGCCTTCCACAAAGCCTGCGTCGGCCAGACCGGCAAGGAAGCCCAGCCGGCAATTGTCCAGAGAGGGATGCTCGGCGAACTGACCGATGGCGATGGTGTAGTTTTTACCATTATTATTTTCGGAAAGACCGGTCAGGCAAAGGGTGCAGAGCAGGGTCAGCGCCAGCGCGCAGGCAAGGAATCGGGTCGTGCTGTTCATCAGGTGTTTCATGTGTGTTCCCTCCGTCCATTTTTTTGACGATGGACGAGCGTGCGAGACCGCCAAATAAAAACGCCTCAAGCAATTTCTGCTTGAGGCGGAATATCCGCGGTGCCACTCAGCTTGGTCATTTTTCAGACCCACTCTTTCTCCGTGTGCCATCACACACGTTGCCATGATAACGGGTGCAATTCCCGTCGCGCTCTACGGTGCATCGGCAGGGAGGAAACACCCTGTTCCGCAGCGGTCGAGCACGCCCTCAGAAGCCCATTCTTCCGGACGCTTCGTACCGCGCTTGCACCAACGGCGGCTCTCTGAAACGAAAAGCATTCCGAAATACTCTTCTTCCTCAACGGTTTGTGTGCTTATCATAGCGCGCACAGAAGCGGCTGTCAAGAGGAGAAAAATGTTTTTTTCCTGCATTTCGGCGTACGCGCAGGAGAAAAAGGCGTGAAAAGAGCCTGCAATACGCCGCGGCGCGGTTTTTTCCTGCCTGAAAAGTAAATTTTTTTCTGAAAACAGGGAATATATGGGCGAAATCCCCTTGACGGGGGAGGAGTGTTGTGCTACAATTTATGATTGCATCGATATTGTTATGATGCGTGAGGTGTCCGCCTTTTTCCGGGCTGAACGGGGAAGGGGGAAACTGCGCGCAAATGGCTGTGTCGGGCAGCAATAAAGGGGTGATAGCTTTTATGGTGCACGAGGTCCAAATGGGGAAGCTGCGTACGCGCATGAGCTTCTCGCGCATCGAAGAGGTTCTGGAAATGCCCAACCTCATCGAGGTTCAGAAGAACTCCTACAAGCGCTTTCTGACGGAGGATCTGAAAGAGGTTCTTGCCGACGTGTCGCCCATCACCGATTACAGCGATAATCTGGTGCTGGAATTTGTGGACTACTCTCTGGACAGCACGCCCAAGAACAGCGTGGAGCGCTGCCGGGAAAGGGATCTGACCTATGCGGCGCCGCTGAAAGTGTTCGTCCGCCTGAAAAATAAGGAAACGGGCGAAATCAAGGAAAGCGACGTGTTCATGGGCGATTTCCCGCTGATGACCGAGCATGGCACCTTTATTATCAACGGCGCGGAGCGCGTCATTGTGTCTCAGCTGGTGCGTTCTCCCGGCGCTTATTACGACTGTCAGATCGACAAGGCTGGCAAACGGCTCTACAGCGCGCAGGTGATTCCCAACCGCGGCGCATGGCTGGAGTACGAGACGGACAGCAACGACGTGATCTGGGTCCGCATCGACCGTGCGCGCAAGCTGCCCGTGACGGTGCTTTTGCGTGCGCTGGGCTACGGCACCGATCAGGATATGACCGACGTGCTGGGCGAGGATGAACGGCTGCTGACCACCATTGCCCGCAGCGACGCGACGAAAAACCAGTCGCAGGCGCTGCTGGAAATCTACAAGCGTCAGAAGCCCGGCGAACCGCCCACGGAGGACGGCGCCCGCTCCCTGCTGCGCAGCCTGTTCTTTGACCCCAAGCGCTACGATCTGATGCGTGTGGGTCGTTATAAATATAATAAGAAACTGGGCGTATCCGCCCGCATCGCGCTGCATAAGAGCGCGCAGGATATTGCCGATCCCCGTACCGGCGAGGTGCTGGTCAGGGCGGGGGAGACCATCTCCCGGGAGACGGCGCTCAGGATTCAGAACGCCGGCGTCAACACCGTGGAGCTGGACTGCGACGGGCAACAGGTGCGCGTGGTGGGCAACAACTTTGCCGACGCGGCGGAATACCTGCCCTTTGACCCCAAGGACGCGGGCATTCTGGAAATGGTGCACCTGCCTACCCTGCTCAAGGTGATCGACGGCGTGCCGGAGGATGAACTGTTCCGGGTGGTCAGCGAAAACGTGGCGGATCTGGTGCCCAAGCATATTATCATCGACGACATCGTGGCCTCCGTCAGCTATCTGCTGGGGCTGCCCTACGGCGTGGGTGAAACGGACGACATTGACCATCTGGGCAACCGCCGCCTGCGCAGCGTGGGCGAACTGCTGCAGAATCAGGTGCGCATCGGCATGAGCCGTCTGGAGCGCGTGGTGCGCGAGCGCATGGCCATTCAGGACGCTAACGACGTCAAGCCGGGCGAACTGATCAACATCCGCCCCGTGTCTGCCGCCATTAAGGAGTTTTTCGGTTCTTCCCAGCTGTCCCAGTTCATGGATCAGCCCAACCCGCTGGCGGAATTGACCCATAAGCGCCGTCTGTCCGCATTGGGTCCGGGCGGTCTCAACCGCGACCGCGCGGGCATGGAAGTACGCGATGTGCACTATTCTCACTATGCCCGTATCTGCCCCATTGAAACGCCTGAAGGCCCCAACATCGGTCTGATCGGCTCGCTGGCGACCTACGCCCGCATCAATGAGTACGGCTTCATCGAGGCGCCTTACCGCTACATCGACAAGGAAACGGGCAAGGTGACCGACAAGATCGTCTACATGACGGCCGACGAGGAAGACAATTACAAGATCGGTATGGCCAAGGAACCCATCGGCGAGGACGGCCGGCTGGTGAACGATCATGTGACCGTCCGCTGGCGGGATGAGATCATTTCCGTGCCCGCCAGGGATGTGGATTATCTGGACGTCAGCCCCAAGCAGCTGGTGTCCGTGGCCACCGCCATGATCCCCTTCCTGGAAAACGACGACGCCAACCGCGCGCTGATGGGCTCCAACATGCAGCGTCAGGCCGTGCCGCTGCTGGTGCCGGAAGCGCCTTACGTGGGCACCGGAATGGAATACAAGGCTGCGCACGACTCGGGCGTGGTCATCCTGAGCAAGCACGCGGGCGTGGTGGACTTTGTAGACGCCCACGAAGTGGTCATCAAGGATGAACTGGGCGAAAAGCACAGCTATCACCTGACCAAGTTTGCCCGTTCCAACCAGGGCACCTGCATCAACCAGCGCCCCCGGGTGTCCAAGGGGCAGGTGGTGGAGGTCGGCGATCTGCTGGCCGACGGTCCTTCCACTGAAAACGGTGAAATCGGTCTGGGCCGCAACATGCTCATCGGCTTTATGACCTGGGAAGGCTACAACTACGAGGACGCCGTCCTGATCAGCGAACGGCTGGTGAAGGAGGATAAATACACCTCCATCCATATTGAAGAATACGAATCCGAGGCCAGAGAAACCAAGCTCGGGCCGGAGGAAATTACCCGTGATATCCCCAACGTCAGCGAGGACGCCATCAAGGATCTGGACGAAAACGGCATCATTCGCATCGGTGCGGAAGTCCGCTCGGGCGATATTCTGGTGGGCAAGGTGACCCCCAAGGGCGAGACCGAGCTGACTGCCGAGGAGCGTCTGCTGCGCGCCATTTTCGGTGAAAAGGCGCGGGAAGTGCGCGATACTTCCCTCAAGGTGCCTCACGGCGAGGGCGGCATTATTGTGGACGTGAAGACCTTCACCCGTGAAAACAAGGATGAACTGTCTCCCGGCGTCAATGAAATGGTGCGCGTGTACATTGCTCAGAAGCGTAAGATCTCCGTGGGCGACAAAATGTCCGGCCGTCACGGCAACAAGGGCGTTGTGTCCAGGATCCTGCGGGAGGAGGACATGCCTTTCCTGCCCGACGGTACGCCGCTGGACATCGTGCTCAATCCGCTGGGCGTGCCTTCCCGTATGAACATCGGCCAGGTGCTGGAAGTGCATCTGGGTCTGGCCGCCCATGCGCTGGGCTGGCACGTGGCTACGCCCGTGTTTGACGGCGCGACCAAGGAAGACATTGAAGAATGCCTGATCAAGGCGGGGCTGCGCACCGACGGCAAGACCGTCCTTTACGACGGCCGTACCGGCGACGCCTTTGAAAACCCCGTCACCGTGGGGTATATGTACTTCCTCAAACTGCACCATCTGGTGGATGACAAGATGCACGCCCGTTCCACCGGTCCCTACTCGCTGGTCACCCAGCAGCCGCTGGGCGGCAAGGCGCAGTTCGGCGGTCAACGCTTCGGCGAAATGGAAGTGTGGGCGCTGGAAGCCTACGGCGCTGCCAACACCCTGCAGGAAATTCTGACCGTCAAGTCCGACGATGTGGTGGGTCGTGTGAAGACCTACGAAGCCATCGTCAAGGGGCAGAACATTCCCAACCCCGGTGTGCCCGAAAGCTTCAAGGTGCTCATCAAGGAACTGCAGTCTCTGGCGCTGGATATCAAGGTGCTGGGCGAAGACAAGCAGGAAATTGAGATCAAGGAACTGGACGACGAGGACGAGGATATGGACGATGGGCTGCCCGCCCGCGACCTGGCCGGCGACGGTCTGGACGGTGAGGATGGCGCAGCCGGCGCTGAAGACGGTGCCGAGAGCGACGACGATATTTCCCTGGACGACGAATTGGACAATCTGGAGCTGGACGACGGGCTGGATGTGGATATCCGCCTGGACGACGATCAGGATGACGATATTCGCCTGGATGACGACGACCTTGAATAATCGGCCGCTGCGAAGGGAGCATATGCATGCTGGAACTGACAAATCTTGATAGCATTCAAATCGGCATGGCCTCGCCGGAAAAAATTCTTGCCTGGTCGCACGGCGAGGTATCCAAACCTGAAACCATCAACTACCGCACCCTCAAGCCCGAGCGGGACGGTCTGTTCTGCGAGCGCATCTTCGGACCCACCAAGGACTGGGAGTGCAACTGCGGCAAATATAAGCGCATCAAGTTCAAGGATAAGGAAAAGGTGTGCGACAAGTGCGGCGTGCAGATTACCCGCGCCAAGGTACGCCGCGAGCGGATGGGTCACATCGCGCTGGCCGCGCCTGTCAGCCACATCTGGTACTTCAAGGGTATTCCCAGCCGTATGGGCATGCTGCTGGACGTAAGTCCCCGCGCGCTGGAAAAGGTGCTCTACTTTGCTTCCTACATCGTGCTCAACCCCGGCAACGAGGGTTCCACCAAGGTGAGCAAAAACGAGCTGATCACCGACAGCAAGTACCGTGCCATCATGGCGCTGCCCGAGGATGAGCGGGGCGATTTCAAGGCCGGCATCGGCGCGGAAGCCGTCAAGGAGATGCTGCTGGAGCTGGATCTGGAAGCCCTGTCCGTGTCCCTGAAAAAGGAAATTGCCGACCTGATCGAAAAGGAAAAGGATCGGGACGGCGAGGGGCAGAAGCGCACCCATGCCATCAAGCGGCTGGAAGTGGTGGAAGCTTTCCGTCTGAGCAATAATAAGCCCGAGTGGATGATCATGGACGTCATTCCCGTCATCCCCCCGGATCTGCGCCCCATGGTGCAGCTGGACGGCGGACGCTTCGCCACCAGCGACCTGAACGACCTGTACCGCCGGGTCATCAACCGCAACAACCGCCTCAAGCGGATGCTGGAGCTGGGAACGCCGGACATCATTGTGCGCAATGAAAAGCGCATGCTGCAGGAAGCGGTGGACGCGCTGATCGACAACGGCCGCCGCGGACGCGCCGTGACGGGACCGGGCAACCGCCCCCTCAAGAGCCTGTCCGATCTGCTGCGCGGCAAGCAGGGTCGTTTCCGTCAGAACCTGCTGGGCAAGCGCGTGGACTACTCCGGCCGCAGCGTTATCGTGGTCGGCCCCGAACTGAAGCTGTATCAGTGCGGTCTGCCCAAGAACATGGCGCTGGAACTGTTCAAGCCCTTCGTCATGGAGAAGCTGGTCAGCCGCCATCTGGCGCATAACGTCAAGTCCGCCAAGCGGATGGTGGACAAGGTCAAGCCCGAGGTGTGGGACATCCTGGAGGAGGTCATCAAAGAGCACCCCGTGCTGCTGAACCGTGCGCCTACGCTGCACCGTCTGGGTATTCAGGCCTTTGAGCCCATTCTGGTGGAAGGCAAGGCCATCAAGCTGCATCCGCTGGCCTGTACGGCATACAACGCCGACTTTGACGGCGACCAGATGGCCGTGCACGTGCCCCTGTCCATGGAGGCGCAGGCCGAAGCCCGCTTCCTGATGCTGTGCGCCAACAACATTCTGAAGCCGCAGGACGGCATGCCCGTTATCAGCCCCACGCAGGACATGGTTATCGGCTGCCACTATCTGACGATCAGGCGGGACGACGCGCAGGGCGCCGGCCGCATCTTCGAATCGCCGGATGAGGCCATGATGGCCTATCAGTGCAAGCAGATCGCCCTGCAGGCGCCCATCAAGGTGCGTCTGACCCGTCAGTGGGAAGGCCAGACCTATCAGCGCGTGGTGGATACCACGCTGGGTCTGCTCGTTTTCAACGACATCATTCCCCAGGATCTGGGCTATAAGAAGCGCGAAACGCTGGACGATCAGTTTGAACTGGAAATTGATCACAAGGTCGTCAAGAAGGATCTGGGCGCCATCGTGGAGCGCTGCTTCCGGGCGCACGGCTCCACCGAAACCGCCAAGGTGCTGGACAATATCAAGCATCTGGGCTATCAGTACTCCACCAAGGGCGCCATCACCGTGTCCGTCAGCGACATCATCATCCCCAAGGAGAAGGAGTTGTGGCTGAAGGAAGCGGATGAAAAGATCGCCGACATCACCCGCAAGTACCGCCGCGGTCTGATGACCGATCAGGAACGCTACGAGCGCGTGATCACGCTGTGGAACGATACGACCGCCCGCCTGAAGGATCAGGTCATGAAGGTGCTGCCGCCCTTCAACCCCATCAGCATGATGACCGGTTCCGGCGCCCGCGGCAGCGCAGGTCAGGTGGCGCAGCTGGCCGGTATGCGCGGTCTGATGGCTTCTCCTTCCGGTAAGCCTCTGGAATTGCCTATCCGCGCGAACTTCCGCGAAGGCCTGAACGTGCTGGAGTTCTTCATGTCCTCCCACGGCAGCCGCAAGTCGCTGGCTGATACCGCGCTGCGTACCGCCGACTCTGGTTACCTGACCCGCCGTCTGGTCGACGTGGCGCAGGAAGTGATCGTCCGCGAGAACGACTGCTTCGAAAGCCGCGGCGAAAAGGTGCGGGGCATCGTGGTGGAGCCCATCGGCGAGATCGAGCAGATCGACGACCGTGTGCGCGGCCGCTATGCCGCCGAGGATGTGTACCATCCCATTACCGGCGAATTGCTGGTGCACGTCAACGAGATGATCGACTACGGCAAGGCGCAGGAAATCAAGAAGGCCGGCATCACCAGAATGACCGTGCGCAGCCCCCTTACCTGCCGTACGCAGAACGGCGTGTGCGCCCGCTGCTACGGCATGAACCTGGCGCATGGCGGCGCGGTGGATATCGGCGAAGCGGTGGGCATCATCGCGGCGCAGGCCATCGGCGAGCCCGGCACGCAGCTGACCATGCGTACCTTCCATACCGGCGGCGTGGCCAGCGCTGAGGATATCACGCAGGGTCTTCCCCGCGTTGAGGAACTGTTTGAGGCGCGCAAGCCCAAGCATGACGCTGTGCTGGCGGAAATTGCCGGCCGCGTGACCATCACCGACAACAAAAAGAAAAAGGAAATCATCATTACCAGCGAAGAAGACCCCAACGAGAAGACCACCTATCAGGTGCACTACGGCGCCCGCGTCAAGGTGCAGGACGGTCAGGTGGTGGCGGCGGGCGATGAGCTCATTCAGGGCTCCGTCAATCCCCACGACCTGCTGCGCATTCTGGGCGTCAAGGCGGTGCAGGAGTATATGCTCCGCGAGGTGCTGTCCGTGTACCACTCTCAGGGCGTGAAAATTGCCGACAAGCACATCGAAATCATCGTTCGGCAGATGCTGCGCAAGGTGCGGGTGGAAGACAGCGGCGATACCGGTCTTTTGCCCGGCGCGCTGGTGGACATTTTCAACTTCGAGCGGGAGAATGAAAAGGTCATCGTGGAAGGCGGCCGTCCCGCCGTGGCCAAGCGGGTGCTGCTGGGCATTACCAAGGCTTCTCTGGCCACCGATTCCTTCCTGTCTGCCGCTTCCTTCCAGGAGACGACCCGCGTGCTGACCGAGGCTGCCATCAAGGGCAAGGTGGATCCGCTGGTCGGCCTGAAGGAGAACGTCATTATCGGTAAGCTCATTCCCGCCGGTACGGGTCTGAAGCGCTATAAGAACATCGAATTGCAGCAGACCTACTGATCTGCCGCATGAAAAAGGGACTGACCCATGGGTCAGTCCCTTTGACTTTGCAGAATTGCTGCTTCCGCTGAAACAGGCAACTGAAAAACAAACCCGTTGAACAGCGGGGGATCATCGAGCCGGCGAACCGTTGGAAAGACGGGGGGCGGACAAAGACAGGGAACATCCGCCCTTCAAATGGACGAGCGCAGAAAAAAGGAACCGCACAGTGCAGTTCCTTTTTTTAAAGCAGAAAATGATGCGTGCATCCCTTTCTTTCACGGAAAGGCAAGGGACGGAAAGCGCCTCATGGAGGAAGCAAAGTCGGCAGAATAGACCCGACAGTCCGCCAACCTCGGAAATCTGCGGCGGGCGCATGAGGAGAGAGGCGTGGAAACGACGTCTGCGACGGGAAAGCGCATTAATCCTCCAGCGTGACGTTGACGATATAGCGGTGCACCTTGAAACGATTGGCGGCGTACATGCCCTTCTCCAGATAAAGACCTTTGAAGTGGCGGTACAGCCGCTTTTTGATGGCCAGACTGTGGAGGGGATGGGACAGGGTACGCACGCTGGTGCCGGAAAGGCTTTTGACATAGTTGTAAATGGGCATATCCGTCACCCGCACGCTGGAAACGGCGCGGTTGTACTGCATGTTAAAGGCGAAATCCTCGCCCCAGCTGAGGAAGGGGTCGAAGGAAAGCTGCAGCTGACGGATCAAATCCATCCGATACATTTTGTTCCACAGGGCGCTGTAGTAGAAGGAGCCGGGGCGATCCAGCAGGACGGTAAAAAAATCCCCCTCGGAGAGCACCCGCTCGCCGCTGAGCAGACCGCGGTCGCTGGACATGCTGCCCAGAACAAAATTGAAGTGGGCGATCATCAGGTCGCAGGCGCCGATACCCTCCGCCATATGCCGTACTGCGCCCGGGATCATGGTATCGTCGCTGTCGCAGAACATGACCAGTTCGCCCCGGGCGGCTTTCAGCGCGGCGTTCCGCGCGCCTGCCACGCCGGATTTGGGCAGGGCAAGTACATGCAGCCGTTCGTCCTTCTGCGCCAGCTCCTGACAGAGCGCCAGGGTGCGGTCCTGACTGCAGTCGTTCGCGACAATGACCTCCAGCGCCGGGTAATCCTGTGAAAGAATGCTGTTCAGGCTGCTGACTACGGTATTTTCGGCATTATATGCCGGTACGATCACACTGACGAGCGGCAAAGCCACTGCGCAGCACCTCCTTGCGGAAAATTCTTTCTATACATGCGTATTATACCATAGAAAGGGCAATTTGGGAATAGCGTGCAGAAAAGGCGCCGGACGGTGGAACACGCGAAAAAAAGGCTGTTAAAAAAGCAAAACGAAAATGAAAAGAAAATGTAAAAAAGACAACGAGGGTATTTCTTTGAACGGCAACCTGTTGTATAATGAATGCAATAGATGGGGAAAAGAGGTGACGGTTCGCCATGAACGGTTTCTGGGAGCAGGTGCAGATGTTTTTCTGGAACCTGCTGCACCGTCCATCCGTCGTTGATTATATAGATATCGCGATCATCGCCGTAATTCTGTATCAGCTGGTGCTGCTTACCCGCCGCACCCGTGCCATTCAGGTGCTCAAGGGTGTGGCGGTGGTGGTGGTGGCCACCTATCTGAGCGATGTCATCGGTTTAAAGACGCTCAGCTGGCTCATGCACGGCATTCTCAACAACAGCGCCATTGCCATGCTGGTGCTGTTCCAGCCGGAGCTGCGCCGGGCGCTGGAGCAGCTGGGACGGGGCACGAAGATCAATCAGCACCGCAGTGCGGCCAAAGACGAAGGGCAGCGGACGGTGGACGAGATCAGGCGCTGCATGCTGCATCTGGCCAAGCGTCGGGTAGGCGCGCTGATTGTCATTGAAGGCAAGACCGGTCTTCAGGACGTTATGGAAACGGGAACGCAGCTGGATGCGGAAATCTCCGCCGCCCTTCTGGAGAATATTTTTGAACCCAACACGCCGCTTCATGACGGCGCGGTCATTCTGCGGGGAGAGCGGGTCGCTTCTGCGGCCTGCGTACTGACCCTGAGCGACAGCAACGCCATTTCCAGTTCGCTGGGCACCCGCCACCGGGCGGGACTGGGCATCAGCGAAACAACCGACGCCACGGTGCTCATCGTGTCCGAGGAAACGGGCATCATCTCCATGGCGCGGGGCGGGCGGCTGACCCGTCATCTGGATGAAGAGAGTCTGGAAAAAATTCTGACCGGCATTTATCACCGGGAAAGCGACAGCCCCTGGCAGCGGGCCTACGCCGCGCTGAAGCGGGTGATGGGAAAGGAGGGGAAGACGCGCCATGATGAATAACGGCCCTTCTTTTCACTCGGACAACAGTCACACGACGGGGAAAAAGCCCGCCGGGGTGTGGGGCGGTATCTGGCAGGCGCTGATCCACAACTGGGGCTGGAAGCTGGCCTGTCTGGCGCTGGCCGTTATTCTGTGGGGAAGCGTCATTTCGCAGGATACCACGCTGACCCGGGAAAAAGTGTTTACCGATGTGGAGATCACCGTCAACAACGCTTCGACGCTGCAGCGGAACGGCTATATTGTGACCTCCGGACTGGAAAAACTCAGCGGCGTGACTATCAAGGCGGAGGTTCCCCAACGCAATTATCAGACCGCCACGGCGGCAAACTATAACCTGCGGGTGGATCTTTCCACCATCCGCGGAACGGGTGAGCAGACCCTGCAGGTTCTGTCCAGCAGCAGCGCCGCTTACGGGGCGGTGACGGAGAAGTCCGTTGATGAGATCACCGTGACGGTGGAAGAATATGTGACCCGTTCCAGAATCCCTGTGCGGGTGGAGGCGACGGGCACCGCGCCCGACGGTTACTATGCCTCCGCAAACGTCAGCGCGGATCCGGATTATGTAGCCGTGTCCGGTCCAAAGTCCAAGGTGGAAACGATCGTGCGCTGCGTGGCGCACTACGACCTGTCCGCCCTGTCCAGTCAGGCCGGGACGGAGGTGACGGCCGTTCCCTTTGTGCTGCAGGACGCGAACCAGCAGACCGTGGACGGCGCCGACCTGACAGTCAGCAGCAACGCCGTCACGCTGGATTCCATTACCGTGGAGCAGACCCTCTATCCGCTGGTGCGGCAGGAGCTCAATCAGGTAGGCGTGGTGAAGGGAAAACCCGGGAAGGGGTACGAGATCAAGTCCGTTACCTTCTCGCCCGCCGAAATCGACGTGGCCGTGCGGGATACGGATTCCTTCGTCAGTGATCTGGCCTATCTGGCCGGGCAGGTGGATGTGAGCGGCCTGCAGGAAAGCACCACGGCCATTCTGACCATTAACAGACCCGGCGACGTCATTTACATGAGCACCGATGTGGTATATGTGACGGTGGAAATCGGACCGGTGGAGAACGCGGAGTGAAGGCATGAACGCATTTGCAAACGCGCTTTTTTCGCTCCTGCTGGGTTGGGTGCGGGCGCTGGTGCAGGGACTGTGGCAGCTGCTCAGCAACGGCGGGGCGCAGCGCTTTTTTACCTGGCTGGGGGATCACTGGATCCCGCTGGTCGGTCTGCTGTGCCTGACGGGCGAAGCGGCGGACAAACTGATCTGGCTGCTGCGGTGGCGGCCGGATCTGGTGTGGCGCACCAAGCTGCGCCATTTTCTGGCACGGCTGCGCGGGCAGGAAATGGGCGAGCGGGCACAGCGGACGTTTTATACCGGCTATCGGGACGCCGTCGCGCTGAACCAGATGGATGCGGCAGCGCCGGCGCCGTTCGACGGATCTGTTCAGACAGCGGGCTGGCAGTCCGGCGCTTCCATGATGAATGGGGAAAATGTCCCCTTTTCCCGTTCCGGGGCGGATGATGCATATGGCTGCAGGAGCAACGGTGCGCCTGTGCAGACGGTGCCCGGCGATGCCGGCTGGCAGGGCAGACAGCACGCTGACGCAGGATCTGTCGGTGACGGCTGGCAGCAGAATGCAATTTACGCAAACACGCAGCAGGGCATGGCTGTACCTTACGCGACGTTTTCTCCGTCTGCGGGCGCAATGTACGCAGGCAGTGAAAATGACATGCGGCCGCAGGAAAATGGGGGCATGACAGTCGATGAGACCATGCCCGCCGGGTACGTGCAGATGTCGCCTGCAGGCGGATACAGGGACGGATACGCCGCCGTGCAGAACCGTGCGCCCGACGAGGAGGCGTTTGTCTGGGAGGAAGAAATGCCGGAGTTTGCATCCGGCACGCCGGCACGGGAGGAAAGAAAACGGCGCGGCGACCGGTACGCCCGCAAAAACGCCTTCGGGCGCATGCGGGACAGATTGCTGGGCAACGAGGAAGAAGAAGGCATGCTGGACGGTCTGCCGCCTGTGGTCGATAAGAACGAGGCGTTCCATGCGCCGGTCTACCCTCATAAAGAACAGGAAAATGCATATGGGATTAACGAACGAAAACGGCATTGAAACGGCTTTGCCGCAGGGCTTTCTTGAGCAGCTTGCGCCTCTTCTGGGCGACGAGCTGCCTTCTTTTGTCGCCTCTTATGCCGGGACGCCCTGCCGCGGTCTGCGGGTGCGGGCAGGCTTTCCTGTGCCGGAGGACGCGGCGGAACGGGTGCCGTGGGCGGAACGGGGGTATTATGTTCCGCTGGACAGCCGGGACGGCGGCCGGGTGGCGCACGAGGCCGGTGCGTACTACATGCAGGAGCCCAGCGCCATGGCTGCCGCCGCTGCACTGGGGGCGCAGCCCGGAGAACGGGTGCTGGATCTGTGCGCCGCGCCGGGGGGAAAGAGCACCCAGCTGGCGGCGAAGATGGGGGGAAGGGGCGTGCTGGTCTGCAATGAGCCCCACCCTGCCCGTGCGCAGATCCTGTCCCGGAATGTGGAACGGCTGGGCGTGGAGAACACCGTGGTGGTTTCCATGCTGCCGGAAAGGCTGTGCGAACGGTGGACGGGATGGTTTGACAGAATTCTGGTGGACGCGCCCTGCTCGGGCGAGGGAATGTTCAGGCGGCATCCGGAGACACGGAAAGAGTGGAACGCGGAAGCGCCTGTGCGCTGCGCCGACCGGCAGGCGGGCATTCTGCACTGCGCGGCGCAGATGCTCCGGGCAGGCGGGACGCTGGTTTACAGCACCTGCACGTTCAATCCGCTGGAGAACGAAGGGGTCGTGCGCGGATTTCTGGCGACCCATCCCGACTTTACCCTGTCCCCCTTTGGACTGCCGGGGGTAGGCGACAGCGGGGGCATGCTGCGTCTGTGGCCTCACCGTGTGCGGGGCGAGGGGCATTTCGTGGCGCGCCTTGTCCGCGAAAACGGACCTGCGCGAAGCGTGTGCACGGAAAGAACCGCTTTGCCGGATCGGGCTGCCCGTGCTGCGGCGGAGGCTTTCTGTGCTGCGCAGGGGATCGAACTGCCCCGTCCGCTGTCCGCCTTTGGCGGGCAGCTGATCTCTCCGCCGGAGGAGACGCCGCCGCTGGACGGGGTGCGGGTGCTGCGCGTCGGCGTGCATGCAGGCAGTCTGAAGGGAAAGACTTTTCTGCCCGACCACGCGCTGGCGCTTGCCTGCCCCGGAACAAGACGGTTTGAAACGGATGAGGCGGGGGCGCTTTGCTACCTGCGGGGAGAAACCCTGCCCTGCGGGGAGGAAATGAAAGGCTTTTACAGCGTCTGTTGCGGCGGGATGCCGCTGGGATGGGGCAAGGCCTCGGACGGGCAGATGAAAAACCACTATCCCAAGGGGCTGCGGCGAACGCTGCAGCCGGAGTGGGAAGAAGCATAAAATATTAACAGCTTTTTTAATATTTTATGCATTGCCCGCCTGCACAGATTGTGGTATGATAAAAATGGCAGAAGCTGTATGAATACGCGCCCTCTGGGAGCGCACCGCCGGAAAGCGGGGGAGGAATTGCCCATGAAAATCGGGTTAAGCTCTTATTCGCTGGACAGGGAGATCGAACAGGGACGCATGACGCTGGGAGAGGCGGTGGAATTTGCCGCCCGCAACGGCGCGGAGTGCATGGAACTGGTGCCGTTTGCGTTCAATTTTGACGGCGGCGACGTGACGAAGGTGGACGTACAGGCCATTGCGCAGGTAAAGCGTCAGGCGCGGGATGCGGGCGTTGAACTGTGCAATTACTCCGTGCTGGCCGATTTCTGCAAGGAGGGACAGGCCTGGCAGGACGAGGTGAAGCGGGTGTGCCACGAGGTGGACATTGCCGCCGAACTGGAAGTGCCCCGGATGCGCCACGACGTGTGCTCCTTCCGCCGTCCCCACAGGGAGAACACCCTGCGGGACTTTGAACGGCTGATGCCCGCCATGGTGGAGGGCGCGCGGACGGTGACGGAGTACGCCCGCAGAAAAGGGGTCATGACCCTCATTGAAAACCACGGCTTTTTTGCCAACGGCTGCGATCGGGTGGAGCGGCTGATCGATGCGGTGAACAGCGAGAACTACGGTCTTCTGCTGGATACGGGCAACATTGCCTGCGTGGATGAAGACCCTTCCGCAGCGGCCAAAACGCTGGCCGGACGGTGCCGCATGGTGCACCTGAAGGATTTTTACATCCGCACCCGCGATCCGGGAGACAGTCATCTGTTCGACTGCGCGGGCACATGGTTCCGTTCCCGGGCGGGCAAATACCTGCGGGGCGCCATACTGGCGCAGGGCGATCTGGATATATGGCAGATCCTTTCCGAACTGAAAAAAGCGGGCTACGACGGCAACATCGTGGTGGAGTTTGAAGGGCTGGAGGACGGCAGGTACGCCTCCTCCGTAGGAATGCAGAATGCCCGCCGCATCTGGTCCGAGGTCTGATGCAGTTCATACCGGGCGTATGCCCGTGATGAAATATAAAAAAACAGGATGGCAAGATCATCAAGGAGGAAGAAAAGATGAAACTTGGCGTTTCCAGCTACAGCTTCAGCAAGTATATGCGCGATACCCACGCCACTTATCTGGAAGTGTGCGACCTGGCCAAAAAAATCGGCTTTGACGGCATTGAATTTACCGACCTGAACACCGAAAACCAGCCTGCGTCCACCGAAGAAGAGATGGCGCAGCTCATTCACGACCATTGCGAAAAGATCGGTCTGGACGTGGTGGCCTATACCATCGGCGCTGATTTCATGAAGGGCGACGAGGAAGTGGAACGGGTCAAAAAGAAGGTGGATGTGGCCGCCATTCTGGGCGCGAAGGTGCTGCGCCACGACGCGACGTGGGACACCTCCATCGATTGGCGCTGGGCCATCGACCAGATGAAGGACCGCATCCGCGCCGTCACTGAATACGCCGCGACCAAAGGAATCCGCACCTGCACCGAAAACCACGGCTTCCTGCTGCAGGATGCAGAGCGGGTGGAGGCGCTGATTCTGGCGGTGAACCACCCCAACTACGGCTGGCTGGTGGACATGGGCAATTTCCTGTGCGCTGACGACAACGCCATTCATGCGCTGCCGATCGCGGCCAAGTATGCGTTCCATGTGCACGTGAAGGATTTCCTGTTCAAGCCCTATGACAGCGAGGATCCCGGCATGGGCTGGTTCCGCACCCGCAACGGCAGCTATCTGCGCGGCACGGTGGCCGGTCACGGCGTGGTGCCCATCCGCTATGCCATCGAGACCCTGAAGAAGAACAACTATCAGGGCTATATTTCCTACGAGTTTGAAGGCATGGAAGACAACGTGCCCGCCATTGAGGCCGCCTATGCCTACATCCGCCGTATTCTGGGCGAATAATCTGCGAAAGGGTGCATTCAAATGACTGAAGAATTGAAGGCCAAGCTGCTTGAGACCCGTCAGTACGTGCGGGATGAGCTGGAGCGCTGCGTGAAGTTCTGGCTGGATAACGGCATGGATCATGAATACGGCGGCGTGTATACCTGTCTGGATCGTACCGGGCGCGTGTATTCCACCGATAAGAGCGTGTGGATGCAGGGTCGCTGCGGCTGGACGTTCGCTTACCTGTGCCGGGTGTACGGTACGCGTCCCGAGTGGCTGGAAGCGTCCAAGTCCTGCTTGGACTTTATGGAAAAGTACTGCATCAACCGTGCCTGCGGCCGGCGCATGTATTTCACCGTGACCAAGGACGGCAAGCCCCTCCGTCAGCGCCGCTACTGCTTCTCCGAAGGCTTCTACATGATGGCCAATGCGGAATACGCCGCGCTGACCGGCGATGAAGAATGCATGAAGCGCGCCCGCGAAGCCTATGAACTGATCTGGCAGCTGAACCACGGCCTCATCGAGGATCCTGTGGGCATGGGTCCCAAGACCATCCCCGAGACCCGTACCGGCCGCGCGCTGGCCAATTCCATGATTTACCTGAACCTGTGTTCTGTCATGCGCCGCTGCGATCCGGAAAACCTGAAGCTCTACAATGAGCGGGCGGACATCTGCGCGGAAGAAATCTTCAAATATCATCACAAGCCGGAAATGAAATGCACGCTGGAAATGGTGGCGCCCGACGGCTCCTTCATCGGCGATGTGACCGAGGGTCGCGTGGTGAACCCCGGCCACGACATCGAATGCAGCTGGTTTGTGATGGAATACGCCAATTTTAAGGGCGACCGGGAACTCCACCAGAAGGCGGAAAACGTGTTCCGCTATGCCATTGAAGCGGGCTGGGACAATGAATACGACGGGATTCTGTACTTTATCGACTGTCTGGGCAATCCGCCCGAAGCGTATGAGCATGATATGAAGCTGTGGTGGCCCCATGACGAGACCCTCATTGCTTCCATGATGGCGTACCGGGATACGGGCGATGAGTACTACCTGAACTGGTTCTTCAAGACGCTGGCCTATTGCCGCAAGGTGTTCTCCGACCCCGTGTATGGCGAGTGGTACGGGTATCTGCGCCGGGACGGCAAGCCCACCATGCCCTCCACCAAGGGTTCCACCTTTAAGGGTCCCTTCCATCTGCCCCGCATGCTGATCATGGTGGATCAGATGTTGGGCGAACTGCTGGCAAAGTAAGCGGCGGAACGGAACGCAACGCTGCTGTTGACCGTGACCTTGTAGACAGGTGCGGCGCGTGAAAACGCCGCTGGAGGAGGAACGGTTCCCGTTCCTCCCCTTTTTGTACCGTACATTTGTACAAAATATATTGAAAATGTTATAAATGGTTTTAAAGAATGTGATTTTTGACATGAAATGAAACACAAGGCAAGAGGAGTGCAGACGATGAAACAGGTCAGGCTCGGCATTATCGGCATCGGCAACATGGGCACGGCGCATGCCAGAAACATTCTGGAAGGAAAGTGCCCGGAAATAGCGCTGGCGGCGGTGACGGACATGAGCGAGGCGCGGCGCGCATGGGCGAAGGACAACCTGCCGGCGGATGTGGCGGTGTTCGATACCGTGGAAGATATGCTGGACAGCGGCCGCATCGACGCGGCGCTCATCGCGTCGCCCCACTATCTGCATCCCGTGCATGCGACGGCGTGTTTTGCCCGTCATATCCATGCGCTGGTCGAAAAGCCGGCTGCCGTTTCCGCTGCCCGGGCGCGCGCCATGAATGAAGCGGCGCAGAAAAGCGGCGTGGTGTTCGGCATCATGCTCAATCAGCGGGCGAACCGGGTCTATCAGACGATGCGTCAGGTGGTCAAAAGCGGGGAACTGGGCGCCATCCGCCGCACCAATTGGGTGGCGACCAACTGGTACCGTCCGCAGGCGTATTTTGATTCGGGCGCGTGGCGGGGCACGTGGAGCGGCGAAGGGGGCGGCGTGCTTTTGAACCAGTGCCCCCACAATCTGGATCTGTGGCAGTGGATCTGTGGCATGCCCATCCGGCTGCGGGCGCAGCTGGGATTTGGCAAATGGCATGACATTGAGGTGGAGGACGATGCGACCGTGGTGGCCACCTATGAAAACGGGGCGACGGGCGTCTTTGTGGCCTCTACCGGCGATATGCCCGGAAGCGACCGGTTTGAAATCACATTGGACGGCGGCAAGCTGGTCGCGGAAAACGGTCAATTGACCCTGTGGCGGCTGAGTCAGACCCTTCAGACATTTGAAAAGGAAAACACCGCGCCCTTCGGCAGCCCGTCGTACGAGCGGACGGTGCTGGCGCAGGAGGACGACAGCGATCAGCATGTGGCCGTGCTGAACGCTTTCGCCGGGGCGATCCTGCGGGGCGAGCCTCTGGTCGCCCGGGGCGAGGAGGGGCTGCTGGCACTGACCCTGTCCAACGCCATGTACCTGTCCGCCTGGCAGAACAGGGAGGTCGCGCTGCCACTTGACGAGGCGCAGTTTGAACAGGAGCTGGCGCTCCGGGCGCAGACGTCCCGTCCTAAACAGAAGGACAGCGATGTGACGGCGGATGTGCGGGCTTCCTACGGAAAACAGAAAAATCGGTAAGTGAACTGTCACTTTTCGCCTTGCGTATCGCGGCAGGATGAGTTAAAATGAAAAAAGCGAAGGAAGGCGAAGGAGGATGCGCCATGAAGGTGCTGGTGTACGGTTCTCTGAATATCGACCATGTGTATGCGCTGCCCCATTTTGTACGGCCGGGGGAGACCGTTTCGTCCACCCGGTATGAAAAACATGCGGGGGGCAAGGGGCTCAATCAGGCGATCGCGCTGGCCAAAGCGGGGCTGCCGGTGTGGTTTGCCGGTGCCATCGGGCGGGACGGTCTGTTTCTAAAGGAAACGCTGGAGAAGGCGGGGGTGAACACCTCCTTCCTGAACGTGCTGAAGGATGTGCCCACCGGCCACGCAATCATTCAGGTGGAGCAGTCCGGCGGCAACGCGATCATTCTGTACGGCGGCGCCAATCAGGCCAACACCCGGGCACAGGCAGCGCAGACACTGGCAAACTTTGGCGCGGGCGATTATGTCCTTTTGCAAAACGAGATCAATGGGGGAGAGGAAATCATCCGTCTGGCGCATGAAAGGGGCGTGGGAGTCATCCTGAATCCTTCGCCCATGACGGATGCACTGCGCCGCTGGCCGCTGGAACAGGTGGACTTTCTCATCCTCAACGAGGTGGAGGGCGCTGATCTGACCGGGAAAACGGAGTCGGATGAGATTCTGCGCGGGCTGGAAGAACGGTACCCTTTCTGCCGGGTGGTGCTGACGCTGGGCGAAAAGGGCGCGGTATACGCATTTCGGGGCGAACGGGTGCATCAGGCGGCGTTTCGCGCACAGGCGGTGGATACTACCGCGGCGGGCGACACCTTTACGGGCTATTTTCTTCGGGGCGTGTTGAGCGGCGGTGCCGTGCAGGACGCGCTGCGGCTGGCCGCCAGAGCGTCTGCCATTACCGTGAGCCGCCCCGGCGCAGGGGAGTCCATTCCCTGCTTTGACGAGGTGACCGGGTCGCTGGACGCTTCCCGATGACCTGAAAGGCGCATATTCTTTCCATATAATAGTATATCAGATGTGAGAATTCTGAGCGGCGCACCGTCCTGCCGGGCGGCTTCGCCGCTTTTTTGATACGTCCTGCCGGCGCCGGCAAACGGTGGCGGCGGGCAGGAGGCGCCGGCCTGCGTGGATAGCGCAGCATGCGCTGAAGGGGAATGCGGCTGGTCTTCACTGCCCCTCCGCTCGCGGGAAGCCGGACGGAGTGGGAGAGGCGTCTTCTTCACGGAAAAACCCTTTATGCGCATGTGAAAGTTTACAGAAAGTGGGACTTGCCAGAAGAAAGAACGCCTGCTATAATAAATAAGAACGAATGTTCTTATCTGGAGGGAAACGTGGAAAAGGCGTATGTGGCCATCGATCTGAAATCTTTTTTTGCTTCGGTGGCGTGTGTGGACAGGGGGCTGGATCCGCTGGGGGTGCATCTGGTGGTGGCGGACGCCAGCCGGACAGAAAAGACGATCTGTCTGGCGGTATCGCCCGCCCTCAAGGCCTACGGCATTCCCGGGCGCGCCCGCCTGTTTGAGGTGGTGCAGCGGGTGGCGCAGGTGAACCGGGAGCGGCTGCGCCATGCGCCGGGGCACCGGTTTACCGGCGCGTCCTCCAATGCGGAGGAGCTGAAGCGGCACCCGGAGTGGGCGCTGGATTACATCGTTGCGCCGCCGCAGATGGCGCGCTACATGGCGGTCAGCGCCCGGATTTACCAGATCTATCTCCAGTACGTGGCGCCGGAGGATATTCATGTGTATTCCATCGACGAGGTCATGATGGACGTGACCCGGTATCTGAGCACCTATGGGCTGACGGCGCGGGAATTGACGGTGCGCATGATCCGCCACGTGCTGTGGGAAACGGGCATCACGGCCACCGCGGGCATCGGAACCAACCTGTTTTTGTGCAAGGTGGCCATGGATGTGGAGGCCAAGCGATGCGCGCCCGACCGGGACGGCGTGCGGATGGCGGAACTGAACGAGCGTACATTCCGGGAAAAGCTGTGGAGCCACCGGCCGTTGACGGACTTCTGGCGGGTGGGCGCAGGCTATGCCAAAAAACTGGAAGCCCACCGCATGTACACGCTGGGCGACGTGGCGCGCCGCTCTCTGACGGATGAGGAACAGCTTTACCGTCTCTTTGGCGTCAACGCGGAGCTGCTGATCGATCATGCGTGGGGCGTGGAGACCTGTACGCTGGCGGATATCAAGCGCTACCGCCCGGAAAGCAGCAGTGTGGGCGCGGGGCAGGTGCTCCAGTGCCCCTACCCGTTCGACAGGGCGCGGGTGATCCTGCGGGAAATGACGGATGCTCTGGCGCTGTCGCTGCTGGATAAAAAGGTGACCACCGCTCATCTGGAGGTGACGGTGGGGTACGATCGGGAAAATCTGGAAGATCCGGCGCTGCGCAGAGCCTATCAGGGCGCGGTCGTGACAGACGGCTACGGGCGGGCGCTTCCCAAACAGGCGCACGGGGTCGTCCGGCTGCCCTATGCCACGGCCTCCGCCCGGCAGATGGTGGCAGCCGTGCTGAAATGGTTCGATGAAGGAGTGAACCGGGACATGACCGTTCGCCGGATCTATGTGACCGCCTGCGAATTGCAGCTGGAGGAAGAAACGCGGCCGGAGGAAACGCCGAGGCAGACGGATCTGTTTACTTCTGTGGAGGAACAGGAAGCGGCGGGGCGGGCGGAGATCGCTGCGCTGGAGAAGGAGAAGAAAGCGCAGGAGGCGCTTTTGAAGATCAAACGCCGGTTCGGTAAAAACGCTGTGATGAAGGGCACCAGCTACCGGGAGGGGGCTACGGGACTGCAGCGGAACGGGCAGATCGGCGGCCATAAAGCGTAAGGGGGAGAGAAAAAATGAAGGAAGCCGGTTCTTATGATGACATCATTCATATGGAAAGGCCTGTTTCCAGAAACCATCGTCCCATGGCGCGTCTGGCGCGGGCGGCGCAGTTTTCTCCCTTTGCGGCGCTTACCGAGCTGGAAGGCACAATGGCGGAAACGGCGCGCCTGACCGAGCCGCGGCGGGCGGCGGATGAAAGCCGGCTGGCGGCGCTGAACGAGAAAACAGGGATTCTGGCGGCGCATGCGGCCGAACGGCCGTGGGTGCGGCTGCGCTGCTTTGTGTCTGACGGCAGAAAGCAGGGGGGCGCATACGAAACGGTCGTGGGCAGGGTGCGGCGGGTGGACGTGTGCCAGCGGCTGCTTCTGATGACGGACGGGCGGCAGATTCCGCTGGATGATATTGACGAAATGGCGTTGACAGATGGAGAATGACGGGCAGCGGCATGGAGGGGACGCGGGTCGGCATGAAGCCGGAAGCGTCCTTTTATGATGATAAAAGCATCCCGTTTTCGCGGCGAAAAAGCGGCAAAGATCGACGGCGTTCGACAAAAAGTGATATATAAAAAAAGCATAGCCTATATGTCATCAAAGATCATTGTCAAAATTCGCGGAGTGTGATATAAACATCTTGGAATGATATAAGGAGGGTGAACAATTCCATGAACAAGATTTCCATTATCGGTACCGGTAGCGTGGGTTCCACCATTGCGTATACGCTGACAGTGATGGGTCTGGCGTCGGACATCGTCATGATCGACATCAA
Source organism: uncultured Clostridia bacterium (assembly GCA_934662505.1). Taxonomy (GTDB): domain Bacteria; phylum Bacillota; class Clostridia; order Christensenellales; family Aristaeellaceae; genus SVGT01. The sequence continues at coordinate 28,869 of CAKUKE010000003.1, read as the reverse complement.
CGATCAGAAGGCGCTGGGCGAAGCGCTCGACATTCGTCAGGGCACGCCCTTTTCCAATAACTGCTCTGTTTATGCCGGCGATTATCGGGACGCCGCCGGTTCCAACATTGTGATCCTGACCTCGGGCATTGCCCGCCGTCCCGGCCAGACCCGTCTGGAGCTGGCTCAGACCAACGTGAACATCACCAAGAGCATCCTGCCCCAGATCACCAAATACGCGCCGGATGCCACCTATATCATTGTGAGCAACCCGGTAGACGTGCTGACCTATCAGTTCATCAAGCGCTCCGGGCTGCCTGAGAACCGGGTCATCGGTTCCGGCACCATTCTGGACACGGCCCGTCTCAAGGCGCGTCTGTCCGAATACTACAACATCAGTCAGAGCAACGTGCACGCCTATGTGTTCGGCGAGCACGGCGATTCTTCCTTCATTCCCTGGTCTCTGGCCAACATTTCCAACGTGCCGGTGCAGGGCTATCATCAGATGGTGACCAACGAGACCCATCTGTATCCTCCGCTGGATATGAACGACGTGGAAAACTACGTGCGCAAGTCCGGCGGACGGGTCATCGCCCGCAAAGGCGCCACCTTCTATGCGGTGTCCGCCTCCGTGTGCCACATCTGCAAGTGCCTGCTCAACGGCGTGGATACCACGCTGACCGTGTCCACCATGATGCACGGCGAGTACGGCATTGACGACGTGTGCCTGAGTGTGCTGAACATCGTGGGTCAGGAGGGCGCCCACTCCAAGCTGCTGGCGCCGCTGACCGATGAGGAACTGGTCAAGCTGCGTCACAGCGCCGACACCCTTAAGGAAGTTATCCACAGCCTGGACATTTAAGCAGGGGAGTAAACAAAAATGGAATATCGCATTGAACATGACTCCATGGGCGACATGCAGGTGCCTGTCGACCGTCTTTGGGGTGCCCAGACCCAGCGGAGCCACGAAAACTTTGAGATCGGCGTAGGCCTGGAAACCATGCCTGCGGAGATCATCCATGCCTTCGGCATTTTGAAAAAGGCCGCCGCGCTGGCCAACCACGAACTGAAGCCGGAAAAAATGACCGATGAAAAGCTGAACGCCATCACCGGCGCCTGCGACGAGGTCATCTCCGGGCAGCTGAACGGTCATTTCCCGCTGGTGGTATGGCAGACCGGTTCCGGCACCCAGTCCAACATGAACGCCAACGAAGTGATCGCCAACCGGGGCAATCAGCTGGCGGGCAAAAAGCTCCTTCACCCCAACGACGATGTGAACATGAGCCAGTCCTCCAACGATACCTTCCCCACGGCGATGCATATTTCCGCCGTGCTGGCGATTGAAGATAAGCTGCTGCCCGCCATTGAAGGGATGGTGGCCACCTTCAAACGACTGGAAGCGGAAAACGAGGGGATCGTCAAATCCGGCCGCACCCATCTGCAGGATGCGACGCCCATCAAGTTCAGTCAGGAGATCAGCGGCTGGCGTGCCAGTCTGGAAAAGGACGCGGCGCTGCTGCGTATGGCGGTCAAGCCCCTCTATGAACTGGCGCTGGGCGGCACCGCGGTGGGTACCGGCCTGAATGCGCCCAAGGAGTTCGGCCCCAAGGTGGCGGCGCAGGTAGCCGCGCTGACGGGCAAGCCCTTTGTGACGGCGGAAAACAAGTTCCACGCCCTGACCTCCAAGGATGAACTGGTGTTTGCGCACAGCGCCATCAAGGCGACTGCCTGCGATATGATGAAGATCGCCAACGACGTGCGCTGGCTGGCTTCCGGCCCCCGGGACGGACTGGGCGAGATTCACATTCCCGAAAATGAGCCCGGTTCTTCCATCATGCCCGGCAAGGTGAACCCCACCCAGTGCGAGGCCGTGACCATGGTGGCCGTGCAGGTGATGGGCAACGACGTGGCCGTGGGCGTGGCTGCCTCTCAGGGCAACTTTGAACTGAACGTGTTCATGCCCGTGGCGGCGTATAACTTCCTGCAGTCTGCCCGTCTGATGGCGGAGGCCATTGTCTCCTTCAATAAAAAGTGTGCGTCCGGTATTACCGCCAACAGGGAAAAAATGCATCATAACCTGCACAATTCCCTGATGCTGGTGACGGCGCTGAACCCCTATATCGGCTATGAAAATGCGGCCAAGACGGCCAAAAAAGCCTTCAAGGACAATATTTCTCTCAAACAGGCCTGCGTGGAATTGGGCTTCCTGACGGAAGAAAAGTTCGACGAGGTGTTCCATCCCGAAGAAATGGTGTAACATCGGGACGCGTTTTCCGGCCGGCGCCGGAAAAAAGCAAGGGAGGATATCATGAAGGTAAGTTATTTCCCCGGCTGTACCCTTCGCACCACTGCGAAGGAGATGGACGTGTACGCCCGCCGCTGTGCCGAAGCGCTGGGCGTAGAACTGTGCGAAATTGAAAACTGGCAGTGCTGCGGCGGCGTGTTTGTCACCGCGCGGGACGAGGTGGCTTCCAAGCTGTCCAGCGTCCGTGCGCTGGCGGCCGCCCATGCGGCGGATCGTCCGCTGGTGACCGTCTGCTCCGCCTGCCATAACGTCATCAAACAGACCAACCATGCCATGCAGACGGACGCGGAGTTTGCCGACAGGGTGAACCGTTACATGGCGCAGGACGCCGATCATCCCGGCCCCTATCATGGCGAAGCCCGGGTGATGCACTATCTGGAAATGCTGCGGGACGTGGTCGGATTTGACAAACTGAAGGAAAAGGTGGTCGCCCCCCTGAAAGGGAAAAAGGTGGCTGCGTATTACGGGTGTCTGCTGCTGCGGCCCGGTCAGGTGATGGCCATGGACGATCCGGAGAACCCCACCATCATGGAAGACATGATCCGTGCGATGGGGGCGGACGCGGTGGCATGGTCCCGCCGGAACGAATGCTGCGGCGGCTACATGGCGCTGGAGGACGCGGATGCGGCCTGCAAGCAGAGCCGCAGGGTGCTGGAGGATGCGCGTGTCCGCGGAGCGGATATGATCGTGACGGCCTGCCCCCTGTGCCGCTACAATCTGGACAAGCATAACGACAGCGGGGTGCCGGTGGTCTACTTTACCGACCTTCTGGCGCAGGCGCTGGGCGTGAAGGAGGCCTGAACATGCAGGAAAAAGAACAGCTGCTCAAGGAACAGGTGCTGCGCGTCAGCGGCGTGAACCCGCGCAAATGCATGCGCTGCGGCAAGTGCAGCGGCACCTGCCCTGCCTATGACGAAATGGAATACCATCCTCATCAGTTCGTGTACATGGTGGAAAAGGGAGAAATCGACAAGCTGATGGCCTCTCCTTCCATCTACAAGTGCCTGTCCTGCTTTGCCTGTGTGGAGCGCTGCCCCCGCGGTGTGGAACCCGCCAAGCTGGTGGAGGCCATGCGGCTGATGGTCGTGCGTCAGCAGGGCAAAAACCACCTGACGGCGGACGACATTCCCGCTCTGGTGGATGCGGACATGCCCCAGCAGGCGCTGGTCAGCGCCCTGCGCAAATACAGCAAGTGAAGGGAGAAGCGTAAGCCATGCAGAGAATTGGTGTGTTCGTCTGCTGGTGCGGCAGCAACATCGCCGGCACCGTAGACGTCAAGGCCGTGGCGGAGGCTCTGGGACATGAGCCCGGCGTGGTATTCTCCACGGATTATCAATACATGTGCTCTCAGGCGGGGCAGAACATCATCCGGGACGCCATCGCCAAGTATCATCTGACGGGGATTGTCATCTGCTCCTGCTCCCCCCGGATGCACGAAAACACGTTCCGCAAAACGGCGGCGTCCGCAGGGCTCAACCCCTATATGGTGGAAATCGCCAACGTGCGCGAGCAGTGCTCCTGGGTGCATAAGGACATGCCCGTAGGCACCGAAAAGGCCATCATTCTGGGCAAGGCGGCGGTGGCCAAGGTGAACCTGAACGCCCCCCTGACCCCCGGCGAGAGCCCCGTGACCAAGCGGGCGCTGGTCATCGGCGGCGGCATCGCGGGCATTCAGACCGCGCTGGATATTGCCGAAGCGGGCTTCCCGGTGGACATTGTGGAAACCAAGCCCACCATCGGCGGCAAAATGGCGCAGCTGGATAAAACCTTCCCCACGCTGGACTGCGCTGCCTGTATCCTCACGCCTAAAATGGTGGACGCGGCGCAGAACGAAAACATCCGCATTCTGGCTTATTCCGACGTGACGGCGGTCAAGGGCTTTGTGGGCAACTTTGAAGTGACCATCAAGCGCAAGGCGCGCTATGTCCGCGAGGATCTGTGCACCGGCTGCGGCGCCTGCACCGAAAAGTGCCCCCAGAAAAAGGTGCCCAACGAGTTCAACCTGGGCATGGACTACCGCCGGGCAATCTACATTCCCTTTGCGCAGGCCGTGCCGAAGGTGGCTACCATCGATGCGGACTACTGCAACATGCTCAAATCCGGCAAGTGCGGCGTGTGCTCCAAGGTGTGCGCAGCCGGCGCCATCGATTATCAGGCCAAGGACGAATATATCACCGAAAAGTATGGCGCCATCGTGGCGGCGACGGGCTTTAACCCCATCTCCATGGAGAAGTTTGACGAATATGCCTACAGCCAGTCCAAGGACGTCATCACTTCTCTGGAGTTTGAACGTCTGACCAATGCGGCCGGTCCTACCGCCGGCAAGCTGCTGCGTCCCTCCGACGGCGAGCACCCCCACACCATTGTGTTTGTCCAGTGCGTGGGTTCCCGCTGCGCTGCCTGCGCGGAAAAGGGCAAGGAATACTGCTCCAAGATCTGCTGCATGTATACCGCCAAGCACGCCATGCTGACCCGGGACAAGTACCCGGATACGGATGTGTATGTGTTCTACATTGACGTGCGTACCCCCGGCAAGAACTTTGACGAGTTCTACCGCCGCGCGGTGGAGGAATACGGTGTTCACTATATCAAGGGTATGGTGGGCAAGGTGACGCCCGAGGGCAACAAGCTGATGGTTCAGGCCTCCGACCTGCTGACCAACGAACAGCTGCACATCCCTGCCGATCTGGTGGTGCTGGCGGCTGCCATTGAGCCGGACAAGTCGGCGCGTCCTCTGGCGACCATGCTGACCGCCAGCATGGATACCAACGACTTCTTCACCGAGGCGCATCCCAAGCTGCGGCCCGTGGAAAGCCCCACGGCGGGCATTTTCCTCTCCGGCGCGTGTCAGGGTCCCAAGGATATTCCTGAGACCGTGTCTCAGGCGGGCGCCGCCGCCGCCAAGGTGATCGGGCTGCTCTGCAAGGACAAGCTGACCGGCAACCCCTGCGTGGCCCGTTCGGACGAAATGATGTGCAACGGCTGCTCCTCCTGCGAAAAGGTGTGCCCCTACGGTGCAATCACCTATGTGGACAAGGAATTCAGAATGCCCGACCGTACCACCAAGGTGCGCCGGGTGGCGCAGGTGAACCCTGCGGTCTGTCAGGGCTGCGGCGCCTGCACGGTGGCCTGCCCCTCGGGCGCGATGGATCTTAACGGCTTTATGAACAAGCAGATCATGGCGGAGGTGGACGCGATATGCAAGTGAACGAATACAAACCGCTGATCGTGGCGTTCTGCTGTAACTGGTGCTCCTATGCGGGCGCCGATCTGGCCGGCAACAACCGCCTCAGCTACCCTGCGGATGTGAAGATCATCCGCGTACCCTGCTCATGCCGCATCAACCCCATGTTTGTGCTGCGCGCCTTCCAGCGCGGTGCGGACGGGGTGATCATCTGCGGCTGCCACCCCGGCGACTGTCACTATACCTCCGGTAACTACTACACCCGCCGCCGCATGTCCCTCTTGTTTTCCATGCTGGATTTCCTGGGCATTGAGCGTCAGCGCACCCGCGTGGAGTGGGTTAGCGCGGCTGAAGGCGCAAAGTTTGCGGCGACCATGAACGATTTTTGCCAGCAGGTAGCTGCGCTGGGCGAAAACAAACGATTGGAGGACTTGAGATGCAAGAAGTGACGCGGCAAGCGATCCTGGCAGCGGCCTCCCGCTTGTTTGAAAACGGTACGGTGGATCGTGCGCTGGGCTGGAAAAAGGGTGAGATCGGCTACGATGTGACCCCCGGCGTGTTCCAGAGCATGGATGAAATGGAAAATGAGTTCGTATGGAACGACTTCTGCGGTGCGAACCTGTCCAAATACCTGATCCGTGAGACGGGCAAAACCGAAAAGAAGGTGCTGGTGTTCCTCAAGCCCTGCGATACCTACAGCTTCAATCAGCTGCTGACCGAGCATCGGTTCGACCGGGAAAAGGTGTATGCCGTGGGTGTGCCCTGCGACGGGATGGCGGACGACAAAAAGCTGCGTGAAATGGCCGAGGATGTGACCGGCGCGGAAGTGACGGGAAATCAGGCCGTTGTGCACACCCTCTACCACGGCGATGTGCAGGTGGAAAAGACGGCGCTGCTGCCCGTACGGTGCGTGGAGTGCAAGTCCAAGAAGCACGTGGCCTATGACGAACTGCTGGGCGAGGACGGTCAGGTGGAGGACAGCCACCGCTTCGATCAGGTGGCGCAGCTGGAGGCCATGACGCCGGACGAGCGGTTTGCCTTCTGGCAGAACGAATTGTCCCGCTGCATCCGCTGCAATGCCTGCCGGGACGTGTGCCCTGCCTGCACCTGCGAAAAGTGCGTGTTTGACAACCCCTCTTCGGGTGTGTCCAACAAGGCGGCGGCCAACAGCTTTGAAGAAAAAATGTTCCACATCATCCGCGCATTCCATGTGGCGGGTCGGTGTACGGACTGCGGCGAATGCTCCCGGGTGTGCCCGCAGCACATTCCGCTGCATCTGCTGAACCGCAAATTCATTAAGGATATCGATGCTTTCTATGGCGAATATCAGGCCGGCGCGGAGGTGGGCAGCCGGGCGCCTCTGGTGAACTACACCAAGGAAGATCCCGAACCCGCTCAGGTCGTGGAAGGGGGTCGCGAACATGCGTAAGGTAGCGCTTTCCAACCTGGATGCGTTTTTTGCCGCCGTGGCGGAGAAGGAAACACTGTACCTGCCCGTGGACAACGCCGCGGGCGCGGCCTATGAGCAGTGGGCGCCTGGCAAAAAATGGTCCAGCGCACTGAACACGGTGCGCTCTGCCAAGGACTTTTTCTTCCCGCAGACGGAAAACCTGATGGACTTCAAGGTCTCGGGCAAAACCATTGAGATCGTGGATACCCGTCGGGAGGACGAGGACTTTGTGGTGTTCGGCGTGCGTGCCTGCGACGTGCGGAGCATGCGGGTGCTGGATAACGTGTTTCTGGCGCCGCCGGTAGACACCTATTATCAGAACCGCCGCTCCCATGGGGTGATCGTGTCCGTGGCATGCTCCCATCCCGCCGCGTCCTGCTTCTGCGGCACTTTCGGCATTGATGCGTCCGACCCGGAGGGCGACGTGGTCTGCTACCGGACGGAGGATGCACTGTACCTGAACGCCAAAACCGAAAAGGGCGAGGCGCTTCTGAGCCGTCTGGAACAGGTGACGGAAGTGTGCGACGATACCGCTGCGCAGGCGGAAAAGAAGGTCATCCGCGAGCGGCTGAGCAAGCTGCCGCTGGCCGAACTGAAGCCCGACGCCTTCGGCAAGGACAAGACCAGCGAGTTTTTCAACGCGCCCGAATGGAAGACCCTTTCCGAAAGCTGTCTGGGCTGCGGCACCTGCACCTTCATCTGCCCCACCTGCCAGTGCTACGACATCCGCGATTTCGACACGGGTCACGGCGTGAAGCGCTTCCGCTGCTGGGACAGCTGCATGTATTCCGACTTTACCAAAATGTCCGCCGGTCAGCCCCGGCTGACGCAGATGGAACGGTTCCGTCAGCGCTTTATGCATAAGCTGGTGTACTATCCGACCAACAATGACGGTCTGTTTTCCTGCGTGGGCTGCGGCCGGTGCATCAACCGCTGCCCCATTCAGATGAACATCGTCAAGGTGATGAAGAAACTGGGAGGGCGCAAGCATGATGAACAGTAAAGAGCCCCTCATGCCCGTAGTGGGCGTGGTGACGGATATCCGCATCGACACGCCGGATGTGAAGACCTTCCGGGTGGTGACGCCGGATGGGAAGAAGGCTTTTGAGCATATTCCCGGTCAGTGCGCCATGCTGTCCATCCCCGGCGTGGGCGAGGCCATGTTTTCCATCACATCTTCTCCGACCAATGAGGAATACATGGAATTCTCCATCAAAAAATGCGGCTGTGTGACCGAATGGCTGCACAGCATGGAGGTGGGGCAGCAGATCACCATCCGCGGTCCCTACGGCAACGGTTTCCCGGTGGACACCGCCTTTGCCGGCAAGGACATGCTGTTCATTGCGGGCGGCATCGGTCTGGCGCCGCTGCGGTCGGTCATCAATTACTGCCGCCACTACCGGGATCGCTATGGCAGGATCGACATCGTGTACGGTTCCCGTTCCATGCAGGATCTGGTGGACTACAAGGAGATCATCGACGAATGGGCTAAGGATGAAAATGTGCACGTGCACCTGACCATCGACCGTGCGCAGCCGGAATGGGACGGTCACGTGGGTTTCGTGCCCAATTACGTCAAGGAGCTGGGCTTTGATACCAATAAGGTCGCCATTCTGTGCGGTCCGCCCATCATGATCAAGTTTACTCTGGCGGGTCTGGTCGAACTGGGCTTTGACAAGACGCAGGTGTACACCACCATGGAACTGCGCATGAAGTGCGGCATCGGCAAGTGCGGACGCTGCAACATCGGCGCAAAGTACGTGTGCAAGGACGGCCCCGTGTTCCGCTGCGACGAGATCGACGAGCTGCCCAACGAGTATTAAAAGGAGTTTTCAGCATGGAAAACATGGTCAATATTTACCTGTTTGGCAAGCAGTACCAGGTGCCGGACAACCTGACCATTATGCGCGCCATGGAATACGCGGGCTATCAGCTGGTGCGGGGCTGCGGCTGCCGCAACGGTTTCTGCGGCGCCTGCGCCACCATTTACCGCATCAAGGGACAGCGGGAACTGAAAACCTGTCTGGCCTGCCAGACCAAGGTGGAAAACGATATGTACGTGGCGACCCTGCCCTTCTTCCCTCTGGTCAAGCAGGTGTACGACATGGAAAAGATCAAGCCCACCCAGCAGATCATGATGCAGCTGTATCCGGAGATCTACGCCTGCGTGGGCTGCAATGCCTGCACCAAGTCCTGCACGCAGAAGCTGAATGTCATGCAGTACATTGCCTATGCGCAGCGGGGCGAATTTGACAAGTGCGCCGAGGAATCCTTCGACTGCGTCATGTGCGGCGTATGCTCCTCCCGGTGCCCGGCCGGCATTTCCCACCCGCAGGTGGCCATGCTGGCGCGGCGGCTGAACGGCAAGTACATTGCGCCGGAAAGCAAGCATCTGGAAAAACGGGTGGAGGAAATCCACGACGGTGCGTTCACCGAACTTATCGAGGCGCTTATGCAGAAGCCTGTAGAGGAAATGCAGGAGCTGTACAACCATCGGGAAATTGAAAAGTAAGGGGGCACAGGCATGTACGCAGAAGAATTTCAGGCGTCCCTGAAGGCAGTGGAACAGGCCCGCGAGGCGAACGTGGCCTATGAACCCGTCCGTATGACGGCGGAGGAAAAGGACAAGCTGCTGGCCGCCTACCATCCGGACTACAAAAAGAGCGAGTTCGCCACGCTGCAGTTCGGCCCCAACAAGGGTGAAAAGGTTCCCCACGAACTGTGCGAAATGCTGCAGGCACATAGCCGCATTTCCGCGGAGGACGTGGATCTGAACAATGTGAAGTACGACGTGGATGTGCTCATCATCGGCGGCGGCGGCGCAGGTGCGTCGGCCGCCATCGAGGCCTGTCATGCGGGCGCCAGCACGATGATCGTCACCAAGCTGCGCATCGGCGACGCCAATACCATGATGGCCGAGGGCGGCATTCAGGCGGCGGATAAGGAAAACGATTCTCCCGCCATTCACTTTCTGGACGCTTACGGCGGCGGCCATTTTGCCGCCAAGAAGGAACTGCTGGCCAAGCTGGTGTGCGATGCGCCCGAGGCCATCCAGTGGCTCAATCATCTGGGCGTAGAGTTTGACAAGGCGCCCGACGGCACCATGATCACCACCCACGGCGGCGGCACCTCCCGCAAGCGGATGCATGCGGCGAAGGACTATTCCGGCGCGGAGATCATGCGTACCCTGCGGGACGAGGTGCTCAATCTGGGCATCCCTGTGGTGGATTTTACCTCCGCCATTGAGCTCATTCTGGATGAGAACGGTCACGCGGCGGGCGCAGTGCTGCTCAACATGGAGACCGGTGAAAAAATGGTAGCGCGGGCGAAGACGGTCATCATCGCCACCGGCGGCGCGGGACGCATGCATTATCAGGGTTTCCCCACCTCCAACCACTACGGCGCAACGGCCGACGGTCTGGTGCTGGGCTACCGGGTGGGCGCGAAGCTCCTGTACGCCGACACCCTCCAGTATCATCCCACCGGCGCGGCTTATCCGCAGCAGATTTTCGGCGCGCTGGTCACGGAGAAGGTTCGCTCTCTGGGCGCGAAGCTGGTCAACCGGGACGGCAAGGTATTCATGCACCCCCTGGAGACCCGCGACGTGGCTGCCGCTTCCATCATCCGTGAATGCTCCGACCGGGGCGAAGGTGTGGAAACAGGCAGCGGCGAGGCCGTGTGGCTGGATACGCCCATGATCGAAATGATCGGCGGTGAAGGCACCATTGAAAAGCGGATCCCCGCCATGATGCGCATGTTCGCCAGCTACGGCATTGACATTCGCAAGGAGCCCATTCTGGTCTATCCCACCCTGCATTACCAGAACGGCGGTCTGGACATCAATGTGGACGGCATGACCCCCAATGTGGAAAACCTGTACGTGGCCGGCGAAGCCGTGGGCGGCATCCACGGACGGAACCGTCTGATGGGCAATTCGCTGCTGGACATCATCGTCTTTGGCCGCAGCGCCGGCCAGCACGCGGCAGAAAAAGCAAAAAGCGTGACGTTGGCGCCTCTGACGCTGGCGCATATCGCCCGTTTTGATAAAGAACGGGCGGAAGCCGGTGTGGAAACGGACGCCGTGTCGCCCAAGCTGCTGCCGGATTACCGCCGCAAGGTGTAACGCGCTTTTCACCTGAAACCGTCCGGGTTGTCCGCGGCGGTTCTGCGCGATGCGGCTGCGCTGCGTCAGCATATCCTCAGTCAGCTGATCGCGGTGCAGCCGAACCGCGGGAAAGGGTGACTGTACCCGCGTGCATTTTCAAAAGAAAAGGGTACCAATAAGAGTAAAGAGGGGAAGAAAATGATTACCGACATTCTGGAAGCGCTGACAATATTCTGCTTTGGTCTTTCCTGGCCCATTTCCATTCACAAGTCCCTCGTTTCCCGCACGGCCAAGGGCAAGAGCCTGTTCTTCGAGGTGTTTCTGCTCATCGGCTACGCCTGCGGCATCGTCCGGAAAGTCATCCAGTACAACGAGGGCAGCAGCGGTTTCCTGTTCTTCCTCAGCGCATTCTTCTATGTGCTCAACTTTGTGGAGATCAGCATCGACGTGGCGCTGTACTTCCGCAATAAGCGCCTGGACGAACTGGCCGAGGCGGCCAAGTAAGGCGCGGCGCGCAAAGAACCCTCTCCGCTTGAAGCGGAGGGGGCTTTTTGCTTGCAAAAGAGGAGCGGCCGTGCTACAATAGCATTCGATCACAGGCGAATACAAGGGAGGAAAAAGCATGAAGGCTTGCGAACTGATGAACGAACTGTTTGCACTGGCGCCGAACGGAAATTACGAGAACACCTGCGATACGTGCAAGGCAGGCGACCCGCAGCGGGAAGTCAGACGGGTGGCCGTGACCATGTTCCCGACGGTGGATGTGATCCGTCAGGCGGCATGGTGGGGGGCGGATCTGCTGATCGTTCATGAACCGTTGTATTTTAATCATATGGACGTGCACAGCGATGAACAGGTGGAAACGGAAAAACGGCGGCTGCTGGAGGAAACGGGGATGACGGTGTACCGTTATCACGACCATCCCCATAACGCTTCGCCGGACATGATCGCCGCCGGATTCTGGGAGAAGCTGGCGCTGCCCGGGAAAACCATCTGGAACCGCCGCTTCGATTTGGCGGAGGTGGAGCTGGACGCGCCCGTGACGCCTCTTTTGCTGGCAAAGCGCATTGAAGAAAAGCTGGGACTGCGCCATGTGCGGGTCAGCGGCGCCGTGAACGCGTCCTGCACCCGTGTCATGAGCGTGCTGGGCGCGCCCGGTAATTGTCTGGATCTGCTGCGCGAGCCAGGGTGTCAGATTCTGATCGGCGGTGAGGTGAGCGAGTGGGCCATGGGCGAATACGTGCGGGATGCAGCGGCGCTGGGACACAAAAAGGCGCTGATTACACTGGGACACGCCGGTTCCGAAGGCGCGGGGATGGAATATGTCCGCAACCTGATCGCGGCCAGATACCCCGATCTGCCCTGCCGGTATCTGGACTGCGGCGAGGTGTTCCACTACACGGAAGAGCTGTGAAGGGTGCGGGGAAGAACAACCGGTGAACAGAGAGCGGGCGTGCCGGTTTCAGGCAAAGGACATCCGGGCGAAAGTGCCGCGCTCCCATGCATACGGATGAATCTAATGTCCCGGAAGAAATGTTACAGGCTCTGCAGCAGCGCCCCCGTGTATACGGATGAATCGGTTCATCTGATCCGGGAGCAGAGGATTATCACGGATATCATAAACTGGAATAAAACGCCGTCCCGTCGCCGGAAGAACGAGGGGCGGCGTATTTTACAGGCGCATAAAAAGGCAGGGGCGGAGCGCCGTGCAGCAGTGCTGCATCAATCAACGGGAAATGACCGCTGCGCGGGAACCATGCAAAAGGATGACCGAAAGGAAAAGCGCATTTGTTCCTGCGGGTTGGCGCTGCCGCACGGGAGAATGCAGGCCGAGCGTTCCAGGTGTCCCCGCGTGCAGGAATTACAACACCGGAAATCTGTGTCAGGCGTCTGCATTCATGCGCAGAGGGGGCATCATTGATGCACCGTCAGAAAAACATCGGTTCCGGCGTTTGCGCATGCTTTTCCTTGGGCGGGCATATCGCAAGAAACAGGCGAGCGGCTTGTGATGGCGATTGCAGACAGGGCTGAAAAGAAAAACAAAAAAATACCTGAAATATACATTTCAGGTATTTCTGGCGCGCCCTGCGAGATTCGAACTCACGACCTTTTGATTCGTAGTCAAACACTCTATCCAGCTGAGCTAAGGGCGCATGCTTTCCTTTCGGACAGCTTCATCATTATATCATAATCTCAAAAAAAAGCAAGGGCTTTTTTGAAAAAAATAGAGTTTTTTTCGGAACGGACGAGCCGGAGGAACACAAGGAGACCGGCAGGGGAGAAAAACGTGCACTGTTGAAGGAGGCAGAGGCGCGCCAGCCCGTCCTGCGGCGTATGGAACAGCATGCAGGATCGCATGCGCCCCTCTGGCGAAATTGCCGCGCTCATGACCGCCATCAAAACGGGAACATCATATCGGACGTGCGCGCCCCTTTGGCTGCAAAGACAGGGCGGGACACGGGCGATCTGGAGGGCAGACGCCGAAGAACGGTCTATCGGGGCGCCGTGGGAGGAAAAGCTGTGTCTGCTCCCTGCATTCAGGAGTCCTGCGTTCCGAAGATACAAACGGGTCAGGCCGCCCGCCGGGAAGGCGAACGGCCTGACAAAGAATGGGGGAGAACGGTTCGGCGCGGCTTACGCGTCGGAGCGTGCAAAGCCGTTCTTCATTTCGGAACTGGCGGAAAACAGCACCTTATCCAGCAGGTCGTCCGTCAATTCACGGGCCTTGTCGGAGAACTGCTGGTTGCATTCGGCCAGAAAAGCGCAGGGGTCGGCCGGAGAACCGACGGCAAAGGCACGGTCAAACTGTGCAAGCAGACGGTATCCTTCCGCGGCCATGCGCAGCTGATAGCGTTCCACATGGCTGATGCAGGCAGGAAAGTGTGCGTCTGCCAGCGCCCCGATGAGACGGTTCGCCCAGTAAAAGCTGTCGGTGGATACCGTTTTGCCTGTGGAAGCAAAATAGGCCGGGGTCGTTCTGACGCAGGTATAGAAGGGTACCAGCTCATTGAAGGCGTTGGAGCCCATGGCGACCCATTCCACCCCTGTCAGCGCTTCGGGCATGCCCGGACGCAGCTGGGTGACGGAAAGGAAATTGTTCCGATTGATGCCGATGGGGCGGTACATGCCCCGTTTGGCGGGATCCGCATGACGGGAATAGGGGTTGTAGTCCGTCCCCTGATAATAGGCGGACAGCACGTATTTGACGTCCTCCACCGTAATCCTGTGTTCCGGCACCATGCTCCAGGGCAGCGCGTCCGACTCGGGACCGTAGTCCGCGTCCGCGCCGTCCCATATGCAGGTGTTGGGGTTGAGGCAGCGGAGCATATACCACGCCCGGGGCGTGTTGTAGCAGTGGTCGGAGTCGCTGTGACTGCCGAAGGCAGCGCGGGCGTCAAAGGCGGCGGGCGCCCCTTCCTCCGTCTTCATGGTCAGATCCAGATGGTGATCGCGTACAAAGGACATCAGATCGCTGCAGCACAGGTGGTTTTTCCCTTCGGACAGAGCGTCCTGAAAGTCAAACACGTCGATCCCCAGCTGATTGGGCATGACCACGTAGCTGTCGTCCGGCACCCGCTTGGCCATCCAATGGTGACCGCCGATGGTTTCCAGCCACCAGATCTCATTGACGTCCTGAAAACCGATACCGTTCATTTCGTAGGTGCCGTACTGTTCCAGCAGGCTGCCCAGACGCAGCACCCCTTCCCGGGCGGAGCGGATGTAGGGCAGCACAATGGAGACCAGATCCTCTTCGCCGATACCGCCGGGCACCAGAGGATCCGCACCCAGCACCCGGGGATTGGAGGTGATGGTTTCCGTGGCTGTCATGGCCACATTGGCTTCGTTGATGCCTGCTGCGCCCCATACGCCTTCATCGGGCAGGGCGTTGGGCATGAGGGTGTGACGCAGGGGGTCGTCGGGCAGATCGATTTCGACTTTGGAAATGACGCTGCGATAATGCCGGGGCTGCATTTCCGGGGTGACGGCAATCCATTTTTTGGACGAAAAATGCCCGGAGCCGGAATCTTCGTTCCGAGCCATCAGAGTAGAACCGTCGTAACTTGCATTTTTTCCTACCAACAGCGTGGTGCAGGCCATAGGGACGCCTCCTTTTGCAGTTTGCCTGAACTGCTTTTCATGGGTACGAAGGGATTATACCCCCATCTCCGGGGAAAGACAAGCGTCGGACTGAAAAAGAACAGTTACCCGAGAATGAATAATGCAATTTGATAAATTGCGTATTATTGCGTATATAACGTTGAAATTATGCGAAAATGAAAGATAAATGATTTTATTTTGCATTTTTGGTGATGAAAGTATTGACGAAGCAATGGGGGAATGCTATAATCGCTCTGTTCATGGAAAGAGAAGGGCGTCCGTGCATGGCCGCGGACGGGAAAAGGAGACCGGTGGGTATGGACATCCGTGTGGAAAAGAAAGCCGTTCCGGGCATGCTGCCGGAGACGGATCATCTGGGCTTCGGCCAGTATTTTACGGATCACATGTTCATGATGGATTATACGGAAGGGACGGGCTGGCATGACGCGCGCATTGTGCCCTACGGGCCGATCTCCCTTTCACCGGCCGCCGGGGTGCTGCATTACGGCGCCGAGGTGTTTGAGGGTCTGAAGGCCTACCGCCGTGCAGACGGCGGCGTGCAGCTGTTCAGACCGATGGACAACATGGCGCGTCTGGCCAGATCTTGCGCCCGCATGGGGCTGCCGCAGGTGCCGGGGGAGGACGCGCTGTCCGCCATATGCGCGCTGGTTCGGCTGGATGCGCGGTGGGTGCCCTCCACGCCGGGCGCGGCGCTTTATATCCGTCCGTTTCTGTTTGCGGCAGGGCCAACCCTGTCGGTGCACGGGGTGAAGGAAGCCATGTTTGTGGTGATCCTTTCGCCGGTAGGCAATTATTTTGCGGACGGGCTCAAGCCGGTGGGACTGATGGTGGAAACGGAGGACGTGCGCGCCGTCCGGGGCGGCACGGGCGAGGCCAAATGCGGTGGCAACTACGGCGCGGCCAACCGTGCCGGGGAAAAGGCGGCTGCGGAGGGCTACGCGCAGGCGCTGTGGCTGGACGCACTGGAGCACAAGTATATCGAAGAGGGTGGCGCCATGAACGTCATGTTCAAGATCGGCGGCACGGTGGTCACGCCCAAACTGAACGGTTCCATTCTGGACGGCATTACCCGCAAATCTGCCCTGGCGCTCCTCAGAAGCTGGAACGTGCCGGTAGAGGAGAGGCAGGTCAGCATTGAGGAAGTCGTCCGGGCGGCGGAGGAAGGCCGGCTGGAGGAAGCGTGGTGCACGGGCACTGCGGCGGTCATATCGCCCATCGGGGAAATCGCGTACAAGGGAAAGCCGTACGTGATTCATAACCGTACCATCGGCGAGACGGCGCAGCGGCTTTATGATACCCTCACCGGCATTCAGTGGGGGCGGCTGCCGGATCCCTACGGATGGGTCTATCCGCTGCAGTAAGCGCAGATAAACGGAACCGTCCCGTGGGGGACGGTTCAGTTTGCTGAAAAAATGCAGACAAGCCTGTACATGAGAAGGGCGACCAGCCCTTCTTTTTGATTTGTCCTCAGCGGCGCGCAGGCCGCCGAGAAAGGGCGGGATATTCCCGGTGCCTTTTTGCGGATTTGCAGAAAAACGGCGTTCCGCAGGGTAAACGCTTTTGAGCAGCTGTGTGCGGGGTGATTTCTGATGCTGCGCGAATGGGTGGAAACCCTATTGCCGGCGGCGCACGGGCTGATCAAAGGAAGGATCGTCGAAAAAGGTCTTCAGGTCGATGCCGAGCCCCCGGCAAATGCGCGCCACGGTCTGCACCGTCGGGTTTTTACTGCCGCCATGGACGATGTTGTTCAGTGTGGACTGGGTGATGCGGCAGATCATGCCCAGCTTGTTCAGGCTGATGCCCTCGGCGCGGCACAGGGACAGTATGCGCTGGCCGATGAGGGTTCCGATATCCGTCAAACGCTTCGCCTCCCGTCCTGTTCAGCATGGCCGGGAGAGCGCGGTTTCATACCGAAAAAAAGAACCGGCGGAGCAGAAGCGCTGCCGCCGGTTCTGAAAAGAGTATTATTGCAGTTCGATGTCGAAATCCACGTCAAACAGCCGTCCCCAGGGGAAACGGAAGTTGCGCACCAGAATCTGGTGGCCGCGGAAGTCTTCGCCCAGCACGTCGCGGATACCTTCCTCGATTTTCTGCAGAATGATGCGGCGCACCGGTTCCTCATTCTCGCCCAGCTTGTAGGCGTCGAAAGGATGGGTGTAGTAGTCCTCGGGGTGGGCGCAGGCGTCGGCGTACATCCGCGCCTGATAGATCCAGTCCTCCACCAGTTTGCGGGCGAGGAAGCGCTGGGAATCCAAAAGTCCCGCCGCGCTGGGATGGCGCAGAAGATAGGTGTGCATGACGCCGTGGGCGATGACCATGCCCGTGGTGTTCATGGCGGTGTTCCAGCCGCCGTAGGCGTCCACGCAGTCCAGCGTACCGCTGCGCAGGCAGTGCTCCATCATTTCCATGTCCGCGCCGTTGCTGAAGCAGACGTCCGCCAGCGCCACGGTACCATGGTAGGTTTCCTTGTAGTAGCGGATGTAGCGGAAAAATTCGTGGGGGCAGCCGCGGCTGTGGTAGGTCACCTGCTTGTGCGCCTGGAAGGCGGCCTCGGTGGTTTTGCCGCCCTGCAGGTGCACGGCCAGCATCATGTCGCTTTCGGCGGGGGTATCCACCAGAATGCAGCCGGCGGAGGTCAGCTGCGCGCGGATGGATTCGTGCAGCGGGCGGTCTTCATAGGAGGGCACCACAAAGGGGGCTTCCAGAGAGGAATAGCGCACGTACACCCGGGGGTGCATGCCCGTTTCCTCGGTGAGCACCCGGCTGAGAAGCACGCTGCCCACTTCATCCGCGCCGGGATAGACCATCACCTTGTCCATCAGCTTCTTTTCATACACCTTTTCGGCGATGGCCTGCTGATCCATGGCGGCATAGCCGTATTCTGCGGTGTCGTCCTTGGGAATGACCAGATCGTCAAACACGCCGCTTTCCACCAGATCCAGCGTGCGCAGGTTGACATAGCGATCCACCTTGCGGCGCGCCAGAAAGTCGGCAAGGTATTCGGCGGGGATGCTGTTCTGCAGCTTTTCCAGCTCCGCTTTTTCTTCATCCGAGGCGTGGCCGCGCTGGCACTTGTCCGTCAGGAAAGCGTGGCGCCAGATATCCCAGCCGTGGGTCTCCCAGTAGTCCGGATCCTCGGTGCTGCTGTTGTAGGCGGCCACCCGTGCAACCAGGTTGAAGGCGTGAATTTTCAGCTGCGGGTGCAGGGTGCGCAGCCTGACGAAGTTTTCAAGCAGACGGTCGCACTCCGCCGTCGTTTTGTGGTGCAGCCGGGAAGCCAAAATGCTGCCGTATACCAGCATGTCTACGGACGCGACCATATAGCGGCATTGGACGGCCTGTTCAAATACCCACGCCCACAGCTTGTCCACGTCGGCGGGAATTTTCATTTTGTTGAGCAGTTCGGCGGGCGGGGCGACGACCTCCAGCTGTTGCGTTATGTCGGCCAGCATGCCGGGCACACGCCAGTTGCAGGCGCGGTCATCCAGCGGCAGGTAAAGCACTTTGGCACGGTTCATGGCGGAAACCTCCTGTAAATGTTCAATATACATATTTTACCACGTTTCTGGATAAAACGCAATTTATCAGACCGTGCCGGCAAAAAAATAACGGTTGGAAAAGATACAACGGGCGGGGAAAAATCCCGCCGTCACCTTCTCCAGCGCGTCCGCACCATTATTCAGCGCGTCCCGGATGTACGGCCTGCTTTCAAGGCGGCTCGTGCCCTCATGGATGAAAATGCCGTACTCAAGGCTGTTGCCCACATCCACCGTGTCTTTGCCGCTGCGCTCCACCTCGTAGCTCACGTCCCGCATCAATTCGCCCGTGTCCCTGATCGCCGTGTGCGTCCCGTCGCTGTCCATGTAATAATTATCATTCTTCAGCTTCTGCCCGAATACATTGATGTATTTCTTCTCCCCGGAGCGTACCTTCTGCACAAAGCTTTTTCTGTTCTTATGCGGCGTGTGATACCCCGTCTCCATCTGCTCCACGATCAGCCCCACCGCCTTTACGCCCATCGCCAGCAGCGCCGCCTTTTTATTCGCGTCCAGCTGGGACAAGACCTGTGCGCTGTTGTCGTTGAACGTCACCTTTACGCTCATATTTCCCCCTCCTTCCGGGCATAAGAAAACCGCCCTGCCATACGGCAAAGCGGTTATTTCCCCAGCTTTTCTATCTCGTTCGCAATGACTTGCGCCGCGATCTGCGTCCCCATAGTGTTCGCTACATGCGCCAGTTCATACATATTTCCGCCCCCCTTTGTCCCTGCTATCCTTTTGCCGTTTGCCCCATCAGCTTTGCAGATAGCGTTTTTCCAAATCCATGCCCAAGCCAAAATCCGCAGGGTCAAGGTCACCCATAATGATGTCATTCTTGATTGTGTCAAGAACCTCATAATAAGCAGCCTTTCGCGCCTCGTAGTATTCCTCGCCCGAATGGGTCTTTGAATCGTCGAGCGCCTCATCTGCATTTTCAATCAGTCTGGCGACAGTTGCCTTCAATACATCGTCCATTATTCACCCCTCCTTTTTAATTCGGCTTCGCGCCTCGCTATGGATTTTTGGAACGTGTCAATTTCCTTTTTCCAATGTCTCAACATCCCGTTCCGATAGTTTTCGGTTGCCCCATTCCATTTAGCGTCGTATTGCGCAGGAAAAGCGATTTTGTTTTCATGCTCCGCAATACGTTTCTCGAATGATACAATAGCCTTTCGGATGGATGAGGTTCTTTGCCTTTGTAAATCCTTTTCCGCTGCGGCTTCCTTATCATTCAGCTCCTTTATTATACCACTTTCCGCCTCTTTTTTCAATCGAACGGCGCTGTTTTCCGGCGGCAATTTCACATCCGGGATGAGCACGCAATGGCAATTGATGACCTCCGCCGCAGGCGCTTCCGGGTCGCCGGGGTACCGCAGTTCATTGCCCCATATGGTGCGGAATTTCTCATTTTCGGGTATCTCCACACCGTTCAGCGCCGCATGGCTGTCACGGGTATTCCGCATCCGCGCCGACCATTTTTTCGTCACGATCACGCCGGCCTGCGCCGCCTCATGCAGCGCATCCGCCCGCGCCTGCGACTGCACCCTGTTCCGCTCCGTCTGCGCCACCCGCCGCGCCTGATACTCCGCCTGACCTGCGGGTGTACGGAAAAGGATGACGATACAAATCGGGACGCCGACAAAGGAGGGGGAACCGGTATAATCAAAAAGAAGACGGGGAGCGGATGAAAAAGGAACCGGGCGGCGTGGCGCTGGTTACCGTCCGCAATAAAATGACCAGCACCGCCCATGCCATGGTTTTGCGGTATGGGGATGCTGGTCTATCAGGCCGTTATGCTGAAGCAGGAGCCGACCCGTCGGGAAATGACCGCCGTGTGCACAGTGGCGTCGGGTGTGACGCGCCGGACGGTGCGGGTTTCCCTGCCGGAAACGGGGCTTACCGGGCGGGCAGGCGGACGGGAATGGAGATCTCGGTGACGAACTGACTTTCGTCCCGGCTCAGGCCGTCGTCGATCAGGGTGATTTCTCTGGAAAAACCGTTCACCGTCATGCGGTGCGCGGCGATATAGGCAAGCAGCCGGGCGTAATAGGGCGGCGCGCTGGGGTGACTGCCGCGGAAACGGAGGGTGACGCAGGGCGTCTGCGGCAGACGGTCGACCGTCCCCTGATAGCGGTCTTCTTTGTCCAGCAGAAGAAAGGCCAGGTCGTAGCGGTCAAAAACGCCCTGCGTCAGGTGCGCGGCGGTGATGCCCACTCCCACCTTGCCCAGAAAGGAAAGGGGTTCCGGCTGATCTTTTTCCAGCCGGCGGATGACCCATTCCAGATCCACGTAGGTGCGGGGCTGCAGATTGGCCTGCAGCTGGACGATGCGGCAGGGCGGGGCGACAGTCAGACGGATCTCGCCCGGCGGCGCAAGCCGCGCGCCGGACAGAGCCGACAGACGGTGATCGATCTTGCGCGCCATGATATCCAGCGCCCGCCGTTTTTGGGCGAGGCAGGCCTTTTGCTGCCGCAGCTTTTCCTCCATGACGGCGGGGTCACGGTTTTGCAGAAAATCGGCGATCGCCTCCAGCGGCATATCCAGACAGCGCAGGTAACGGATGGTGTTGAGCGTTTCAAATTCCCGTGCACCGTAGTAACGGTACCCGGATCGGGGATCCGTATAGGCAGGGGCAAGAAGCCCCTCTTTTTCATAATGCCGCAGGGTGCCCACGCTCACATGAAACATGGCGGCGACCTCGCCGATGCGGAACAGCCGGCGCTTGTCCGGCTCTTGCGACGGATGATTCATGGTCAGCTGCGGACGGATCTGTCCGCCTCCTTTCAGGGATTACATTATGCCTTTTTGAACGAAACGTCAAGAGATGGACAGAACAGGATGAAATATTGGATAAAAGAAAAGAACTGTAAGAATGAAAAAACTTCCAAGTCAAGTCGAATAAAGCAAAAAGCAAGTCAAATTTGCATGTAATCGGTAAAAGCTTGCAAAAACAGGCCGTCTATGCTAAAATGAAACAAAGTTTCGCAACATAGGAGAGGGGTTGGCGTCATGCTTAAATTCCATATTTTTTTGGTTGGCATGGCTGGAGCAGGAAAAACGAGCCTGGGCCGCAGACTGGCGCAGAGCCTGAATATGCGTTTTGTGGATACGGATCAGCGGGTGTGCGAAATGATGGGACTGACGAGCGTGAACGAGATCTACGCGCGCTTCGGCGAGGAGTTTTTCCGCAATGCTGAAACAGGCGCGCTCATCGAACTGGCGGGGCAATCCCCCTGCATCGTTTCCACCGGCGGGGGCATCTGCAATGTGCCGGAGAATGTGGCCATCATGAAAAACCACGGCGTCATCATCCACATCGACCGCCCGCTGGATCAGATTCTTTCCGACATCAAGACGGATCGCCGGCCTACGCTGGCGGGCGGGAGCCGGGAAGACGTGGTGGATGAATACAACCGGCAGATCGGTTTTTACCGCGCGGCGGCGGATTACCGGCTGGACAATGGCAAGGGCATGGTCAACGGGCTGAAGACGCTGACGGAAGTGGTGGACAGCATTGCGGCGCGCGGCTGAAGGAAAAGCCCCGGACAAAGGTCTGGCGTCCGAGGGCGCAGGGCGGAGGCAGGCGGCTCACGCGCCGGGGGTGAGCGTACAGGTCATCCATTTTTATGAGGCAGGTCAGCCTGAAAAATGGCTGGAGGCGCTGGCGCGGTGCGACTGGGGCGCGGGACGCTTTTTGCACACCCTGCTGCGGGAGGGGCGCTTCCGCACGCTCTGCGGCGCGGCGGCGGAGGTGATGCTCCTGACGGTAGGGGAGGAACTGGTCTCCTTTTGCACCCTGGCGGAAAAGGATGATATTCGGGACACGGAGCTGACCCCGTGGATCGGCTTTGTATACACGTTCCCATCATGGCGCGGGCAGGGCTGCGCGGGCAGCCTGATCGGGCACGCCTGCAGCGAGGCGGCGCGCAGAGGCGCGGACGCGGTGTATATTTCCACGAATGCCGAAGGGCTGTATGAACGGTACGGCGGCAAATGGATCGGGATGATGCGGGATATGAACGGCGAGCCATCCCGGGTGTACAGAATCGAATGCTGAAGCGGACGTTAGTCCGCTTTTTTGTAAACATATGGGGAAAAGCCCGGTATTTACTGGAAAACCGCTGGACAAGGCGGGGGAAAAAAGCTAAAATAAACAGGCCGCCGAAAGAGCGGCGGGTGAGGGGAAACATGAACGAAATGCTCTTAAAGGCGCGGAACATGCTGCATGAGGGCGGATACGCCTGCGTCGTGTGCGGCAGGGATACGGTCGCCGTCAGTGAAAAGCGGGGCGTTATGCCGCTTCTGCAGTGGCTGGCTGAAGGGAAAAACTGGCAGGGCTGCGCCGCGGCGGATCGCGTTGTGGGGCGGGCTGCCGCGTTTTTGTATGTGCGGCTGGGCGTGACGGCGGTGTATGCGGACGTGATCAGCCGGGGCGGCGCGGAAGTGCTGGCGGGCCGGGGCATTGAGACGGCGTGGGGGGAGCAGGTACCCTTCATTGCGAACCGTTCCGGAGACGGGCTGTGCCCCATGGAGGAAGCGGTGCTTTCTCTGGATGACCCGGAGGCGGCCGAGGAGGCGCTGCGGCGGAAGGCTGCGGCGCTTGCGCAGGCCGGCGGAATGGCGCGTCCCCGGTGAAGCTGGGCGCCGGGAAGGTTGACACGCAAAACGCTTTCATGCTATAATGCAAAAAGGATGGTATGCTCCCGCATGCCGCCCTGCCGCCGCTTTCAAGCGGAAAGGCCGCAAACATGGAGGGCGTCCGTCTGGGGCGTTTGTTTCGTTTGAAACGGGCGCGAGGGTTTACGTCAGATCATTTTAATGGCTGAACGTCCACGGAGGAACAAAAATGTTGCAGAGAATAAAGCGATGGAGCTGTCTGGCCGTGCTGGCAGCCGTGCTGCTGTCAGGAAGCGCCGGGTGCGCTGAAACGGTTCGGGGCGATCTGACCGACCGCTTCAGCAGCATTCCGCAGCTGACCTATCAGGAAAAGGAATACATCCAGCGCGGACAGATGACCAGCGCCCTGTTCATCGGCCTTGGGCCGGAGCAGGAGGGTCAGGCGCTTCAGGCGGAGTATCTGGTGGTGATCGTCGCTGACGACGCCCTGCGGCAGATCCGTCTGGTGCAGCTGCCGGAGGACGTTCAGGTGGACGGTGCAAGCCTGATGGACGGTCTGGGCACGGAGGGCGAATTGCAGGAAAAGTGCCTGCGCCTTGTGGCGACGGTCAACCGGCTCATGCCGGGGGAGATGATCGACCACTACATCGCGCTGAACGCGGATGGGCTTAAGCGTCTGGAGGATGCGGGGCAGATCGAGGCGGAGGATTATCAGGAGCGTCTCAAACAGTTCAAGGCATACGCCGAAGGGCTGTCCGGCGATGCGCTGAGCGATCTGTTTACCGAGCTGAGTCCCTACATCAGGTCCGACATGAAAAGCGGCGCGCTGATGAAGCTGGTCAACAAGGCGGAAAAATTCGACCGTCAGCCGACGTTGACCCTGTCCGCAGAGGAAACCGTGCCGGGCGCGGAAAAGCTGGACGAGGTGCCGGCGTATATGGACGAACTGATTCATCTGTTCTACGAAGAAAAAAAATGGTGACCCAAGGGGCACAAATGAAGTTGAGGAGTGGTAAACGACATGAACGAGTCGCAGAAGAACGCGCTGCTGCAGGAAGAAAACGTGGAAACTGAGGTGGACGTTGTAGCGCTGTTTTACCGTCTGGTGGAAAGGCTGAAATTCATTCTTGCGGCGGCGCTGCTGGGCGCCATTCTGGCGGGGGTGTACTGCTATTTTATCGCTACGCCCAAGTATCAGGCAACCAGCAAGCTGTATGTGGTCAATTCCAGCGACTCGGTTCTGAATATCTCGGATCTGCAGCTGGGCTCCTACCTGACCAGCGATTATAAAGAAGTGTTCACCACGTGGGAAGTGCAGGAAATGGTCATCAGCAATCTGAACCTGCCCTACACCTATTCGCAGCTGGCCAAGATGGTCACCATCCAGAACCCATCCAATTCTCGTATCCTCAACATTACCGTCACTTCCTCCAGCGCGCAGGAGGCAGCGCGTATTGCCAATGAACTGGCCAACGTGGGCGGCGAATATATCACCCGCATGATGGGCACCAGTGTGCCCAGTGTGCTGTCGCAGGCGCTGGAGCCGGTGCGCCCCGTGTCGCCCAAGAAAGCCCAGACCATCATCATCGGTTTTCTGCTGGGCTTTATCCTTGCGGCTGCGGTGTTCGTCATCCGCTTCATTGTGGACGATAAGATCAAGACTTCCGATGACATTCGCCGCTACATCGGTATGACGACGCTGGCGATTATTCCCGTAAACGAAAAAGTCGACTGACAAATGCGTGTGAGATGAGGAAAGAGAAGTATGAACAGTCTTGAATTTACCCGCTTTCCCGAACTGAGTTATTCCGTGACGGAGGCCGTCAACACCCTTTGCACCAACCTGATGTTTCTGGGCAAGGATAAAAAGAAGATCATGATGACCAGCTGCCACGCCAGTGAAGGCAAATCCTTCATGTCCCTGTGTCTGCTGCGCACACTGGCCAGTCTGGGCAAATCGGTGGTGCTGGTGGACGCCGACCTTCGCCGCTCCCAGTCCGCCGCCGTGTACGGTATGCGCATGCATTCCGAAAACCGGTACGGTACCACCCATTATCTGGCCGGCATGTGCGAGGCGGAGGATGTGGTGTATACCACCGACGTGCCCAATGCCTATCTGGTGCCCGTGGGACGCACGGTGACCAACTCCCTTCAGCTGCTCACCAATTCCCGCCTGAGCGAGCTGCTGGCCAAGCTGGAAAAGACCTATGACTATGTGCTGGTGGATGCGCCGCCCGTGGGCGTCATCATCGATGCGGCGGAGATTGCCAAGTCCTGCGATGAGACCATTTTTGTCATCAAGTACAACAGCATCGCCCGCAAGGAACTGCTGGAGGCCAAACAGCAGATCGAGCGCGCCGGGTGCGACGTGCTGGGCGCGGTGCTCAACGAGGTGGATGTGAACACCCTGAGCAACAAAAAGTACTACTACAACAAGAGCTATTATTCCAAGGAAGATTCCGCCTACATGCCCAAGAAGGATAAAAAAGAGCACGAGGCGCACAGGGAGAAATCTTCCCGCAAGTAAGGAAGGGCAAGGCATAATATGGACGGCTTCGTGGATATCCACCAGCATTTTCTCTACGGTGTGGATGACGGTCCCCGGCGCGCCGAGGACATGTATGCCATGCTGGAGGCTGCGGCAGCAGACGGGATCACCCGCATGCTGGCCACCTCCCACATGACCCCCGGGGTCAAGCGTTTTCCGAAGGAGGCGTATGACCGGGCACTGGCGGAGGCGAAGGCCTACTGTCAGGAAAGGGGGCTGGCGCTGACGCTGGACGGGGGCGCGGAGGTGCTCTATACGGAGCAGACGCCGCAATTCCTGCTGGATGAGGAGATCCCTGTGCTGGCGGAAAGTGACCGTATTCTGGTGGAGTTTTCGCCGGACGTCACGTGGGAGAAGTTTACCGAGGCCATCGATAAGATTCTCTGCGGCGGGTATGTACCCGTAGTGGCGCATGTGGAGCGTTACCGCTGCATAGCGCGGAACGCCGCCCGAGCCCGCGACTTTCGGAAGCAGAAGCACATTTTCTATCAGATGAACTGCAGGACGGTCATTGAGCCGGGCGGCTTTTTTGAAAAGCGTTTCGTCCGGCACATGCTGGACTGGGATGCGATCGACGCAATCGCCACGGACGCTCACAATGTGTCCTCTCGCCGGGTGCATATGCGGGAAGCCGCAGAACTGCTTGCAGCACGCTACGGCGAGGATAAGGCGCGCCGCCTGACGGACGGGCGCGTGCTTCGGGGCTGAAAAGAACTGTTGAAAGGGGAGAACGTTTATGAAACGTATGATCGCCATGCTCGCCGCTCTGGCGATGCTGTTTGCGATGGGGGGATATGCCGCTGCCGAGGAGGAAAGCGCGTCTTCCGGGTGGTGGAACATTCTGCTGCTGGGCGGTGATTCGCCGAACGCATCTTCCTATGGCCGTACGGACAGCATGGTCATCCTCTCCATCAATGAGACGGAGGAACGGGTCAAGATGACCAGCATCCTTCGGGATACGTGGGTGCAGATGGCTGGCCATCAGGCCTATAACAAGATCAATGCGTCCAACGTGTTTGACGGGCCCGAAGGCGCCGTTGAGACGGTCAATCACGCGTTCGGAACGGATATTCAGGAGTACATCCTGATCAACATTCCTGAAATGGTAGAGATCGTTGATCTGTTCGGCGGCGTGGATGTGGAGATTACGCAGGGCGAACGCAATGTCATCAACGAAGAAGTGGAAAAGTACGACCGTAAGTACGACAAGCAGTACCTCAAGGAAGCGGGGCTGGTGCATCTGGATGGCCTGCAGGCCATGTTCTACTCCCGCATTCGCCGTCTGGACAGCGATTATCTGCGGGCGGAGCGTCAGCAGAAGGTGCTTCTGGCGCTGGCGGAGAACATGCAGAACATGGACGTGGACGAGCTGATGGGCAAGGTGTCCCAGCTGGAAGAGAGGATCAAGACCAACCTGACGCCGGAGCAGCTGAAAACCCTGTCCAATATCGGGCTGATCGTGGATATTGACACCGTACAGCAGTTCCGTGTGCCTGTGGACGGCACCTTTACCTCGTCCACAGTGGACGGCACATGGCGCATCAATCCCGATCTGGAAAAGAATCAGCAGCTACTGCATGATTTTATTTACCTTGATCAGCCGCCTGAAAGTGCAGCCGAAGCGACGGCTGAATAACGATAAGCCGTCGGGTATCAAAAGGCTGTGCCGCTGGGTAACCGTTCACAAAACAGGCTTTGAAAAGCAGATCATATGGCGGCCGCCAGATAAGGGCGGCTGCAAAAAGGGGCATGCACCGTTCAGGTACATGCCCCTTTGCTTCGTTGGCGGCCAGTGCGGAGCCTGTCTGCCGCTCAATCAGGAAAACCCGGCTGTTCCATGTGGTTTTTCGCAAGTGCGCCTGCACCTGCTGCGCAAGCAGCCTTCTTGCTTTGCATCCATCTACTTGTATCCTCCTGCGGTTGATTGCTGCGCGATCAGCGGGGCAGACCGTGCGTCGTTTTGTACCTTCGCTGTCCGATCCAGCAGGCCTTTGCCCGCACATTCTCCCTCCCGTGATCCATATAAGCAGCTGTAAAACCCCTGCTTTCCAACGCTGCAGGGGCTTTGATTTACAGAACGCCGGGAAGTGCAATGAAGCTCCATTCCCGTGTTAAATGTCGTCCTCCCTGCGGTGCAACGAAGCCTCCGCCTTAAACCCGTGGGGGAACCGCTGGCGCAGCTTGTCAAGGTTGCCCTGCAATACCGTTTCCAGTGAAACATCCAATGCGGTTGCGACCCCGGCAAGATACCACGCTACATCTCCCAACTCTTTTATCAGATGCTCCCTGTCCAGCGCATGTCCCTGCATCAGCCACTTTTTTACAATGTCAATGGCTTCGCCGGACTCGCTGCACAAGCCCATTACGCCGTTGATCCGCACATCTTTTTTATCCAGTGACGGGTTCAAAGTGGACATTGCCGCTTTTTGATATTCGTTGACACGCATGGATTGCCTTCCTCCAAATTCAAAATCGTCAAATAGATCGTACCACGTTACGCTGCATTCTGCAAGTGAGCCATGAAGACGTTGAGAACAGCCCGCAGCAGTGATCACAAAAACATTGCAACCGCAGAAAATGTGCCTTTTGAAACGACCAGATCCTGAAAGAATCATTGAAAAAAACATGTTTCTGCGCTATAGTGTATGTATACACCATCAGGGAGGTGCAGCATGGCTATACCAAAGCTGAAAAAGCAGGATATCAATGATGCTCTGAAATTTATTGACGAGAACGGAGTTCCCGAACATAACACAAGCGTAAAATATGTACTTGTGTCTGAGGATGGGAAAAAATATCCGCCGAAGTATGTGGTAGCCGTTGCGGATCATTTGGTAAACAGCACGGATATTTCGACAGAATCCTTTAACAGCGTTGAAGCAAAGAACGCTCTGGAAAGCCTGGGTTTCTCCATCGAGACAAAGCAGCAAGAAAAATTTGAGTTATCCATTACTGCCGAAAGCGTCGAGTCAACAGATGAACGCTTTACAATGGATAATCTGAGCCTCGGTGATAACTATAAG
>CAKUKE010000002.1 GCA_934662505.1 uncultured Clostridia bacterium | reverse complement strand
TTCGTTTGCCTCTGGCATTATAATAATACCGTAGCTCCAATTCGTAAAGTAAGCACAATATTGTGCCGTAGTTACCAAACAGAAACTAATGGGTAGTTACCAGAAAGAAACGATTGCGCCGTTACTGGGTTTTCCGGCAATATGGCGCTTGAAAAAATTTTTATGGAGGGTTTCAAATATGAGCGAAATGATCGCAAAAGCCGCTCTTCCCGCCTGCCCTGTGGAGACCACGCTGACCCTCATCGGGGACAAGTGGAAGGTGCTGATCCTGCGGGACCTGATGCCGGGAACAAAGCGATTTGGAGAACTGAAAAAGTCCGTAGGCAATGTGTCTCAGAAGGTCTTGACCGCCCAGCTCCGGGCAATGGAGGAAAACGGGCTTGTTCACCGTGAGGTCTACGCAGAAGTGCCGCCGAGAGTGGAATATTCGCTGACGGAACTCGGTAAAAGCCTGAAGCCCATTCTGGATTCCATGTGGGCATGGGGCGAAGGGTATAAAAGCAGTTTCACGACCAGATAATCCCTCTGCCTGACAACACAATGACAACAGGAATTATGATACACCGTAATTCTTGGATAATCTAAGTAATCCTGATAATCGGAACTAAACTATCTATACAAAACTGTTTAGGCCACGCTTTCAGGGAGCGAGTGGGAATAATTTCACAGGTTCCAAAAGGCTCATATGCACGGGACTTTTTAAGCCATGACACCCATTATGGCAGCGATTTTCCGTAATTGTTCTGTGCATCATTCATCAGACGCCGCATCGGTTATGACCGTGCGGCGCTTTTTGTCTTTTGGCAAGTTGAAAAAGAAAGAAAGTCATGTTACAATAAAAAAGTGAATTGGAAAACGTTTTTTGATCGGCATACAACCAGACTCGCAGGGGATACCTGCACGGCACCTGCAAATGGCAGAAACGACGTTCATAAACAGGGGAGAAATTGGCCTTCTTCTGTTCGCTCACACGAAAAACCACGGCAGTCAACGGATGTTCGCGGTGCGCAGCATGCCACCGTTCATGGACATACAACGTTTCTTTTGGGAGGGATAGGCGTGAGGCTTTGCATTGTCTCCGCTCCATGCAGAGTCTGAGGAGGCTGCATGGAGGAAAACGGTTTCCTCAGGCTTTGCTTCGAAAGGATGTTCAACCCTGAAAGGAGCAAAGAAATGAAATTTCATAGAATAAAAGGCGTAAAAGAACTGCGTGACTTTTTTCTGCTGTGGAGCACCCAGAGCGTATCCCAGTTGGGAAGCGCCATGACGTCCTTCGCTCTCACGCTGTGGCTGTATGAAAAGACCGGCTCTTCTCTGAGCACGGCTGCGTTGACCATCTGCTCTTACGCGCCCTATGTGGTCATGAGCATTTTTGCCGGAGCGCTGACCGACCGCATGGACAAAAAGAAGAGCATGCTCCTGTGCGATCTGCTGGCAGCGGCCTGCACGGTGGCGATCTTTGTCCTGTTCAGCACCGGAACGCTGGCAGTGGGGCACCTATATGCCCTGAATGCATTTTCCGGTCTGATGAACACGGTACAGCAGCCTGCGTCCGAAGTGGCTATGACGCTGGTGATCCCCAAAGCCCACTATCAGACCGCCAGCAGTCTGACGTCCCTGTCCCGTTCGCTGATCTCCATTCTGACGCCGCTGCTGGCGACCGCTCTGTACACGCTGGTCGGGCTGAAAGGGGTGATTGCGGTGGATCTCATCAGCTTTGCCGCTGCCTTTGTGACCCTGCTGTGCTTCATCCGTCTGCCCCCGACACGCAGACACGAGCGGGAGAGTGTGCTGATGCTGGCGCATGAAGGACTGGCGTTCCTTCGCCGCACCCCGCTGGTACTAACCCTCATTCTTTTCATGGCAGGGATCAACTTTGTGTCCTCCGCCTTTGACGCGGCATTACCGGGACTGGTGCTTCCAAACCCAAGAGGCGGCAGCACGGTGCTGGGCGCGGTGACCTCCTGCGCCGGTCTTGCCATGGTGCTGGGCAGCCTGCTGGTCTCCCTGCTCCCGAAGCCGAAAGACCGTGTGCGCGCAGTTTACCTCACCATGCTGTTTTCCATGAGCACAGAGAACTTTGTGCTGGCCTTCACCAGAAATCCCATTTTCTGGTGCATTGCACAGGGGCTGGGCTGGATCGTGGTGCCCATCATGAGCGCCAATCTGGATGTGATCCTCCGCTCAACCATTCCCGTGGAATTGCAGGGAAGGGTCTATGCCTGCCGGAATACCCTGCAGTTTTTCACCATCCCCATCGGCCTGTTCTGGGGCGGCTGGATGGTGGACGCAGTGTGCGAACCTCTGATGGCAGCGCATCAGGAAAGCGCCGCGCTATCGACCCTGTTTGGACAGGGCAAGGGCGCAGGGGCCGCCATGGTGCTGTTTATTCTGGGGTTGACGGGGTGCCTGTTCTGCCTGCTTGCCGGTCGGAAGCTGAAAAAGTACCACTTTTCTGAACGCTGATTGGAAAGCACGGTTTTCCATTCCCGCCTCCGCACGGCCGCACCAAGCAAAACGCACATGAGAAAAACGGCATTTTGAATGAACCGGCCGGTTTGCGGTTTTTCCGCATGCCGGCCTTGGGAATCCTATGGCCGTATCCCCTTATACGTGCCCTTCAAATCAAAAGGCCGATGGAGAGTCCATCGGTCTTTTGAAATACTCATTTTCAGCTTTACGGATTCGAATAAGGGAAGCGCAGAACTTTCCCTGTCAAAGCGGCAGTTCCGTAACGTCCTTCACCGTTCCCACCCGGGTAAATGCGTCCTCAAACGCGAAAGGCCGGCCGTTCATGTCAAACAGACGGGCACTGTTGGCAGCGTCCATCCGTTTGTAGCGGATACGTACCTGCAGCGGCCCGTTCATGGAATAAGGGCGCATCTCCTTTTCGTGAGCGACCGCATCCAGCGTCGCCTTGTAAACGGCTTCACGAGCCGCCTGCGGCGACAGGCTGATGGCGGCGTTCCAGCCGAACCCTTCCTTTGTGGCGACCGTACGGATACCGGGAAAGCTTTCCTGCGCCTGGCGAACACAGGCAAGGTCGGATACGGCCAGAATGGGCGGCACATGGTGCAGCGCGGCAAAGGCGGCGTCAATCTCCATTTCACCTACGGAGACCCCATTCACCTCATAATCCTGATAGGTCACGGATGAATAGGTGTGGGACAGAACCGCGTTGCGCGTAGCCTCCCGTGCGTGATAACCGATGAAGATCACCCCTGCAAAGGAATCGTCAATGGCAGGAAAGCGGGAGCCAAACCCGCTGCCCAGCGCGATGCGGCAGCGCGGGTCGACCCGTTCATAGTCCAGATTGACGCCCGTGCTATGGTTATCCCACAGAATGACCTCGTCTGCGCCGCTGTCGAACAGGGCACGGGCGCAGGCATTGGCTTCTTCCAGTCCTTCATGCGCTGCAAAGGCGTAGTTGACGCCCTCTAATCCTTTGCCCGGAGTGCCGACGACGCAGGCAACGCCTTCCATATCCAGTCCGATATAGTACTTTTTCATGGCTGTTTTCCCTCCGCACCGTGCTTACAGAGACTGATACATCCGCACAAAGGCCTGTACGCTTTCGAACATGGCCTCCCAACCGCCTTCGGAAAAACTGCTTCCGCCGGGACGCTTGAGCAGTTCCTCTGAAAGGGCGCTGGCTTTGCGATAATGCGTCTCCATGGAGAAATAGCCCGTGTATCCGTCCTTTTTCAGCTGACGCAGCAGGCCGGGATAATCCACCAGTCCTGTGCCGGGGCAGACTGCTTCAGCCTCTCCGTTTACGACCACCGCGTCCTTGATGTGAACGTGGCGGATAAAAGGCGCGATCGCTTCATAACCGTCCGGATAGGGGGTCTCATGAACCCATACCGAATTGCCCGGATCGTAAATGGCCGCGGCAAACGGGCTGTTGACCTGCCGCAGCAGGGCAGCAAGAGCGACATGGGTGGAGGTGTGCACATGGGGATCCGCTTCAAGGCAGATGGTGCGTCCCCGCGCTCCGGCCATCTCGGCGGCACGGCGGAGAAAATCCGCAATGGCGTTCATGTCGTCGCCCTCCTTCTGCCAGAAGGAAAACCCGCGAATGACAGGACAGTTCAGCGTTTCCGCCGCATCCAGCAGCCGCTGCAGCTTTTCCATTTCGCCGTGCAATGCATCGGGCGCAAAGTCGCACTTGCAGAAATCGCTGGACAGGGAGCAGATGGCCAGCCCCGCGTCATCCGTCATGCGCCGGTATTTTTTCAGCGTATCAGCCGTCATGGCAGCCACAGCGGTGTTTTCAACCGTACGAAGCTCCAGTCCGGACATGGAAAGCTGCCTGGCCAGATGGATGGCGTCCGGAAGGGACTGGGTCGCTTCGTCAGTGATCATGGAGAGTTTCAGGTTCATCATGCGCCTCCTGCCTTTAAAGTGCGTACATGGGACCGGCCGCCTTTTTATACCCTTCCCAGAAAGCGCGCCCATCGTATCCGGGATCGTCCTCCGGGATATCGCACAGCGCCACGTCGCCGCCACCCTGCGCCTTGGAAATGCGTGCGGCCAATGCGATCCTGACCGACTGTGCCAGTTTGTCCATGGACGCCATCAGGCTGCTGCGGCCGCTGCATTCTTCCAGAATTTCATTGAGCAGCGCGGCATAAAGCTGGTTGCTGTCCACACGGATGGCCTGCGTGGTCTTGCTGGTCATCACGGTGATGACAAAGGGCTGCCACTGACCGGACATCAGGGTATAGGTGGCGGTGCGGCCGTCCTCATAGGTGATCACATAGTCGTCGCAGATCAATTTGCCCTTCTGACCGCGGCCGGCAAAACGGGCAGAAACCGCCTTGCCGCCCATCAGCTCATCCACACCTTCAATGATATGAATGCCGTAGTTGAAATCGTCCACCCCACAGGTGCCGTACACGTGCATGATCTCGCCCCGCTCCTCCACGGGGGTATCCAGATACTGCCGCAGCTCCCGGGCATAGCGGAGGGAAGAAGCGCCCAGAATTTTCGCGCCGTTTTTGCTCAGCTCCATCAGCTTGTTCAGATCGCGGATGTTACCGACCAGCGGCTTGTCGATGAATACGGGTTTCCCACGGGTGATAAAGGGCATGGCGCAGCGCATATGGTCGTCCCAGTCGCAGCCGTGGACAAAGCCCACGTCGCAGTAGTCCGCCAGCGCGTCGGGGGAGTCAAAGCGGCCGCCCTCCAGTTCAAACCGCTTGATAAAGCCCTCAATCTCTTTATCGTCCCGGAAGGAATCGTTGAACACGCCGGCATACCGTCCACGGGCATCGTTCATCAGGTATTCCCCAAAGGCGAGAGGATGGGAGGTGTCAATTTGCATAGCACCGATTTTCATGGACATGTTTTTTTATCTCCTGTCTTTTATTTTTTTACAAGGCGACCCTTTGCGATGACCGCCTGTGTTTCAAGGTTTTGCGTCAGCAGCACCAGATCAGCGTCATAACCGACGGCAATACGCCCCTTGCGGCGGAGCCCGATCCGTGCGGCGGGCGTTGTGGCGGCCAGCCGTACGGCGTCCGTCAGCGATACGCCCACCTGATCCACCAGATTTTTGACCATGCGGCGCATGGTGGCGACGCTCCCGGCGAAGGCCTGACGGTGCGGCAGCTTCATCACGCCGTCTTCATACACCGTCTCCATGCCGTTTTTCTGCACGTACCGTGCGCCTTCTTCCAGCGTTGCGGCAGAAAACTCCAGCCCGTCCGTCACAAGGTACGCCTTATCCGTGCCCTTGCAGCGCAGAATAAGCTGGATGAGCGGAACGGGCAGATGCCGCAGATCGCCGATGAACTGAACGGTCAACTCGTCCATGTTCAGCCCGGCTTCCACCACGCCGGGCACCCGGTAGCCGTTGACCCTGCGGATGGTGGAGCAGCAGGAATAGAGATGGGTCACGTCGGAAAAACCGTGGCTGACGCCCTCGGCCACCTGCTCATAGGCAGCGTCGGTGTGGGCGCAGGAAACCACGATGCCGAGGCGGCTGAGAAAATCCGCCGTTTCATAGGCGCCGGGCAGTTCGGGGGCAATACCCATCATGCGTACGCCGCCCGGGAACGCGTCCAGCAGCGCCTGCGCTTTCTCAAGATCCGGCGGGATAATCGCGCCCGGACTCTGAGCGCCGGACTGCGCCGGGCTGAGGAAGGGGCCCTCCAGATGAACGCCCGCCAGCGTGCTGTCCGTGTAAGCCTCGGCAGCCTTGCGCACCGCCTGCACCGCAGGCAGCAGCACGTCCATAGGCGCGGCCAGCGTTGTCGGCAAAATGGTGGTGGTACCATCCGCCAGATGGGCGCGGCACATGTTTTTCACATCCTCTGCCTCGCCGCTCATCAGCGTATATCCGCCGCCGCCGTGCACATGCAGATCGATAAAACCGGGCGTCACATAAGCGCCCTGCGCATCGATCAGCTGCATATCCTTCGTGTCGACATGCTGACAGATTTCCTGAATCACACCGTCCCGGACGACAAGGCACCCGGAGCGGATTTCGCTGGGCAAAACCAGTTTGGCATTTTGAATGCACAGTGTCATTTTTTCACCCCCGTCATTATGTCATATTATAGTATAGAAACCAGCCCTTCGCCAGCCGGTATGTTGCGTATATTTTGTACTTTATTTCACAGGGTCTTCTTCGGCAGCCAGAGACCTTCAGCCCTCCCAGATAGCCGCCAGCTGCCGTTTTCCCAGCTTGGAACGGCTGTAGCACACGGTGAGCAGCACGCTGCACACGATCCATCCCATGGGATAGGCCAGTGAAATGGCAAGGAAGGAATTTCCGAGCATCTTGGCGACGTAGAGGAAAATCTGCCGGAACACGACGAAGGAAGCCAGCATGATGATGGTGGGACGCTTGGCGTCCCCAACGCCGCGCAGCGCGCCGGCAAAAATCTGGTTGAAGCAGGTGGTCAGGTAAAAAGGAGAAATAAGACGCACAAAATACGCACCGTAGGCGATCACGTCCTCCTCCGGCGTAAACAGTCTGATAAAATCCCTTGCAAACACCTCGATCAGAACGATCAGCGCCGCAGTGACCAGAAGGGACATGTTCAGCGCCGTTCTCACGCCCTGACCGGCGCGCTTCATCTGCTTTGCGCCCACATTCTGCCCAACGAACGTCGTGGAGGCAAGGGCAATGCTCTGCATGGGAATGAGCACAAACACGTCCAGTTTGTTGTAGCTGGACCAGCCCGCCATGCAGGAGGAGCCAAAGAAGTTGATATAGCTCTGCACAAACACATTGGAAAAGGCGGTGACGGCCTGCTGAATACCGGAAGGAAGACCCAGGTTCAGAATGCCGAGAATGGTATCCTTATCCAGACAAAGCCTGTTCCAGCGAATCCCATACGCTTTTTTCTCCCGGGTGAGGAGAAAAAGCACCAGCGCCGCCGACAGGAACTGAGACAGAATGGTCGCATACGCCACGCCCGCCACGCCCATGCGGAACGCCAGCACAAAAATCAGATCGCCCGCCACGTTGGTCAGCGCCGAAAAGCAGAGGATATACAGTGGTCTGCGGCTGTCGCCCACAGCGCGCAGCAGGGCGGAACCCATATTGTAGAGCAGAAGTCCGGATATGCCCATAAAATAAATGCGCAGGTATTCCGTCGCCTCGCCCAGCACATCCTCCGGCGTAGACATCATCTGCAGCATGGGGCGCACGGAGAACACACCGGCCACGGTCGTCAGAACGCACAGGATCAGCGCGATGGACAGGGTGGTGTGAACTGCCGTATGCAGTCCTTTATCGTCATGAGCGCCGTACCGCTGCGAAACGATGACGCTTGCGCCGGTAAACAGACCGGTACAGAAACCGACCAGCGTGTTGATGATGCTGCTGGTGCTGCCCACCGCAGCAAGCGCCGCCTTGCCCACATATTGCCCTACGACAATGGTATCGACCGTATTGTAAAGCTGCTGGAAAAGCAGCCCAAGCGCCATGGGAATGGAAAAACGCAAAAGCTCCTTCCACACCGCGCCCCGGGTCATATCCGCGTCTTTTCCCTTAAAATGCCCCGTATGAATGCACTCCCTTCCGTAAAGCGAACTGCGTATAATTATACCGCTAAACGCTTTCAAAAGCAAGCCGCCCGCACCGGCAAAGACGGTACGTGCGTGGAAAGAACAGAATCAGGGCAAAAAGAACGCCGCTTTTTGTAGGATGATATGCACCGCATTTGACGAAAAAATGGAAATAGGGTATAATACTTTACAGAACCTTGATTTGTGTATGCTAATCCGAGCGAGGGGGAATGCCAATGTTTGGAAAGAGAAGAGACGGTAAACTGCTCAAGGATATCGATCCCATTGTGGCGCTCACGCCGTACATTATGCCGATGCGCTGCGACGCGCAGGTGTTTATGGGGTTCAAGGTGGACTATGAAACACTGGCCCGTTATATCGTGGAGCAGGGGCAGAAGGGGCATAAGATCACCTTTCTGGAGATTCTGATCGCTTCCTTTGTGCACACGGTGGCCGAGATACCTGAAGTCAACCGCTTCATTGTGAACAAGCGCATGTATTCCAGAAAGGAACTGGCAGTATCCTTCGCACTGCTCAAAAATACCAGCGAAGAAGGCAAAATCGAAGAAAACACCGTCAAATGCCTGTTTGACCCCACCGATACCATTTACGACGTGGCCGACCGTGTTTCCAGAACCATTGAGGAAAACCGCAGGGAGGAAGCGGACAACTCCACCATGAAGGTAGCCAAGCTGCTCACCCGTCCCATTCTGGCCAACACGGTGGTCGGACTGGCACGTTTGCTGGATCGATACGGCATGATGCCAAAGTATATTCTCAACGCAAGCCCCTTCCACACCAGTCTTTTCATTACCAACATGGCGTCCATCGGCATGCCGGCGGTTCGCCACCATATCTACAACTTCGGCACCACGACCATGTTTTTCTCCATCGGTTCCGTAGAGCGTACCGTTACCATGGAAAACGGCAAAGCGGTGCGCAAACGGCTTTTGCCCATCGGCGTAACGGCAGACGAGCGCATTTGCGCCGGCGCCATGTACGCCCGGCTTGTAGCCGGCATGAAATACTGCCTTGCCCATCCGTCCGTGCTGGAGCAGCCTGCGGAGCATGTTCGTTTTGAAGAAAACAACGTCTATCATGTGGAAAAGCCGCAGGGACGGGAGGAAAAGCTGGCGGCGGAAGAAAGCAAAAACGCCCTGACGGAATGACCGCTGCAAAAAGGGCGGCGGCATTTGCCGCTTCAGGTCTTCCGCGCCAAAGGCTTTGAGAAAAACAGCCGAATCAAAAAAGCAGGATGATACGTTCACCCTGCTTTTGCATTTTCAGCTTTCGCAGACCGGCGCCCATGGGCACGTTACTTTTTCAGCCCATCCACGGCACGGCGGATCATGCCGTCGCAGGCGTTCAGCGCCTGACGCGCCGCCTCCGCATCCGCGCCCGTTTCGCCCATTACAATGGCAGTCTGGATGCTGTTGCCTGCCTGTGCGTACAGGCGTTCCGCCTGCTCCCGTTCCATGCCGTTCAGCGCCTTTTGCACAATGCGCACCGAGCGATCCCGCAGTTTATCGTTGGCGGGCTGCATGTCCACCATGAGATTACGGTACACCTTGCCCAGCTGCACCATGGTCAGCGTGGAGAGCATGTTCAGCGCCAGCTTGGTCGCCGTGCCCGCCTTGAGACGGGTAGAGCCAGAAAGGATTTCCGGACCCGTAGGCATTTCAATGGCAATATCCGCGTGGCCGGAAATGATCGCGTTGCGGTTGCAGGTCAGCGCAATGACCAGCGCGCCGCAGGAGCGGGCGTAATCCATGCCGCCTACGCAGTAGGGTGCATAGCCGCTGGCGCTGATGCCCACCACGGCATCTGCTTCCCGAAGCCCGACACCCTCCAGCGCCTGCCGTCCCAGTTCCGGCTTATCCTCCGCGTCCTCGGACGCATTGCGCAGGGCGCTGTCGCCGCCGGCGATCAGGCCGATGACCAGCCCTTTATCCACGCCGAAGGTAGGCGGACATTCGGAGGCGTCCAGCACGCCCAGCCGTCCGCTGGTGCCCGCACCCATATAGATCAGCCGTCCGCCGCGCCTGAGACGCGCAGCAATCTTCTCCACTGCTTCGCCGATGGCGGGAAGCGCCGCATTCACCGCTTCGACCGCCTGATGGTCGATCCGGTTCATCAGCTGCGCCGCTTCATAAGGGGTCAATAAATCCAGATTCAGGCTTTCCGCGTTCACCTGCTCGGTCGTCAGTTTGTCAAACTCCATTTTTTTCTCCTCCTATCGTTCAGCATTATACACGGTCATGGGATAAAAAGTCAACGCAGATATTGCCCGGACGGCAACAATTGTGCTATACTGTACCTGGTGTTTGAAAATGAAAAAGGAGCCGAAAAAATGTTACTGATAGGGATAGACGGCGGCGGCACCAAAACGGAGGCCGTGCTGTGTGACGAAACCGGCCGGGTGCTGCGCCATGTCAGGGGCGGCCCCTCCAGCCCGACCAGCCGTCCCATGGAAGAAGCGGCAGGGGAAATCCGCCGGGTGCTTGCCAGACTGACAGATCAGGTCGGCGGGCTCACCGCCCCCTTTGACGCCATGTTTGCCGGGCTTTCCGGCGGCGGCGTGGGGGATAACACGCCCCGGATGCATACATACCTGCGGGATATGCTGCCTGCATGCCGGGAGCTGCATAATTATAACGACGCGGTCAACGCCTTCCGCAGCGCCATTCCATCCGGTGACGGTCTGGTTGCCATTGCCGGAACCGGCTCCAGCGTGTTCGCCTGCACGGGCGACCGCATGTTTCAGACCGGGGGCTGGGGTTATCTGCTGGGCGACGAGGGCAGCGGTTTTGATCTGGGACGCCGGGCGCTCGTCAGCGCGCTGCGCGCCATAGATGGCCGGGACGGCGACACCCTGCTTGTCCGCGCCTGCGAAGAAAAGCTGCATATGCAGGTGGCATCGGCCATTCCCGCGCTGTATGCGGGCGGGCGCACCGGTATCGCCGATTTTGCACCGGTGCTGCTTTCTGTCGCCGAGGCCGGGGACGCCCGGGCGCTCGCGGAAATGCACGGCGCGGCAGACGCGCTGTGCGAAAGCATCCGCGCCGCTGCGGCACACATCGCGCAGCGCCCCGTGCAGGTCGCCATCGCGGGCAGCATATGGAAAAATGCCCTGTACCGCCGCCGGGTGGAGCAGACGCTGGGGAAGGATTACCAGCTGCGGGCAACCGATCTCCCCCCGGTGTACGGTTCTTTCGTCATTGCCGCGGCATACGGCGGGGTAAAGGTGAGCGACGAAACAGAAAAGGTGTTTCGCGAAACGCTCGGTAAAGCAGAAATGATATGACCCCTGCGGTCAAGGAAGGAGAGCATCATGGCGCTATTGCACATGACTTTTACATCTCAGGTGCTGGAAATGAACGTGGACATGGACGTCATCCTGCCTGAAAACACGGAAGGTCTCATCGGCATGGACGGCAAGGCCAGCGACACCTACCCTACGCTGTACCTGCTGCACGGCATGAGCGACGACCACACCATCTGGGAGCGGCGCACATCCATTGAACGGTACGCGTCGGACAAAAATCTGGCGGTCGTCATGCCGACGACGGATCTGGGCTGGTACACCAACATGCATTTCGGTCCCCGCTACTGGGATTTCATCTCGGATGAGCTGCCGCGGGTGTGCCGTTCGTTCTTTCCCCACATGAGCAGACGGCGGGAGGAAACCTTTGTGGCCGGTCTCTCCATGGGCGGCTACGGTGCCATCAAATGCGGGCTGCGCGCCTCCGAAACCTTCGGCTGGGCGGCCGGTCTTTCCTCCGGGCTGGATATTGCCGAGGAGCTGGACGGTCACGAGTTGGGTAGCGCCCATTACTGGACGGATATTTTCGGCAGCGCCGACATGTTCAGAGGCTCGTTCAATGATCTGTTCGCCGCAGTGGATGATCTGGCCGCGTCGGATAAGCCGCGTCCGCGCCTGTTTCTCTGGTGCGGTACTGAAGATTTTCTGTATGCCCACAACCTCCGCTTCCGGGATTACGCCCGTGAAAAGGGGTTGGCACTGACCTATGAAGAAAGCCACGGCGACCATTCCTGGGAGTGCTGGGACGCAAAGATCCAGGACGTGCTTGGCTGGCTGCCCTTAAATAAGGAGGCGAAATAAATGGCTGTTACCACCGTTCATTTCTTTTCCGAAACCCTCGGCTTCTGCCAGACCTGTCATGTCATTCTGCCCCAGCGCAGGGACGGCGCGCCCGACGTGCCGCTGAAGGTGCTGTGGCTTTTGCACGGCTCTTTCGGCAACCATTACGACTGGATGCGCCGTACCTCCATTGAGCGCTATGCCGCGCCGTACGGGCTGGCCGTCGTCATGCCCAGCGCGCAGAATTCCAAATATGTGGACATGGCGCATGGCGGGAAATACTACACCTATATCGCCGAAGAGCTTCCCCGGAAGATGCGCACGTTCTTCAACTTTTCCGATAAACGGGAGGACAATTTCATCGCCGGTCTTTCCATGGGCGGCGCCGGCAGTCTGACCATCGGTCTGTCCCGCCCCGAGCAGTACGCGGCGGTAGGCTGCCTGTCTGCCGGTGCGGAAGTGGCCATGTACAAAAACCGGGCGAACGAAGAAAAGGTTTTCTGGGCGCTGGACGGCAAAACCCTTGAAGGCACACGCTACGACAGCTTTGTCTGCGCACGGCAGACGCTGGAGGCGGGCGGACCGTATCCCCGTATCTATCATGCGTGCGGTCTGCAGGATCATCTGCTGCCCGCCGCCCGGGAGACCCGGGACTTTTTCACCGCCATCAACGGCAACCCCTTCGACTACACTTATGAGGAAGACGAAGGAAGCCACACATGGGAATACTGGGATGAACACATTCAGCATTTCATCCAGTTCCTTCATCTTGAAAAAACGCAGGACTTCTGCTAAAGGAGGAAACGAAAATGAAAAAGGCACTTGTCGGTTATCAGCTTTACTCCGCGCGTGAGGAAATGGCGCGGGATATGAAAGGCGTGTTCACGCGGCTGAAGGCCATGGGTTACGACGGCGTGGAGTTTGCCGGCTTTTTCGGCAAGACTGCGGACGAAGTCAAAGCATTGCTGGATGAAAGCGGTCTTGTGGCCGTGTCCAGTCATGTGACCATGGATCAGTTGACCGCCGATCCCTTCGGCGTCATTTCCTATCACCAGAAGATCGGCTGCAAGTACATTGCCATTCCCTACCTGAATGAGGACTTCCGTCCCGGTCACCCCGGCTTTGCGCATCTGATCCGTCAGGCATACAAGCTGGGCGACCTTTGCCGTGCGGCCGGCATGACCCTGCTGTATCACAACCACGACTTTGAATTTGAAAAGATCTCCGGCATGTACGGTCTGGACTTTCTGTATGACGCGGTGGATGAAAGCCGGCTTCAGACGGAAATCGACGTGTGCTGGGTCAAGTATTCCGGCGTAGACCCTGCCGCATATCTGCGCAAATATGCCGGCCGCACCCCGGTGGTTCACCTGAAGGACTTTGAAGGCCGTAAGGGTGAAGGAACCCCCTACGGTCTCATTGGCCGCAACGATGAAAAGCAGGCTGGGCAGTTCCGCTTCCGTCCTTTCGGCTACGGCTGCCAGGACGCGCCCGGCGTGGTGGAAGCCGGTCTGGAGGGCGGCGCTTGCTGGTTCATCGTCGAACAGGACGAATGGTACGATCAGAATCCGCTGGATGACGCTGAAAAGAGCATCGGAACGCTGAAAAGAATCGGTCTGA
Source organism: uncultured Clostridia bacterium (assembly GCA_934662505.1). Classification (GTDB taxonomy): domain Bacteria; phylum Bacillota; class Clostridia; order Christensenellales; family Aristaeellaceae; genus SVGT01. The sequence continues at coordinate 221,554 of CAKUKE010000002.1, read as the reverse complement.
AATAAGGAAATGCATACGGGCGGACGCTGCCGCATGGGGCGCTCCGCCCGTTTTTATAAGAGGGGGAAGGCAAAATGGACAAGCAGCACAAACTGCAGACCGTCGGCAGATTATTGGACGAACACGGCCATCTGTCGGAGCAGGGGTATGCAACGCGGCTGATGAAGCAGTACGATCGGAAGGACGTTGCCGCGCCGGTCTGGCGGATCAAGGAATGGGACTATTATCTGATCGCTACCGACCGGTTCGCGCTGGCGCTGACCATCGCGGACAACGGATACATGGGGCTGGACAGCATTTCGTTTCTCTCTTTCGACGGCAGGCCATGGGAGAAAACGTTTACCCGCATGAGCCTTATGCCACTGGGCAGACGGCATCTGCCCGCCACCAGCGTATCTGGCGACGTGCAGACGGCCGGCCGCGGCTATCGCATGACATTTGAAAACAAAAACAGCGTACGGCGGCTGGTGGGCAATGTCCCGGACTTTTTGCCCGGCAGACATCTGCTGTTCGACATTGCCATAGCGCCGCGGCCGGGCGACAGCATGGTGATCGCAACACCCTTTCATGAAAGTCCAAGGGATTTCTACTACAACCAGAAGATCAACTGTCTGGTTCCGGACGGACGCGTGCTGATAGGCGATGACGAGTACCTGTTTTCTCCCGCTTCTGCCCGGGCAGTGCTGGACTGGGGACGCGGCGTCTGGCCGTACCGCAACACGTGGTATTGGGGCAGTCTTTCCTGCGTCACGAAGGAGGGCGAGTTCGGGCTGAATCTGGGCTACGGCTTCGGCGACACCTCTGCCGCCAGCGAGAACATGGCCTTTTTGAACGGTCATGCGCATAAGCTTGGGCGGGTCGTTTTTCATATTCCGGAAAAGGACGGGCAAGTGGATTATATGTCGCCATGGCGCATCACAGATCAGGAGGGCAGGGTCGATCTTGTACTGGAGCCTGTGCTGGATCGCAGCAGCCGTGCCAGCGCCGGGCTCATCTGTTCAGACCAGCATCAGGTGTTCGGACGTTTCACCGGTCGGGTAACGCTGGACGACGGCAGGGTCGTATCGCTTGAGCGGCGGCTGGGGTTTGCGGAGAAAGTATGCAATCGGTGGTAAAATGACATTTGAAGCAGAAAAATGTATTTTACATACATTTTTCTTGTTCCGTGCGGCACGGGACTGCTATAATAGCGGCGAACTGCATGAAAAGAGGAAATTGACATGATTGAAGTGACCAACGTATCCAAGGCTTATGAAAAGAGCGGCGTCAAGGCGTTAAATCAGCTGACGCTGAACGTCGGGGCAGGGGAACTGTACGGTTTCATCGGCCCCAACGGCGCAGGCAAGACGACCGCCATCAAGCTGATCACAGGAATCCTTTCGCCGGACGAGGGCGACGTGCGCATCTGCGGCAAAAGCATGGCGGACACGCCGCTGGAGGCCAAGCGCCTCATCGGCTATGTTCCAGACGGCGTCGACATGTATGACCGTCTCAGCGGCATGGAATATCTGAACTTCATGGCCGATATCTATCAGATCGACCGTCCGACGCGCAAGGCGCACATCGAAAAATACCTTGCGGTTTTTGATTTGGAAAAAGCGGTCAACCAGCAGATCCGCAGCTATTCCAAAGGCATGAAGCAGAAGCTGATGGTCATCGGCGCCCTCATTCATCAGCCGCCCGTCTGGGTGCTGGACGAGCCCCTGAGCGGCCTTGACCCGCGCGCAGCGCACCTTCTGAAAGAAGAAATGAAAAATCACTGTGCCCGCGGCAACACGGTCTTTTTCTCCACGCATGTGCTGGAGGTGGCGGAAAAGCTGTGCACCCGCATCGGCGTCATTGCAGAAGGCCGGCTTCGGGCAGAAGGCACGCTGGACGAACTGCGCTCCGGTGAAAAGAACGCTTCTCTGGAACAGCTGTTCCTGGAGATGACGGAAAACGAGGAAGAAAAAGAATGAAAAACGGTTATGGTGCGCTGCTGAAAATGCAGCTGTTATCCAGACTGGCGGATTATAAGCCCGGCCACCTCAAAGCGCTGGACAAAAAGGAAAAGAAATCGGCCGTTGCCAAAATCATCGCCATTCTGTTTCTGATCGTGTATCTGGGCGGTCTGCTGATTTACGTTGAAAACAGCGCAGCCCGAACGCTGGCCCGGATGGGCATGCCGGAGGTGCTCCTGTCCCTGACGGTATTGGCCGCGATGATGTGCACCCTGGTGCTCAGCTTCTTTTTCACCATGAGCACGCTGTACTTTGGAAAGGACGCCGCTTTCCTTTATTCGCTGCCCATTACGCCCAGAGCGGCGCTGGGCGCGCGTCTGACGCAGATCTGGCTGAGTGAAACGGGTATCAACGCCCTCTTTGTTCTCCCTGCGGCCGTTTTTTACGGTATCTACACCCCTGTTACGGCAGCCTTTTATCTGCGGGTTGTTCTGGTGTGGCTTGCCTCTTCGCTCATTCCGCTGGCCATCGTCACGTTCATTTCCACCCTGCTGGTGCGGCTGACCGCGCACTGGAAAAAGCGGGAGACCGTCACAACCGTATTCGGCATTCTGTTTCTGATCAGCTACATGTATCTGTCGATGACGATGGGTGGTTTTGTAGGCGCATCGGTCGATGACCCCAGCGCAGCCGAAATGATCGGCCGTCTGATCGCAGACAACTCCGTCCGCATTCAGGCCGTCACATCCGCTTTTCCGCCCGCAGGCTGGGCGGTGGAAGGCATGACGGGAAACTGGAGCCGGCTGGCCGCATTTCTGCTGGTGTCCGCAGGCGCGTTTCTGCTGGCGGTCTATCTGGTAGGTTTTGTCTATCAGAAGCTGTCCATGCTGCACCTTTCCTCCTCGGCTGCCGTCACGCATAAGCGCGGCGATCCCTACGCGCAGCGTACGCCGCTTGCCGCCTGTCTTCGCCGTGAACTGAAGGTGCTGTTCCGCACGTCTCCCTACATGGTCAACTCCATTCCCAGCGTGATCATGCCGGCGTTTCTCTGTGGGATCATGCTGCTCAACATTCAGAATTCCGGAGACGGCGACTCCGCCGCATTGGTGCTCGCTTCCTTTTCACCCACCCTTCTGCTGGTCATTGTTTTCGGCATGATCGGCTGGATGGCCGGCATCAACCCCTTCTGCTTTACCGCAGTCACACGGGAAGGAAAGGGGCACGGCATGCTGGTTTCCCTGCCCGTGCAGGCGCGGGTCTGCGTGCGCGCCAAGCTCCGCGTGGGCTATGCGCTTTCCGCTTTCGGCGTTGTACTGGCCGGCGCGGTGCTGCTCGTTCTTCTGCCGGAATTTGCAGCGGAAATACTGACCGGCGTGGTGCTCGCGCTGCTGTACAGCTTTATCGTATGCTGTGTCGGACTCGGCCGCGACATTCGCAAGCCCTCCCTTGACTGGCTGACAGAGACGGAAGCCATCAAGCAGAAGGGCAGCACCCTGTTCGGCATGCTCTTTTCCTGGGGCGTGCTGCTAACCGTCATTCTGCTGGGGGTAGGCGGCTATCTGTTGGAGATGCCCTTCCCGGTCGTTGCCGCCGTGCTGGGGGCCGTGTGTGCCGCCGGCTGTGCACTAAGCTATCGCAGCCTGCTGCGCACGGCGGATCGCTACTATCTGCGTGGCGTGTAAGCCATCCCTGAAAACGCATAAAACCCTCCCATCCGGCATATGCATGAACGGACATGATGGGAGGGATTTTTGTATGAACACGCAAATCATTCGGGAAACGATAGAAACGGAACAACCGGTATCGATGAATCCCATACAGACGGCGGTCGAGACCGAAGCGCTGCTCCCGGGCGGGCTGCGGGATGAGGCGAGACTGTTTTACGCCGGCGCGGCAGCCCTGCCCGGCGAGAGCGAAAGCAGCGGCAGCCGGCTGGTACTCAGCGGAAAAGTCATTTTCCGCGTGCTGTTTTCTCAGGGGGATCTGACCCGGGTGCAGCCCCTTGAGGTGACGGCCAGCTACGCCCAGCCCGTATCCCTGCCCGCCGGACTGGAAAACGTCAGCCTGCGCTGCAGACGCGTTTTTGCCGTTGTTGAGCAGACCACCGCCAAATTGGCCAGCGGCCGGGTGCTTCTGCGGGCAGTGCTTCGTCTGGAACCAGACCTTGTGCAGGAGAAAAATGTCAGCCTGGTCAGCCGACTGGACGGAAACGACTGTGCGGAATACCTGACCAGAACCACGGAAACGGTGCGCGAAGCAGGGGAGGGCGAGGTGCAGGATACCCTTCGGGACGAATTCGAGCTGTCGGACGTGCTGCAGGTGGAGTCGACCCTCTTCGCGACGGGTTATGCGCAGCCTGAGGACGTCAGTCTGACGCCCGACGGCAAAGCACGGGTCACGGGCACCGTCCATATCGAAGCTTACCACACCTCCCGCATGCCGCAGCGTCCGCTGATCTACACCCGCCACACCATGCCCTATGAGCAGGAAATCGCGCTGAGCGGCGAAAAGGGCAACCTGCTCTCCGCACTCACTCAGGTGCGGGACATCGCGGTTCTGTCGCAGGACGGCGCCGAAAACACAGGGGAGAAGACGATGCGCTGTGAAACGGTGGTGCGCAGCCGTGTCTGCGCACTGGAAAGCAGTGAAAAAAGCATATTGGAGGATCTGTACACGACCTGCGGCGAAAACCTGACCGCCGTCAAGGGAAGCGTGTCGCTCTGTACGCAGGCTGCCCACGCCGACGCGGCAGAAAGCGTGCGCTGTCTTCTGCCGCTGCCTGACGGCGCACCCCGTCTGGCGCAGCCGCTGCTCGGTTTCCTCAACCCCGTTCCCGTATCGACGCAGCGCGCAGCCGGCAGGCTGATCGTAAACGGTGTGCTTCAGGCTACCCTTGTCTATATGACGGACGATTCTCAGGTGCCGGTCAGCGTGCAGGCCGAAGCGCCCTTCTCCGTTGCCTATACCACCGACGCGCAGCCGGAGGATCGCCTGACCCTGTTCACGTCAGACGTGGAGCTGAGCGCGTTGACCAGCGATAAGGCGGAGATCAAATACATTCTCCACATGGCGGCGGACGGTGCGCGTTATACGCGCATGAGTGCTGCGACAGACGTAGCCGAAAACGAAAAGGACTTCGAACCGTGCGGCGTTTCCCTTTGTTTCCTGCAGGCGGACGAAACGCTGTGGGACGTGGCCAAGCGCTACCGCGTCGCCAAGGAAACGCTGGCACGGCTGAATCCCGACCTGACGGGCGAACCATCCCCCGGTCAGGCGCTGCTGATGTACCGCCGCCATTCACAGGCAGGCGAATCCTAAAGACAGGACGGCAAAACCGACTGCCGCCCGTCCTGCCGCCGCAGCGGATACAGGCTGCATCAGCGCCTGCGCGGCAACCGTCTGGGCAAGGCACCCCGCAGCGGCGTCAAAAAGGATCCGCGCCCCATGAACGGTAAAAAAACGGCGTTCCAGAAAAAAAGCGGCGCACAGGATGACAAGCGCGACGGATAACGCAAGCCGGACGCGTCTGGGCAGGCTTCTGCCGGAGCCTGCCCAGCGCGCCGCTTCGTTTTCAGACTCCAAACCGCCCAGAAACCAGCAGACCGCGCACAGCGCGCCGCAGAACGGGTGGTATGCTGAAAACGCCGCAACAGGCAGCGCCCCTTGCAGCGTCCAGCGCTTCATTTTCGCAGAAGCCGGTCTCATTCCCGGTAAGCCGTCATGCCCTGCACCAGTTCGTCAAAGCGGGTCTGTATCTGAGCGATATCCGTCGCCTTTTCCAGTTCCTCCGCCAGCTTTTCAATGTCGCCGCGTCTGGCTTCGTCATCCGTCACGTAAATCTCCGTCACGGCCTTGTCGATCGTCTGCAGACGGGTCAGAATGGCCTTTTGCAGCCGTTCGTCCACCGTCCCCTGATACTGACCGTCCGCCTTGATGCCGACAAGCGCACGGTTGCCAAGGGCGACTACATACGCATCGTCGATCTCCGTTAGCATGACCACGGCGTCCTCCATCTGCTCGGACGCCTTTTTGCTGTCCTCCAGTGAAACCGACGCAGAACCAGCGGGCATGTCAGGCTCCGCCGACGTATCCGGTGAAGGGCCGTCCGTCGGGCTTTGCGTGGTCGCCATGGGTGAAGCGGACGCACCCGGGCTGACGGACGGGGCGGTCATATCCGCGCTGCTGGTGCAGCCGGCCAGCGCCACGCCAAGGGCAAGGCACAGCGTCATCAGCAAACAGCTTCTTCTGTAAAAGGATTTCGTGCTTTTTTTCAAAGTGAATCGCCTCCTCGCGGCTATTGTGCGCAGGGAGGCGATGCAATATCAAAGGGAAATTCAGGGGCATTTATCGTAAAAAGTGCATCCGCCGATGAATTCGCGCAGAATCGACAGCGGCGGAATCTCCCGAAGGGTATCCTCGGGCGCAGGCAGAATGTAGTGCAGCGTTTTCATCAGACGGCGGGACGCCAGATAATTGGGATTCTCCTCGTCAATTTTTTCCAGCAGGTCATATGCATACCGCCGCAGCACCGGCAATTCGTAGTGGAGCGCAGAATTGAACAGAAAATCAGCCTGTTCCTGATAGGGGAAGATCCATTTTTCCTCGCCCCGCCGCACGCTGTTCCACATGCTCAGGGTTTCGTCCGGCGGCGTATTGCGGAACAGGCGATCCCGCACGATGCGGCGCAGCAGGCGCACGTCCGTCGTACGGATCCGATTATGATTGTCCAGATTCAGGCACGTCAGTTCGCTCAGATACACATTGGCGATCAGGCCTTGATCAAAGTCCTGATGAAGCGCCGGGTTCAGCCCGTGTATCCCCTCAAAAATGATGGGCTGATCCGCTTCCAGACGCAGGGGATACATATCGGGGCTTCGTTTGCTGACGGAAAAATCAAACCGCGGCATCATGCACTCTCCGCCCCGCAGCAGCGTGCGAAGACAATCCTTTAAATAGGGCACGTCCAGCGCTTCCAGCGCCTCCAAATCCGGCTTGCCGTCCGCTTCCAGGGGCAGTGCGTCCCGGTCGCGGTAGAAATCATCCAGCGAAACCAGCACCGGCCGCAGACCCAGCACCCGCAGATGAATGCACAGCCGGTTGGCAAAGGTGGTCTTTCCGCTGGATGAGGGGCCGGCAATGAACACGGCCTTTGCCTGACGCCGGGCAATGCCGGCGGCGATCTCACCGATGGACATGTCGTGCAGCGCTTCGTTCACCCGAATGAATTCCCGCAGTTTGTTGCGTACGATCAGATCGTCCAGATCAGCCGCATTGGTGCACCCCAGAATGGCGCACCAGCGGTTGGACTGTGCGAACACGCTCAGGTGCTTGGGCCGGTCCACATAAGGGGCGGGATGATCCGGGTCTTTGGGCGAGGGCATCTGCATCACCGCGCCGGGCTCCTTCAGCCGCATGGCAAATACGGGCACATACCCGGTGGAGGGCAGCATGGCGCCATAAAAATACTCCGCCATCCCGCCGCAGAGATAAACGTTGAAAAAGTCGTAGGGACGGTAGGCCAGCAGGCGGGTTTTGTCCTGCTGGCCCTGCGCAGCGAAATAATCGATGGCTTTTTCCCGCGTCCAGCGCTGCCGTTCAAACGGCAGATCGGCCTTCACAATAGCGCGCATTTCATTTTCCACACGCGCCACGTCTTCCTCCGTCAGTGAGCGATCCATCAGACGCAGATAGACCCCATAGCCAATAGAATGCTCAATACGAACCTGACTGTCCGGAAAAACCTTCTTCATGGCCATCAGCATGACAAAACGCAGCGACCGCTCATAAATGCGCCGCCCTTCCTCGTTCTGAAAGGTGATGGGGAACAAATCGCAGTCGCCCTGAAGAACATGGTTCAGTTCCAGACTTCTGCCGCCGCAAAAGCACCCAAGCGCCCGGGGCTTCATCTCGGGCGCGAGCACGCTGAGCGCCTGCAGAACGGTCACAGGACCGTCGCTGCGCATTTCCTTCCCGTTCATGCGGATGATCAAGGATAACGTCCCTCCTTGCGGCCGGCCGCAGCGTCAGGCTTCGCCCTGCTGAGCCGCCAGTTTATTCTTCCATTGCAGATGCTTGGTCGCCACATACGCCTTGTTCTGTTCCTCCGCCACACTGGCGGTACGGGTCATGATCTTCTTTCCGTTTTCATCCTTGCCGAACTGGCAGGATACCATGACCAGACCATGCTGCGGGCAGTCAGCCAGCGCGGTATACACGTCGTCCTTCATACGGACGTACCCTTCCGGCACGGCCATGTGCTGTCCGCATACCGGGCAGGGGGGACGCATGGCGGCCGGGGCGGCCAGCGATGTTTTGACGCTTCCGCGCATGCGCAGCACCGCCTGCTGTTCCTTCCGCCGCTCCACATGCCGCAGTTTTTTGGGTGCCAGCGGATACTGAAGCACCTTTTCGGGGCAGGCCATTTTTGCAAACACTAACGCCGTATAGTATGCGTCGTTCAGTGCATTATGAAAGGGCATTTCTTCGTTTGGATCAATTTTCATCTGCTCCATGGCCGCCTTCAGCCCCTTGCGCTCCTTGGTGTTGCCGATCAGCGCGCCGAAGAGCTGCTGCATGTCGTACATCTGCCCCAGCTTCACATCGCACTTGAAAAAGCGCATGTTCTGATCCAGAACGGACACGTCGTCGCATCCCCACGTCAGCAGCGCATAATCCTCGCCGCAAAAAGCGGCGAACCGCTCCAGCGCTTCCACAAACTCCGGGGCTTCATCCAGTTCCTCCTGAGTAATATGGGTGATGCGCTTGATGCGCGGGTGCAGCTTTGCATAATGAACCGGTCGGATCATCTGGGAAAAGCTGTCTACGATCTCAAGCCGTTCGTTCATTTTGACGGCGCCGATTTGAATCAGCTCAAACAGCAGCTTTTCGCCTACGCTTTTGTAGGCCGTGCTGTTGTAGGAGGTCGGCTGGTTCCATTCCAGATCCAGAACAATGTACTGCATGCTGATGCAAGACCTTTCAGAAAGCGTTGGTTTCATCTGCCTCTCCGGCGCTTTTGCCGGCAAGCGCGCCGGTAGAGAAGGCAATTTGCAGGTTATAGCCGCCCGTAAAGGCGTCCACATCCAGCACCTCGCCGGCGAAGTAAAGGCCGGTGACCTTTTTTGCTTCCATCGTGGAAGCGTTGATTTCCTTTACAGAAACGCCGCCGCGGGTCACGATGGCTTCTGCAAAGGGGCGGAGCGCCGTCAGGGTGAGGGGAAGCCGTTTCATCAGTCCGACAAGTGCACGCCGCTCGCCGGCAGACACCTGAGCGGCTGTTTTTCCGCCGTCCACCTTTGCCATTTCAGGGAAAAGCGCCGCCAGACGCTGGGGGAGGTACTGAGGCAGCAGGCTGGACACGTGTTTCTTTCCGGCTGCGGAAAAATCCCGAACCAGCCGTGCATCCAGCTGCTTTTCGTCCATCCCCGGCTTCAGATCCAGATACGCGGATACGCCGGAAAGCGGACGGTCGCATACCAGACTGCTCAGTTCGATCACCAGGGGGCCGGATACGCCGTAATGTGTGAACAGCATTTCGCCCGTCTGCCGGAAAATGCTTTTTCCATTCAGCGCCGCATGGAGCGCCACATTTTTCAGGCTGAGCCCCTGCAGCTGCGCCGGCCAGCTTTCGGCAGTCTGAAAGCCCGTCAGACTGGGAACGGTATCCGTAACGGACAGACCGGCTTCCGCCGCAAAACGATACCCGTCGCCGGTAGAGCCGGTGGACGGGTAAGACAGTCCGCCGGTAGCCACCACGACCCGGTCGCACAGCATCTGCGTACCGTCAGCCAGCGCAACGCCGCGCACCCGTTCTCCCGCATCCGTGCGCTCCGTCAGAACGGACGATACCGCGGCATTGAAGCGGATATCCACATTCAGACGGCGCATCGCCTTCTCCAGCGTCCTTGTCACGTCGCTGGCCTTGTCGCTGACGGGAAAGACCCGCCGCCCCCGCTCCACCTTGACGGGGCAGCCGTTCGCCTCCATAAACGCCATCAATTCCTGCGGCGGCAGCGTTCGGAGCGCCGCAAACAGAAAACGGGGGTTGCGCGGCACGCACCGCATGAAGGCGTCCCCATCGCAGTCGTTGGTCATATTGCAGCGGCCTTTGCCGGTAATGTAGATCTTTTTCCCCAGTTTTTCGTTTTTCTCCAGCAGGGTGACCTGCGCCCCCGCCTGACCGGCCCATATGGCGCTCATCATGCCCGCAGCGCCGCCGCCCACAACGATCACTTTATTGGTTTTCTTTATTGACATATACGCTGTAGGCATCCCAAATTTCTTCCAGACGCTTGAAATGCCGGTTCATTTCGTCCTTTCTCTGCAGCGCCAGCGCAACGGTCAGCGCATTGATAAGCGACAGGGGCGCGGCAAGCGAGTCCACAAAGGAGGCCATATCCGTCCGTGCGGACAACGTGGCGTCGGCCACGGTGTGCAGCGGGCTCATCGCCCCGTCGGTAATGCCCACCACCTGCGCGCCGCATTGCCGGGCAAACCGCATGGCCTCCAGCGTACGGGTGGAATAGCGGGGAAAGCTGATTCCCACCAGCACATCCTGCGCACCGATGCGGGATATGCTTTCAAACACGTCGCACAGTTCGTTTGCGACCACCCGCACGTCGTCAAACACGTAATGCAGATAGTAGCCAAAGAACTGCGCCAGCGGCGCCGCGGAACGCAGCCCCACAATGTAAATGGTTTTGGCGCCCAGCAACCGCGCCACCACATCGTTGAACGCCGCCGTGTCCATTTGCTCCACCGTATTGCGGATGTTCTGCATATCCGTCTTCAGCACGGTGGAAAGGACGCTTTCCTGCGCGATGTCGCTGGTCATTTCAAAGCGCTGTTCAGCAGTCAGGCGGTGACGCACCAGTTCCTGCAGCGCCTGCTGCAGCTGGGGATAACCGTCGTAGCCCAGCGCCACCGCAAAACGAACCACCGTGCTCTCGCTGACCCCCACTGTTTCGCCAAGGGTGACGGCCGTCATGAACACCGCCTTGTCGTAGTGCTGCACGATGTATTCCGCAATGCGCCGATGTCCCTTGCTCAGTTTACGCCCGCTCAGATTGAGCCGGTCGATCATATCCTGCGTGTCCTGCATATCATGCGCGCCCCTCTCGCTTTGCAAACTCCGCCGCAAAGGAATCGTTCAGGTCGGAAAGCGACCCGATCATGGTCATGGTCACATGCCCTTTGGCCAGCAGATCGGCGTCCGTCCCGGGCAGATGCGGCTCCATGCACAGCGTGCCCTCCGAATCGCCTTCCTGCCCCAGCCAGAAATACCGCTGTCCCAGCGGGCTGACCCGCTCCGCATAGCGATCCAGAAAAAACGCGCCGCTGATGGGGCAGAACACCCGCTCACGCCATGTCTCCGGCTCGCATGCGGGCGCATTGACATTCAAAACGCCCATGCGCGGGAAGGAAATGCTCCTGCACTGCTCAGCCAGCTCAACGGCCATCACCGCAAGCGCGTCCAGCGCGCGCTCCGAACCGCCGTACGCAAGCGAAACGGCGATCGCGGGCACATAGGTCATGGCAGCCTCCCGCGCTGCGGATACCGTGCCGCTGTAATAAATGCCGGCTCCCACGTTTTCGCCCCGGTTGATGCCGGAGATACATACGTCAAACGGCTCCTTTGACACGGCGGCGGCGATCCGCACGCAGTCGGAGGGGGTACCGTCCACCGCGTAGGCCTCCGTCCCCGGAATGTCCCTTGCATACAGCATCAGCGGGCGATCCAGCGTAATGTGCTGACTGTTGGCGCTGCACTGCGCAGCCGGCGCGCAGACGACCGCATGGTGTCCCCGGGTCGCCGCCGCCCGTGCAAGCGCAAGAATCCCCTTCGCCTCGATCCCGTCGTCATTGGTGATCAGTAATCGCATGGAGAACTCCTTTCCATCATTGAATTATCATTATATCCGAAAGAAACGTTTCGTGCAAGCATATCCTTGCTTTTTCCGGCATAAATCCCCATGTGAACAGGGGGAAAAGAAACATGCGGGAAGGGTATCATTTTTTATGCGGTGCTTCGGAGGATGTACAGGGCATTCTCTGTTTTCGGCGCGCCGCAGGGGAGGCGCGGCTGGAAGGGCTCGACCCTCAGAAGGATTTTATTCTCTGCCTGTGTCTGAACGGTCAGGCGCGTGTGCTGTGCCGTCTGAAAGGACGCGGGGGAGCCCTGCCCTTCAGCGCCGATCCGGCATGGGCGGATGGCAACATGGTTTTACTGGGCGGCGGCGATTTCCGTCCCCTGCTGTGGGAACGTCCTCTTTCGCCGTCCGATCGGGAAGCGCTCTGGCGCATACGGAAAAAGGCAGAGCGCCAGGGTGCCTCTGATGCAGCCCGCCCGGCGGCGGAAAAGCAGGGGGCACATACTCCGGCGAAAAAAAACGCGCCGGCTATTCAGGCAGACCCTGTTCCGGCGGACGCCGCGGAAAACAAAACGCAGCCGGAGGAACCGCCGCCTCATGCGGCGGAACTGGAAACGGCGCGCGAGACCGTCTCTGCGGCAGAACCGGTTCTTACGAAAAACGAAGGCGCTCACAACACGTCTGAAGAAGTTCAGGCAGACGCGGCAGCGCTTATGGATCCAGCGTGGTATGAATACACCCGGAGGAAACCGGACGGCGCGGCCGTTTTTCCCGTGCTGCCCGCCCTATCCTGGTCAAAACGTCTGGCGGCATACCGTCCATATTTCGAGCACGGCGCGCCGGAGCCGTCCGCTTCAGCCTTCTCATGGCGTTTCGTCCGCGTAGCGGCCGATGGAAAACAGGGCATTGACACTTGCCTTCTCGGACGGCATACAGCCGGCGACGCAGTGGACGCCGTCGCCTTTCTGATTGATGAAACACAAGTACATTCCCCGCAGACGCTGCAGGGCTACAGCCGTCAGCAGACAGCAGATGGAAAAGGGTATTACGTATTGACCCTTCGGGCGGACTGAACGCAGGCCGCCAGACGGTACAGACACTCGGCGTTGGTCGGTTTGCCCCGCTCTGCGTCTACGGTATAGCCGAACAGGCGCTGGATCGCCGTCAGGGAACCAGCCAGCCACGTACGCTCGATGGCGGTGCGGATGTTCCGCTCCACAGCCGCTGCGGAGCACCCCTGTTCCCGGGCGAGGGACGGGTACAGCCAGCCCTTCATGGACACGTCGTTCCGACTGAAAAAGGACAGCGCCGCCGCGCCTTCCGCCAGCAAGGAAAAGCCGGAAAGGGAAGACGCCACGCCCATGTCGCGCAGCAGCACCTCCGCTGCCGCCCGTCTGACCGCCGCGTCCGGCCTGCCAAGCACACCGTACAGCGTGCTGTAAGCGGCGCGAAGCGCCTCCTTAAACGTTCCTTCGTCCCGCGCCGCCCCCGGCAGACGTCCGTCGCAGCAGCCGGTCTCAGTACACGCCAGCACGCGGGGCGGCGTCAGCAGCCTGAGAGAAGAAAGCGCCTCCAGCGCCCGACCGGCACGGTCGGCTTCGCAGGAAAGAACAACTGCGTCAAAACGCTGTGAACGCACCAGCGCACACAGGTTCTCAATGCTCCGGGCATGCTCCGCAGCGCCCACAAAAGGCATATTAAAAAGCGCCGGAAGCCAGACGGACGCCTCCGCGCCCATGACGCATACATTCACTCCGTCCGGCACTGCGCTTCACCTGCTTTTTTTACGAATGTTGGCAAAGAAAATGGCAGCCACGGTCACCGCCAGCGCGATGGCGCAGATGGCAAACAGCGTCTGAGATCCCACCTTCACCGCCTGATCGTACTGATCCTCCACCAGATAGCGCATGGTGCGGTACAGCCCGATACCGGGCACGATGGGAATCAGCGCGCTGGTCAGAAAAAGGGTGGCCGTTTTTTTTAAAATGCGGGCAACGATCTCACATAGAACGGCAATGAGCAGGGTGGCGATAAAATATGCGACGGTCGTCTGCCCGAGCGCCAGATACAGCCCGTACCCCAAAGTGGCGATCAGCCCGCTGAAAACCATGGTTTTTATGGGCTGGTTGAGCAGAAAGCCAAAAAACACCGTCGCAGCAAAGCCGGCGACCAGCTGCATGCTTACGCTCATCCGAAAACGCCTCCCCACAGCGACATCATAATGCCCACGCCCGCAGCAATGAGCACGGCGCTCAGAACCGCCTCCACCGACCGTGCGCCGCCCGACACCAGATCGCCCCGGATGGTGTCGCGGATGGCGCTTGTCATCGCCATGCCGGGCAGAACGGGCATGATGGCGCCAGAAATGACCGCTTCAATATTGATCTGCGGAAAGTAGGCGCGGGAAAGGAGGGCGATCAGCGCCGTAAAGAAGCCGGATATCATACCGGTCAGAACAGTCGGCACCCTCCGCTTATGCAAACATGGCAAAAGCGCCTGCGTCACAAGACCGCACACGCAGGCCACGGCAAAATCGATCCACATACCGCCCAGCATAACGGCGAAAAAACCGGAAGACAGCGCGCAGGCGACGATCATCATGCTCTGAGGGAAGGGCGGTGACGTACGAATGGCTTCCAGCGTCCTGTACGCTTCCTCCGCGTTCATTTTTCCGGCGGCCACCTTACGGGAAACGCAGTTGCACGCGTCGATACGCGCCAGATTAATCGCCCGCTGGCGCACGCGCACGATGCGGGTCATGGATTCGCCGTCCTCGGACTGAACCGTCATGGTCACACCGGTGGGCATGGCCAGCACATCCATTTTCTCAATGCCGAACCCCTGACACATTTTCTCAGCGGTTTCCTCGGAACGGTAGGTTTCCCCGCCGCTTTCAAGGATGATCTGCGCGGCCAGACAGACAGCGTCCATTTTTTCACACAGTTCCCGCATGGGCAAGCCTCCGCATCATCAAAAATACGGCTTCATCATATCACAGCGATCAGGTGCTGTAAAGCGCGTCCTGCTAAACAAATTCGTCTTTTTGTCCAAAAATCGTCCGCCCCGACGCGCTTTCCGTGAGCTGGCACGGGCGCTTCGGGGCGGGAATTGTGGCCATTTGCTTCCACGGCTCTCAGTCTATCACGTACATGTGAACGAATGATGAGCAAAATGAGAAAAAAATCGGGCGCTTTCAAGCGGTCTCCCCATACTGACAAGCGAATCAGAATGTGCTATAATCCCGTAGCAGAAGGGAGGGGTGCGATTTGGAAAACAGGCACACGATGACCGTAGAAAAACGGTGCGCCGGATGCATGGATACGGGACTGCTGAAGCTGCTTGCCTTCGTATTGATGCTGACGGATCATCTGGGCGCCGCTTTTTTCCCGCAGATACAGGAGCTGCGCGTTCTGGGGCGTATCGCATTTCCGCTGTATTTGTGGTGCGCCGTGGTCGGCGTATGCTGCACCCGCAATGTGTGGCAATACGCCCTGAGGCTGTTCCTGTTCGCCCTCCTGTCCCAGCCGTGCTACATGCTCGGCCTGCACCACCGCTGGTACGAGCTGAACGTCATGTTCACCCTGCTCTGCGGTCTGATGGGAATCATTGCCGTCCGGGAGAAGAAAGCATACAGCCACCTGTGGGGTCCTGTGCTGGCGCTGGTTTTAAGCTGCGCTGTGAAAATGGACTACGGATGGCGCGGCGTACTGCTGATGATGCTTTTGTACGCTGCCCGCAGCAGCCGGAGCGCCATCGGCGCCGTCATGACGGCTTTTTGCCTGTTCTGGGGCACTTCCTCCGGCACCGTGTCGGATTTTTTCGGCCTGCCTCTGCCGCTCAGCCTGCTGAACGGGCTGCCCTACGCCGCCGAACTGGTCAAGGCCGCAAGCCGGCTGCAGTTCATGGCCATTCTGTCCCTGCCGCTGATGCTCTGGCCGCGTACGAAACGGACAAATCTGCCCAAGACCCTCGGCTACGCCGCTTATCCCGGGCACCTGCTGCTGCTCGGACTTATCCGTCTGGCGTTGGGGATGTAGTTGTCTGCCAGGTGCCGGTTTTCCGCAGCGCCGACAGATGCCGGGCATAGACCCTGTCCAATTCCCGGTGGCGAAACGGCGCGTCCGACGCCTCCGTCTGCCGCCGGCCGGCAGGGGAGGGGGCAACCGGTCTTTCCTCCCGCAGCCCGGGGATTGCCAGCGGCGGTGCTTTTTCTTCATTAGCACTCCCGTGCAGAGGAACGCTTGTCATGCGTCTGGAACGCCATGCCAGCCACTGATCCTGCTGTTCACGAAAGGTAAGCGCCTCAAAGGGCGACTTTTCTCTTTCTGTACCCATCGTTTAACCGCCTCCTTACGCTTTTATTTATGCGCCGCAGCAAACCGGGTGCGCAAAGTTGGCGGATACGCCTTGCAAAATATGGCGAAAAAATGTATAATGGTGCAAGTATCCCAATGAACATTTGGAGGCAAGATGCGGTTATGAAAATTCTGATTGTAAACGCCGGTTCCTCGTCCCTGAAGTATCAGCTGATCGACATGGAAAACGAAAAGACGCTGGCCAAGGGTCTGGTGGAGCGCATCGGCATTGAGGGAAGCCGTCTGGAACAGAAAGTGAACGGTGAAAAGTTTGAACTGGTCGTGCCCATGAAGAACCATGTGGAAGCGTGCAAGCACATGATCGACGCGCTGACCAGCAAAGAGCACGGCGTGGTCGCCAGTATGGACGAGATCGGCGCAGTCGGCCACCGTGTGCTCCACGGCGGCTCCAAGTTTACCGAATCGGTTGTCATTGATGACGCCGTCATCGCGGCCATTGAAGAAAACATCCCGCTGGGGCCCCTGCACAACCCCGCCAACCTGATGGGCATCAAGGCCTGCCAGGCCGTCATGCCCGGAACGCCCATGGTGGCGGTGTTCGACACGGCCTTCCATCAGACCATGCCGCCCAAGGCCTACCTCTACGGCGTTCCCATGGAGTACTACGACCGCCTGAAGGTTCGCCGCTACGGTTTCCACGGCACCAGCCACCGCTACGTCAGCCAGCGCGCCGCTGAATTCTTAGGGCAGAAGAAGGAAGATCTGCGCATCATCACCTGCCACCTCGGCAACGGTTCCTCTCTCTGCGCGGTGGATCACGGCAAATGCGTGGACACCTCCATGGGCATCGCGCCGCTGGAGGGCGTGCTGATGGGCACCCGCTGCGGCACGATCGACGCAACGGTCGTTCAGTACATCTGCAAAAACGACCATATCAGCGTAGATGAAATGCTGACCATCTGCAATAAAAAGAGCGGTCTGCTGGGCATCAGCGGCGTCAGCAGCGACATGCGCGACATCGACAACGCCGCCAACGCCGGAAACGAGCGGGCCGCCATCGCCCGGGACATGCTGGTGTACGGGATCCGTAAATACATCGGCGCCTATGCCGCCGCCATGAACGGCGTGGACGTGATCGTCTTTACCGCCGGCATCGGTGAAAACAACATCGAACTGCGGGAAAAGGTCATGGAGGGCTTTGAATATCTCGGCGCCAGGATCGACGTGGCCAAGAACAAGTTCCGCGGAGAAGAACGGGATATTTCCGCGCCGGACAGCAAGGTCAAGGTGCTGGTCATTCCCACCAACGAAGAAATCGCCATTGCCCGCGACACGCTGGAACTCGTAGGCCAGCGCTGATCCGCCCGCCGGAGGTTGACATGCCCTCTTTGTTTCGACTGCTGCGCCGTCCCGCTTTTTCAAACGGCGAAATCGATCTGTATATGACCAGTCAGGACGTATCGGACGCGCTGTGCGGCATTACGGACGGCTATGTGTTTGAAATATACCGCGCCAGAAGCCGCGATTATGTAGGGTATGTCAGCCTTCGGCTGGGTGAAAGTCCGGCGCTGTACTATCTGGGTCACATCGGTTACCGCATCGAAAAAGGCCACCGCGGTCACGGCTATGCGGAAGCCGCGTGCCGACTGATCGCGCCGCTGATTGCGCGGCTGCGCCTTGGAAGCGTGGTGATCACCACGGACGTGGATAACCTGCCTTCCAGAAGAACCTGTGAAAAGCTGGGGTGCGTGCTGGAGAGAATTGCGCCCGTTCCGCCGGAATACCGTGCGGTGTGCTCCGGTTCCACCGCCAAATGCCGCTACATCTGGCTGCCGGCGCATGAGACGCGGGAATAAACATATACTAAAGCGGAACAGAAAGGGGCTGCCATGGAAACAACGCTGCTGGATGTGAAGATCCATTATGAGCAGATCGGCGACCGGGGTCCCTGCGTCCTTTTCCTGCATGGCTGGGGCTGCTCGATCAGACATTTTGAACCCATCATGCAGGCCATGGCGGACGGTTACCGTCTGTATGCCATCGATTTTCCAGCCCACGGTCAGTCCGGCCGACCGCCCGTGCCATGGGGTGTGGACGATTTTGCCCGGCTGACAGAAGCGTTTATTCAGGAAAGGGGAATCGCCCCCTGCGACATTGTCGCCCATTCCTTCGGCGGACGGGTCGCGCTCAAACTGTCGGCGGCGCATCCCGAACTGGTACACCGGCTCGTGCTGACAGGCTGCGCCGGGCTGAAAAAAGAGAAAACGCCGGAGCAGCAGAAAAAAGAAGCGGCCTATAAACGCAAAAAGGAATGGCTGAATCGGATGAAAAGCCTTCCGCTGCTCGGCACAGCGTCGCAGAAGCTGCTGCATGCGCTCCAGCAGAAATACGGTTCTGCCGACTACAATGCGCTGGACGATGAAATGAAAAAGACCTTTGTCAGGGTCGTTTCGGAGGATCTGCGCCCCTGCCTTGAGCATATTCAGGCGCCGACGCTGCTGGTCTGGGGCGAGCACGACGACGCAACGCCGCTGTGGATGGGAAAAACCATGGCGCAGGAAATTCCGGATGCGGGTCTGGTGGTTTTTGAGGGGCAGGATCATTTTGCCTATCTGCGCGAATGGCCGCGCTTTGTCACCATTGTAAAAGCGTTCTTAAATTGAGTAGGGGAGACTTACTGCCGCATGTTTTGGAGCCGATTGATCGGGTTATTCCTGCCCAACCTGTTTATGGGGGCGGGAATGGTGGCTGCTTCGCGCCGTCTGATGCACTATTTCCAGTTGGAAAGCTACCAGTTTCAGGGGTATTTCAGGACGCTTCGCCGTCAATGGAAAAAAAGCGTGCTGCCCTATGCGGGATTAGGACTTGGCTGGTTTCTGTTCTTTGGAGTATCCAGAGCGCTGATGACCCGCGGGCACGCCCTTCTTTTTTCTCCGTTTGAAACGGAAAAGCCGCTGTCCCTCCTGGCCGTGGTCGCCTACCTGATTGTGGACGCCGTGCTCCTGTACAGCGCATGGATGGTGCGCGATCTGGCGGTGCAGCAGCCTGCAAAGAAAAAATTTGCCCTTACATCCCGCATGAAGCGGCTGTACGGTGTGCTTGCCGTACTGACCGCGCTGCTTCTGTGGGGAAGTTCCGCCCTCGGTCTTTCCTACGGCGGATGGGGGCTGGCGGCGGCGCTGCTTCCGCTTTTGCTGCCCCTTGCCGCCGTGCTGGCGCTGCCTGTTGAAAAATGCATTTTCCGTCTTTATTTCCGGGATGCTGAAAAACGGCTGCTGGCCAACCCCAATCTCATCCGCATCGGCATTACGGGCAGCTACGGAAAAACCTCCGTCAAGTTTATTCTGGCGGAGATCCTTTCACAGAAATACCGGGTGCTGGCGACCCCTTCCAGTTTCAACACCCCGATGGGGGTGACCCGCATTGTAAGAGAGCGTCTGGAGCCCTCCCATCAGGTGTTCATCGGCGAAATGGGGGCGCGGCATGTCGGCGAAATCCGGGAGCTGTGCCGCCTCGTGCACCCGGGCATCGGCGTTTTGACCGCCGTAGGCCCCCAGCATCTGGACACGTTCCGCACCATCGACCGTATCAAGAACACCAAATACGAACTGATCGACGCCCTTCCGCCTGACGGGTTTGCCGTGTTCAGCGACGACGGCGCGCTGGTCACAGAGCTTTTTCACCGGGATGCCGCGTGTATGAAAGCACTGGCCGGACGCCCCGGAGATGACGCATGGGCGGATGAGATCACCCTGTCCGGCGAAGGCAGCCGGTTTATGCTGCACCTGAAGGGGGAGGAGCCCTTCCCGTGTCAGACGGTGCTGCTGGGCGCGCATAACATTCAGAACATTCTTCTTTGCGCGGTCGTTGCCCGTCATCTGGGGCTGACCCATGAGCAGATCGCCCGCGGCATTGCCCGGCTCAAGCCCGTGGAGCACCGTCTGCAGCTGCTCCACACGCCGGGCGACATCACCGTCATTGACGACGCTTTCAACACCAACCCCCGCAGCAGCGCGCTTGCGCTGGATGTGCTTTCCGCCTTTTCCGGCAGACGAATCATTGTGACCCCCGGCATGGTGGAACTGGGCGCCGAGGAAAAGAAATTCAATTTTGATTTCGGCGTACGCATTGCTTCATCTGCCGATGAAGTTTTCCTTGTAGGTCAAAAGCACACGCAGCCCATCTGCGAAGGGCTGCGCTCCGCCGGTTTCCCTGCCGAGCATCTTCATGTGTGCGCTTCCTTGCAGGAAGCGACGGATATGCTCCATGGCATGATGCGCGCAGGCGACATCATCATGTATGAAAACGATCTGCCGGATCATTACTCCGAGTAAGAAAGAAGGCTGAAGCATGAGCAAAATGCAGTTAGGCGTTATCTTTGGCAGCAGAAGCTGCGAGCACGAGGTGTCCGTCATCAGCGCTGTGCAGCTGATGCGCAATGTGAACCTGGAAAAATATGACGTAACGCCCATTTATATTTCCCAGCAGGGCGAGTGGTTTACCGGCGACGTGCTGACGGATATGAAAACCTATATGCCCTTTGACCCTTATGGCAAAGGGCTGAAACGGGTGCAGCTGGATTTGACGGCCGGCTCCGGCGCACTGATGCACTATACACGCCGTTCCGGGCTTTTCGGCGGCGTCAAAGAAGAAATGCTGGTACGGCTGGATTGCGTCATTCCGGTCATGCACGGCGCCCACGGTGAAGACGGCACGCTTCAGGGGCTGCTTGAAATCGCCAACATTCCCTATGCTTCCACTGGCGTATGCGCCTCGGCCATCGGCATGGACAAAATTACCATGAAGCGCTTCTTCCGCGGCATGGGTTTCCCGGTGCTGCCGGACTGTGCCGTCACCCGCTCCGACTGGCGCAAAAACAGTGAAGCCATGCTGGACGAAATCGAAACCACGCTGGGATATCCGGTATTTGTCAAGCCGGCAAGCCTCGGCTCCTCCATCGGCGTCAGTCATGCCGGCGATCGGGAAAAACTGCGTCAGGCGCTGGAACTCGGCTTCTCCTTCGACCGCCGCCTGCTGGTGGAAAAGGGGCTGGATAAGCCCATCGAGGTCAACTGCTCTGTGCTGGGCTATGACGACGATGTTCGGGCGTCCGTACTGGAAATGCCCAACACCGGCACGGACTTTCTGGACTTTTCCGAAAAATATCTGGCCGGTTCCGGCGGAAGCAAGGGGATGGCCAGCCTGAAGCGCATTATCCCTGCGCCGATCGGCGAGGAGCTGACGGATAAAATTCAGGCATTGGCCAAGGATATTTTCCGTGCGCTGGACTGCAAAAGCGTGGTACGCATCGATTTTATGCTGGATCGTCACAGCGATCGGTATTACATCACCGAAATCAACACGATCCCCGGTTCCCTTGCATACTATCTCTGGAGCGAAAGCGGCTTGCCCTATGACGCGCTCATTGATGAAATGGTGCGCTGTGCGCTGCGCGCGAAAGAAGATAAGGATCAGAACAACCTTTCCTTCGCGTCCGACATTCTCTCCGGGGCGGCGCTGGGCGGGAAGAGCGGCGGCAAACTGGGCGGAAAGCTCGGCAGCGTAAAGGGCTGATACAAAACAGTTCGATTGCATACAAAGGATGATGCCGCATGCAGAAAATGCCACGAATAAGACGCTGCAAAACGCATTCGCTTTTCCGGCGTTTCGTTGCAATATCGCCGCTGATTTTTGTATGCGTGCTACTCGTTTATACACAGGTTCCAACGTGGGTAGACGCATTCTTTTTTCCATCATGGAAAACAAAGGGCGTGTATTCCCCGCCGGCTGATCCTTTCGCCGATTATGTAGAAAGTACAACCGGCATCGACGTCAACCGTGCCGATGCGGAAACATTGTGCCATCTGCCGGGAATAGGGGAGAAAACGGCTGCGGCAATCATTGAGGAGCGGGAAAAGAACGGTGCGTTTTTCCTTCCGGAAGATTTGCTGGCCGTCCGAGGCATCGGCCCTAAAAAGCTGGAAAAGATCAGGCCGTCCATTTGTATCAGCATGCCAGCGCACAGGAACGATCCATGACGCGAAAGGAAGAAAGAAATGACCGAAATCATTCGCAAGGAAGTGCAGATATTCACGGACGGCGCATGCTCCGGTAACCCGGGGCCGGGCGGATGGGCAGCCATTCTGCGTTACGGCACGCACGAAATGGAGATCAGCGGCAGCATGCCGCGGACAACCAACAATCGGATGGAGGTACTTGCGCTGATCAGCGCCCTTGGCCAGTTGAAAATGCCATGCGTTGCGCAGGTCTATTCCGACAGTGCTTATCTGGTGAATGCCTTTAATCAGCACTGGCTGGATAACTGGCAAAAGAACAGCTGGAAAAACAGCGAGGGGAAGCCTGTGGAGAATCAGGACCTGTGGAAACTGCTGCTTTTAACGGTGCGCAAAAAGAATCATGTGCTGGTGCTTCATAAAGTAAAGGGACATTCGGATCACCCCGAAAACAACCGCTGCGACGAGCTGGCGCGTCAGGCAATTCAGCAATTTCTGCGAACCAACCCCGACCTCGGCAACCCGGAGCAGTTTCAGGTGCGTCATTCCGAGGACTGATACGGCGCTGCAGGCTTGTTCTGCAGCGCTTCTTTGGCGTTCTGCCCGTATTTGCAGATAAAGCCTTTACTAACACAGACCGTGGCTTTCGCCAATAGCGTGTATCCCAAACCTTTTTTCTTTGCACAAAAATGGCCGAAAAACAGTGACGGAGAAGTTCAATGGCTGTCGCCGTCCTCGGAAGATGACGGCTGCTCCAACCGAGCGAGATCTGGAAAATGAGCAGAGAATGACGGAACGCGCGAAAGACTGCCCGTTTCAGAATGAATAGACAGAGTCATCCATGGTTAACCTTTCTTATGAAGCAAAGGAGAATACTTGGAATGAAAGAAGCGCTTTTATCAAAAACGCACCGGTATCGTCCGAATGATCAGGGAAGACATGCTGAGGACAAACAAAGCAGACGTTGCTGCGGTGCACCTGAAAAGGAAAACCGTTCATTTTGCAACGGCTTGCCTTTCGGCGTCATTTGCTGCAAACAGAGAAGGGGAGGGCAGCAACTCAGAAAAGCGCTTTAGCAAATGTCATGACACCCAATGAAACCCGAAGGCTCCCGCTGCCAGCAAATCCACACGGATTGAATCCTTACGCATTCTTTTGAATACAGTTGTTGGAAAGCAGTCTTTGCGCCAAAGGTTCACACGCATCTGCAAAATGCAGTGTACGCAACCATTCAACTGCATCACAGACCGCGATCCGTCGGTGGTTTCTGAACGCCAGCCTTCATCGGGACAGGACGGCGCGGCGGATAAAGTAGCCGCCATGATTTTTTAAATGCGCAGACGCTGGATGATCAAAAGAGAGCAGTACACTCCTGCCGTCCGACAGGCCTTTCCGCCGGAATATCCCTTGAATAATGAGAAGGCCTGCCCAGAAGAGGGGGAGAAACGGAGAAAGTATGTCTACTGCAGCTTTCCAAAACTGTTCGCAAAAGAACGCTTTTACGAAAACATGTTGACAAAAACATCCGAAAATCGTATAATAAGCCCCGGAACGTCTCCTCTTAAGGGAAATTCTGTTTGCGCCTTGGGCTTTCTGATTATGCCGCAAACGTTTTCTCTTTGCCGTACATAAACAGACATTAGAGTGGTCGCAGCTTATTTGAAGTACACGCAGCCGATGCATCCGAAGTCAGACGATCCGACAAGTGAGATTCATGTTTTTCCGGGTGGATTGTCCTTCTCGGTTCGCGCTTTGGAAATCGGGTTTACATGCCGCCGCAGGCAAAGCGCGAGTTTAAACAGATTGCGACTGGGCAGTATAATTCGAGGCAGCCTGCAGCAATTTCTATCCCTCTCCCGATAAATGATCAAGCAATGCCTCTGCGCATCGGCGCAGACGGATTGACCGGCATTACGCCGGTTGAGCGTTCTATCATTGTACGGAGAACACTCAATGGCAGCAAAGCAGAACGCTTGCCACGCTATTGTCATTCCCAATCGTTCTTCCATTTATGCGCAAGAACGGATAAAATGAAAGGAAGTCAAAAATGTCTGCAGAAGTAACTTACAGAGGAAAAATGGATCGGGAGCGTTTAGAAAAGCTCCGCATGCTGCAAAAAGACCTGCCGGTCATCTGCACAAAGTTTTTTCATGCCGTTTCGCAGACCACAAGCACCCTGACACGCCTTGCCTATGCCTATGATTTTCGGATTTTTTTCCAATATCTGTGTGCAGAATCCCCTGTTTTCGGTCAATTTGAACGTCCCGAGCTGATCACGGCCGAATCATTAAAACAGGTGACTGCGCACGATATCGAAGAATTCCAGGACTACCTGATGCAATACTACAAGCAGACAGACAACGGTCAGGAAGTCATCATCAGCAACCATGAATTGGGCATCATGCGGAAGCTTTCCTCTATCCGTTCCCTGTTTGAATACCTGTTTAAAAACGGTTATCTCGAGTCGAACGTGACGACTCTGGTACAGCTTCCAAAGCTTCATCAGAAACCGATCATCCGTCTGGATCAGAAAGAGATGGAAAAAATGATTCACGCCGCCTCGACTGGCGACGGTCTGACGCAGCGTCAGGAAAAATTTCATCAATTGATCGGTGCCCGGGATTATGCCATGATCATGCTTTTTCTCGGCACGGGTATACGGGTCAGCGAATGCGTTGGTATTAACCTTGGGGATATAGACTTCAGTATGAACGCATTCATGGTCACCCGCAAAGGTGGGAATCAGGTCATTCTTTACTTTCCGGATGAAGTGGCAGACGCACTTAAGGCATACATTGCGGAACGCGAAAAAATAACGCCCCTGCCGGGCAGCGAAGACGCGCTTTTTCTATCCATGCAGAAAAAAAGGATGACGCAGCGCGCGGTGCAACTGATGGTCAAAAAATACGCCGCCATCGCCTCACCGCTCAAACCGAAAATCAGCCCTCACAAGCTGCGCAGCACCTATGGCACAAACCTGTATCAGGAAACCGGCGATATTTATCTGGTCGCAGATGTACTGGGGCATGCAGACGTGAATACCACACGCAAGCATTACGCCGACATGACGGACAGCCGGCGGCGCGAAGCGGCTCAATTTGTCAAGCTGCCCGGTCAAAAATAAACAGAGTATTACCATGCACTCTGCAAAAATACCAAAGTATGTTCATCGAATGCGCCACCATCTCAAGCAAAAACCGTACCCTGGTATCAGGCGATCTTTCCGTGCTGCTTCTTACACACCCTTCCGGTCTGCACACAAACGCAAAACCACCCAAGACAATTGTTCCGTTACGGACTGCCTGCCGCCGTTGCAGCAACGAATAAGCTTGTTTCTGTTAACTGCTTTATTCTGTCCTCGCGGTCATTCCTCGCGGTCATGGCCACCTGCACCAAAGGCGTTATAAACCATGTTTTTCAGTTCACTTTCGATGAAGAGCCATCCGTTTTTTCGCCTTCAAGCTGATTTGGCACTTCGACCCGTTCAATTTCAATGGCACGGTAGTCCTGATCTCCCATTACGCATTTCATGCAGTTATCACACACCTTGGTTGGATCCAGATCGCAGCGGTCGCATTCGCCGCAGTCCACGCAATCCCGGTCGTAGAGTACGCATTTTTGATTCTCCGTCATTGTCTCTTTCATCCTTTCCGTCTGCTGTCCTTTCCGAAGCAGCCTATTGCCAAACAAACGTTTGTATGTTATAATTCTTTTCAGAAAAAGTCGGTCGTTACGCGGCTGACGGCGGAGGTGCGTAAGCTTTGCCCGGAAGACGTCCCCACGGCGAAACTCAGCAGCGTATTTTAGAGTATATCAGGGATTATCAAAAAGTCAACGGTTACCCGCCGTCTGTTCGCGAAATTGGAAAGGCCGTCGGGCTCAAATCCACCTCCACCGTTCAGGGTCATCTGGATCGCCTGCAAAAAAAAGGAATGCTCCATCGTGACGCCTCCCGCCCCCGCACGCTGGATCTGACCGACGCGCCGCGAAACACCAGTCAGCGGCTGCCGGTGGTCGGAAAAATCGCTGCCGGTTCTCCCATTCTGGCGGAGGAAAGCATCGAGGATTATCTTTTTGTTCCCGACAGCATGCTGGGCGAAGGCGAGCATTTTATCTTATCCGTCCGGGGTGAAAGCATGATCGGATGCGGCATCATGGACGGTGATTATGTCATCATTCACCGTCAGAGCGAGGTGAATAACGGTGATATTGCGGTCGCCATGATTGACGGAGATGCAACCTTAAAACGTTTCTACCGTGAAAACGGACATGTGCGTCTACAGCCCGAAAACCCTGCGATGGAGCCGATCATCGTCAAGCCCGGGCAGGTTGACGTGCTGGGAAAAGCCTGTGCCGTCTATCGGAAACTCGGCTGACGGTATGCTTTTTCGTGCAAAAGCAGCTTCCCCTGCTCCCCGATCGTAATCCTTTCCCCATGCAGACATGGTACATCCTGTTAAAACAGTAAATCCCTGCAAAGGCGATAAAACAGCCGTTGCCCGGATACTTCAAGCATTTTCCTGCTGCAAGGGCTTGACGCAGCAGCAGGCGGCACACGGACAGATCAACTTGCAAACCCCCGGGGGTGCAAGCTGATCTGTCCGTTTTGATATCCATTCCTTGAGAAGTGCAGAACGAGCGCAGGGAATCTGCTTCCTTAGGCATGGCGGATATCATACATCTGCTTTTGTTCATTGAATGACCTCCCACAGAAGTCAAGTACCCGCCAGACCGCAAAAACTTTGGCAATGCCATGCATCGCAACGATCCTTTCCCCCGTCAAAAACGCTGAACCGTGTTGTTTTCCGCATGCATTTTTTATAGCAAGCCGCCTGTCATTCCTCCCGGCGGCTTGTGCGCAATGAAATCGGCTTTATTTCTTTTGCTTCCACAGCTTTGAGCAGAACAGCTCAGTCTGTGCTGCGCTATTTTCTTATTCCGTCTCAAAATATTGCAAAGTATACTTTTTCAAATGATGTTCGGCTCAAAAAGTCATGCTCTCCGTTTCCTGTTCTGCGTATCAAATGAACTGGAACGCTCTTCATCTGCACATGCCCATCCATTCTTTTTTGACGTTAACCGTGTATTGCACCACAAACGTCGAAAAGATCATACTGTTCAGTTCCACGTATTATTTGTGTCATACGTCTTCGCTTTGTCGCACGCGCTTCTCAAAATATACTTTGGTTTTTTCTTATCCTTTCTTTTATACTTTGGTTTAATTTATAAAATATGTCAAAGTATTCTACACTTTATCAAAAACTTTTTTGCTTGCCCCACTTGACAAATAAACGATCGTTTACTATGCTGTTATCGTAAACGATCGTTTACATTGTTGAGAATGGAGGGAGAACTGCGTATGACAGGTACTCGGGAAAACATTCTGGATGCTTCCCTGCGGTTGTTCTCCAGAGATGGATATGAGGCGGTTTCCGTCAGCATGATTGCCGCCGAATTGGGGATCACCAAGGGAGCGCTTTACAGACACTTTAAGAACAAACGAGATATTTTCGACTGCCTCGTGGCGAAAATGTATCAGATTGACGCGGAGCGTTCCGTCCGTTACGGCGTTCCTGACGTCTCATACGAGGCATGCCCGGCCGCTTATAGAAACGTTGCTCTGAACCACATTCGGGATTTTACCATGGCGCAGTTTACGTTCTGGACGGAAGACGACTTTGCCTGCCAGTTTCGCAGAATGCTGATTTTAGAGCAATATCGCAATGCTGAAATGGCGGAATTGTATCAGAATTGCGTTGTCGCCGGCCCCGTTACCTATATGGAACGCATTTTTGCCGAACTGATTTCCGACGGTGTGATCCGTCAGGAGGATCCGAAGCAGCTTGCGCTTGCGTTTTACGCGCCGCTTTTTCTGCTGATTAGCATGTTTGATCATCGTGGCGGCGCCGCTTCCCTTCAAGCCCTCCTTCAAGTGCATATAGATCAGTTTTTTCGGCATTATTCAAGTGAAGAAAGCAGGAAGCACTACCATGAATCGCATTGATATGACAGCCTACGGTCTTCAGAAAAACAGTTTTTCCCTCTCTTCAGAGTATCAGAAACTGTATCAGATCGGCCGTGTTACGGTGCAGGAACGAAACGTGTACCGTCTTGTGACCTGCAAGGGCGAGCGGCTGGCCGAGTTATCCGGCAGGCTTCGGCACAGCGTTCAGAGTCCCCTCGGCTTCCCCGCCGTCGGCGACTTCGTCACGGTACGTGCCGATGACGTCGATGGACACGCGCTCATTCAGGAGGTTCTTCCGAGAAAAAGCCTCTTTGTCCGCAAGTCGGCAGGCACATCCCGCACAGAACAGGTCATTGCCGCCAACATCGACACGGTTTTCATCTGCATGTCACTGAACGGCGACTTTAACCTGCGGCGGCTGGAACGCTATCTGGCAGCCGTCTGGAGCAGCGGCGCACGCCCAGTCGTCATGCTGACGAAAGCAGATCTATGTGCCGCGCCGGAATCCTGCATACATGAGGCGGCTCTCCTCTCAGCAGGCACAGACGTGATTGCCGTTTCCAGCCTGTCCGAAAAAGGATATGAAGCCGTTCTCCCCTACATTCAGCCCGAAAAAACGGTGGCGTTTACCGGTTCCTCCGGCGTAGGCAAGTCCACCCTGATTAACCGTCTGCTCGGAGAAAACCGGCTGCTTACAAACGGGCTGCGCAATGACGATAAGGGCCGGCACACCACCACCCGGCGGGCGCTGTTCCTCCTGCCGCAGGGCGGCATGGTCATCGACACGCCCGGTATGCGGGAGCTGGGGCTTTGGGAGGCGGATGACGGGCTGAACAGATCCTTCGCCGATGTCGAGTTGCTGACCGCCTCATGTCGTTTTCGTAACTGCACCCATACTGTCGAGCCCGGCTGCGCCGTTCAAAAGGCGCTTTCTGACGGTACCCTGTTGCCGGAGCGGTGGGTCTCCTATCAGAAGCTGACCGCAGAAAACCGCTACGCGGCGAACGGCGATACCTATCTGCAGCAGAAAAAACAGAAATTCAAAGTCATCGCGCTGGACAATAAGAACACAGCAAAAAGAAAGGAACATCAGTCATGAATTACATCAGGAGCCAAAAATACAGTGATCCCTCTCTGCAGGAAAAAATGATGGGACCCAATCCCCTCAAGCTGGAGGAAGAACTGCTGCTTCACCATCTCATCCCGGCCGGCGGGACGGTCTGCGATCTGGGAAGCGGTCAGGGACTGACCAGCGTATTTCTCGCCGAAGAATACGGCTTTACCGTCTATGCGGCGGATCTTTGGAGCGACCCGGTCGAAAATCGCGTTTTCTTCGACAAGATGGGGATCCCGCGAGACAGGCTCATCCCCGTGAAGGCCGACGCCAATGCCCTTCCTTTTGAGAAGAACTTCTTCGATGCAGTTGTCTGCGTTGATTCCTATAATTATTTCGGACGTGATGAGCGGTACCTGGACGACAGGCTGCTGCCCTTTATCAAGCCGGGCGGCTATGTCTATATCGCGGTTCCCGGCATGAAAAAGGACTGCCACGACTGCCTGCCCGAGGAACTGCTGCTGTCCTGGACGCCGGAACAGCTGGAGTATATGCACGATACGCATTACTGGTCCCAGTTAGTGCACTGCTGTCAGGGAGCAAACGTGCTCCGCGTTCAGGAAATGGAGAGCAACGAGGAAGTCTGGGCGGACTGGCTGAAGCAGGAAAATGAATACGCCGTCGGCGACCGAAAAGCCATGGAAGCCGGCGGCGGCAAATACCTGAATTTCATCGCCATCATCCTTCAGAAAAAATGAACGGTTCACTCCCGCGGGGGCTTCCCGACAAGAAGGCCGAAGAGCAAAGCCCGATTGAGGTTCATTTCCGCGGGCGTTTTTATCCGCATGCACACTGCACTGTAATAACGGCTTTTTCCTTACAAGTCTTTGCCTTATCCGCAGGCGCCTACAACCATACGCCGTTTCAAAATGTTCGGTTCATTGATCGCCGTTTGCTGCTCCCCTTCGCATGCGCGCCCTTCCGCTGTGCAGTCAGGCGGTATCCGCACACCTGACCACCCCAGCGCAAAGAATACGCTTTGACGGTGCACTTATATACTTCACACATACTCCACGTGTTTAACAAGAAAGCGCCTGCATTCTTCAAGCTTCAGGCGCTTTTTGTTATGAAGACCGGAAAGAACGCCGCTTGTGTTTCATGCGTTCCTTTCAGCATCACCGTACAGTTTTATCAAGCGGTTCTTTGTTCCCTGTAATAAAGTAATCGCAGTATTCCCCGCCGTCAGCCATCGTATGCTTTCTATGCAGCACGCCATGCTGGAGGGAGATCATCACTTCATCCTGTTCGCAAAACAGCGGCATCAGTTCCGAAACGCCCAGCCTTTCTGCATACATGCAAATTGGGCAGCGGGTGATACGGTAGTAGCAAGCCCCCTCGTATGGTTGCCCGACAAAATCAACCTTGAAGGAGGTCGGGCACTTTGCTTCTTTTTCCGGCGTGTACCATTTTGCATGCCTGACGACGCTCTTTTTGTTCTCCGCCTCGCCCCTATCCGTATTGAGGTCAGTCACAGCAAAATACCACCTGATGTAATAAAGGGAACGCCGCATCATTTCCTGTACGGTCTCCGGTGAAATCTTCTTTTCACTTGCCACATACGGCGCAACAAAGGCAAGCGCAAACAGTTTATAGTCCATAGGGTTATCGTCGCCAATATCATCCGCCCGTTCGACCAGCTCCCGATAGACTTTTTTACTCTTTTTCATGATCTCTGACGCGTACGCCCTGCCGCATTTCTCAGAAAGTATTTTTTTCATGGGACGCCTGAACATCCAGAAATAAAAACCGTTGTATTTCATATCACATACCCTTCCGTGATTGATTGGCAGATTCAAAAAATGCGCTCCAGCCGCCAAAGTGATAGATCATCAGCGAATTCATGTATTTTTCAGCGGTTCTGCAATCAAAACATTCCGCAACAATCCGGCGATAGCTGTCAAACTGTGCAGAAATCAGAAGTCCAAGCAGTCTTTCCTCCACGTCATCAAAGCCCTTCGCGCGAAAAAACGCTGCGCTCTCTTTTATTTTACACTGAACCGTCCCGTCAAAATAATGTTCAAAGCTGCTTCCAGTGCTGCGGCACAGAAGCAGCACCGCCTCATCGTAATGGTCAAAAACAAGATGAAGGATCGACGCGGACTCGCGCTGCATGGAGGCTTTCAGCCCTGTAAGGAATTCCCCGTCCGTGCTCGAATAGTATTCCGCTTTTGTATTTTGAAACAGAACTTCGATCTCGTCAAGCAGCGGCTTAAGCAGGCGTCCGAACAGATCATTCTTCGATTTGTAACGCGTCTGGATCGCGCCGACAGTTGCTCCGGCTCTCTCTGCGATTTTCCGAAGCGATGCGCCGGAATAACCTTTCTCCGAAAACTCATCCCGGGCAGCTGTGATCATTTTTTCATCAAGTGAACGGTCTCTCAGTGCCATGTGTCGCTTTTCTCTCATAATTACGGTGTAATTAATTGCAGTGTAATTATAGTGAACCATATTGCTTTTTTCAAGTAAAACAAAAAGCCCACCGTGATACAAAATCACGGTGGACTTTGGTCTGGGTGGAGAGATTTGAACTCTCGGCCTCTTGAACCCCATTCAAGCACGCTACCAAGCTGCGCTACACCCAGATGAAATACGCAAAGCATATGCTACCATACACGCCGTCTTTTGTCAATGCTTTGCGGCGGAATTTTTCGACCCGTGTCGAATTGACTTTTTTGAGCCGTCATGCTATAATGCAGTGTCGATGAGCAAGGACGTTCATTGGTGAAGGGTCTGCCCCTTGACTGAATGGGCGTCTTTCACTTTTTCGGGGGTATTCTCATTCCCGATAAAGCAAGGAGGGAGCAACGTTGACGGCTTCACAGCGCCGCTACAGTCTGGTGCTCGCCTCCCCTTCCGACCGTTTTGTTCAGGCCGTCATGCCTTTTTTACCGGATAACCGATACGAGACGCCCGTTCTTTGTACGGATGCGGCGGCCGTTCGCAAGCTGTTGTCCGTTCAAAAAATGGATCTTGCACTGATCAGCATGCCGCTGCCGGATGAAGCCGGTCTCTCTCTTGCCACCGACATTTGCGCAGGCAGCGGTATGGGGGTTGTTTTGCTGACTTCCGCAGCGCGTTATCAGGAAACGAGCGACCGTGCAGCGCCTTTCGGCGTGATGACGCTGCAAAAGCCCACTTCCGGCCAGCTGCTCACGCAGGCGCTGGGCATTGCCTGCGCCACGCGGGAACGCTTGAGGCGCATGGAAGAAAAAAATGCCTCCATGGAAGAAAAAATGGAGGAAATCCGTCTGGTCAGCCATGCCAAATGGGTGCTGATCGACCAGCTGAAAATGTCCGAGCCGGAAGCGCACCGTTATATTGAGAAACTCGCCATGGATCGCTGTGTGACGCGGCGCGCCGTGGCGCAGGATATTCTGTCCATTTACAAATGACGGAGGGGTACAGCATGACCAAGTACATTTTTGTGACCGGCGGCGTCGTATCCGGCCTTGGCAAGGGCATTACCGCCGCTTCCCTGGGTCGTCTGCTCAAAATGCGGGGGCTGAAAGTCGCCGCTCAGAAGCTGGATCCTTACATCAACGTGGACCCCGGCACCATGAGTCCCTATCAGCACGGCGAAGTGTACGTCACCGAAGACGGTGCGGAAACAGATCTGGATCTGGGGCACTATGAGCGCTTTATCGATGAAAATCTGAACAAGTTTTCCAACCTGACCACGGGCAAAGTGTACTGGAACGTGCTCAATAAGGAACGCCGCGGCGAGTATCTGGGTTCCACCGTGCAGGTCATCCCCCACATTACCAACGAGATCAAGGACTTTGTCTACCGGGTAGGCAAGCAGACGGATGCGGATGTGGTCATCACCGAAATCGGCGGTACCATCGGCGACATTGAATCCCAGCCCTTTCTGGAGGCGGTGCGTCAGATTTCGCTGGAGGTCGGTCGGGAAAACAGCCTGTTCATTCATGTAACGCTGGTTCCCTTCCTGCGCGGGTCAGACGAGCACAAGTCCAAGCCTACCCAGCATTCCGTCAAGGAACTGCAGGGCATGGGAATCAACCCGAACATTATCGTTCTCCGCTGCGACGAGCCCCTTGAACCTTCCATTTTCAAAAAGATTTCCATGTTCTGCAATGTCAAGCCGGACTGCGTCATTGAGAACATCACACTCCCCTGTCTTTACGAAGCGCCGCTGATGCTGGAGAACAACCATTTTTCTGCCGTAGTATGCCGCGAACTGGGCATCGATGCGCCTGAAGGCGACCTGACCGAATGGAAAGATATGGTTGCCCGGATCAAGTCTGCCAGCAACAACGTGCACATCGGTCTGGTGGGAAAATACGTGCAGCTGCACGACGCCTACCTTTCTGTTGCGGAAGCGCTGCGACACGCCGGCTTTGAACTGGGCACCAAGGTATGCATCCACTGGCTTAACTCGGAGGAAATCACCGACCTGACCGCGGACACTATGCTCTCCGGGCTGGACGGCATCATTGTGCCCGGCGGGTTCGGCGGACGGGGCATTGACGGCATGCTGCTGGCAGCCCGCTACGCCAGAGAAAACCGCATTCCTTACTTCGGCATCTGTCTGGGCATGCAGATCGCCGTCATCGAATATGCGCGGAACGTGGCCGGCATTGTCGACGCCCATTCAGGCGAGTTTGACGAGCTGTGCAAGCATCGGGTCATCGACTTCATGCCCGGTCAGAGCGCCGATATCGACAAGGGCGGCACCCTGCGCCTGGGCGCATATCCGTGCGTTATCCAGCCCGGCACGGTCATGGAACGGTGCTACGGCGCCCGGGAAATCTCCGAACGGCACCGTCATCGCTACGAGTTCAACAACGAATACCGGGATGCGCTGACGCAGGTCGGCTTAACGCTCTCCGGTCTGTCTCCTGACGGCCGTCTGGTGGAAACGGTGGAGTTGACCGACCGCCCCTTCTATGTGGGGGTGCAGTATCATCCCGAATTCAAATCTCGTCCCAACAAAGCGCACCCCCTGTTCAAGGGGTTCATTCAGGCCGCGCTTGAACGTTCCGCAGCGCAGAAGTAATCCCCTGCGCACCGAAAAGGAGGCGTCTTCTTTCCATGCACGACGTGTATGAAAACCCGCTGTGCAAACGGTATGCCAGCCGGGAAATGCAGGAAATTTTTTCCGACGACCGCAAGTTTTCCACCTGGCGCAGGCTGTGGGTCGCGCTGGCGGAAAGCGAAAAGGAACTGGGGCTGCACATTACCGACGAGCAGATCGAGGAAATGCGCGCGCATATTCTGCCCATCGACTATGAGGTGGCCAACGCCCGGGAAAAAGAAGTGCGTCACGACGTCATGGCGCATATCTACGCCTACGGACAGGCCTGCCCCACTGCCCGCCCCATCATCCATCTGGGTGCAACCAGCTGCTATGTGGGCGACAATACGGACGTCATTCTGCAGCGGGATGCTCTGCGGCGCATCCGCAGTTTGCTGCTGAAAGCCATTGCCGCACTGGCCGACTTTGCCGAACGGTATCAGAATCTGCCCACGCTGGCCTATACCCATTTTCAGGCGGCACAGCCCACCACGCTGGGCAAGCGCGCCACGCTGTGGGCGCAGGATCTGGCAATGGATCTGGAACAGGTGGATTTTGTCCTCGCCCGTATGAAGCTGCTGGGGTGCCGCGGTACCACGGGCACGGGCGCCAGCTTTCTTTCCCTTTTTGACGGGGATGCGGAAAAAGTGGAGGCGCTTGAAAAGAAAATCGCTGCAAAAATGGGCTTTGACAGCGTCTTTGGCGTAAGCGGTCAGACCTACCCCCGTAAAGCGGACTACTTTATTCTGTCCGCGCTCTCCGGCATCGCCCAGAGCGCGCAGAAGTTTTCCGGCGACATCCGCCTTCTGTCTCACCTGAAGGAAGTGGACGAGCCCTTTGAAGACGGTCAGGTAGGCTCCTCCGCCATGGCCTACAAGCGGAACCCCATGCGCAGCGAACGCATTTCTTCCCTTTCCAGATTTGTCATTGCAGAAGCGCTGAACCCGGCCATGACCGCCGGAACCCAGTGGCTGGAGCGTACGCTGGATGATTCGGCCAACCGGCGCATCAGCATTCCGGAAGCCTTTCTGGCCACGGACGGCATTCTGTCGCTGTACATCAACGTCATCAGCGGCCTGACCGTCTACCCGCAAATGATGCAGAAGCACCTGATGGAAGAAATGCCCTTCATGGCGACGGAAAACATTCTCATGCGCTGCGTCGAAAAAGGCGGCGACCGTCAGACCCTTCACGAGGCCATCCGTCGGCACGCAGTGGCCGCCGGCAAGGCCATCAAGCAGGACGGCGCGGATAACCGCCTGCTGGATATGATCGCAGCGGATCCTGTTTTCGGACTGACAAGGGCGGAGATCGATGCAATCGTTCATGACAGCGTGTTTACCGGTCTGGCCGCTCAGCAGACGGCACGATACGTGGCCAAACTCAGAGAAACGGTTCATCAGCACAACGACCCGGCAGGCGATGCCATTCAAATCGCCATCAATGTGTAAGGAGGAAGAAACAAACATGCTTACTTCCATTGTCGGAATCAACTGGGGCGACGAGGGAAAGGGCCGTATGGTGGATCTGCTTTCCTCGGATTACAACGTGATCTGCCGCTATCAGGGCGGCAACAACGCGGGGCACACCGTGGTCAACGAGAAGGGCAAGTTCGTGCTGAACCTGCTTCCCTCCGGCATTCTGCGGGAAACCACCGTCAACGTGATGGGCAACGGCATGGTCATTGATCTGGAGCACCTGGTGGGTGAAATCAAGTCTCTGACGGATAAAGGGATTTCCATCACCCCCGCCAACCTGAAGATCAGCGACAAGGCCATCATCTGCATGCCTTACCACAAGCTGCAGGACATCATGGAAGAAGAACGGCTGGCCGATAAGAAGTTTGGTTCCACCCGCCGCGGCATTGCACCGGTATACGCCGACAAATATATGAAAAAGGCGCTTCGGATGGAAGACCTTTACCATCTGGATGCGCTGGAAGAAAAGGTACGGGATATTGTCGCGTGGAAGAACATCACCGTCACCGGCTACGGTCATGCGCCTGTTGATCCTGCCGCCATGATGGACTGGCTGCGCACCTACGGCAGCGCCATTCTCCCCTATGTGACCGATGTGTCCGCCTACCTTGCGCAGGCCGTTCACGACGGCAAAAACATCATGTTTGAAGCGCAGCTGGGCGCGCTTCGCGACATTGATTTCGGCATTTACCCCTACACCTCTTCCTCTCAGACGCTGGCCGCCTACGCGCCCATCGGCGCGGGCATTCCCGGCGAAAAGCTGGATCATGTGGTAGGCATTATGAAAGCCTATTCCACCTGCGTGGGCGAGGGACCCTTTACCGTTGAAATGTTCGGTGAAGAAGGCGAAAAGCTGCGCGCTGCCGGCGGTGAATACGGCGCAGCTACCGGGCGTCCCCGTCGGGTAGGTGCGTTCGACATTCCCGCTTCCCGCTACGGTGTCAAGATGCAGGGTGCGACCGCACTGGCTTTGACGAAGCTGGACGTACTGTCCTATCTGGACAGGATTCCCGTCTGCACGGCCTATGACGTGGACGGTGAAATCACCACCGTATTCCCCACCGGTGAAAAGCTGAACCGTGCCAAACCCGTCATTGAGTACCTGCCCGGTTTTGGCGATGTATCCAAGTGCCGCACCTACGATGCCCTTCCGCAGACTGCCCGGGACTATGTGGCCTATCTGGAAAAAGCCGTCGGCTGCCGCATCCAGTACGTATCCGTGGGTGCGGAACGGGACGAATGCATCATTCGCGAATAAGGAAAACAAACCCTGCACGCCGTAAGGCGTGCTTTTTTTGATGTTCAAAATATGCCTTTCTTCACTTTTTCTTTTACATCGTGTTGTTTTTTATTGCCAATGTAAAGAAAAAACATTATAATGAACAGCGGAGATGATGAAAAATGGTTCAGGATGAAGCCCTGATTTCCTATGACCGGCTCTGGAAAATGCTGATCGACCGCCGCATGAAAAAGAAGAATCTGCAGGCTGCCGCACACATCAGTTCCGCCGTCATTGCCAAAATGGGTCGGCGCGAGCCCGTATCCCTTGAGACGCTGGTCAAAATATGCCGTACGCTCCATTGCGAGCTGGAGGACATCGTACGCATCATTCCCTGAAAAAAAGAAAAGCTGAAAGGAGAAGCCATGCCTTCCTTTACACGCAAAGCCATCATGAATGCTTTTCTGGAATTGCTGGATGAGCGGCCGCTGAGTAAGATCACCATCCGGGACATTGTGGATCGGTGCGGCGTCAACCGAAATACCTTTTACTACCATTTTGAGGACATTCCCGCACTCATCGAGGCCATTGTGCGGGACGAGGCGGATCAGCTGACCCGGGAGCACAGCAGCGTATCCTCCATGGAGGAAATGCTGGATATCGCCGTATCCGCCATTCTGAAATACCGGCGCGCCGCGCTCCATATTTACAATTCCGCCAACCGGGACGTATATGAACGGTATCTGATGCAGATATGCCATTACGTTGTCGCCCGTTACTTTGACACCCTGACGCAGGAGCGGCCCGTCAACGCAGCAGATCGTCAGCTGATTTTACACTGCTACAGCTGCTGGTGCTTCGGCCTGATCACCGACTGGCTGAACAACGGTCTGCGTGAAGACATTCGCCCCGAGCTGAACCGTTTATGCGCGCTTCACAGTAACGTTTTGCTTGAAGTGCTGGAACGCTGCGAAAAACAATAAGTCCATCATTCCTGCATTGGTCAAAACGCTGCAACGGCATTTTACGTCCGCCCTGCTTTTCAATGCTTTCTCCTTTTTAGGCAAGAAGGCGCAAATGTACAAAATCTGAACAATTCGGCCGTCCTGTCTGTTTTTCAGACAGGCGGCTTTTTTCATCCATTTTATCCCACGGTTGACTTTGCTATAATCGCCCATGGGAAGTGGAAACGCTCCAGTTTTATCAGGGAGGTGAAAAAATGCGATCCACAAAAGCTATCCGTGCCGCCAAGCTTGCCTACATAATCATGTCCGCGCTGTTCTGTATGGGCGGCGTTCTGCTCATCGTTTACAGAAATGTGTCTGTATCCGTCATCGGCGTGGCGGCGGGC
This sequence comes from uncultured Clostridia bacterium, assembly GCA_934662505.1. GTDB lineage: Bacteria > Bacillota > Clostridia > Christensenellales > Aristaeellaceae > SVGT01. The sequence continues at coordinate 183,253 of CAKUKE010000002.1, read as the reverse complement.
GTCATGCTGATTCTGTTCGGCATTGTCAAGCTGATCGGCTACTTCTCGAGAGACCTGTACCGGCTGGCTTTTCAGTTTGACCTTGCCTTCGGAAGTCTGCTGATTCTGCTCGGCACGGTGATTCTGACCAATCCCGTGGACGCCATGTCCTTCTTTTGTCTGGTAACGGGCATCGTGATCATGGCGGAAGGGCTGTTCAAAGCCCAGATGTCCCTCGACGCCCGCCGCTTCGGTCTGGCACGGTGGTGGGTCATTCTGACGCTGTCCATGTGCGCAGTGGCCGTAGGCGCGCTGCTGGCGTTTCGTCCCACCCAGAGCGTCGGCATGCTGACGGCGCTGATGGGGCTCAGCTTCCTGTTTGAGGGTGCGCTGAATCTGTGCGTGGCTCTGCTCGCCGTAAAGATCGTCGCTCACCAGCACCCCGACACGCCGGAAGACGGCAAACTGTATATGCAAGGAAAGGTGGAATGATGTCACCCATGCGTTTTTCAAAGTTCGTGGTGAAACACCGCGTTGCGATTCTGATCGTCAGTCTGCTGCTGATGATTCCTTCCCTGATGGGAATGGCCGCTACGCGCATCAATTACGACATGCTGGATTACCTGCCTGACGATATGGATACCGTCATCGGTCAGAACGAGCTGATGGCCGACTTCGGGAAGGGTGCGTTTTCGCTGGTCGTCGTAGAGGACATGCCTGCCAGAGACGTATCCGCCCTGAAAGATAAGATCGCCGCCGTAGCGCACGTGGACACGGTGGTATGGTATGACAGTCTGGCCGATCTTTCCATTCCCATGGAAGTGCTGCCCGACAGCATCTACAACGAATTCAACGACGGCAATGCGACCCTGCTGGCCGTATTCTTCGACAGCGCCACCTCCGCAGATGTGACCATGGACGCGATCCGCGAAATACGCGGCATCGCAGGCAAGCAGTGCTTTGTCTCCGGCATGTCCGCGCTGGTAACGGATCTGAAAGATCTGTGCGAGCGTGAAGAACCCATCTATGTAGGCCTTGCCGTGCTGTGCGCCTGCGCCGCCATGATGCTCTTTTTGGACAGCTGGCTCATCCCCTTCGTGTTTCTGGCCAGCATCGGCATCTGCATCGTGCTGAACATGGGCACCAATTATTTCATCGGAGAAATCTCCTACATTACCAAAGCGCTTTCTGCCGTGCTTCAGTTGGCGGTCACCATGGACTATTCCATTTTCCTCTGGCACAGCTACAATGAAAAGCGTGAGGCGCTGGAGGATCGAAACGAAGCCATGGCGCAGGCCATCCACGCTACCTTCACCTCGGTGCTGGGCAGTTCCATCACCACCATTGCCGGATTTATCGCGCTGTGCTTCATGACCTTCACCATGGGGCGCGATCTGGGCATCGTCATGGCAAAAGGCGTGCTCATTGGCGTCATTGGCTGCGTCACGGTTCTCCCCGCGCTCATTCTGCTGCTGGATCGCCCGCTGCAGAAAACACGGCACAAGGCGCTCATCCGCCGCGCGGATGGCTTCGCCGATTTTGTCACCCGTCGCTTCCCCATTTTCCTGATCGTCTTTGCGCTGCTGATCGCACCCGCCTACATGGGTTATGACAAGACGAACAGCGAAGCCTACTACGACATGGGGCAATGCCTGCCGGATGACATTGAAAGCGTCATCGCCAGCAGCAAGCTGTCCGAGCATTTTGACATTTCTTCCACCCACATGGTGCTTGCCGACGCCAAGCTGCCCGGACGCGATCTGCGCAATATGCTCCGGGAAATGAAGGAAGTGGACGGGGTCAAGTATGTCCTCTCCCTTGAAAGTGTGGTAGGCAGTCTGGTTCCGGAGGAAGTGCTGCCGGAAAGCGTAACGGAGATCTTAAAGAGCGACAGATGGGAACTGATCCTCATCAATTCGGAATACAAGGTTGCAAGCGACAAGGTGAACGACCAGTTGACCGCGCTGAACGCCATCCTGAAAAAATACGACCCTTCCGGCATGCTGATCGGCGAAGCGTCCTGCATGAAGGACATGATCGAAACCACCAACCATGATTTCCAGGTGGTGAACGCCATTTCCATTATCGCCATCTTTGTCATTATCCTTCTGGTCGAAAAGAGCCTGACGCTCCCGGTCATCCTGATTTCGGTCATTGAACTGGCCATCTTCATCAATCTGGGACTCCCTCACTATTTGGGACAGTCGCTGCCGTTCATCGCTCCCATCTGCATTTCCACCATTCAGCTGGGCGCAACGGTGGACTATGCCATTCTGATGACCACCCGCTACAAGGCGGAGCGGGTCGCCGGCAGGAGCAAAAAGGAAGCCGTGACCACCGCGCTGTCCGTATCCCTGCCCTCCATTGTGGTCAGCGGCATGGGACTGTTTGCCGCCACCTTCGGCGTTGCCGTCTACTCGGACATGGACATCATCCGTTCCATGTGTATGCTCATGGCTCGCGGCGCGCTGGTCAGCGTCGGCTGCGTCATTTTCTTCCTGCCCTCGCTGCTGATGCTGCTGGATAAGCCGGTACGTCATACGACGCTGAACATGAAAGTCAAGGAGTGAATTAAAATGTCTGCGAAAAAGCTGCTTTCCATTCTGCTTGTTTTCACGCTGCTTTGCACCATGGCACTGCCCACCGCGCTGGCGGAGGATGAAGCCGCCCCGGAAAAAAATGAAACGGTCTACGTGCTCTGCGCACCCGACGGAAGCACCCGCAGGGTGATCGTGACCGGTCACCTGACCAATCCCCAGGCTGCGGAAACGCTGCCCGATGTCAGCAGCCTGACGGACATTGAAAGCGTCAAGGGTTACGAGGCCTTTGACGGCACGCAATGGCAGGCCGACGGTCAGGACATTTATTACCGCGGCGACAGCAACGATGAATTGCCTGTGGACGTGCGCATTTCCTACACCCTGGACGGAGAAGCGGTAACGCCTGAGGAGCTGGCCGGCAAGAGCGGCCGGGTCACCATCCGTTTCGATTTTACCGTCACGGCCTCCAGAACCGTCACGATTGACGGTCAGAAAGAAACCGTCACCCTTCCCTTTGCCATGCTTTCCGCCGTGCTGATGGAAAACGACGTGTTCCGCAACGTGACGGTGGTCAACGGCCGCGTCGTCAACGATGGCGATCGGATGCTGGTAGTGGGTGCCGCCCTCCCCGGCATGGCGAAAAACCTGAAGCTGGCTGAAGACACCGACGTAACACTCCCCGAATACGTCGAAATCACTGCCGACGCTGAAAACTTTGCCCTGCCCCTTTCTCTGATCTGCGCCACCTGCGAACCCTTCGCCAGGCTGGATACCGAAAAGCTGAACAGTGCGGCGGATCTGCAGGATGCAGCCGACCAGCTGACGGACGGCATGGCCAGGCTGATGTCCGGCAGCGGTGCGCTGGTAGACGGACTGAGCGAACTGAATGAAAAAAGCGGCGCGCTCATCTCCGGCGTTGACACGCTGACGGACGGTCTGACGACCCTGACCGGTTACAACGACAGTCTGAATCAGGGTGCGTCTCAGGTCTTTTCTTCCCTGCTGTCCGTCGCCAACAGTCAGCTGCTCGCCGCTGGTCTGGACGTTCCCGAATTGACCATGGAAAACTATGCCCAGACGCTGGACAGCCTGATCGCCAGTACCGACGTGGAAGCGGTTGCCCGTCAGCAGGTGGAACAGGCCGTGCGCGCTCAGGAAGGCACGGTGCGCGCCGCTGTAACGGAAGCCGTCCGGCAGGAAGTCGCTCAGCAGGTCACGCAGGCTGCCGAAGCGCAGGTTACCGAAAAAGTACTTGCAGCCCTGAATATGACCTCCGAAACCTATCAGGCGGCCGTGGAGGCCGGTCAGGTAACGGATACGCAGAAAAAGCAGATTGAAGCCGCCGTCAAGCAGCAGATGGCCTCGGACGAGGTCAAGGCGCTGATCGACGGGCAGACCACTTCTCAAATGGCTTCTGATGACGTCACTACCCTGATTTCCGCCAAAACGGAAGAGCAGGTGCAGGCGCTGATCGCGCAGAACGTCGCGTCCGACGATGTTCAGAAGCAGATCGCCGCTAAAAAAGATCAGGCTGACGCAGCCCGTCAGAGCCTGACTGCCCTGAAGACGCAGCTGGACAATTATCAGACCTTCTACACCGGCCTGACGACCTATACGCAGGGCGTTGCATCCGCCTCGGAAGGCGCCGCTGCCCTGCGTGACAACCTGCCCGCGCTGTCTGACGGCATCGCGCAGCTTCTGTCCGGTGCGGAAACGCTTCGGGACGGTCTCGCCACCTTCAACAGCGACGGCGTTGAGCAATTGACCGGCCTGACCGGCGACATTGACACCCTGCTGGCGCGGGTGCGGGCACTGGCGGATGCTGCCAAAGACTACGCCGCCTTCAGCGGTCTGGCCGACGGCGTACAGGGAAGCGTATCCTTCATCTGGAGAACGGATGCGATCCGTTGATCGTAGGTGCCAAGCCATCAGCCACTGAACTTCTGTTTCAAACGGCCTGCAGGAAATCCCTCCTGCAGGTCGTTTGTCGTCCGGTCCATGCTTACTCCCGCATTATGAATGCTGCACCCGCATTCCGGATCCGTTCCCATACACGGCGCACGACACATTTCCGCCCAACTTCCGCCCCGCGCCGCCATTGCATTTAAAAGCCGTTCATCATATAATGTGGAAGGTTGTCGTTTATTGTCGCCATACGTGGAAAGGATGATACCAATGCGGTCTTTTGCTTTTTTGATTGTCTGCGCTCTGCTTGTCTCTTGCACTCCCCTTTGGGCCTCTGGTGAGGACGTCTCCGTTCTTCCGGAGCAGAGCACCGTTTACGACGGTCAGTTTGCAGAGAAAATGCTCTCCTACAGCAGCACCTTCACGGCGGCGGATACCGCGCGCGTGCTCTCCGACGACGGTTACACCGTTCTCCTGCAAAAGCACTATGATAAAGCGGCGGATGATGCTTCCCATACCAGTGCCTATACCGTTGCGCAGAAAGAAGTGGTTTACAAAGGTGAAAAACGCCCGCTGATTGCGGTCGTGATCCGCGGCACCAGCGGCGGCGAATGGTTTTCCAACTTTAACTTTGCGCCCTCTCAGGACAATGATACCTACTATGCTGAAAACTTTCTATATGCCGCGCAGGATATTCTTCTCGGCATGCAGGATGTGCTGAGCGGTCAGCAGCGCCCGCTCATTTGGGTAACAGGACACTCCCGCGGCGGCGCCTGCGCCAACCTGCTGGGGGTCATGCTGGATGCGCTGTATGACCCTGACGGCGTTTTCGTTTACACCTTTGCTTCTCCCACCACGCAGCGCAACATCTCGCAGGCATACGACAACATCTTCAATATCATCAATCCCTGCGACGTTGTCACCTGCATGCCCCTGTCCCAGTGGGGATATACACGGGCAGGTCAGGACATTCTTCTCCCTGCCGACGCGACGCAGACCGCTCAGCTGACCGCTTCCATGGAGCAGCTTGCAGCGCTTGCGCCCACCATTGCTTCCTATTATCAGGACAGACACAGCCTGACCGGCTCAGGGCTGGACAGTGAAAAAGGCGTCACCCTCTATCAGTTTTTCACCATGACGGCTGCCAGTCTGGCAAACGGTGCCAATACGGGCGCTGTGGAGAACAGCGGCAGCAGCATGGCCGCCGTATCCCCCGATTCAGACCTTGCCCCGCTGATGCAAATGGTCTCCGGTCTCTTTGCTGCCGCGGGGGAAGGCATGTCTTCCCCGCTCATGGCGCATGCGCCTGCGACCTATATGGCGCTCCTGACCGCCATGAACAACGGGTCGGCAGGCATCGCACCCTGATTTTCTGTCTGTTCACCAGATCTTCTCTACTGTTACGTTTCGAAAATAATACGTGACGATTTCTTCCGCCGTTTTCCCCTTTTCGGCCATGGCATAGGCACCCCACTGGGGCATCCCTACGCCGTGGCCGTATCCTTTTCCCGCCATGCGAACGCCGCCGTTTTCTATTCTGAGGCTTTCCAGCAGTGTAGAGCGCATCTGAGTTGAGCCCAGCGCCAGACGCAGTTTCGTCGCGTCTACGGACTGACCGTTGATCAGGATTGCCGTCGCACGACCGCTTGGGCCTCGCTGCCCGACGGATACGCTTTCCAGCTTCTCCGCCTGCACGCCGCACCGCTCTGCCGCCTGCAGAAATGCCTTCTCCGCAAAAAGGATCTGCCACGCCGCCGCTTCCTCCGGCGCCTGTTCGCTTTCCTCTCCCGGCACATTCTGGGTGTAGTCCGGCTCCGCCTTGTCCCACCCCAGTCCTTCGCCCGCCAGCGCCGTCATGCCGCCCGAATGGGCGTGAAACCAGGCGTAGGGCAGTTCGCCATGGTTGGACAGCACCAGCCCCTCCGTTTCCTTCACAGCCTGCTCGATTCGCTCATTGACCCCCGTTGCATCGTAGGCCTGCGCTTCCTCCACATCGGTGGAAATATCCGCACCCTCATACCTGCTTTTCTTGTCCGTACAGAACTTCATCACAAAGGTGCGCGCCAGAATGGCCTGCGCTTTCAGCGCCTCCATCGGCCAGTCGCTGCGCATCTCGCCCGCCAGCACCCCCGCCAGATACGCCTCCACGCTCATCTCATACACCGTGTCTTCATCCACATGGTACACCGCCAGAAGAGGCACGCCGTTCCCGTCCCTGGCCAGATTTTCAGGCACCTCAGGCGCCGGTGTAACATTGCGGTTCTCCGCACTCTCCGCAGCGCATCCTGTCAGTAAAAGCGCACAGGCGGCAAAAAGCGCGCACCAACCATATAAAACTTTCTTTTTCATCAAAAACAACCTCCTCACGACGTAGCTTGCCCATCGGCTCCTACGCCATGCGGAGGTTATTTCTGTTTCATTTGCCTGAAAATGCATCAGGAAATCATGTCTTTTTCCGTTGCTTCAAAGCACGGTTCGATGCAGCCGACTTTCCGTCTTTATTCGGCGCCAAAGAGCGCCGCATACTGCGTGCCCAGCACTTCCTGCAACTTGACCATGGTCTTCGTGCCAACCACGCCATCCACCGTCAGCCCATTCGCTTTCTGGAAAGCCTTGACTGCCGTGCTGGTACGCATACCGAACACGCCGTCATCCTCACCGGAGGCCAGGAATTTCAGCGCAATGAGCGCCTGCTGCAGCTTTTTAACCATCGCGCCCTTGCTGCCGCGCTTCATCTTTTCTGTAGGCGTGGAAACGGCGGGCTTGTTCTTATCCACCACTTCCATTTCAGCGTTTTTCACATTCAGCGCTTTGACCACTTTCCAGGTTTCCGCACCGACAACACCGTCCTGCTTCAGTCCGAAATCCTTCTGCAGCGCCTTCACAGCTTCTTCCGTCTGAAGACCGAACACGCCATCCGCCTTGCCGTACAGATAGCAGGCAGCCTTCAGGCGCATCTGCATGTTGGCCACATCATCTCCATGACTGCCCTTGCGCAGCGTACGGTCGGTATAGGGATCATCCGTCGTACCTTTATTGGCATTGGCCTCCCGCTCCGCCTTATCCACCTCGGCCGGCCACAGATAACGGCGCACGATAGAGCCCGTTTTGCCGGTTTCCTTGAGACCGTTGGCCTTTTCCAGCGCCTTCACAGCGTTTACCGTGTCCGTACCGTAGTAGCCGGACGGGGTCATGGACAGGAAGTTCAGCGAAACAAGCTTCTGCTGCAGCACGTACACGTCATAGCCACGGCAGCCGCTGTCCAGCAGCCGAATGGGAAGCCCGCCGTTGAAAATGGCCGCTTTCCGATTGTAAAGTGCCTCACGCGTCGCGGGGCCGGCCTTGCCGTCCGCCTTCAGACCGGCGCTCTGCTGGAATTCCCGCACGGCGCTGGTCACGCTGGAGCCATATACGCCGTCGATTTTGCCATTGTAGTAGTAGGTTTCCCGCAGCTGACGCTGCAGCTCCTTCACCTGTTCGCCGCTGGCGCCGGGGCGGAGCACGGCGTTCTTATCCTCCACCACCGTGTCGGCGGCAATGGCAGAAGCGGACTGCAGCTTGCTCAGCGTATCCGCACCGATCTTGCCATCCACCTTCAGGCTGTTCTTACGCTGAAAATTGTAAACTGCAGCCAGCATGTCCGAGCCGAATATGCCGTCCTGCGCGCCAAGGTAATACTTCAGTTCGGCAAGGCGTTTCTGCGCCTCCAGCACGTCCGCGCCCGCCATGGACTGGGACAGCGTTCTTTCTCCAAGTTTGTATTCTTTCTTTTCTTCCGCCATGGCAAAAGAAACCAGACTGGTAAGCACCAGCACGACCGCCAGCAGGAAGGAAACGATGCGCTTCATGAAATCTCTCTCCTTTCACGCCAAAGAAAAATGTTTTATTTTTCTTTCAGCGTCCCCATTATAGCAAATCGTTGTGTCCAATCTATGCCAAATCTGTTTCAGAGTTGGCAACTCGCCGTTAATAACTGTAAATTGTCATCCGGCTCATTTTGCGCCGTCCCGCCCCGGAAGCAGATCCATGACTGCAAACGCCTGCGCGACCGTATCCACCCCGTGAGCCGTCACCCCTTCAGGCAGGCTGATGCGCCGCAGGCTGTCCTTCGGGCACACGATCCGGTTAAAACCCAGCCGGTGGCATTCCGCAATGCGCCGATCCAGCCGGGCAATGGAACGCACCTCCCCGGCCAGACCGACCTCGCCCATCACCGCCAGATCAGGCGGCAGGGGCGTATCCCGAAAAGAAGACGCCACCGCCGCGCATACGGCAAGGTCGGCCGCAGGCTCGCTCAGGGACATGCCGCCCGCCACGTTGATGTATACGTCCTTGTTAAACAGCTTCAGCCCCCCGCGCTTTTCCATGACGGCCAATAGCAGCATGATCCGGGCGTTGTCCATCCCGTTGACGGTACGCCTCGGCACCGCGTAGAAGGACTGGGCGACCAGCGCCTGAATGTCTACCAGGACAGGCCGCGTACCTTCCATGCCGCACAGCACGCATGATCCGCTGGCGCCCTTCGCCCGCTGGGACAGAAGGGTTTCGGAGGCATTCTCCACCGGACGCATCCCGTCTCCCGTCATTTCAAACACGCCCAGTTCATTCACGGAGCCAAAGCGGTTTTTCACTGCCCGCAATAGACGGTATTCGTGCTGTCTGTCGCCTTCAAAATAGAGCACCACGTCCACCATGTGCTCCAGCACGCGGGGGCCGGCGATTGCCCCTTCCTTGGTCACATGTCCCACCAGAAACACGCCGCAGCCGTTTTCCTTGGCATACCGCATCAGCAGGGAGGCGCTTTCCCGCACCTGACTGACGCTTCCGGGAGCACTTGCCATTTCCGGGCGGTACACCGTCTGGATAGAGTCCACCACGCAGTAGTCCGGCCTGATCTCATTCAGTTTTTTCTCAATGGCGTCCATGGCGTTTTCCGTCAGCACCAGCATGTCCGTTTTATCCGCGCCCAGCCGCTGCGCCCGCAGCTTGATCTGCCGCGCGCTTTCTTCGCCGCTGATATACAGAATCCGCTTTCCGGTACGCGACAGTTCCGCACACACCTGCAAAAGCAGGGTGCTTTTGCCGACTCCCGGTTCGCCGCCCACCAGAATGAGCGCGCCTTCCACCACGCCTCCACCCAGCACCCGATCCAGTTCGCCGATGCCAGTCGGCTGATATGTCTGGCTGCCCGCCTCGATTTCGCCGATACGAACCGCTTCCGTCCCTCTGCCGCCCCGCTGCTTGAGGGGCTTCGCCGCCGTCTCGACAGCAGGCACCGCCTCCTCCATGGTATTCCAAGCGCCGCATTCGGGACAGCGCCCCATCCACCGGGGCGATTCGCAGCCGCAGGCCGCGCACACAAAGCTGCTTTTCGCTTTGGCCATGCCCACCCTCCGTTCATCATCTGTCCTGTATTCTTCTGAAATTTTCGGCGTTCAATCGTAAAATCCTGCCCTGACGCGCTTTTTTCGTTGCGCAACCCGCCAAAAGCATGTATAATGGAAAGGCCTTTTCGGCACAACGCACGCATGAAAGGATGCTTCATGAAAAAGAAGGTTCAGGACGACGTTATTTTCGCCCGGGAAAAGAAACGACCCATCGCGCCGGCTGTACTGCTGATTCTTTTCCTGCTGATGATCAGCGTCGTTTTTTTCTATAATGTCGTTTTAAACGGCCATGCGGTGCTGCTCCGTCAGTCCGTAACCGTTGCCAACCTGCCCGGCAAGCTGGAGGGTTTCCGCATTCTCCACCTGAGCGATCTGCACGGGAAGCTGTTCGGCGTCGGTCAGGAAAATCTTCTGGCTGCGCTGGACGGTATCAAGTATCAGGCCGTCTGCGTTACGGGCGACATCACGGACAAAAACGGCAGCGCCAAGGCGCTCATCCGTCTGATTGACCAGCTGCCGGAGGACGTGCCGGTGTTCTTTGTGCCGGGCGACGAAGACCCGGATCCCATCGTCGTCAGTGAACGCGCTTCCTCCGCCAAAGCCTCCTATGTGACGGCGCTTGAAAAGGCCGGCGCCATTTTTCTGGACGCACCGACGGCTGTGACCTACAACGGCAGCACCGTATGGTTCTGCCCGGAAAGCCTGTATACGCTGGACGTTGCTTCCTCCAGAGACGCTGCGGAAAAGCGGCTGGCTGCGCTGGACGGCGAGGAGCCGACCGCGCTCACCGACGCACAGATCCGCGCGGCGCAGTATCAGCTGGATCGTCTGGATCGTTACCTTGAGGCGCAGAAAAGCATGGTTGCTACGGATATACACGTGGCGCTGACCCATGTTCCCCTTTCCATGGAACGTTTGCGGGCACTGCATGACGAATTTGCCGACGGTGCTTCTGTTTACGTGCAGGGCGTTTCGCTGGTGCTGGCCGGGCATTACTGCGCGGGGCAGTGGCGCCTGCCGGGACGGGGCGCGCTGTACCTGCCGGACATTTTCTCCACGCCGGAAACCGGATTTTTCCCCTCCGACCGGGGTGTAGTCGGCGCGCAGTCCGTTCTGGGCATCACCCAGTACATCAGCCCGGGGCTGGCTTCTTCAAGCATCTATCCCTTTCCTATCCGTGCGGGTCGTTTTTTCAACCAGCCGGCCGTTACACTGATCACTCTGACCGCCCGCATGTCCCAGAACTGACGGCGGCCGTCCCAATATCAAAGCGAGGCGCAGAAAACAATGGCATCCAAAACCGTTTTAAACCGTGAACTCAGCTGGCTTCAATTCAACGAACGGGTGCTGAGCGAAGCCGTCAACCCGGATAATCCGCTGCTGGAGCAGGGAAAGTTTCTCTCCATCGTGACCAGCAACCTGGATGAGTTTTTTATGGTGCGCGTAGGCGCGCTGCAGCGCGCGCTGGAGAGCGGCGACGTGCGGCGCGACCCCTCCGGTCTGACCCCCTTGGAACAGCTGACGGCCATATGGGCGCAGGTTCGCGGTCAGGTAGACCGTCAGTATGCCATTTTGCGCCATCAGTATCTGCCCGCACTGGCGCGGGAAGGCATTCACTTTCTGCCTCCCGTTTCCCTGACGGCAGAGCAAAAAGAATACCTTTCCGGCTATTTCGACCAGAACGTCCAGCCTCTTTTGACGCCGCGCGCCATTGACGACCGCAGACCGTTCCCGCTCCTCGCGTCCAAGGCGCTGCATCTGGCCGTCTTGCTTCCCCCCGCCGCCAAGGGTTCACCCAATCGTTTTGCGCTGGTCACCGTGCCTTCACAGCTGCCTCGTGTGGTGCTTTTACCCACCGGCGTGGGAGAAGTGCGCGGGCTGATGCTGGAGGACGTCATCGCCCTGTTCGCCGGCCGCCTTTTCGGCAACGTCCAGCCCCTGTCCGCCGCCGTTTTCCGGCTGACACGGAATGCGGATTTTCTCTATAACGATGCGAACGCAGATCAGCTGATCGTCGAAATGCGCAAAAACCTCAAACGCCGCAAATGGGGCAAGGTGGTGCGGCTGGAAGTGCAGGAGGGCGCCGACCCCCGCATTTTGTCCCGTCTGCGCCATTTTCTTTGTGTGGAAGACAAAGAAATGCTGTTTCTGCCCGGACCGCTGAACCTGAATTATTTCATGAAGCAGATTTCCGGTCTGGAAGGGTTCGACCATCTGCGCTTTCCGCCCTTCACCCCCCGGGTCAGCAGCCGTTTGAGTCAGGCAGAAAGCATTTTCGACGCCATCCGTCAGGGCGATATTTTTCTGCACCACCCCTACGACAGCTTCGACCCCGTCGTGCGCTTCATCTGCGAAGCCGCGGATGACCCTTCCGTGATGGCCATCAAGCAGACGCTGTACCGCGTCAGCGGCAAAAGCCCCATCGTGGCTGCTCTCTCACGGGCAGCACAGCACGGCAAGCAGGTCACGGTGCTCATTGAAGTGCGCGCCCGTTTTGACGAGGAAAACAACATCAACTGGTGCCTCGAGCTGGAAAAAGCCGGCTGCCACGTCTTCTACGGCGTACCCAAGCTGAAAACACACAGCAAGATCACACTGGTGGTTCGCAAGGAAGAAACCGGTCTGCGCCGGTATGTCCACCTTGCCACGGGAAACTACAACGACGTGACGGCACGCCTGTATACGGACATGGGGCTTTTGACCTGCGATGAAACCATCGGTCGGGATGCAGGAAGCTTTTTCAACATGGTGACAGGCTACGGAGAAACGGATCCGCTGGAAAAGCTGGTCTGCGCGCCCTTCCATCTGCGCAAGACCTTCAACCAGCTTATCCGTCAGGAGATCGAAAACGCGCAGGCCGGCCTGCCTGCTGCCATTGTGGCGAAAATGAACTCCCTGTGCGATCCAAAAATCATCAAGCGCCTCTACAAAGCCGCCGATGCAGGCGTTCAGGTGCACCTGATTGTTCGCGGCATCTGCTGCATCCGAAAGGGCAAACACGAAAACCTGCACATTCGTTCCATCGTAGGACGTTTTCTGGAGCATGCCCGCGTGTTTGTGTTTGAAAACGGAGGCGACCGCAAGGTGTTTCTGGCCTCCGCAGACTGGATGCCCCGCAACCTGGACAAGCGGGTGGAACTGATGTTTCCCATTGAAGACGAGGGGGTCAAGGCACGCATTGTCGCGACCCTGCGGGATGAGCTGAACGACACCGCAAAAGCCTGGGAAATGAAAAAAAGCGGCGTTTACCGGCGTGTAGAGCGCACCGATCCCCCCTTCAATGTTCAGGAAGCGCGCGTTTCTGCTCCGGCAGACGGCGAAATTGAACTCTTTCCCGGAATACTCATTGACAAAACGGCGGAGGCGGACATATAATATTCTCAGAGCGTTGAACGGGTAATACGTCCGGCAACGGCTGCCTTGCAAGAGAGTACGCGCCATGGGCTGAAAGCGCGGGCGGCAGCTGCGGACAGTGCCCCCGGGAGCCGTGCGGAGGAAACCAGTATTTCGCACCGTATGCCGCGTTAAGGCAGCATCCCTTGAAAGAGTGGATCGCGGCTTGTTTTTCTCGCCGTCTCTGTCAACAGGAGGCGGCGTTTTCTTTTGCTGAAGGGGAGGCTTATGTTCAGGCATTTTCATCAGGATGTACAGGCGGTAATGACCCGCGACCCTGCCATCCACAGCAAGTTGGAAGTGTTTTTCTGCTATCCGGGCTTCCGTGCCCTGCGCCGTCACCGGCGCGCGCACCGCGCCTACGAAAAGGGACACTTTTTCAGGGCGAGGCTCATCAGCGCCCGCACCCGAAAGCTGACGGGGATCGACATCCACCCCGGCGCCGTCATCGGAGAAGGACTGTTCATTGACCACGGCGCGGGCGTGGTCATCGGCGAAACAGCCGTCATCGGCGATCACGTCACCCTCTATCAGGGCGTCACGCTGGGCGGTACCGGTAAGGACACGGGAAAGCGGCACCCCACGCTGGGCGACGGGGTGACGGTGGGCGCAGGCGCTAAGGTGCTGGGACCCATCACCATCGGCAACCATGTCAAGATAGGCGCAGGCGCCATTGTACTGCGCGACGTCCCCGACGACTGCACGGTCGTAGGAAACCCGGGGCGCATCGTGCGGCGCAGGCAACCCGCGCCGGAGGTCGACCTGAACCACATCGACCTGCCGGATCCCATGAAGGACAGAATGGAAGGCCTTTACCGCCGCATGACCGAACTGGAGCAGGTGCTGCGCCGCTATGTGGAGGCGCTGGATCAGGCGCACTGCCCCGCCATCACACAAAAAAAAGACGCGGAGGACGAAACGTCTTCCCATACGCAGCATTCATAACATAAGGAGGAGATCCACATGCTGATTTACAACAGCCAGACCCGCAAAAAAGAGGAATTTGTACCCCTGACCCCCGGCAAGGTAAGCATTTACGCCTGCGGTCCCACTGTATACAATTATTTTCATATCGGCAACGCCCGTCCCTTCATCGTCTTTGACGTGCTGCGCCGGTATCTGACCCACCGGGGATACGAAGTGAAATTCGTTCAGAACTTCACCGATATCGACGACAAAATGATCAGGCGCGCCAGCGAGGAAGGGATCACCGTCAAGGAACTGGGCGACCGGTTCATTGCCGAATACTTCAAGGACGCCTCCGCCCTCGGCATCCGTCCGGCCACCGTTCACCCCCGCGCCACGGAACACATCGGCGACATTATCAAGCTGGTCAGGAAGCTTCAGGATAAAGGGTATGCCTATGTCGTCAACGGCGACGTGTACTTTGACACCAAGAAAGACGCTGCCTACGGAAAGCTCTCCGGCCAGAATATGGACGATCTGGAGGCCGGCGCACGCATTGATGTGGACGACGGCAAGAAAAACCCTGCTGATTTCGCCCTGTGGAAGGCGCAGAAGCCCGGCGAACCCGCATGGAATTCACCGTGGGGTCCCGGCCGCCCCGGCTGGCATATCGAATGCTCCGCCATGAGCATGAAGTATCTGGGCGAGACCTTCGACATTCACTGCGGCGGCAAGGATCTGCTGTTCCCCCATCACGAAAACGAAGTGGCGCAGTCCGAATGCGCGACGGGTAAACCCTTCGCCCGTTACTGGATGCACAACGGCTTCATCAACATCAACAATGAAAAAATGAGCAAGTCCGCCGGCAATTTCTTCACCGTCCGGGATATTCTGAAGGAATTTGCCGCAGAGGACGTACGCATGTTCATGCTTTCCGCCCAGTACCGCAGTCCCATCAACTTCAGTCGGGAAATGATCGCGCAGGCGCATGCCTCCCTTTCCCGCCTGTATACTGCCCGGGACAAAATGGCCTTTCTGGCGCGCAGCGCGGAGGATAAGCCCCTGTCTTCGGAGGAGGAGGCTTTCCTTGGGCGCATTCAGGCAGACGCGGCGCGTTTTGACGCCGCCATGGACGACGACCTGAACACCGCGGATGCCATCGGCGCTTTGTTTGAACTGGTGCGCGATGCAAACGTGACGCTCGGCGAGCAGAGCAGCAGGAGCGCTGTTGAGAAGACGCTGTCCACCCTGACGGAGTTGTCCGACGTATTGGGACTGCTGGAACGCCCCGCGCCGGAGGAGACCCTGCCCGAGGCCGTGCAGGCGCTTGTGGATCAGCGCGCCGCAGCCCGGAAAGCGAAGGACTGGGCGCTCAGCGACCGTTTGCGGGATCAGCTGAAAGCAGAAGGCTATCTGGTGGAGGATACCGCCAAAGGGCAGAAAGTGTCAAAAATCTGACACCCTGCCTCTGCCGCTTGACAGCCTTCGGACGATGCGTTAAAATGGATGCTGATGAGGGAGTAATCGGCGCACGGCGCAGTAAAGCCAACATCACGGTTCGTCCTGATGGACGCCTGACTTTGCTTGAAACGATGAGACTTATCTGCCTGAAAGGGCAGGTAGGTCTTTTTTATTCCAATCGGCCTCCTGTCCTTCATAACTGCGCACCCCGCAGGGTATGCTAAAACAGGAGGAAAAACGTATGAAACCCTATCTTTCATCTGTTCAGGAAACGCTCAGGTCGCTTTCTGTTTCATCAGAAGGGCTGACTGCCGCGCAGGCCGGGAAACGGCTGACCGAACATGGCGCAAATAAGCTGGCGGAGCCAAAAAAAGCGTCTCTGCTCCAGCGTCTCCTGAAGCAGCTGGCCGACCCCATGCTGCTCATTCTGATTGCTGCGGCCATCGTTTCCGCCATTACCAGCATCTATGCAGGCGAATCTTTTGCCGACGTCATCATCATTCTTGCGGTCGTCATCATCAACAGCGTACTGGGCGTTCTGCAGGAAAGCAAAGCAGAAAAAGCCATTGCCGCGCTGCAGAGCATGACAGCTGCCACCTGTAAAACACTGCGGAACGGGCACGTATCCGTCGTCCGGAGCGAAGAAGTGGTGCCCGGCGACATCGTGCTGCTGGAAGCCGGCGATGCGGTACCCGCCGATGGGCGAGTGCTGGAATGCGCCAGTCTCCAGACGGAGGAAGCGGCGCTGACGGGCGAGTCCCTGCCCGTGCATAAGCAAACGGAAGCCCTTGTTCTCCCTTCCGGCAGCGGCGACGTGCCCCTTGGCGATCGAAAGAACATGGTTTACATGGGCAGCACCGTCGCCTATGGGCGGGGAAAAATGGTAGTGACTGCCACCGGCATGCAGACGGAAATGGGCAAAATTGCCCGGGCGCTGACCGACGCGACCGATCAGAAAACGCCTCTGCAAAAGAAGCTGTCCCAGCTCAGCCGCATTCTCACGTGGGTGGTTCTGGGCGTCTGCGCGCTGATTTTCGGTTTGAACCTGTACCGCGCCTACCCTGACATCAACGGTACGGTGCTGCTGGATACCTTTATGGTCGCCGTCAGTCTGGCGGTGGCCGCCATTCCGGAGGGGCTTGCCGCTGTGGTGACCGTTGTGCTGTCCATCGGCGTAACCAACATGTCGCGGAAACATGCGGTCATCCGCAAGCTGACCGCCGTCGAGACCCTCGGCTGCGCGCAGATCATCTGCTCGGACAAGACCGGTACCCTGACCCAGAATAAAATGACAGTCACGGCGCATGCCGGAGACGATGAAAAGAAGCTGGCTGCAGCGCTTGCGCTCTGCAGCGATGCGGTCATGGACGAATCCGCAGGGCAGGCCGTAGGCGAGCCCACCGAATGCGCGCTGGTTCAGTATGCCGCCTCCCTGCAATTATCGCCCGCTGAGCTTGTCCGCAGCTACCCCCGCATCGGCGAAGCGCCCTTTGATTCCATGCGCAAGATGATGACCACCGTCCATCGTGCGCCGGATGGCTCCATTGTGCAGTACACCAAGGGTGCGCCGGATGTGGTGCTCAGCCGCTGCGCCTATGCCCTGCAGGACGGCAGGGTCGTCCCCATGACCGAGACGCTGCGCGCCCGTGTGCTGGCAGACAACAAGCGTTTTGCCGATCAGGCGCTGCGGGTTCTGTGCGCCGCCGAACGCCTGTGGCAAACGCCCCCTGCTTCCTTTGATGCAGAAAAGCTGGAGCAGAATCTGGTATATATCGGGCTGGCAGGCATGATCGACCCCATCCGGCCCGAAGTGCTGCCCGCCATACGGCAATGCAGGGAAGCGGGCATCAAACCTGTCATGATCACAGGCGACCATCTGGATACCGCCGTCGCCATCGCCATGCAGCTGGGCATCCTTACCAGCCGGGAAGAAGCTGTGACCGGTGCGCAGTTGGACGGCATGTCGGATGAACAGCTGGCGGCAGCGGTCGACCGCTATGCCGTCTATGCCCGGGTGCAGCCTGAACACAAGGTGCGTATCGTCCGCGCGTGGCAGAAGCGTGGAAAGGTCACGGCCATGACGGGCGATGGTGTGAACGACGCGCCTTCGATCAAGGCAGCGGACATCGGCGTCGGCATGGGCATTACAGGAACGGATGTGACCAAGAACGTGGCGGATATGGTGCTTGCCGACGACAACTTCGCCACCATTGTATCCGCCGTCGGAGAAGGCCGTCGTATTTACGACAACATCCGTAAAGCCATCCAGTTTCTTCTGGCATCCAACCTGTCCGAAGTTCTCTCCATCTTTTCCGCCACGTGGCTCGGGTTTACCGTGCTGCAGCCGGTGCATCTGCTCTGGATCAACCTGATCACCGATGCGTTCCCCGCACTGGCGCTGGGACTGGAAAAAGAAGAACGGAATCTGATGCGCCGTCAGCCTCGCAACCCGTCGGAGAGCATTTTTGCCAACGGAATGGGTTTTGAGGTGGTGTTCCAGGGGATCCTGCTGACCGTTATTACACTGGCTTCATACCTTGTCGGCCACTATCTGGAAACGGGCGTATGGCAGTTTACCAACAGTATCGACGGGATGACCATGGCGTTTCTGACACTGTCCATGGCAGAGATCTTTCATTCCTTCAACATGCGCTCCCTGCACGGTTCCGTTTTCGCCATCAAGGGGCAGAACAGGGCGCTCTGGGGCGCCATGGCGTTGTCCCTGCTGGCCACCACGCTGGTCATTTACGTGCCGGGTCTGGCCGCTGCTTTCGGCTTTGCAAGCATTTCCCTTCAAGAGTATCTGGTCGCCATGGGGCTGGCGTTGAGCATCATCCCGCTGGTGGAGCTGGAGAAGGCGCTGCGCCGGGCACGATAACCCCTGCCCTGACGGACAGACTGCCGTTTGCTTACAAAAGGCCATCAGAAAACCCGCCGGGAATTTCCCGACGGGTCTTTTGCTTTCTTTTAAAATGGCCGGTGGCCAGCCGCGTTTCAGAAAATGTATTCTTTCTTTTCGGCAGGCTTATGCTGCATTTCCTCCCGCTTAGCGGCATACTTTTCGCTGGTATTGCCAAGCACCGCATAGGAAGCGATCTTGCTTTCTTCCACGCCAGGCTGATTGAACGCGTCGATATTGAGCAGTTCGCCGGCGTAGGCCGTCGCCATTTCAAAGAAGTAAATGAGCTGGCCGATGGTCTGGGCGCTGACGACGGGCAGCGTAATGGTCTGGGTGAGCCGGTGCGCCTTGAACAGCGCGTACTCCGTCCCCTGACGCTCCGCTTCGATCAGCTGGTTCAGGGTCTTTCCGCCCAGGAACGCTACGTCCTTGAACTCCTCGCAGCCGTGGGGAATATCCGTCGTCTTGCGGAAAGAGCCCACCTTCATCAGCGTGACCACCTTGTCAAAGGGGCCTTCCGTATACAGCTGCAGCTGGCTGTGCTGGTCGGTCACGCCCAGCGCCTTGGTGGGCGTCTGCCCAAAGTGGCAGGGCTGACCGTCCCGGGTCACATTCTTTCCCAGACTTTCCGCCCACAGCTGGCAGAACCAGTCCGCCATGTACTTCAGGCTGTCCGCATAAGGCATGACCACCTGCACATTCACATGCTTTTCCTGCATGCAGATGTACTGCAGCACCGCTTCCATCAGCGCAGGGTTTTCCCACACGCTTTCGCTCTTGCAGCGCTTGTCCATGCACTTTGCGCCGCTCAGCATGCCGCGGATGTCGATGCCGCATACAGCCGCAGGAAGCAGCCCCACAGGGCTCAATTCGCTGAATCGTCCGCCCACGGTAGCAGGGATATAGAACGTTTTGAAGCCGTGCTCCCTGGCCAGCTTGATCAGATTGCCTTTTTCCGTATCGGTGGTAGCGACAATGTGGCTTGCCCAGTCCGCACCCACCTTTTCCTGAAGGGCGGTAGACAGGATCAGATACTGGCTCATGGTCTCGGCGGTAGCGCCGGACTTGGTAATGACGTTGAAGCAGGTGTCCTGAACATCGATGACGTCAAAAAGCGCCGCCATACGCTCCGGATCGATATTGTCTTCCACATAAAACCGGGGACCGGGGCGTTTGTCATCGGGAAGTTCGTTATAGTGCAGATGATTCAGCGCCTGCTGAATGGCGATCGGCCCCAGCGCGCTGCCGCCGATGCCCAGCACCACAAACGCCTTGAAGCGCTTGCGAATATCCGCCGCCGTCTTTTCGATATCCGCCACGATGGCGTCCTGATTATAGGGCAGCTCCGTCCAGCCAAGCCAGCCGGTTCCCCGGTTGCTTTCCACATTCGCTACGGCTTTAGCGGCAGCCGGCGCCAAAGCTTCCACCTCCGCGCGGGTAATCCCATGGTCGCCCAGCACGTCCGCCATCATGTGGTTGACGTCCAGCGAAATCTGCGGCGCAAAACATGCTTCACACTGCATCTGTCTCATCCTCCTTGCGTGTATCTCCATTTCGATTATAGCACCTTTTTCCTGCAATTTCCATAATGTACGCCGTTTGTACGCGATTTATTTTTACTGATACAGGCTGAACAGCAGGTTGCTCTTCCCTTTTTTGCTGACCCCCTCAACCCCGTCATACCGCCCGCGTCCAAACCCGCGGACAGATACGACCTGTCCTTCCTTCAGCAGGTAATCCGGCCGCAGACAGGCCTGATCATTGACGGCTACCCTCCCCTGATGGAACAATTCCTGCGCGTCTCCGCGGCTGATCTTAAACAGGTGCGCCACCACCGCATCCAGACGAGGCGAGGCCACCTGCAGCCGCACCTGCGCAAGCTGCCTGACTGCTCCCTCCGGCGCTTCCGTCTCGCTGCATTCAACGGTTGACGAACCGACCTGCAGCAGCGCCGAAAGGATGAACGCGCCCAACGGCCGCATACAGAATACATAAGCGCCCTCCGGACGGATCACGATGTCGCCCAGCTGTTCCCGGTCAATGCCCAGCCCCAGCAGCGCGCCCAGCACATCCCGGTGGGCAAGCGGCTTTTTCGCAAACTTTGCACCGCGCTGGACAATGCGAATGCAAACGATGGGGAACGCTTCCGTTTCCGGCGCTTCATCGCTCCCTACGCCCATCACCTGCCGTTCGCAGTTTTCCATTCCGCCAAAGAACCGGCAGGCGGCGCCCTCCGCACGCGCCGCTGCTTTCCCCTGTTCCTGCTCCGCCAGGTTCAAAAAACGGCTGAAAAGAAGAATATCCCGTTGAGCGGCGCGCCGGCACATTTCCGAAAGTTTTCCTTCCTCCATACGCTCCTCCGTTCTTTTTCTCTGATCTGGATTATACCATAGAGCGCGTCCATCCTCAACGCTTGACAAGCGCAGGTGGATATGATAAAATGTTTTTTGTTTAAATTTCTGATTTCTGGAGGTAAGGTTTTTCGTGGACAGTGACAGTAGCGACCCGGGCAACTGTAATTGCCAGGAAAAGCACGTACCGCTGACGGCATATCCGCGCTGCGAAACGCAGGCCGGACATGCCTTTTGGCGCTACGTTCTTTTCATTTCTTGTAAGAATAAAGGAGTTTTTTCATGAGTATCCCCGCGTATGTATTCTGCATTCTGCTCTGCATCGCTTTTTCCGCCTTTTTTTCCGCCACGGAAACAGGCTTTTCTTCCATCAACCACACCCGCCTCAAGGCGCTGGCAGACAAGGGAAACAAGAAAGCTTCCTTAGCTCTCCGGCTGGCCGACGATTATGATAAACTGATCTCCACCATCCTGATTGGCAACAACATCGTCAACATTGCTGCCGCATCGCTGAGCACCATGCTGTTTGTGCAGCTGTGCGGGGACATCGGTCCCACCGTGTCCACCATCGTCATCACCGTAGTGGTGCTGATCTTCGGCGAAGTCTCCCCCAAGAGCGTCGCCAAGGACAGCCCTGAAAAAACGGCCATGATGGCGGCGCCCGCCATGAACGTGCTCACCCGTGTGTTTCGCCCGCTGACCTATCTGTTTTCCCAGTGGAAAAAACTGCTCTCCAAGGTGCTCAAGGCGGACGCAAAAGCCAAGGTATCCCAGGAAGAGCTGCTGATGCTGGTGGAGGAAGTGGCGCAGGAAGGCAGCATCGACCAGAACGAAAGCGCGCTCATTCGCAACGCCATCGAGTTTAACGAACTGGAGGCAGGAGACATTCTCACCCACCGGGTCGATCTGGAAGCGGTGCCCCTGGACGCTACCAAGCAGGAAGTGGCCGCATGCTTTGCGGAAACCAAGTTTTCGCGCCTGCTGGTGTATGAAGAAAACATCGACCATATCGTCGGCGTCATTCATCAGAAAGACTTCTACACGGGTTCCGGCATCACCGGGAAAAAACTGAAGGACATCATCACCCCCGCTATTTTTGTTCTCAAGGGAGAAAAAATCAGTGCTTTGCTCCGCAAGCTGCAGAAGGCCAAGTCCCACGTCGCCGTGGTGGTGGACGAATACGGCGGTACACTGGGCATTGTGACCATGGAAGATATTCTGGAAGAGCTTGTGGGTGAAATATGGGATGAGCACGATGAAGTCACCCATTTTGTCACACAGACGGCCAACAATGACTGTCTCATTGACTGCGCCATGGATCTGGATGAATTCAATGACATGTTCCATCTGCGCGTCGACTCCGACATGGTTTCGCTGGGCGGATGGGTCATGGAAATGCTGGGACGGGTGCCGCAGAAAGGCGACCAGTTCAGCTATGCGAACCTGACCGTCACCGTGACCGACGTGCAGTCTCACCACCCCACGCAGGTCAGGGTCACTGTACACGCGCCCGTTTCTTCCGATGAAGAAGCAGCGCCCTCCGACGCGGAAAACGCCGCGCAGTTCGGCAAGACGCTTTAACCCTTTCAGACGTACATCCGGGGATCCCTGTACCAAACAGCCGCAGGCCAATGTGCGAAGGATGCCGCTGTTCATCAAACGATCAACGCCTGCTCGGCAATCAATGCATACAAGAATTGAACGGCTCCATCGGCGCATTGCCTTTGGAGCCGTTCTGCCGTTTCTGAGCTCGAAGTGCAAAGAATACGGACTGCTAAATGCGCCAAGATGCCTTTTCCCTTCCCCATTGCCCCCCGCGCATTGCGCACAACCACCAGCATAAGGTCAGAAAAACGTTCGAATGCTCCACCGACCGCCGCGTTTTTTCGGATTTTAGCTTTTTCAGTCCTCCAGAGACGCAAAGGCTTCCGAGATCCAGTACACGCCGTTCTGATAGCGGACGGCCAGCCAGCCGTTTTCCGCCCGCGCCACATATTCCAGCCGCTTCCCATCCTCCATCTGGACTACGGATGGATAGGATAGGCCATTCCCCTGCCGCAGATTCACCCGTCCAGTTTCTGAACGGACAATCACCTGCCGGACGCCGGTTCTTTTTTCTCCCGCTGCTTCTGTCAGTGCCAGACGGGTCTTTTCATCATACCGTCCGCTCGCGCTCAAACCGTACTGCGTTTGAAATGCTTCCAGCGCCGCGCGCGTTTCTTCGCCGAATACGCCATCCGCACCGAACCTGCTCAGCGGATAACCGCTCTCCATCAGCCTTTGCTGCAGGGCGCGTACTGCAGCGCCCCGGTCGCCGGGCGCAAGCTCCGGTTTTGATTTTTCCACCGCCTCCCCATCGGACGTATAGCGCAGAAACGGCAATTGATACCAGTGCGTAAAATCACGGGCGCTTATTTCGGTTTCCACGCAGCCGGTACTGAATCCGCGCCACTCCACCACCCTTCCGCCGCCCACGTAATACCCCACATGACCGGGCTTGCGCACCGCCAGTCCCGGCGTTTCCGGCAGGGTATCCAGCGTACCGTTCGGCATGCCCCGCGCTTTCGCATATTCGAACATACCGTCCGCACCCTTATCCGGGCAGTCATTCCCGCCGTAACGTACGGAAAACGCGCTTCCCGTTCCAATTGCCTCCGTCACCCCCTGCCCACCGTTGGTCCATGCGTACCCTTTCGCCGCGCCGATACAGTCTGCGCACACCTTCTTCTGCGCAATATCCTGTTCATACCGTTTCCTGCGCTCCGCACCGTAATGAGACGGGTACTGCTTTTCCTTCCGCCGCAGAAGCTCCGTCGTACAGCGGTTCAGCGTCCCACCGTACCAGTAGGGCTGTCCCACCATTTGCCGGCAAAACGCCGCAAAATGCGCACCCGTCATCGGAGCACTTGGATCATTGATCATTTTTCTTCCCCTCCTCTGCGGCTTCTTCTTCCCGCCCGTGCAGTTGTGCCAGCACCCGCTTCATTTTGTCCGGTACGGGCAGTCCAAGCCGGGATGCATTTTCAAGCAGGCTGATTCCCTCATTGCTGATATAAAAGCAAATCACCACGCCCCGCAGCAGATTGCTGTTGTCAAGCACATACAAATCCATCAGATTCGCCGCGCCGACCAGCATCAGAATAAGCGCTTTTTTCATAATACCGCTGAAGCCGATCTGGCTGGACAGTTTTCTTTCCACGATGGCCAAAAGCACGCCGGACAGATAATCCAGCCCCATCATCACCGCCAATGCGATAAGCAGTTTATCCCCGCAGCCCCAGAACGCACATAAATACCCGCCGCAGGCCGCCAGGATCATTCTGATCGTCTGGATCACTTGCTTTCCCTCCATTTTCAGGACTCCCCTTATGTTATATGCGCGGAACATGCGCCGGTGCGCAGCAAAAAAAGCCCCTTTCCCGAAGGAAAGGGGCTTTGAATACCACGCTTATTTGGTGTACTTCTCCCGCTTTACATAGTGCGTATGAAGCAGTTCATGCGCCTTATGGCTGCCGGGCTTGCCCAGGAAATCCGCGTAAATCTGCTTGATTTCGGGATTCTCATGGCTCTTGCGGATCGTCTTGGCCGCATCCTCGTTGTACAGCGCCTTGGCACGCTCCACCCGCACGTCGCAGGTCATGCGCACATTGCTGTCCACAATCGGCTGACCGCCGCCGTTGACACATCCGCCGGGGCAGGCCATCACTTCGATGAAGGTGTAGCACTTTTCGCCGGCCTTGACCATATCCAGCAGCTTGGCCGCATTGCCCGTACCGCTGACAACCGCCACGCTCACATCCAGATCGCCCACCTTCACAGTGGCTTCCTTGATATCCTGAATGCCGCGAACCGCAGTGAAGTTCACGTCATCCAGCGCATTGCCGGTAATGGTCTCATATGCGGTGCGCAGCGCCGCCTCCATCACGCCGCCCGTCGCGCCGAAAATGACGCCCGCGCCGGTGCTCTGTCCCATCAGGCTGTCAAAGTCGCCGTCCGGCAGGGAGTTGAAATCGATACCGGCTTCCTTGATCATCTTCGCCAGTTCGCGCGTCGTCAGCACGGCATCCACATCCTGCATGTCATCGTTGCTCAGTTCAGGACGCTGCGCTTCAAACTTCTTGGCCGTACAGGGCATGACGGATACGACCGCAATATTCTTGGGGTCAATGCCCGCCTTCTCGGCGTAGTAGGTCTTCACCATGGCGCCCAGCATTTCATGGGGCGACTTGCAGGAAGACAGGTTGGGAATAAACTCGGGATAATAGGTTTCGCAGAACTTGATCCAGCCGGGAGAGCAGGAAGTGATCATCGGCAGGGTGCCGCCTTCCTTGACCCGCTCCACCAGTTCGTTGGCCTCCTCCATGATGGTCAGATCGGCCGCGAAATCCGTATCGAACACCCGGTCAAAACCAAGACGGTGGAGGGCAGTGGCCATTTTGCCGGTGACGCTGGTGCCCATGGGCAGACCAAATTCCTCGCCCAGCGCCGCACGGACGGCAGGCGCAGGCTGCACCACCACATGCTTTTCAGGGTCATTGATCAGATCCCAGACCTTCCGGGTCTCATCCTTTTCGTACAGCGCGCCCACAGGGCAGCTGACGATGCACTGCCCGCAGTTGATGCAGGGCATATCCACCAGCTTCAGACTCCAGGGGGACTCGATGGCCGTGGTAAAGCCGCGATTCACCGCGCCGATGACGCCCACTTTCTGATTATTGCAGGCAGCAACGCAGCGGCGGCAGAGAATGCACTTGTTGTTATCCCGCACGATGGAGGGAGACAGATCGTCTACTTCATAAACGTTGGTCGCGCCGGCAAAACGCTCGCCGTCTTCCACGCCCAGTTCACGGCACAGGCGCTGCAGTTCACAGTTCTGACTGCGCACGCAGGAGAGACACTTTTTTTCATGCGCGGACAGCACCAGTTCCAGCAGCGTCTTGCGGTATTCCTTGATCTGGGGGGTGTTGGTCTTCACGTTCATCCCGTCGGTAGCCGGCAGCACGCAGGCGGCCTGCAGCGCACGGGCGCCGGTATCCACCACGCACATGCGGCAGGCGCCGATGGCGTTCAGATCCTTCAGGTAGCAAAGGGTGGGGATGTTGATACCCGCTTTTTTGGCAGCTTCCAGTACGCTCGTGCCAGCAGGCACCTCAACCTTTACGCCGTCAATCGTAAGGGTAATGAGCTGTTCCATTGATTTTTCCTCCTTGCACGATTAGACCTTGATGATGGCGCCAAAGCGGCATTTTTCCATACATGCGCCGCACTTGAGGCACTTATCCGGGTCGATGTGATGCTGCTGTTTCACCGTACCGGTGATCGCGCCGCCGGGGCACACGCGGGCACAGGCCGTGCAGCCGCGGCACTTGTCGGTGATGACGTACTGCAAAAGCGCCTGACAGTGATGAGCGGGGCACTTCTTATCCCGGATATGGGCTTCGTATTCTTCGCGGAAGAACTTGATGGTAGCCAGCACGGGGTTGGGCGCCGTCTGACCCAGACCGCACAGCGCAGTCGCTTTGATGGTTTTGGCCAGATTCTCCAGACGCTCGATGTCGCCCTCGCGACCCTTGCCATTGACGATACGGTTAAGGATTTCCAGCATGCGCCGGGTACCGATACGGCAGGGCGCGCACTTGCCGCAGCTTTCGTCCACCGTGAAATCCAGGAAGAAGCGGGCGATATCCACCATGCAGTTGTCCTCGTCCATGACGATCATGCCGCCCGAGCCCATCATGGAGCCTGCGGCGATCAGGTTGTCATAGTCAACGGGGGTGTCCAGCAGGGAGGCGGGCAGACAGCCGCCGGAAGGACCGCCGGTCTGGACGGCCTTGAACTTTTTGCCGCCGGGAATGCCGCCGCCGATGTCGTAAATGATGGTGCGCAGGGTCGTGCCCATGGGCACTTCCACAAGACCGGTGTTGTTGATTTTGCCGCCCAGCGCGAACACCTTGGTACCCTTGGACTTTTCGGTGCCCATGGAAGCAAACCAGTCCGCGCCCTTGAGAATGATCTGCGGCACGTTGGCATAGGTTTCCACGTTGTTGAGCATGGTAGGCTTGGCAAACAGACCCTTGACCGCCGGGAACGGAGGACGGGGCGTGGGCTCGCCGCGCTTGCCTTCGATGGAGCGCATCAGCGCCGTTTCCTCGCCGCACACAAAGGCGCCGGCGCCCAGACGGATGTGGATGTCAAACTTGAAGTCGGTGCCGAAAATATGCTCGCCCAGCAGACCGTATTCCCGCGCCTGATCGATGGCGATTTGCAGGCGTTTGACGGCGATGGGGTATTCGGCACGGACGTACACATAGCCCTCCGTCGCGCCGATCGCATATCCGGCAATGGCCATGGCTTCCACCACGCAGTGGGGATCGCCTTCCAGTACGGAACGATCCATAAACGCGCCGGGGTCGCCTTCGTCCGCATTGCAGGCTACGTATTTCTGATCAGCCTGAGAATTATAGGTGAACTTCCACTTCAGGCCGGTGGGGAAACCGCCGCCGCCGCGGCCACGCAGACCGGACTTGAGAATCTCGTCGATGACTTCCTCACGGGTCATGTGCAGCAGCGCCTTTTCCAGCGCCTTATAGCCGTCAAAGGCCAGATATTCGTCGATATTCTCCGGGTCGATCACGCCGCAGTTACGCAGGGCGACGCGCTTCTGATGCTTGTAGAAGTTGATATCCTGCAGACTTTTGTTGGCATTCTGCTCATGCGTTGCATGATCGGAATACACCAGATGCTGCACTTTGCGTCCCTTGAGCAGATGCTCGGAGACGATCTCGTCCACATCCTCCACCTTCACACGGGAGTAGAAGGTGCCTTCGGGATAAATGATGACCACGGGACCGGCCTCGCACAGGCCGAAGCAGCCGGTACGGACGACCTTGATTTCCTTGTCCAGACCCGCTTCCCTGATTTTCTGCTCAAAGCGCTCAATAATCTGCGCCGAACCGGAAGACGTACAGCCGGTACCGCCGCAGCAAAGCACATGTGCGCGATAGATTTCCATGAGCAATTCCTCCTATACAGCGGTTCGCTGATTATTTTTCGGCTGCGCCGATGGTGTATTCGGCCACGGGGTGACCGCCGACAATGTGCTCCTCCATCACGCGAACCGCTTTTTCAGGGGTCATGTGAACATAGGTCACCTTGGGCTGCCCGGGCAGATACACATCCACCATCGGTTCCAGACGGCACATGCCCACGCAGCCGGTCTGCGTGACGGTCACGTTGCCCATGTCCCGTTTGTTGACTTCTTCCATGAAAGCCAGCATCACAGGACGCGCGCCGGCGGCGATGCCGCAGGTAGCCATGCCGACTACGATGCGCACCAGTTCGTTTTCATTTTCCCGGCGCAGGTTGATGCGCTCCAGGGTCTTTTGCCGGATAGCTTCCAATTCGGCCAAAGATTTCATTTAAATCACACCTCCAAAGATTGGTTGAATTTCCTCTCGCAGGGATGCAAGCATCCATGCCGCAATTTCCGGTTCATTCAGGGCTACGCCGTCAAGCGCCTGCCGCAGCTGACGGGTATCAAAGGTCATTTCACCCTTTTCCGACGCACAGTGCAGCACAAAGTCCGGTTTGTCCGGGTTGGCGGTCACAAGCGCCGCCACCGTCCCGGGCAGATCCCCCAGCGGCAGGCAGTCGATGCTGCCGCCGTCCAGATGAACAGTCAGGGTTGTCCCCTGCCCGACCTGACTTTCCAGCCGCAGATCTCCGCCCGTCTGCCGGGCGTTATGCAGCATCATGGGAATGCCCAGCCCTACCTTGCGGGTAGTGCGGCTGGTAGCAAACGGGCTTACCACCCGCCTGACCGTTTCCTCGTCCATGCCGCAGCCGTCGTCCCGAATGACAAGGGTTATCTGCCTGTTTTCGTCCACACGCACCGACAATTCCACGACGGTCGCGCCTGCATGAACGCTGTTTTGCGCCAGATCCAGCAAATGCAGCGACAGATCCCGCATAAGCGATCAATCCTTGTATTTGGCCAGAATGCCGGGAATATCGTCGGGCACCAGACGCCCGTACACTTCTTCGTTGATGGTCATAACAGGCGCCAGACCGCAGGCGCCCAGACACCGGGTGGCATTCAGTGTGAACAGCCCGTCGTCCGTAGTACCACCCACGGGAATATGCAGTTCTTCGCTCAGCCGATCCAGCACCTTCTGGGAGCCCTTCACGTAGCAGGCGGTGCCCAGGCATACGCTGATAATATACTTTCCGGAAGGCCGCAGAGAAAACTGCGCGTAAAAAGTAGCCACGCCGTAAACCTCGCTCAGGGTAACGCCAAGACCCTCCGCAATGATCTTCTGCACATCCATGGGTACGCAGCCGAAGATTTCCTGCGCCTGCTGCAGCACGGGCATCAGCGCGCCAGGCTGATCCTTGAGCCGCGCGATGACCTGCTCAAGCTGCACATACTTTTCTTTGTCCGGCATGATAGAGTAAGACCTCCTTGCACAATCTATGGTCAAGCCCGCAGCTCAACACACTATATTCATTTTAACATAACCCCCCGTATTTGTACACATAACTTTTGAATTTTTTCCTCAAAAAAAGCGAAAAATGTCAGTTAGATATATTTAATCAACCATTTTTTCCTTTTTTTCCGGCTTCTTCAGCTTTTTTCATTCAGCCATTTGATCAAATCGGATGGACTGCCCGACCGCAAAATCACCGCTTCTTCCCTTTCCCGAATGTCCCCCAGGCTGTGCGCGTCCGACGCATGAAGCACCCGTCTGCCTCCCAGCGCGTCTTCCGCCACCGGCAGACCCCGCCATATTTCCACCGTGCCGAATGCCGGCTCATCCGGAAAAAAACCAAGGTTGACCAGCAGACCGTTCCCGCCCCGGTTGACATGCGCCGGAACGGCCGCTCCGCCGAAAGCCCGGATCCTTTCTGCCGCTTCGAGGAGCGGCAGATCCGTCGCGCCGATCAGCATTGCTTCCTCCTCGGCAACCACGTTATCCTCGCCATCCATCACATACTGATGGCCGAAATAGGCAGGACGGTTTTTCATCGGCGGCAGGTGTGCCCGCAGCGTCTCGCCAAAGGCCAGCGCCTGACCGACCTGTGCAAAGTAGCCAAGCAGATGTACCTCCTCCCGCGTTGTCACTTCCACACCGGGAATAAACAGAAGGCCGTGCATCCGGCATGCATCCGCCGCAGCGGGAAGGTTGCCCGTCGCGTTATGATCCGTTACGGCGATCATATCCAGCCCTTTGAGACGCGCCATGGCCGCAATGTTTGCAGGGGTCATATCGTCGTCTCCACAGGGCGACAGGCAGGAATGAATATGCAGATCGGCTGCCAGCAGCCTGCCCTGCCTGTCCTTAGTGCCCCTCCCCGACGCCCGGCACCCCGGCGGCTGCCATGCGTCCGCAGATTTCATATCCGGTCAGCGGGCTGACAAGAACATTGACCCCTTCTTCCCGCGCCTTTTCCAGCGCATCCGCTTCCATGGAAAGGTTTTCCGGAAGAATCACGACAGACATGCCCGCAAGCACCGCCACGGCCACCACGTTCATATGCGTCTGCACCGTGACCCAGGCCATATCCTCCCGGCCGTGCGCCATGACCCAGCTGAGCAGATCGCACGCATACCCGCAGGCCACCTCCCGGCCGGCGTTTTCCTCATTTGTCAGCAGTTTACCCTCCAGCAGCCCGCACAGCTCGCAAACGTTCATTTTTGCGCCTCCTTCGGTTCATTCAGGCCGTCCCGCGCCAGTTCCACCATGTCCTGCGCCATTTCCTTGAGCCTTCCGCGCAGCAGATGCACACACTCCAGTTCTTTCCGATAACCTCGCACAATGTCCTCCGCAAAGCACCGGCAGGTGGGCGCGCCGCAGGAACCGCAGTCGTACCCCGGCAATCTTTCCACCAGACGGTTCATCTGCTCCATTTTGCGCATGGCTTCTTCAATGTCATCGTCCAGCCGCAGCGCGTCGTTGGGCAGAAACGGCGCGTCGTTAAACAGGGCGTAGCGTCCCATCAGGGAAACGGGCACGCTGTGCGCCGGGTGGTCGTCCTGCCGCGCCCGGCTTTCATCCGTCAAACGGCGAATGGTGTTTTTCGCCACGTAATTGTTTTCCACCGTCAACGGCCCGCCGACGCAGCCGCCCACGCAGGCGCTGCCCTCAAAAAAGACGAGATCGTTCAGCTTGTTGTTTTCAATTTCCTCCAGTACCTGCAGGCAATTGTGAATACCGTCCACCGCCAGCGAGTTTTCCGGGCATACGGCAGAAGCCTCTCCGTTGGACGCCGCCCATGCAAGGCCGTAGGACGTCGCCCGAGCCCGGCAGCCGGACAGCTGCTGTCCCTTGTGAACAAAAGGCCGGAGCAGCCCGTACAGATCCAGCATGGAAATTGCACCGCTGACCGAGGACGTACGCTGACCGAGCGGCGAGCGGATCGCGGTCATTTTCGCCGGACACGGAGTGATCATAAACACGCCCACCTCCTCCGGCGCGCAATTCTCCCGCTGGCAAACCTCCCTGCGCGCCATATCCGCCGCCACCTCCATCGGCTGGCGGATGTTGACCACATGCGGCAGCAGATCAGGAAACCGTACCTGAATGAGCCGCACCACCGCAGGGCAGGCGGAAGAAATCAGCGGTTTCGGAAGCCCCGGCTCCCGCAATTTGTCGTGAAGCGCCCTGCTGACCAGATCTGCCCCCCGCGCCACCTCAAACACATCGTCGAAGCCCGCCATTTTCAGGGCGGAAAGCACATGGTCGGCGCTCTTCACATGTCGGAACTGCCCGTACAGCGAAGGCGCGGGCAGCGCCACGGTATAGCGGAATTCCTTCAGCGCCTCCAGCCCGTCCGTGACCGCAAGCTTCGCGTGATAGGTGCATATGCGAATGCATTCGCCGCAGTCGATGCAGCGCTCGTCCATAATATGCGCGCGTCCGCTGTGGACACGGATCGCCTCGGTCGGGCAGCGCTTGAGGCAATTGGTGCAGCCCCTGCAGCGGCTCTTGTCCAGACGAACGGAGTGATACCGCTTCTCATTTTCCATTTTCATCCCTCCCGGAGAGACCCCTGCAAATCAAACGCCATCCGGATGACCGTCCCGCATCCTTCTGCGCTCCTGATGTGGAAGCTGTCCGCGTTGCGGCGCATGTTCGGCAGCCCCATGCCCGCGCCAAAGCCCATGTTGCGCGCTTCCTCGCCCGCCGTGGAGTAACCTTCCTGCATGGCCAGCGCCACGTCCGCAATGCCGGGTCCCCGATCCGAAGAAGTCAGACACACCTGCGTACCGTCCATTTCCAGCAGGAGCGCTCCCCCCTGTGAATGAATGACCAGGTTGATTTCCGCTTCATAGCTCGCCACGGCCACGCGCCTGAGCACCGCACCGGGCACGCCCAGGTATTTCAGCTTTCGCTTGATGTCGGCGGACGCCTCCCCGGCGCGCACAAAATCGCCTGCCTCCACCGGGTATTCCTGCCGCAGCTGCATGTTCATGTGCCCGCCTCCTGATCCGGCCAGTGGATGGGCGCGCCCCGCATGCCCGCCCCGTACAGCAGGCCGCACGCTTCAAATGCCGTCGCCGTCGTGGACAGGATGACCAGCCCCTGCTCAGAAGCCTCCCGCAGCATGTCCTCCGTCGGTGTCTTCCCTCTGACAAACACCAGACACCGCAGATCCAGCATAAACGCGGTGCGGATCACCTGCGCATTGACAAGCCCCGTCACCAGCACCGTTTTCTCATTCACGAAGGCCAGCACGTCACTCATCAGGTCGGAACAGCAGGCCGTATAAACCGGCGTATCCTTCTTTTCTTCGTGACAGAGGATGCGGGCGCCCAGTACATGCGCCATATCGGCAATGGTCATATCATTTCCCCATTTCTGCGTATAGATTGATATCATGCTGCTTTCTATACCATTTATATCCCATTTTTCGCCATTTTGTCAATGCTTTTCAGCAAAAGCAAAAGGTTTTTCCCTTTTCACGGCGAATTTTTCACAGCGAATCATGTAAATTCTCCGCTGAAAGGAGTGAAAAAAATGCGCGGGGCTTTTCGCAGACTGATCCTCCCGCTGCTTTTGTGCGCGGCGCTTCTAACCGGCTGCGCGCCCGGCGAACCGCAAAAATACACGGTTGCATTTTACGATGCGTTCGATACCGTCACGACCTTTACCGCGTGGGCGGAAAGTCAGGCGGAATTTGACCGATGGGCCTCGCAGGTGCATGACGAGCTTCTCCGGCTGCACCGGGTCTTTGACGCTTACCACCCCTATGAAGGTGTACAGAACCTTTATCTTGTCAACCGTCAGGCGGCCGAAAAACCCGTTGCCTGCGACGAAGCGCTTCTTGCGCTTCTGCAATATATGCAGCGTATGCAGCCGCGCATGCGGGGGCGGGTCAACATCGCCATGGGAAGCGTTACATTCCTGTGGCGCGCGTACCGTCAGGAAGGGAAAGCGCTGCCCCCCGCTCAGGCGCTTGCCGACGCAGCGGCGCATACCGACTTTGCCGACGTTCGGATAGACCCTGACGCGGAAACCGTGCGGTTTCTGGACGAAGGACTGCAGCTGGATGTGGGCGCCGTCGCCAAGGGGTACAGCGCGGAGCAAATTTATGCCGCGCTGTTGACAAGCGGCGCTTCTTCCTTTATACTGAATCTGGGCGGGAACGTACGGTGTGCAGGCATTCCCATGGACGGACGTGAATATTACGCAATCGGTGTACAGAACCCGGATGGAAACGACCGTATCGCCGTATTGCAGGTGCAAAGCGCAGCCATAGCGACCAGCGGCGATTACCAGCGGTTCTACGTTGTGGACGGTGTGCGCTGGCACCATCTCATCGACCCGGACACCCTGTACCCGGCTTCTTTCATGCGTTCCGTCACGGTAACGGCGCCGGACGCCGCGCTTTCGGATGTTCTGTCCACGGCGCTGTTCTTTCTGCCGCCTGACGAAGCGCTGGAACTGGCCGGTGAATTTGACGGCGTAGAAGCGCTGCTGGTGCTTCCCGACGGCACATTGAAAATGACGGAAGGCATGGCGGCGCTGCTCAGCCCGGCCTCTCCCTGACCTCGGAGGGTTACTTTTTGTCCATCTATCTGCTTGACAGTCATTTTGTTTTTTCTGAAGACACCGCGCTGTGTCTCGGTACTTTTGACGGCGTCCATCTGGGGCATCAGGCGCTGATTGCCCGCACGGTGGCGCTCGGCAGGGAAAACGGATGGGTTCCCGCCGCTTTCACCTTCGACGTGCCCCCTGCGGCGGCGATCCATCCGGAAAGGGCGGTAGAATTGCTGACGCCCCTTTCGGAAAAGGCGGCGCTGCTGACGGAGTACGGTCTGACGCACGTGTTTCATCGTCCCTTTGACAGCGCCGTTGCCCGCATGTCCGCGGAAAATTTTTTTCAGGATATCCTTGTGCACCGTCTCCGCGCCCGCGCCCTCGTCATCGGCTTCCATTACCGTTTCGGCTGGCAGGCGAAGGGCGATGCGGAACTGATGGCGCGTCTGTGCCGTCAGGCCGGGATTCGTCTGGACGTCATTGCGCCCGTCTGCATGCCGGATCACCGGCTGATTTCCAGCACCGCCATCCGTCAGGCACTTTCTGACGGTCGTGCCGATGAAGCGCAGGCCATGCTGGGACGTACGCTCTCACCCCGCGAAAACGAGCTTCTGGGAGGTATTCGTCATGACTGCCACAACCCGTAAAACCGGATTCTCCTTACCTGCATGGGCAGTGCTGACCGTCATTGCGCTTTGCGCCGCATTGCTGCTCAGCGTGACCTATCAGGCGACCAAGGACGTCATTGCCGCGCGGGCTCAGACTGACGCCGCCGCGGCTCGCCTTGCGCTTTTGCCGGAAGCAGACCGTTTTGAGGCAGTCGATGCGCCGGATGGACTGACCGAGGTTTACCGTGCGCTGAATGAGCGGGGCGAGACTGCCGGTTTTATCGCCGTGCTTGCCGTAAATGGGTTTGGCGGAGAAATCGAAGTGACCGTGGGAATCGATACGGCAGGCTGCCTGACAGGCGTCCGGGTGGGCGGAACGCAGTTTTCCGAAACACCCGGTCTGGGTGCAAAGGCGCGTGAAGCAGCGTTTACCGATCAGTTTGTCGGGCTCGCCGCGCCTGTGGCGTTGTCCAAGGACGGCGGTACGGTGGATGCGGTCACCTCCGCCACCATTACCTCCCGCGCCATCGTTCTGGCCGTCAATACCGCTGCGGATGCACTGCGCCCGCTGCTTCAGCCTGTGTCCGCGCCATGATGCGCCGCAAGGATGCAGGCTTTCTTTTTATCCTGCTGCTTATTTCCGTTCTTTTGCTCGTCGGTTCCCGCCTGAAGCCGGATGCCGGAGCCGCCGGCACCCTGCGCATCACCGTGAACGGGGTGCTTTACGGCGAGTACCCGCTGGAGGAAGGCCGGTCGATCACCGTCAGGCAGACGGACGGTCAGGAAAATGTGCTCTGTATGACCCAAAATGGATTTTACATGCTGCACGCCAATTGCAAAAATCAGTCCTGCATAGCGCAGGGAGCCGTAACGCTTGAAAACTACACCCGGCGCGCGCTGAAAAACCACATTCTCTGCCTGCCCAACCGGCTGGACGCGGAATTGACGGTATCGGACGAGGCTTCTTCTCTGCCCGATGTGTAAGAAAATGACGCAAAAAACGCAAAAGCTGACCTTCTCCGCCCTGCTGGCGGTGCTGTGTCTGATCCTTGGTTTTCTGGAAAGCCGTTTCGTGCTGGTACCCTCCGTGCCCGGCATCCGCCTCGGGCTTTCCAACGTGACCGTTCTGCTCGCGCTCTGGCTGGTTTCCCCCGCCTGCGCCTGGTGCATCACCATACTCAAGGCGGTTCTCGGCGGGCTGATCTTCTCCGGCGCAAGCGGCATTCCCTACGCCGTATGCGGGGGACTGTGCGCCATGACCGTCATGCTGCTGCTCCGGAGCGGCGGTTTTTCGACTGTTTCGGTCAGCGCAGGCGGCGCATGCGCCCACACCATCGGTCAGCTGGTATGCGCACGGTTCATGCTGGGAACCTGGTCCATGCTCGCCTACGCCCCCCTGCTGCTTTTGTGCAGCACGCTCTCCGGCGTGCTTACAGGCACGGCGGCGCATGCAGCGGGACAGGCGCTGTCCCAGGCCTTTCCCGCCCTGCATGCACACGGCTCATGCAAAAGAACGAAAAACGCTTCGTCCTGAAAGCGTCTGAAAAGGAGCGATTTCCTTTGAAAACCACCTTCCGCGGCGGCGTGCACCCTGCCCCCGGCAGCAAGAAGCCGACGCAACACCTTCCTGTCCGCGCATTTGCCTCCGACACGGTATGCATTCCCATGAACATGCATATTGGCGCGCCGAGCGCGCCCTGTGTGGAAAAAGGCGAACGGGTGCTGAGGGGACAGGTCATTGCTGCGCCCGTCGGCCCGCTGGGGCTTCCTGTCCATGCCAGCGTATCCGGTCAGGTCGTCGCCATCGAAGACCGTCCCTCCCTGGGCGCAGCCCCCATGCGGTGCATCGTCATCCGCAACGACTTTGCCGATGAATGGGCGCCCCTCACCCCTCTGGGGCATGTGGAAAATGTCGAACCGTCGCTGATCATTCCCGCCATACGGAACGCAGGCATCTGCGGCATGGGCGGCGCGGCCTTTCCCACCCATGTCAAGCTGACCCCGCCCCCGGGCAAAGCCTGCCGCTGCGTCATCGTCAACGGTGCGGAATGCGAAACCCATCTGACCGCCGACCACCGTCTCATGCTGGAACGGGGCGAGCGGGCGGTGGACGGGCTGCGGGCGGTCATGCGGGCGCTGAATGTGGCGGAAGGCGTGATCGTCATTGAGGACAACAAGCCCGACGCCATCGCCGCCATGCGCCGCCACAGCCGCGGCCGCAGCGGCGTGCGGGTGCAGAGCGTGCGCACCAAATACCCGCAGGGCGGTGAAAAGCAGCTGATCCGCGCAGTCACAGGCAAAGAGGTTCCCTCCGGCGGGCTGCCCATCGACATCGGCGTCGTGGTGCTGAACGTGGCCACCTGCGCCGCCATTGCCGACGCCGTCATCGACGGCAGACCCCTGACGGAGCGGATTACCACCGTGACGGGCTGCGTCCGCGAGCCCGCCAACCTGCTGCTGCGCATCGGCACACTGGCGGAGGACGCCATCGGCGCCTGCGGCGGCTTTTCCGAAAACCCGGGCAAGGTTTTTTTCGGCGGCGCCATGACGGGCGCATGCCTGCCAGACGTGAACACGCCCATGATGAAAGCCACAAACGGCATTGTCGTCATGAGCCGTGAAGCATCCGTCAGCGTGGAGGAGGGACCCTGCATCCGCTGCGGCAAATGCGTCAGCGTATGTCCCATCGGTCTTAACCCCTATCAGATCAAAACCTTTGCCGACGCGGAGCGGATAGACGACGCCAGAAGGCTGCACGTCATGGACTGCATCCTCTGCGGCTGCTGCTCCTACGTCTGCCCTGCCAGACGCTGGCTGACCGCTTCCTTTAAAATGTGCAAACAGAAGATCGCTGCCGAGCAGAAAAAGAAAGGAGGCGGCAAAGCATGAGCCTCATTCTGTCCACAGCGCCGCATATCCGTGCGCGTCAGACCACCCGCCGCCTGATGGGAAACGTGCTTCTTTCCCTGCTGCCGTGCGCTGCGGCGGGCGTGTATTTCTTCGGCCTTCGCGCACTGCTTGTCCTGCTGGTGTCCACCCTGTCCGCCATCGCAGCGGAGTACCTGTGGCACGTTCTTTCTCACAAAAAAGCAGATGTGACCGACCTGTCCGCCGCCGTAACAGGGCTGCTGCTGGGGCTGTGCGTCACCCCGGCAGTGCCGTTGTGGACGGTAGCCGCAGGCAGCGTGTTCGCCATCATCATCGTCAAGCAGCTGTTCGGCGGCATCGGCGACAATTTCCTGAACCCTGCCCTCACGGCTCGGGCCGTGCTGCTGGCATCCTGGCCGGCGCTGATGACCACACACCTTGCCCCCGCCGTTTTCCCAGCGACGGACGCCGTTGCAAGCGCCACGCCCCTTGCTACCGGCGGATATACCGCCATGCAACTGCTGCTCGGTCAGACGCCGGGCGCCATCGGCGAGACCTGCAAGATTGCCGTGCTGGTCGGCTTTGTTTTTCTGCTGCTTACCGGAACGGTCTCCTGGCGCATCCCGACCGTCACCATCCTGAGCGCCTTTGTGACCGCCTGGGCGCTCAAAATGGATCCCCTTTCTGCCGTGCTGTCCGGCGGCCTGCTCTTTGGCGCGGTCTTTATGGCGACGGATTACACTACCAGTCCCATGCATCCGCTGCCCCAGACCCTGTATGCCGTGGGAATTGGCGTCATGACCATCCTCATCCGTGCCTTCGGCGCTTACCCGGAAGGGGTCACCTACGCCATTTTGCTGATGAACATTCTCACGCCGCTGCTTGACCGCATGATGCCCCGTCGCATCTACGGACACGGTGCCGTTCAAAAGGAGGGAAAGCGCCATGGCTGACCGGGAACGGAACCTTCGCCGCATTTTTTGCAACGGAATCGTTCAGGAAAACCCCACCTTCCGGCTGGTGCTGGGCACCTGCCCCACGCTGGCCGTCACCACCAGCGCCTTCAACGCGCTGGGCATGGGACTGGCAGCCACTTTTGTCCTCGTTTTCTCCAACATGGTCATTTCCATGCTGCGCCGCTTCATTCCAGACAAGGTGCGCATCCCCTGTTTCATCGTCATCATCGCCGCTTTTGTGACCGTGGTGCAGATGCTGATGCAGGCGTTCCTGCCCGCGCTGTATGAAAGTCTCGGCATTTTCATCCCGCTGATTGTAGTCAACTGCATCATTCTGGCGCGTGCTGAGGCCTTTGCCAGCAAAAATCCTGTGCTGGACAGCGCCGTGGACGGACTGGGCATGGGGCTGGGCTTTACGCTGGCGCTGACGCTGATCGGCGCCATCCGCGAACTGATCGGTGCGGGCGCACTGTTCGGTCTGAACCTTCTGGGCAGTGGATACCAGCCCATGCTGATCGTGGTGCTGGCTTCCGGCGGGTTCCTCACCTTCGGTCTGACGCTGGGCGTTATCAACGCCGTAGGCCGCCGGCGGGCACGGCTGGCAAAGGAGGAAAATGCATGAATGTTCTTTTGTTTTTTGTCAGCTGCGTACTGACCAACAATTTCATTTTTTCAAAGTTCCTCGGCTGCTGTCCCTTTCTGGGCGTTTCAGGCAAGGTTTCTACCGCCGCCAGCATGGGGCTGGCCGTTACCTTCGTCATGACCATCGCCTCCCTGTTCAGCTACATGGTTTACCACTGGCTGCTGGTTCCGCTGGGGCTTGTCTACATGCAGACCATCGCCTTCATTCTGGTCATCGCCGCCCTTGTACAGTTTGTTGAAATGTTCCTGCGGAAAAACAGCCCCGGCATTTACAGCGCGCTGGGCATTTACCTGCCGCTGATCACAACCAACTGCGCCGTGCTGGGCGTGGCCACGCTGAATGTAACAAACCGCTACAACATGCTCTACAGCGTTCTGAGCGGCACCTTCAGCGCCCTCGGTTTTCTGCTGGCCATTGTGCTCATGGCCGGCGTGAGAGAGCGGCTGGAGAGCAGCAAGATACCCGAATGCATGAAGGGCTTCCCCATCAGTCTGGTCACCGCGGGGCTGATGGCCATCGCCTTTATGGGCTTCAGCGGCATGGTTTGAAGGAGGGCTGAACATGACGATCGTATACGCCGTGCTGGCGCTTGGCATGCTGGGGCTCCTGCTGGGACTTCTGCTTCACTATGCCGATAAAAAATTCCACGTCGACGCTGACCCCCGGCTGGCGGAAATACGCGCCTGCCTCGGCGGTGCAAACTGCGGTGCCTGCGGCTACGCCGGGTGCGACGCCTTTGCGCAGGCCGTTGTGGACGGTGAGGCGGCTCCTGAAAAATGTGCGCCGGCAGGCCCGGCGGGCGCAGCCAAAATGGCGGCTGTTCTGGGCGTCAGCACCGAAGCAAAGGAGCCTGTGACTGCCCGCGTCCTCTGTCAGGGCATTTCGGGCGTTGCCAAAGAACGGTACCGCTACGACGGTTATGCCAGCTGCCTGGTAGCATCCGAAATTGCAGGCGGCCCCAAAAGCTGTCGGTTCGCCTGCATCGGCATGGGCGACTGTATGGATCGGTGCGTTTTTCACGCCATCTCCATGCAGGACGGTATCGCGCATATTGATGAAGCGCTGTGTACCGGCTGCGGCGTATGTGTGGACGTATGTCCCCGACACGTCATTCGCCTTTTCCCTGCCTCCCAAAGCGTCATGGTTCGCTGCCGCAACACCGATGTGGCGCGCACCGCCCGTGAAGTCTGCATGGATGCCTGCATCGGCTGCGGACGCTGCAAAAAGAACTGCGAGTACGACGCGATTATCGTAGAAAACGGCTGCGCGCATATCCTGCCGGAAAAGTGCGTGCGCTGCGGAAAATGCGCAGAGCTGTGTCCCTGCAAGTGCATCACCGTGGCATGACGTTTTTCCGGAAAATGCCGCTTTTCATCCGTCCCATTGCCGATAGAATACCTTCTTCTCCGTAACGCCTGTTTCATGGAAGCAATTCCACACCCATCAAAAAAAGCGACGGTTACACGCCGCTTTTTTCATTTTGCTTTCAACCGTGTGCGCGATCTACTTCCCGTTTCAGGTCACTGACCGATTGCTTCGGAAGTCCCGATCCCCAGCAGTTCATTCTGTTTGCGCTCCACATTGGTGCTTTTGCCGTCGTAGGTGCCGATGGTGTTGATCCGCTCGCCCATGAAGAACATGCAGGACGTCTGCCCGCCATCCAGATTGATGGCATAGCGGCAGCCCAGCCGCTGCATCTGCTCCGCCACCCAAAGGCAGGTAGCGCCTACGCTAATCTTCTTGCTTTTAAGCCTTCCCTCCAGCATCAGGCTGTAGTAATGGCCGGGCGCAACATAGCCAAATGCGGAACGGGGCTGCTCGGTCGTACCGTAGCCGGATACGCGCGCCGTCGGCACTTGATATTCGTCCACCAGAATGGGGCCAAAGGCCAGCACATCCCGCGCACCGTCCTGCACCAGCTGCTCGCCAGAAACCGTCCCGTTCTCATGGAACGTCATGGAACCGTCAGGATAAATGGCCATCAGGTCAAGGGGCGGATAAATCGTGCTGTCCGCATTACGGGGCAAATCATAAAGAAGGCTGCCGTTCCGAACGATCGTCCCCACCCGGTAACCGGACTCCTCCATGCGGCGGCCGACCCGGTACAGGAAGAAATCGCCCGTGGTAGCGAACACCAGCTGATGCTGCCGGGCAATTTCGCTGGGAAGCGCCTCTACATTGGGCTTGGTATACTTTTCCTCGTTGAGCGCATACATGCGGAACATGTCGCTCTCGGGCTTGCAGAAAATTTCCGCCTCGTACCAGCGAAGCAGGGGCTTTTCGGAAGACCGGCGGTGAATTTCCACCCGAAGGGTCTGGGACGCATACAGCCAAACCCCTTCCTCTTCATCTTTATAAACAAATTCCTTTTCATTTTCCGGCAGAAAGCCATCCGCCGTCAATTCGGGAAACAGGGGCGAACCGGCTGACGCCGCCGTTTTGCTGCCGGCGTCGCCTTCTTCCACAGCATCAGCCGTTTCCTGCGTTCCACCCCCATCGCCGTCTGAAAAGGCAGGGGCGTCCGCAGACCCGTCCGTCACCGTCGTCCCATCGTCCCCGTCCTGCGGGTCGGAAATGGGCGGCACGTCGCCGTTTTCCTCATCGGTCGCATCAGGCGCAGCCGTTTCTTCCGCAGATACGGGAACCATCGTCGGCGCAACGGTCGTCAGATCCGCCGCAACGGAAGCCGTGGATTCCAGCACATACGGATCGCTCACGGTACCGCTGCCCGATACGATTTTCACCTTGCTCAGGTCAATGTTCACGGCCGGGCGCATCCCCAGATCCTTCGCCGTTACCGCAATGCGCCCCGTATGACCCTCGTCCATGACCCGGCGCTGCTGATCCTTATTATCCGTCGAACGGGTACGGGACCACCAGGGGCTGTATTTGTGCCCCTTGCTGTAAATGTAGAGTCCTGTGGACTTGGCGTACTCCGTGCTCTCGCACAGGCGCGCATCGTTGCCCGTAAAGCCCAGCTCGGACGATTTCATTTCTTCCGCGTTAATGAGCGTTACCAGCGCACCGTCCTCCGTACGGTTCACAAGCGCCGCCTGCTCGGCCGGCGTGAACGCCCGGTTTTTGAACGTATCGTTCAGATAGACGTACAAGTCCGAGGTCTCCCAGCTTTCATACGCCCGATAATCATAATGCAGCTGCTTGGCCTCCAGAATGTATTCCGTCAAAAGGTAGGCCGTATCCCCATCCGCAGAAAGCACCCGCCACAGGATAGGCGCCTCCATTCCATCGGCATACGTCGGATAGGTGCCAAAGGTGACATATTCATACTGTCTGGCGGCAGCGTAGCCGTGCAGCACCGTATTTTCGGCATATACGACCGGCAGTACACCGATCAGCAAAGCGACCGTCAAAAGCAGCGCGAGCATCCGTCTCATCGTCTTTTTCTCCCTCGTTTCCTTTGTCCGGGCATCCTCTGCCGGAGCATATAACATATTATAACAAATAAATCGCCCGGCGGCAAGCGCGCGGGCGAGAATTTACGATTGCGCAGCTGCTGAGCGCATGACAAGGCATGAATACATGCCCGCCCCGACGGTGTCAAAGCATGGTGGAGTCATCCAGCGTCAGGGTCGGTTCGCTGAAAAACATGCGCAGATATTCCGATTTGTCCATCTCAAGCGGCGCATTCATGGCGGTCAGACTGTCGATCAGCAGTGAGTTCACATCGCACTGGAGGGCATTGGCGATGGAAACCAGCGTCTCAATGCCCGGCATGCTTCTGCCGCGCTCAATGTTGCCCAGAAAGGAGTAGGAAATGCCGGCTGCCGCGGCCAATTCCATCTGCGTCAGTTTGGCCTGTTTGCGTGCCCGTCGAATGCGTTTTCCAAGAGCGGATAAATCCATGTACACCAACCTCTCATGATACGATTTGTATGAATTGGCTATAAATTTATCATATCATACTTTTCTTATTTTGTAAAGATTTTTGCGGGTATTTTATTTTGAAAAAAGGCTTTCCAAACCCGGAGAAATGTGCTATACTGTACTTGTAAACCAAACTTTAGGAGTATCTCAGGTGTTCCTCCAGGTTTTGTACTTCGCTTCGGCGAGGGGTCGAGCCACGGAAACATCCTACACGGGTTCCCAATGGTTTGGCCAATATTTTAAGGAGGTTCTGAGATATGTATCAGGACAAAACGCTGACCTGCCGTGAATGCGGTCAGGAATTCACCTTCACCGCTTCCGAACAGGCTTTCTACGCCGAAAAGGGCTTCCAGAATGAGCCCAGCCGCTGCCCCGCCTGCCGTGCTGCCCGTCGTGCCAACAATGGCGGCAACCGTGGCGAGCGCCAGATGTATGAAGTGATCTGCGACGGCTGCGGCTGCACCACGCAGGTGCCCTTCCAGCCCCGTGGGGATCGGCCCGTGTACTGCCGCGAGTGCTTCGCCAAGTTCCGCAATCAGCAGTAACAGTAAAAGACCGGGAAGCACAGGCTTTCCGGTCTTTTTTTATTCTTTCGTCCGCTTGAAACAAGCAGAAAGCAGCCGTTTATGCACTATTTTCAACATTACCAATCCCCCCTCGGCGGCGTGCTGATGGCTGCTGACCATCAGGGCGTAACCGGGCTGTGGTTTGAAGGCGCCAAATACTTTGCACAGGGGCTGGAAAGGAACCGGGAGCAGCGGGAAACGCCGCACCTCGCCCAGACCCGTGCGTGGCTTGACGCCTATTTTGCCGGCCGCCAGCCCGATTTTACCCCTGCACTCCATCTGCAGGGCACCCCCTTTCAGCAGCTGGTCTGGTCGCTGATGCTTGCCATTCCCTACGGCAGCACCACTACCTACGGTGCGCTGACAAAACAGGTTTCGGAAAAAATGGGCGGCGCGCCCATGTGCGCCCAGGCCGTTGGCGGCACCGTTGGGCGCAATCCGATCTCTTTGATCGTTCCCTGTCACCGGGTCGTCGGCAAGAGTGGCAGTCTGACCGGCTACGCAGGCGGGCTGCAAAAGAAAATGTCCCTTCTCCAACTGGAGGGCGCGGATATGAGCGGTCTGTTTGTGCCGCGCAGAAGCGCGGCACTGTAACCCATGGATGAACGCGTCATATATGAAATTCTGTCTGTCGTGAGCGAAATACCGTCCGGGAAGGTGGCCACCTACGGCCAGATCGCCCGGCTGATCGGCCGGGAGAAAAACGCGCGGCTGGTAGGACGGGTGCTGCGGGAGGCCGACCGCTATGGGGATTACCCCTGCCACCGGGTGGTAAATCACTGCGGACGGACGGCGCCCGGCTGGCCGGAGCAGGCATTTCTGCTGTTGGAGGAAGGCGTCTCCTTTCTGGATAACGGGCAGGTCAATTTGAATGCCTGTCGCTGGGATGCGTAGTCCTCCCGGATACATTTCATCCTGCCTGTCACATGAGGTTATTGGAATGATACACGTTGTGGAACTGAACGATCCGGCTGCACCCGGCGTTCTGCCTTACTTTCATCTGACGGACGCCCAGCTTCGCAGCCGTCTGGAGCCCGAAAAAGGTCTCCTGATCGCCGAAGGAACCAAAGTCATCGGCCACGCGCTGGACGCGGGGCTTATACCCCTGTCTTTTCTGATGGAGCGCAGACACATCACCGGCAAGGCCGCCCCGCTTCTTGCGCGCTGCGGCAAATGCACCGTGTACACCGGCGATACGGATTTTTTGAACCGCATTGCCGGCTTCCCCCTCACCCGCGGCATTCTGTGTGCACTGCAGCGCCCCGCTCCCGTCACGGCGGAAAGCGTAT
This sequence comes from uncultured Clostridia bacterium, assembly GCA_934662505.1. Classification (GTDB taxonomy): domain Bacteria; phylum Bacillota; class Clostridia; order Christensenellales; family Aristaeellaceae; genus SVGT01. Next base: position 138,577 of record CAKUKE010000002.1, on the reverse strand, counting down.
GCCGCCCTTCCCGCCGTCTGGCGATACTGGAAAATGTAACGGACGCCGCCAACATCGGCGCCATCTTCCGCAACGCCGCCGCGCTGGGTATGGACGGTCTGCTCCTGTCCCCTTCCTGCTGTGACCCCTTTCACCGTCGGGCAGTGCGCGTCAGCATGGGCACGGTCTTTCAGGTGCCATGGGCGTATTGCCCGCAGACAGCGTGGCCTTCGGGCGTCATGACCGCCCTGAAGCAGGACGGGTTTGAAACGGCCGCGTTGGCCCTGCGGCCGGATGCGCTTCCCATCGACGACCCGCAGCTGGCGTCCGCCGCTAAACTGGCGCTGCTGCTCGGCTCGGAGGGCAACGGTTTGAGGGAGGGCACCCTCTGCTGCTGCGATCACACCGTCATCATTCCGATGCATCACGGAGCGGACTCCGTGAACGTCGCCGCCGCCAGCGCGGTCGCTTTCTGGGAATTGCGGGTACGGGCATAAATCAGGCATATGCCGCCGCGCCTGCGTCCTTATTTTCGGAAAATGCGTCAGCGCAGACAAGGCATCACCGGCTCTCACCCGCCTTTGCGTCCCTGCTCCGTTTTGTTTCCGCCTGTTTTCTCTTTTCAGTCTTTCGTCTGGTGCGCGGCCTTCCAGCGCTTGATCTCCGCCAGACGATCCTGATACCGTCCTTCCAGTCCCTCCCGCGTGGGCTGGTAATAAGCGCGATCCTTCAAATTGTCCGGCAGACACTGCATCGCTGACAGCTTATCCGGCGTATCGTGGGCATACACATACCCTTCGCCATACTTCAGCTCCCGCATGAGCCGTGTAGGCGCATTGCGCAAATGCATCGGCACCGGCTCGGACAACTGCTGCAGCGCGTCCTGACGGGCGGCCTCATAGGCGGTATACAATGCATTGGATTTCGGCGCCATCGCCATGTACACCACGGCCTGCGTCAGATGAACGCTGCACTCAGGCATGCCGATCAGGTGGCAGGCCTGATAGGCCGCGACCGCGGTTTCCAGCGCCCGGGGATCCGCCAGCCCGATATCCTCGCTGGCGAACCGCGTCACCCTTCGGGCGACGTAGAGCGGATCCTCCCCCGCTTCCAGCATGCGCGCCAGCCAGTAAACCGCCGCGTCCGGGTCGGAATTGCGCATCGATTTATGCAGCGCAGAAATCAGATTGTAGTGCTCCTCCCCGCTTTTATCGTAGAGCAGCGACTTTTTCGACAGACACTGCGCCAGCGTCTCCGGGCGCACCACGGTTTCACCGTTCCGTATGTCTCCGTTGAGAACAGCCATTTCCAAGGTGGACAGCGCCGTCCGCGCGTCGCCATTGGCAAACGCGGCAATGGACGACAGCATTCCTTCCTCGAAGCGGATCTTCTGCCCGCCAAAGCCCTTTCTGCTTTCCAGCGCATGCCGGAGGAGGGTTTCAATGTCCGTCTGCGACAGGGGCTGCAATACGAACACCTTGCAGCGGGAAAGCAGCGCGCCGTTCACCTCGAAGGAAGGGTTCTCCGTCGTTGCGCCGATGAGAATAATGCTGCCCTTTTCCACAAAAGGCAGAAATGCATCCTGCTGCGCCTTATTGAACCGGTGGATTTCATCCACGAACACCAGCGTTTTCTCGCCGAACCGACGGTTCTGCTCCGCTTCCTCCATGACCCCGCGTATCTCCCGAATGCCGCTGGTAACGGCAGAAAAATCGATGAATTTCGCACGGGTACTGCGGGCAATGATGTGCGCAAGGCTTGTTTTGCCGACCCCGGGCGGCCCCCAGAAGATCATGGAGCAAACCCGATCCTCCTCAATAAGCCGCCGGAGCACCTTTCCCTGACCGATCAGGTGCTCCTGTCCCACAAATTCATCCAGAGTATCCGGGCGCAGACGCGCCGCCAGAGGCTGCGCCGCATCGGTTTCAAAAAAAGTTGCCTGTTCCATGTTTTAAACGCTTTCTGTCTTGATTATGGGAGGTATTGCATGCTGGAAGTTACTGCCGCCGTCATCCGCAGCGGCGCGCGTTTTCTCCTTTGTCAGCGTCCCGCTGGAAAAAGCAACGGGCTGCTGTGGGAGTTTCCCGGCGGCAAGCAGGAGCAGGGCGAGACCCTGCCGGAATGCATCCGTCGTGAATGTATGGAAGAGCTGGGCATCGTCGTCGAACCGACGGCCGTACTGGCCGAAGCGACCCATGCGGCGCCCGGCGGCGTCATTCACCTGACCTTTTTCCTGTGCGAAATTCAATCGGGCGAACTGACCCGCAAAGAGCACGCTGCTTTTGCATGGGTCACCCGTGCAGAAGCCGCCCGGTACCCCCTATGCCCCGGGGATGCGTCCATGCTGGCAGCGCTGCCCGAAGGCCTGTTGTAACGCGTTCTCCGTGCGTTTTCCTTAGGCAGACGGCTCGTCCGCCTCCGGCGGAAGCCTCGTCATGCGCGCTGCCAGAAACTTGATGGGTACCCCCTCCGCCGCGTAGCGCTTCTCGTGCTCGCTTTCATAGTGCGAAAACCGGCTCAGCGCCTCCTGATCCCCGTGCAGATCCTCCGTGCAGTAGATCTCCTCAAAACCGCACGTACGCAGATACGTACGGGATACACGGAAAAGGTTGTCGTCATCCGTTTTGAAATGGATTTCCCCGCCCGGACGCAGAAACGCGCGATACTGCATCAGCTGTCTGGGATGGGTCAGGCGGCGTTTGGCCTGACTGCTTTTCTGATTCCACGGGTTGCAGAAGGAAATGATGATCCGATCCGCCCGATCTTCCGGCGCCAAGTATTTCTCGATCCACATAATGTCAAAATGGGTCAATACAAGGTTATCCACCGTCCGTCCGGCGTAAGCAGCCTCGATGTTGCGCCTGCCCACCCCCAGCACGCTGCACACCAGATCCACCGCCAGAAAATTGACGTCCGGGTTGTCCAGCGCCATCTGCGCCGTGGAAACGCATTTTCCGCAGCCCAGCTCCACATGCAAGGGCTGCGGCCGGGCAAATTGCTCCTGCCATTTCCCCCGCACGCTTTCAGGGTCATCCACAAAGTAAGGGCAGGCCGCCAGCTCCGGCCGCGCCCATTTTTTATTCCGCATTCGCATGGTCTGTTGTTCGCTTTCCTTTGTTTTTCACGGCTCAGCCGCAAAAGTATTATAGCAAAAATCGCTTCTTTTGAAAAGAAACAGGCAACAAAAAAAACGACGCGGACAAGCCGCGCCGTTTTTCCTTACTTCGCTTACTTCAAACCGGAGGTCGTGGAAATACCGCTGATAAACTGCTTCTGCGCAATGAAGAAGATGATGATCAGAGGCGCAGTGAACAGTACGCTGGCCGCCATGAGCAGGTTCCATTCCTGATTCGCATCGGACAGGAAGATCTGAAGACCGATGGACAGGGTGTACTTGGAGCCGTTCTGCAGGTAAAGCAGCGGGCCGTTCAGGTCGTTCCAGTGACCGATGAACACCAGAATGGCGATGGTGGTCAGCACCGGCTTACACATAGGATAAACCACGCGAGCCAGAATGGTGATCTCGCCTGCGCCGTCAATACGGGACGCTTCGATGACGCTGTCCGGCAGAGACTTGACGAACTGACGCATCAGATAAATGTAATACGCCGATCCGAAGAAGGCAGGCAGCACCAGCGGGACGAAGGTATTGACAAAGCCGAGGTTGGACCAGGTGAGGTACAGCGGAATCTGCGTCACCTGCCAGGGGATCATCATGGTCGCCAGAATGATGGGGAAAATGAACTTCGGCCCCCTCCACGGGATCTTCGTCAGACCGTAGGCCACGATGGGCGCGGACAGCAGAGAGCCGATCACCGGCAGAATGGAGGTGACAAAGGTGTTCTTTACATACGTCCACATGGGGATACGCTCAAACACCTCGGGATAGTTGCTCCAGAGCACCGGGTCGGGAATCCACACCGGCGGATTGAGGAACACCTGATTATCCGGCTTGATGGACGTGGAGAACATCCAAAGGAAGGGCATAAAGAACACAACGGCGAAAAACACCAGCAGAATAACGGTAAACGCCTTGCCGGCATATTTGCGTACCTTTGCGGAAGACACAACGCTTGCCATGGTTTCTCTCTCCTTTCCTTATTCTACGTCGTAGCTGATCTTGCGTTCCATCATCCACATGACGGCCATGGAAACGATCAGCACGATGATAAACAGCACAATCGCCATCGCGCAGGCGTAACCCATCTTCAGATAGCTGAACGCCTGACGGTACAATTCCAGCGAATAGAACAGCAGGGAGTTGCGGGGGCCGCCGCCGATGGTCTGATAACCCGAGCCGATACCGGTCACGCTGGAGAACACGTACGCCTGCGTGAAGTACTGGAAGGAAGAGATCAGACCCATAATGAGGTTGAACTCAATCGTGGGGCCAATGTAAGGCAGCGTGATGCTGAAGAAACGGCGGCAGGGGCCCGCGCCGTCCAGCTCGGCCGCCTCATAGAAGCTCTTGGGCACCGCTTTCAGTGCGGAGAGGAAGATGATGGTCGTCTGGCCGCAGCGCCAGGTATCCATCAAAATCAAGGACAGTTTGGTGGTCGCAGGGTTGGACAGCCAGTTTGGTCCCTTGATGCCGATGCTGCGCAGCGCAACGTTCAGCAGACCGTAATCGCCGTTGAGCACCCAGACGAACAGCATGGCGCTGGCCACCACGGGCACCACGGTAGGCAGATAGTAAATGGTGCGGAAAATCGCCATGCCCTTCATTTCATGAGCCAGCAGCAAGGCCAGCAGCAGGGCGACAATCAGACCCAGCGGCAGCCCGAGAAACGCAATGTAAAGGGTATTGCCGACGCAGGTCGGGAAATACTTGTTATGGAACAGGTCGGTGTAGTTCTTCAGGCCGATGAAGTTGGGCGCCTGAAAAACGTTGTAATCCGTCAGGCTGTAGTAAATTGCGGAACAAATGGGATAAATCGAAAACAGCAGAAAGCCGATGATCCACGGCAGGGTAAACAGAAGTCCCAACCGGATAAACCGCTTTTCCTGCTTGGTCTTGCCCCTTTTCGCAATGGGCTTACGGGTCGCAAGCGTCTCTGCCACGTTGACCCCTCTCTTTCAATTCGGAAGTAAGGCGGATTGAGAAATACATACAGGAAAGGGGGAAGCACTGGGTTGCAGTACTTCCCCCCAGGTGTTTCTATCCGAGAAACGGTTCAGGATTACTGGGCGTTGGCAGCGTCCGCGATGGGCTGAATTTCGTCCACCACGTTCTGGCAGCCTTCTTCCACGGTGATGTAGCCGGCCAGAGCTTCGGTCATCTGGGTGTTGATGGCAGCCAGATATTCACCGATGTAGGAGCTCATGGGGAAATGACGGAACTGACCGTCGCGCAGCATGGTGGCGCATTCCTTGGCCATGTCTTCGAATTCACCGTCGATGACGTAGTTCAGCGCGCTCACGCGGGGCATGAAGGTACCGTTGTTGAACTGACCGTTGGCCAGCCACTGCATGTTCTCCTTGCCGGTCAGGCTGTAGAGCACTTCGATGGTGGCGTCCACGTTCTTGGTGTGGGCGTTCACGCCCCACACCGCGCAGGTCAGCATGCCGTAGGCGTTGCCGTCCTCAGCAGCAGGCATGAAGGCCATGCCCACGTTGGTGCCGGTTTCCTTGCCGTACTTGATCATGTTGGGGATCGCGCTGTCAGCGCGCCAACGCATGACCAGCTTGCCGGCGAACAGAGGATCCTGCGCATCGTTGCCGAAGCTCTCGACGAAGTTCTTCACGTTGTCATAGCCATACTTGGCATAGATGTCAGCCTGCCACTGATAGGCCTTCACCATGGTGGGATCGTTGAAGGTGATGGTCTTGCCGTCTTCGCTGGTGTAGGGAGCGTTGAAGGCCACGGGCCACATAACGGTCTCCAGCCACGGCACGTCAGGCAGAATGCCCATGCGCTCGATCTTGCCATCTTCGCCGACGACGACCAGCTTGTCGGCCAGCTCGATCATTTCGTCCAGGGTCTTGGGGAACTCATCGTAGCCCGCTTCCTTCAGGACGTCCTTATCATAGAAGATAAAGGAAGAAGAATAGGTGTAGGGGATGAAGTAGATATGATCGTTGTAGGTGCACAGACCCCAGGAGGCATCCAGGAAGTCAGCCTTGTCCCAGCTTTCGGGGGCGTTGTTCACGTACTCGGTCAGATCCAGCAGAGCGCCCTTTTCCGCCCAAGCGGGAGCATTGTTCCAGTAGTTCTGGAAAATGTCGGGGCCTTCATTGCCGGTCAGGGCGGTCAGAAGCACCTGCGCGTTCTTGGAGCCTTCCACCACGACTTCGATCTTGTCGTTGCCGGCGGTGAAATCTTCAGCCCACTTCTTCAGACGGGCGAAGGTGGAAGTTTCTTCCTGATCTTCGGCCGCAAAGGTCCACACGACCACCTTGGTCTTTTCTTCGGCGGAAGCGCTCACCAGGCCCAGGCCCAGAGAAAGCACCATCGCCAGCACCAGCAGGATACTGAGGGTCTTTTTCATTTTTGGTTCCTCCTTTTAAAATATTGACGAAACAGACCTCGCATGTATGTTACGTCACTTTTCCCATTTTGTCAATACATTTTTTGAACTGATTTTTGTATTTTTGATAGAGCATGCAGACGTTTTGTCGATTTTTATGCAATAAATGTCAATTGTCCGCATCGATCCATCTTTTGCCGATTTTTCAATATCTGCCCGATATTCCGCAGTCCGCCGTCACTTTATTCCGGACAAGTTGCATTTTTATATGCCGCGATGTTTCCCCGGCCTCCCCTTTTTCACGGGCTATGGTCGGGGAAATAGGCGTCCGGAATCCGCAGAATCCCGCTGTCTGAAAAGAACCGTTCACCCAGATGAAAGACGCCTGCTTCCGGGGTGCGCCACGGCGCGTCCGGCACGGGGCACAAACCGTCCAGACGCTTCCATTCCGGGTAGTTCTGGGACCCGTTGCTTTCCACCACGCCGACCTTCATGCCGGGGAGAAGGGGCAGTCTGGAGGCCATGGACATGTTCCAGTCCAGCATCACAGGCGGCACGGTCAGATCCGCGCAGAAGCAGACGGCGCCGTTCCGCATGGCCTGCCGCGCCATTTCAAGGGACACGGAAAGTGTTTTTGCAATGGGCTTGAGCGCGATGGCGCCATACCCCATTTTTCCCGTCAGCCGTGCCACGTCCTGTGCGCTGTGGGCGCTTTCATCCCCCGTCACGCGGACAGGCAGCCCCCGCACGTCCGTTTCCGAACCGGGTGCAAAGGGTTCTTCCAGCAGAATGATTCTGTCCAGCGCGCCGATACGGGCAGCTCCATCCAGAAAAGCCTCCAGCGTCTCCCGATTCGGGTAACGACCGTTGGCATCCAGATAGTAAACAGGGTGCCCGCAGTCGGTATAGGACGTACAGCGCGCCCCGGCCAGCGCGTGAATGTGCGCCAGCCGCGCCAGATCCTTTTCCACCATTTCCTGCGGAGACGACGCACTTTGGCCGATTTTGATCTTCAGCAGCGCCGCGCCGTCGTCCAGCAGACGGATGATCTGTTCATCCGGCGAAAAATAGCTGAGAAGCGGAATGACCCCCAGCGCGTTTTGCCTCACCGCCGCCAGTTCAGGACAGAAGGCACGGATGATCCCGTCAAAGGTACCGTCACCCCGCTCCCTGTCCCACAGCTGCCAGAGCGCAAAGTCCGCGCCGACCAGCGCGTTGAGTACAAAGGTCGGCGGCACTTCCCCGCGGCCTGTCAGGCGCGCCGCTTCGGGCAAAAGCGCCTCCGCCAGACGACCGGTCATCTCCGGCGGGGTCGTCACCTCCATGCCCCTGAGCATATCCAGCGCACGTTCCGTCACCGTCAGCATACGGCGGTTGCTTTCTTCCTCGCCGAAGGCGGCAAAGGTATCCGGGTCAGACCAGAGAACGCTCTGCACCCCTACCCCGCCGCCGGAGACGCCCGCGTCCGTTTCCAGCAGAACGGCCACCTGCCACAGTTCGGTCAGCGTACTGCCCTTAAAACCGAAGGGCGCGGCCAGTTTTTCACGCGTCAGATGCGCGCTTGCCTGCGTGATACGCATGATCAGGCAATGGTCGCCAGCATTTCCTGCGTCACCTCGGAAATGAGCGCCTCTCCTTTCTGGAAGCGGGAGATTTCATCCGCCACATGGCTGCCGATCTTCAGTTTGCCATTGTTGGCCTGCCCCGCCAGATGGGGGGTCATGATGCAGTTGGGCAATTTGCGCAGTTCGCTGTCCTCCGTCGGCGGTTCGGGATCGTATACATCCAGACAGGCGTACTTCAGCTTGCCGCTTTTGAGCGCTTCGCACAGCGCCGCCTCATCCACCAGCGCGCCGCGCGCCGTATTGATCAGCACAGCGCCGTCCTTCATCATGGCCAGCGTATCCCGGTTGATCATATGACGGGTGCTGTCCAGCGAGGGCGCATGCAGCGAAACAAGGTCGCTCTGCCGGAGCACCTCGTCCAGCGTCGCCTTCTTCGCCCCCATTTTCGCAATGGCTTCTTCGCTGAGCAGGGGATCATACGCCAGCACGTCCACGCCGAAGGCCTGCAGCAGTTCAATGTAATGCGAACCCGCAAAGCCGCAGCCTACCACGCCGATGGTGATGTCGAACAGTTCCGTAATCACATTGTAGTCCTTCACCCAGCCGCCCTGATGCAGCTCATTGTTGAAGGCAAACACGTTCTTCAGTGCGCAGATGGTCAGACCCAGCGCCGTTTCGGACACGCCCATGGACAGAATGCGGGCGCTGCTGATGATGCGGATACCGCGGGCGAACATTTCATCACTGACAATGCCCTTTACGCTGCCCGCCGCATGCGCCACAAAACGCAGGTTGGGTGCGCAGTCCAGAATGTCCTTGTCCAGCTGCGGCACGCCCCAGCTGGTCACGGCCACGTCCGCGTCCCGGATCACGTCCATCACGATTTCCTTGGTCATTTCATCATGGGGGTTTACCACCACGTCCCCCATCGCCTGCAGCCGTTTCATGGACTTTTCGCTGAACAGTGTTTTCCGAAGGGCATCCCCTAAAAGCAAAGCAATTTTCATACGTCGTTTACTCCTATTCGTATGTTTTTGAACCAGCTTTATTATAGAGGCATATGCCTGTTTTGTCTTTAAATAATCTTCAACTTTTATTGCGCTTTGTTCGTTTATTTTACAAAACGGCTTGATTTTTGACGCTATTTGCACTATGATAGATTTGCATGCGTAGCATCGCCTGAATACACGGAGGATTGACATGAACAGCTGTTCTATTCTGTGGTGCGGCAAGTACAAGCAAAACTGGGAAAACGAGATGCACAGCCACAACTATTTCCAGTTGATCGGCATCATCAGCGGCAGCGGCACCGTTTTTGTGGAAGATACACCCTCCCGAATCTCCGCCGGCACCGTTTATCTTTTTCGTCCCGGCCAGCGGCACGCCATCCATCAGGACAAAACCGGCCGCGAACCCCTTTCACTTTTTGACGTAAAGTTTCTGGTAGGCGATCCCTCCATGACTCAATTGCTGTCCGGGATGGACAATGTGATTGCATGCAAGGATTTTCCCCGTTTCTCCCGCCACTTCGGCAAGCTGATCGAGGAAAGCGCGCGCCAGCAGTTGGGCTACTTCGACATGGTCAACTGCTATCTGACCGAAATGATTATTCACCTTGCCCGGGAAAAAACAGGCAATACCCCGCCGCCCTGCATGGAGCAGGACGTGATGCCCGTCAAAAATTACCGCGGCGTGGAAATCGGTGCCATTCTGCAGTACATTGACAACAATTTCCACCGCCCCATCGCGCTGGAGGAGCTGACGGACATGGCCGGCGTGAACAAAACCACCCTGATCAGCATCATGAAGGAAGTATGCGGCACCACGCCGATCCGCTACATTACCTCCATCCGGCTGAAAAAAGCCAAGGAGCTTTTGCTGCACACGGATACCAGCATCAGCGAGATCTCCTATCTGGTCGGTTTTCAGAGCATCCACTACTTCAGCCGGGTGTTCAAGGCCAATGAAGGCTGCTCGCCCCTGGAATACCGTGTCCGCAACGCCCAGAGCCGGTATTTCACCTTTTCCAGCAACGTGCCCCCGTTCGAGCGGTAAGCCCGCGTCCTCAGAAAAACCTGCGCCCATATCAAAGCCTCCGAGCCGCACGGCCCGGAGGCTTTTTTGAGCATGGAATGCTTCAGCAGGCGACGGCGTCAGCTTTCTGCCGGCGCAACGGTCATATTGTGGATCCAGATTCCTTTTTTGACCAATATAATGCCGACAATGCACTTGATCACGTTCACCGCCTGTCCCATGGCGTAAATGAACACGATATCCGCGTTTGTAAAATACACCAGCGCATACACCAGCGGAATGTTCAGCGCCCAGACTGGAACGGAGTCAAACAAAAAAGTGGCAATCGTCTTTCCGCCTGAACGAAGAATATAGTAGCAGCAGTTCGCGAATGCCCCGATTGGCATGGTCATCGCCAGAATGCGTATCAGCGTAACGGACAGCGTGCGTACATCCGATGTCGTATTATACAGAAGGGGAATATACGGCGATGCGACCATCAGCAACGCCTCCATGACCAGACTGGCCACAGCGCTGAAGGTCATCATGCGCCAAGCCGTCTTTTTTGCCTGCACGCTGTCCCCCGCACCCAGTGCCTGACCGACCATCACCGCCACCGCCAGGCCAAGGGACAATACCGCCGTGTTAAACAGATTGTGCACCGTGCTGGCAATGTTGACCGCCGCCACCACCCGCAGCCCGCGCACGGAGTACAGCTGGGTCAGAAAGCTGAGTCCTGAAGACCAGAGCGTTTCATTGATCAGCAGAGGCAGCCCGCGCACGGTAATGCGCCACGCCAGACCGGCCGGTACGCGAAGGGTGCGATACAGCCCTTTCATATAGAAGTATTTTTCGCTGTTCCGATGGACACAGACAAGAATAATCGCCAGTTCTACATAGCGCGCCACGACGGTTGCGATGGCCGCGCCGGCCACGCCCATTGCAGGCGCGCCCAGCCGGCCGAAGATCAGCGCGTAGTTGAGCAGCATATTGGTGCCTACCGCTGTCAGGCTGGCGCCCATGGCCAGCCGGGTCTCTCCCGCATCCCGCAGGGTGGAGGCGTAGGCCTGAGAAAGCGCCGACGGCAGCAGACCGACGAGCATGATCTTCAGGTATTGCTCCCCTGCCGCCAGGGTGCGCACCACCATTTCCGGGGAATCCTTTTCATTTAAAAACAGGGAGATCAGCGGCGTGCCCAGGCAGGTAAACACCGCCGCGCACAGCAGAAACAGCACGATCCCCGTATACAGTTTAAAGCGGGTGCAGGCGCGCATGCTTTCATAGTCCTTCGCGCCAAAAAACTGGGCGCAGAAAATGCTCGCGCCGGAAATGCCCCCGAACACGCAGAGGTTGAAAACAAAGATCAGCTGATTGGCCACGGCCACGCCGGACATTTCCTCCGTGCCCAGCTGACCGACCATCACGTTATCCAGCAGGCCGACAAACGCGGAAATGCTGTTTTGTACAATGATCGGGATGACAATGGCGAAAATCGCCCGATAAAACGCCTGATCGCCTACCGCGTAATCCCACCAGCGCGGCTTTGGTTTTTTTATCATTTTTTCTCCTTTTTCCCTTTCACGACCGTCAGATACCGATGGACATCCGCCCGGATACTCGGGTGCTTTTCCATGTAATCAATGATCAGTTCACTTACATCCGTCTGTATTTCCCGCACCATAGGCGCTTCTTTAACCATGGGATAGCCGCCCGTGCCCGAAGCACGGTAGTTGTTCACACACACCTGCACCCGGTCGTCCATGCCGACGCTCCGCCCGTTGATGCGCATTTCCGTTACCCGTTCGCCTTGGGGTCTGCTCAAATCAAACGTGTAGTCCACACCGGAAAAATAGTCATAATTGTAGTGCTCCACCTTCGGCTTCAAAAAAGCATCGCTGATAACAATCTGCCCGTCCCGCAGGTCGAAATACTCCGCCGAGCGCTCCATATACGCCTTCAGCTGCGCGCCCGTCATGTCCTTCACCAGCAGAGTATTGCTGTATACATACGCCGCCACCACATTCCGCACGGTCACCTCGCAGCCCATCCCCTTTACATCGTTGCCCAGTGCCGTAGCAGACACCTGTGCACCGGACGCCCAAAGCTGCACCGTATTGATAAAATTGGCAAGCAGGCTGCCGTTCACCGCCATTTCCAGATGATCGCCCACCTCAAGCGCACAGTCCAGATGCCCCGTAGGGGTATCCAGCCACCGCTGAACCTTTTCTTCCAGAGGACGCATGAGGCGGCACAGCGCCGGTTCCGCCGTCTGCCCGGGCGGGCACAGACGGGAAGACGCTTCCACACGTCCCGCATTTTCCGTCCCGTCCACCTGTACAAAGTGAACCGCCCGATAGGCCGGCTGTGCGGTCAGCACGCCGTTTATGCGTTTTTCCGGCACCGCCATATGCTGATGCCCGGTCAGAAGCACGTCCGGCTTCAGCCGTTCGCACAGTTCCCACGCCTGATTTTCCGCGCTGTCCGTCAGCAGCCGCCCCGTCTCCAGATCCCGCTCGTAACCGCCGTGATAGAGGCATACCGTCATATCCGCCTGCCCCCGCATGGCGTCAAGCGCCCGTTTCAGCGCCGGCAGCGGTTCCTCTATTTCCAGTTTTGCAAGGGTATCCGGGTTTTCCCACACCTTGACATAATGGGTACACGCCCCTGTAATGCCGACCCGCAGTCCATTCTGCAGCGTATGAACGGCGTAGGGACGGATGGGAAGCCGACCCGCCTTATCCCGGATATTGGCGCACACGCATACCGCGTCCAGATCCGTCAGGTACGCTTCCAGCGCTTCCACGCCGTTATTAAAATCGTGGTTGCCCAGCGTCACGTACTGATACCCGATGGCGTTCATCACCTGCGCCATGGGATGCGGGCGGGTCAGGTGACGGTTCATGTAGTTGGTAAACGGCGACCCCTGCAGGGTGTCGCCGCCATCCAGCAGCAGGGTATTCCCGTCTTTTTTGAAAGCCGCAGCCAGCTTAAAAAGCCCCATGGGCTTATCCCGGCCGTCCGTATAGTCGGTGGGATAAAGATACCCATGGGTGTCAGAGGTAAACAGCAGTCTAAAATTGCGCGTCATGATGTTCGTTTCTCCAAAGTGATCCTCAGCGGGTACCCTGCGTCAGCTTGCGGCGGATGCGGGTAGAGCAGAACTCGATGACCAGCATCAGCACCACCATACCGAACAGGTATGCGCCGACCATGCTCCAGCGGGAGGAGGAAATGCACTGAATGAGCGGCGCGCCGATACCGCCTGCGCCCACAATGCCCAGCGTCGTTGCGTCCTTCACATTGATGTCAAACCGATAGATGACAGTCGAAATGAAGTTGGGCACGATCTGCGGCAGAATACCGTAGCGGATCTTCTGAAAAACGGTGCACCCCGCCGCATCCAGCGACTCTAAAATGCGGGTATCCAGATCCTCAATGGCATTGATATACATTTTTGTAATCATGCCGATGGAGCAGATGGACTGGGTCACCACACCGCAGAAGGCGTTGGGGCCGGTCACGCGAATCCACACCAGCGCCCAGACCAGGCTGGGAATGGTGCGGATGAGCAGGATGAACGCCCGGAACAGGAACGCCAGCCACTTGGGCACAATCTTGTCACATGCCAGAAAACTGAATGGAATGGCCAGCAGACCGCCGATCAGGGTGCCCAGCACGGCGATGGCCACCGTCTGCAGCAGCTGGTAGGGTACGCCCTCGCTGCTCAGGTCAAACAGCAGCCCCGTATCCGGGTGAATGATGCCATAACCAATGCCCTTGGCCACCTCAGCGCCCTTGGTCGCCAGCCCCTTGTACTCCACGCTGCTGCCGGACCACCCCAGCAAAGCAACCACCACCAGCAGGATCAGGGTATACAGCCACCAGCGCCTCGGCCGCGCGTCATAGGTTTCCTGAATGGACAGCGGACGATCCGACAGGCTTTTTACCGATGCTTTCTTCATTGCCGCCGCCTCCTCAACTCAGCTTCTTACGCAGATACTGACTGGTGTTTTCAATGATCAGCACCACCACAAACAGCGCCAGCAGCACCATGCCCAGTCCGTTATAATCGCGCCATCCGATGCGCTCGTCAATGAGCAGTCCCAGACCGCCCGCGCCCACATAACCCAGAATGGCCGCCGCACGGATGTTCATTTCCAGACTGTAGAGGCAGTCCGACAGGTACGTGGGCAGAATCTGCGGAAAGCAGGCCGTCCAGAATGCCTGAAACTTGTTGGCGCCTGCGCTTTCCAGCGCTTCAAACGCCCCCATATCGATGGTTTCAATGGACTCGTACATCATCTTGGACACCACGCCGAAGGTGAAGACGGTGATGGCCACGGTGCCCGCAAAGGTGCCCAGCCCAAACAGCAGCGCCGCAAACTTGGCGATGACCAGCGTAGGCAGGGTACGCACAATGTTCAGCAGAAAACGCAGCACGGCAACCGCTACGCCGCTGCGGTTCACGTTGGTGGATGCCAGCACCGCAAAAGGCAGTGCCAGCGTGGCGCCCAGCGCGGAACCCAGCAGGGACATTTTGATGGTGTCCAGCAGCGGCCCTACCACCTTGCCGAAATAGGAAAAATCGGGATGGAAGATTTTTTCCAGAATAACGGTGAACTGATGTCCGCGGCGCACGATGATGCCAAGATCGAAGCCGGTCAGCTCCACGGAAGCAGCAACGGCCGCAATGAGCAGCAGCCAGATCAGCGGCTGCCGCGACCGGGGACGCTGCACGGTGTGCCCGTTGGGCAGCGTCATGGTTCTGGGTTTGAATATTCTGTCAAAAAGCGGAGCACGGTACTCCGCCTGCCCACTCTTTTTCATGCCGCGCCCCCTTACTCGCCCGCCTGCGGAACGGAAGCGCCGTTATAAATGCGATCCAGCACGTCCTGCGTCACGTCCGACGTGGGACCGTCGTATACGATTTCGCCTGCACGGATGCCCACCACCCTAGTCGCGTATTTGAGCGCCAGATCCACGTGGTGGATATTGATCAGAATGGAAATGTTCATTTCTTCGTTGATGCGTTTGAAGTCGCTCATTACCTGATGCGCCGTCACCGGATCCAGCGCGGCCACCGGTTCGTCGGCCAGGATGATCGTGGGCGACTGGTTCAGGGTGCGGGCCAGCGCGACCCGCTGCTGCTGACCGCCGGACAGCTGGTCGCAGCGCGTGTAGGCCTTGTCCAGAATGCCCACCTTATCCAGCGCCTCCAGCGCTTTCATTTTCTGCGCGGGCGTGAAAATGCCCAGCAGCACTCGGAAAAAGTTCATATCCGGCACCATGGATGAAAGCACGTTCTTGATGGCTGTGGAGCGGGTCACCAGATTAAAGGACTGGAAAATCATGCCGATTTTCCGGCGGAAGCGGCGCATGGATTTGCCCTTGAGCGACATCACGTTGACGTCATCTACGGTCAATTCACCTTCCGTGATATCGATCATCCGGTTGATGGTGCGGATCAGCGTCGACTTGCCCGCGCCGGACAGGCCAATAATGGCCACGAACTCGCCCTGATCGATGGTCAGGTTGACATTTTTGAGTCCCTTGACGCCGTTGGGATAGGTTTTGCTCACATTTTTAAACTCGATCAAGGTTCATGTTCCCCCTTGCGCTTTGGTTCACCCGCGTGTTGTTTCTGTTCAATCTGGAAAAAGGCGGCTCCGCCGTCAAAACGGAGCCGCCCGGCAATACGGAATTACTGCACCAGCTTCAGGGCAGTGCGGGCGCCGTCGTAGTCGGAATCGGTCGCCACGGCATAGCCGGTGTGGCTGTACACGGAGAAGATTTCCTTGCCTTCATCGGTGTTGATGATGTTGATCAGCGCGGTCTGGATGGCGTTGATGAACTCGGGGTTGTACACTTCGGGGTTGGCCTTGGTGATGGCCACGGTGTCGTTGTAGATGCCCTCGGTCACGCCGATGACGTTCAGTTCGTTCCAGATGCTGTCTTCGCGACCCATACCGGCCTTGCCGGTCTTGTCCGCTTCGTTGGTGGGCAGCTTCCAGGCGTCTTCATAGTCGCGGCGGCCGTCGGCGTAGCACACGATGATGTCCACCTGCTCGGCAGCAGCCTGCGCGAAGGCGTCGGCATAGCCCAGCTGCACCACGTGGCTCAGATCGGAGATCTTTTTGCCGTCGTAGTTTTCCATCAGCCACATGGTGGGATAGATGTAACCGGCGGAAGAGGAGGTCTTGCCGACCGCCCAGGTCGCCTTGTCCAGGTCTTCCCAGGTCAGCTTTTCGCCGTTGGCCACCTTGGCGGCCAGCTCCTTACCATAGGCGGTAGGCGCGGCGTAAATCAGAGAACGGTAGAACGTTACCTGCTCATCGGTGGGCAGGGTCTTGTTCGCATCGCCGTTCCAGGTGTTGGGGTCGGTCGAGTCGTTGCTCAGGCCGGCGCGGGTGGCGGTCAGAATGACGTCCACTTCGTCGCTGAACAGGGCGTAGGTGCCGCCGGGCAGCCAGCCGATATCAATGGCGCCGGCAGCCATGGCTTCGCCGGTGGCTTCATAGGTGGTGCCCACGGTGATGTCCACTTCGCCAATGTCGTAGCCCAGGTTCGCCATTTCCTTCTGCACCAGTTCAGGCAGGTTCTTGGTGCCGGTGATGATGACATCCGCGTCCTTGGAGGGCACGAATTCGAAGGTCAGCTTATCCAGCTTGATGTTTTCCGCGACCGCCAGGGAAGCGGACAGGCACAGAACCAGTGCCAGGAGCAGCGCCACAAACTTTTTCATCAGGATGTTCCTCCTTTTATGTTTGTGCTTTTGCACACGTTCACATTATAGCACCATTCTTCCCCATCTTCAACACAAATATGTCAAGGAGTTATGAACATTACGTAATACTTCCGCATATTGCACGTAAAAAGTGCAAAAACGTTCCCTTTTCTCCTCTAACATTTCGCCTCGTGCTGTTAACACTGTAAATAACGCTTGACGAACGCCTCTTTTTCCCTTATAATGCACGGGACAAAAATTCATGCCCTCGGAGGTGCCACATGGCGGACAGCTACACCCTGATGCAGCCCGAAACGCCCTGGGAAGAGCGGTTTGGCTGGTATCACTACAGCGGCAGGCAGGTTTATCACTTTTCGGACGCGGATCTGGACGGCGAGGCGCAGCGCTACGCGGATACGGGGATTACCACGGTCATCCTCTTTGGCGCTCATTTCCGTTTCTCCTTCTGGGCCTACTGGAGCGACATTGAGGATTTCATCGCCCGCTTTACCCGCGCTTTCCACAAAAAGGGGATCAAGGTGGTAGAACACCATTCCTCTCATCTGACCTATCAGCCCGTGGAGCCTGAAGTGTTCTGGCCCGCGCAGCTTGCGGACGGCACGTGGCTGGGCGGTTTCCCCAATTTTCGCGAAACTTCCCAGTCCAACCCCGTTCTCGGCGGCGCTCATCTGGACGACTTTGCCCAGATCGACGGTTCCACCGGCAAGCCCTGCCTTTCTTCCTATATCCATACAGAGGGACGGGATATGCACTGGATTTTCCGCCATTACAACGGCAACGCCCACTGCTTTAACCACCCCGCTTATGAAAAGGCCTACTGGGGGCATGTGAAAAACATCATTGAAAAAGCGCATGTGGACGGTATGATGAACGACGACGTGCAGTGGTTTGGGGGCGGCAATGCCTGCGCCTGCGCCTACTGCCGGAAAAAATTCAAGGAAGAGACGGGCTACGATCTGCCCGACCCGGCGCACTGGCAGGATTTTTTCGAGCATTACGAGCGGCCGGATTACATCGCCTGGAAGCAGTTTAAAAAGCGCCAGAGCGGCGCGTTCCACTACCGGATGGACGCGCGCTACAAGTCCATTGGCTTCAAGCCGCTGCGTCCCGCCTACTGCGCGGAGGTGCTCCCCTTTGACACCACCTGCTACGGCTTCGAACCCGCCCGCGGGCTGTGGGACTACATTTTTCAGGAATGCTGCTGCATCATCAGCCAGTCCTACGTGTGCTACGCCGCGGAGGCGGTGCACCGCTACGCCATGGCCGCACGTCTGCACAAGCCCTCCATGGCGCTGCTCTACCCCGCCACGAAGGACTCCACTTACGCCGCATGGGCGCTGTGCCGTTCGTGGGGGCAGCTTTTCACCGGCACCAACTCGAGAATTCGCGAACTTTTTGACAAGCCCTACCGTGCTTTTGAAAAGGCGCATAAAGAACTGTACCGCAGCCCCGTCAAACGGGCGGACGTTTCCTTCTATTTTTCCGAAACCACCCGCGACTACACCCACAAGGACGCGCCTCAGGTATACATGAAACCGTACATGAGCTACCTTGAAAGCGCGTACGTATCAGGCATTTCCTGCGACATGACCTTCCGGCAGGACACCGCCGAAACCATGGCCGCCCAGCGCTGCATCATCCTCCCCTACATCGAAATGATCTCCGATGAAGAAGCGGAGCATGTGCGCCGCTATGCCGAAAACGGGGGAACGGTCATCGTGCTTGGCCCCTTCGCCGGCAAAAAGGAAGACGGCTCCCTCCGTCCCCTGCCGAACCGGCTTGCGCTCCTCGGCATGGGCTCCACGCTGCGGGAAGGCGCTTTCACCGGCACAGAGACCCTGCATGGGCAAACCTTTGAAAACGTCCGCAGCCGCGTCCTTTTCGACCGGGTACAGGGCGAAGTGATCGCTCGGGGCGAGGACGGTACCCCGCTGGCGGTAGCGGAGGCAGTGGGAAAAGGCCGGGTGATCTATCATCCCGCCGACGTGTCGCTGCACCCCATCCAGCCCGCCGTGTGGCCCAAGGGCGACCGTACCCCGGTGGACCGTTCCTTCCTGCCCGATATGAAACGGGAAAACGGCCGTCTCCTGTCGCTGCTGACCGGCGAAAAGTTCCTCCACTGCGACCGTGAGGATGTGATGGCCTCCGTCTTTGAAACCGAGGGAGGCACCGCGCTGCATCTGGTCAACACCGCCGGCATGCTGCCTGCCGAGGATACGGACGCTTCCATTTTCGACCCCATCGCCCAGTTCTGCGATGGTGCCGCGCCCATCCACGCGCCCATCCACGTGCGGCTGTCCCATTTTGACCGTACGCCTGCCCGCGTCGTCCTGTACACGCCGGAGCGGCCGGAGGAAGCGGTCGATGTTCCCTTTGCCATGGAAGGCGGCGCGCTGACTCTGACCGTGCCCGCCGATACCTTTGCGGGATATGCCCTCCTCCACATTCAGTAAACGGTTTTGTATTTTCTCATTCCACCCATCCGCAGGCGGCAGACGAAAGCTCTGCCGCCTGTCGTTTTTTCATGGCATTTCGCCCCATTTATCCGATTGACGGGCATGCAGGAAGCGCATTATAATAGGCTTACTTTTGTTCCGGGGGATGCGCTGTTTCACTCTCCAGAACGCATGAAAGGCGGGATCCCTCATGAAGCAGGACAAAGCGTTTTTGGGCACGGAGCCCATCGGCAGGCTGATGCTGCGTCTGGCCGTTCCGACCGTGGTCGCCCAGCTGGTCAATATGCTCTATAACATCGTCGACCGGGTCTACATCGGCCATATGCCGGGCGACGGCAGTCTGGCACTGACGGGGCTGGGCGTATGCCTGCCCATCATCCTGATCGTATCCGCGTTCGCCTCCTTTGCGGCGTCCGGCGGCGCGCCGCGGGCGTCCATTGCACTGGGGCGGCAGGATGAAGCCGAAGCCGAGCGCATTCTGGGCAACTGTTTCGCGCTGCAAACGTGCATTTCCATGGTTCTGACAGTCGTTCTTCTGATTTTCGGCCGCAGCCTGCTTCTGGCCTTCGGCGCAAGTGAGAACACCATTTCCTACGCGACGGATTATCTGCACGTATACGCCTTCGGCACCCTGTTTGTCCAGCTGACGCTGGGCATGAACGCGTTTATCACGGCGCAGGGCTTCGCCACCTTCGGCATGGTGACCGTGCTCATCGGCGCCGCGCTCAACATTGCGCTGGATCCCCTGTTCATTTACACGCTGGGCATGGGCGTAAAGGGGGCGGCGCTGGCGACCGTGCTGTCTCAGGGCGTGTCCTGCGCGTGGGTTCTTCTGTTTCTTTCCGGCCGGAAAACCAGTCTGCATCTCCGCATCAGAAACATGCGGCTCTGCGGCAAGACCAATCTCCCCTGCGTGGCGCTGGGGCTCGCCGCCTTCATGATGCAGTCCAGTGAAAGCATCATTTCCGTCTGCTTCAATTCCTCCCTGCTGCGCTACGGCGGGGACACCGCCGTCGGCGCCATGACCATTCTGTCCAGCGTCATGCAGTTTGCCATGCTGCCCCTGCAGGGGATCGCGCAGGGGGCGCAGCCCATCACGAGCTACAACTACGGCGCCGGCAATGCGGCGCGCGTCAAAAAGACTTTCCGTCTGCTGCTCATGCTGTGCCTGTCCTACTCCACCGTGCTGTGGGGCGGCATCATGCTGTTCCCGGAGGTATTCGCCCGCATGTTCTCACCGGATGAAGCGCTGATCGCCTTCACCGCGAAGGCGCTGCGCATCTACTGCGCCGTCATGTTCATTTTCGGCGTGCAGATCGCCTGTCAGATGACCTTCGTATCCATCGGCAACGCCGTATGCTCCATCTTTGTGGCCGTGCTTCGCAAGTTTTTGCTGCTTTTGCCGCTGATCTACATCCTGCCCGCCTGTCTGACGGATAAGGTCAACGCGGTCTATCTGGCAGAGCCGGCGGCGGATCTGATCGCCGTCAGCTGCACAGCGCTGCTGTTCGCCTGGCAATTCAAAAAGGCGCTGCAAAAACTGCAGCCGCCTGAAAAAGCGTAAATTTCCCTGTTATCCCCGTATTTATCGCCCGGCTGCTGCTGCCGGGCGCTTTTTTGTCCGCCGGGCTTACCCGCACGCACCGTCCGTTTTCTCAGAAATTGAACAGCACGTTGACCCGGAACAGCCCGTCCTTTGTTTCCACCGTCATCTGGCCGCGGTATTTCCGGGCGATGGTTTCCACAGAGGTCAGCCCTTGCCCGGCACCATCGTGCTCGGTGGACAGAATAGCGCCGCCTTCCCTTTTCAGGCAGCCGTTGTAGCGGTTTTCCACGACCAGCCCCAGCATGGCAGGGCTGATCAGGCGGCAGAACACTTCGACCTGCCGTGCCTCCGGCGGCAGCTTTTCGCTGGCTCGAAGGGCGTTTTCCAGCAGGTTTCCCAGCGCCACGCACAGATCTGCCTCGGACATGACGATCTTTTCCGGGATGTCGATGCGCCAGCGCACCGGCACGCCCTTTTTCTGCGCCATCTGATCGTAGTAACCGGCGATCGCATCCACCGCCGCGTTGCGGCACAGGGTGCGCCGCTCACTGGAAGCCTCCTGCTCATACTGCTGCAGATAGCTTTTCAGTTCCTCCAGCCTGCCGTTCTCTGCCAGCCCGGCAATGACCCGCAGGTGCTGCCGGAAATCATGCCGCATCCGCCTCGTCTCGTCCATATGGGCGTGCAGCTCCGTATAGCGTCTGGATTCAATGGCCAACACCTGATTTTCCCGCGTCAGGCGCAAATTTCGCTCATAGGCTTGCCCTGTCCTGTAAAACAGATAAATGAGCAGAAAAAACGCGATCATCGCGAACGTCAGCGCCATCAGGAAGATCTGCTGCAGCCGGTTGATGAGAATGATGGAGGCGTCCATCGGCATGGCAAACACCAGAAACAGGGTATACACCGCCGGCAGCAGCCATGCGACGCGCCATATTTTTTCCACATGAAATTCCCGGATGAGCCACCCCAGCCATTTGGACATGGTCAGGCGGGACAGTACGCACATCGCCGCCCCCAGACCGAAACACACCAGAGAAGTGATCGGCAAATACACCGGATCGGGATTGGCGCGTTCCGCCTTTGCGCACAGAACGGTGGACGAAAGCGCGCATACGCTCAGCAGCAGGGCCGTCACGGAAAAGACGAACAACGACTGCATCATGGGCACCGTGCTTCCAAGCACACGGCGATACAGGTAAAACGCCAAGAGCACGGCCGGCAGGAGAAACATGTTGCTGCTGCACCCGAGCCCTGCGCTCATGGCAGAAAAAAGCAGCACGCCGCCTGTCGCCACGCCCGCCGCATACCATGCCGCCCGCCACGGGTTATCCAGAAACTGCCGGACAGGCGACAGACACAAATAGGCCGCCGGGTAAAGCATGGCAAACTCCAGCGCATACCTGAAAAACAGCGTCATTTTCTTCTCCTTACCGTACCGTCCGCGCCCTTACATATCCCGGCGCATATGCCGGAACTGATACTGCGTGAATGCGGCAAACAGTTCGCCTTTGTCCCTTTGCCGCAGGGGAAAACAGGTGCCGTCCAGCATCTGAATGTGATCGTCCTCAAAGCGGAGTACCTCGCTCATGTTGATGACCACCCCGCGGTTGCAGGACAGGAAACGGGGATCCTGACACAGCCTGTTTTCCAGCTCGGCAAAGCTGCCGTTTACGCGGTATTCTCCATCCTTGGACATGGCGCACACCTGATGATCCCGCACCGTAGCGTAGGCAATGTGCCCATAGGGCAAAAGCACCGTCCTGCGGGCAATGCGCACTTCCAGCTCCGGCTCCGTTCTATGCAGTGCGCGCAGCCCGTCCTCCACCATTTTCGCGACCCGCTTCGGGTCGCACGGCTTGACCAGAAAATCAAACGGATGGATGGGCAGCGCATCCCACACATAGTCGGAAAGGGAGGTCACAAATACAATCAGCGCGTTTTCCGAGGAAAGCCGTATTCTGCGCGCCGTCTCAATGCCGTCCGTCCCGTTCATGCAGATATCCAGAAAAACCATGTCAAAGCATCGCCCGCTCAAAACGGAAAGAAGCCGGTCGCCGCTTTCAAAGCGGTCAATTTGAACGTCGAACCCTTCCGGGCAGCCACTCCGAAGGGCGTCTTCCAACCGTTCCGCATCCAACGGCGTATCCTCCGCAATGGCAAACCGCAACTGCATTTTCTCCACATCCCCGTTCGCACAGCGCTTCTTTTCAAGAACGCCGCTGCTTCAGAATGAATAGAACTCGCATTCCAGCCGACCGTTATACAGTCTGCGCCGGCGCAGGGCACGCTGACCGAAGCACCGTTCAAACCCCGTGTGAGCGCAGATTACGTTCATCCTGCTGCCCGGATGGCGCAGCTGAAGCGCGTGCATCTCCCGATACAGCCCTTCACACTGTCTGCGGTCGCCCAGCCGCTCTCCATAAGGAGGATTGCACAGAAAGCACAGGCCGCCTTCTCCCTCGACCTTCAATTCCCGCAAATCCTTCTGATACACGGTAATTCTGCCGCCCAGCCCCGCCTGCGCAATATGCTTTTTGCACAGCGCCAGCGCCTGAGGGTCTGCATCGCTGCCCGATATGCCCCGTATTCGATCCGGCTGATAACGATCCAGCGCCTCCTGACGCGCCAGCCGGAAGGTCTCTGCCGGCACGTGCGCCCATTTTTCCATGGCAAAGGCGCGGCGCAGTCCGGGGGCGCGATCCGCCTGCATCAGCGCCGCCTCGATCAGCAGCGTCCCCGTGCCGCAGCAGGGGTCGTGCAGCCGCCAGTCACCATCCGGCCGCCATGCGGACATATCCACCAGCGCCGCCGCCAGCGTCTCCCGCAGCGGCGCCTCCCCGTTCCATGTGCGGTAGCCCCGGCGGTTCAGCGCGTCGCCGCTGGTATCCAGCGTCAACCGCACGCTGTTCTCATGGATGCTCACATCCACCTGATACACCGGTCCATCCTCCGGGCACCAGTTGACGTGATAGGCCGCCTTCATCGCTTCGGCAATCGCCTTCTTGGTGATGGCCTGACAGTCGCGCACGCTCATCAGTGTGCTGCGCGCACACTTGCCGCTGACAGGAAACGATGCGTTCTTGGGCAAATACCGATGCCACGGCATGGCTCTGACCAGCTGAAAAAGTTCTTCGAAGCTTTCGGCGCGCCCTTCCCCTACGATCAGGAGCACCCTGTCCGCCTGCCTCAGCCACAGATTGGCACGAAAGGCCTGCAGCCAGTCCCCCTCAAAGCGAACGCCGCCCAGCTCGCAGCACGGGTTCTCCGCGCCCAGCGCCGTCAGCTCTCTTTTGACGTTTCCTTCCAGAGAAAACGCCGCCGTCGCCACATACTGCATGGTTTTCTCAAACCTCCATCCTCTCTTCTATGATAGCAACCCGGAAGGAAAATGGCAAGTTTTTTTCGCAAACGCTTTTCAAATTCCTTTTCACGTTGTACAATAGTATGTAAGAATGTAAGTAAAGGAGACGGTTTACCAATGAAACGCGTTATCCTGATCGTACTGGACAGCGTCGGGGCGGGCGCGCTGCCCGACGCCGCCGCCTATCACGACGAAGGTGCCAACACCATCGGCCACATTGCCGAAAAAACCGACCTTCGCCTGCCCAACCTGTGCCGTCTCGGGTTAGGCCGTCTGCCCGGGCTGCACCTGAATGATTTATCTCCCGTCGCGGGCGCCTACGGACGCGCCGCAGAACGTTCCAAAGGCAAGGATACCACCACCGGTCACTGGGAAATCGCCGGGCTCACGCTGGAGAAGCCCTTTCCCACCTACCCCCACGGTTTCCCGCAGGACGTCATTTCCGCCTTTGAGGCGGCCATCGGCACCCGCACGCTGGGCAATTATCCCGCCTCGGGCACGGTGATTCTGGACGAATTGGGCGAAGAACACATGCGCACAGGCTACCCCATCGTGTATACCTCAGCGGACAGCGTATTTCAAATCGCTGCCCACGAGGACGTCATTCCCGTCGCCCGGCTGTATGAAATGTGCGAAATTGCCCGTCGTCAGCTGGTGGGCGACCATGCGGTCGGCCGGGTCATTGCCCGTCCCTTCGTCGGCACGGGAAAGGGCGCCTTTACCCGCACCGCCGGCCGCCGCGACTTTTCTCTGGCGCCCACGGGTGAAACGCTGCTGGACGCACTGTCCGGCGCCGGTCTGGACGTGCTCGGCGTGGGCAAGATCGAGGATATTTTCGCCCATCGCGGTCTGACGGGCAGCAACCACGCCGCCGGCAACCCCGCCTGCGTGAAGGCCATGATGGACTACGTGGCGCAGCCCTTCCACGGTCTTCTGTTTGTCAATCTGGTCGACTTTGACATGGTATACGGCCACCGCCGGGACGTGCAGGGCTACGCTGACGCGCTGATGGCCTTCGACCGGCAGCTGCCCGTTCTTCAGGCCGCCATGGATGAAGACGACCTACTCATCATCACGGCTGACCACGGGTGCGACCCCACCTTCCGCGGCACCGATCATACCCGGGAATACATTCCCCTGCTGTGCTGGCGCCCCGGCATGAAGGGCGCCCATGATCTTGGCACCCGTCCGACCTATGCGGACATTGCCGCCACCGTCTGCGACGCTTTCGGACTGTCCGAACGGTTCGGCGCAGCATCCTTCCTGCGCGAAATGGAGGTGTAACCATGCAGGATATGAAACGAATTGAGAAAGCCGCCCACGCGCTGGAGCGCGCCTGCGGGCTGGCAGAAACGGCCATTGTGCTGGGCAGCGGACTGGGCGACTTCGGCAAGGAGCTGACCGACACGCAGGAAGTTTCCTATGCGGACATCCCGGAATTTCCTACGACGACCGTCCCCGGGCACGCCGGCAAATTCATTTTCGGCGATCTGAGTGGCAAGCGCGTCATGCTCATGAGCGGCCGCTTTCACAGCTACGAAGGGTACTCCATGAAGGATGTGACCCTGCCCGTACGTGTCATGTACCAGCTGGGCATCAAAAACCTCATTCTCACCAACGCCGCAGGCGGCGTCAACACCGCCTTCCCCGTGGGCTGCCTGATGCTTCTGACCGACTACATCAATCTGTCCGGCAAGAACCCCCTGCGCGGCAAAAACATGGATACCTTCGGTCCCCGTTTTCCGGACATGACCAACGCCTACGACCCCGATCTGCGGGCGCTGGCGTTGTCCTGCGCCGAAAAACTGTCCCTCCATCTCGAGCAGGGCGTATACTGCTGGATGAACGGTCCGTGCTATGAAACGCCCGCGGAGATCCGCATGGTGCGCACGCTGGGCGCCGACGCGGTCGGCATGTCCACCGTGCCGGAGACCATTGTCGCCCGCCACTGCGGTATGCGGGTACTGGGCATCAGCTGCATCACCAACATGGCCGCCGGCGTACTTGACCAGCCCATCAATCATGAGGAAGTGATGGCGACCGGCAAGCGGGTGCGCAATGATTTTGCCAATCTGCTGAAGGAAATCGTCGCCGGTTTGTAAGGTCTGCGCAGCGGCAGTTGAATTTTTCTGCTTTTTGCTGTATAATGTCTTCAGATAAACTGTTTGAAAGGAGAGACCTTCTCTATGAAACTGATCATTGCCATCGTGCAGGACGAGGATGCCTCCCGTCTTATTTCCAACCTGATGGGCGAAGGCTTCGGTGTAACCAAGCTGGCCACCACCGGCGGCTTCCTCAAGGCCGGCAACACCACGCTGCTCGTCGGTGTGGATGATAACCGCTTTGACGCCTGTCTGGCCATCATTGAAAAAGTGTGCAAGAGCCGCAAGCAGGTGGCCGCTTCCCCCGTCACCATGGGCGGCACGGGCGGCATGTACACCCCCTACCCCATTGAAGTGACCGTGGGCGGCGCGACGGTATTCGTTCTGACGGTTGACCAGTTCGTCAAGTACTGACACGGAGGACGCGGCGTCTTTGACTGTGCAAGCACAACCCGGCATGCAGCCATCTGTGGAAAGCGCCCTGAAAAACGACGTTCGTTCAGGGCGTTTTACGCATGCGCTGCTCTTGTCGGGGCAAAAGGGGCTGGGCAAAAAAACGCTGGCCCGGCAGCTGGCCAAGGGACTTTTGTGCACCGGGAACCCCGCCGAACGTCCCTGCGGACTTTGCGCCTCCTGCCGGCGCTTTGAGTCGGGAACCCACGCCAATCTGCTCACGCCCGTTCGCAAGCCGTCGGATAAAAGCATTAAAATCGACGCTATCCGCGATATTCTCAAAGCGCTTTCCATGCATGGGCTGGAGCGCGGCGCACGGGTCGTGCTGCTCGAAAATGCAGAGATGCTCCTTCCACCGGCGCAGAACTGCCTTTTAAAAACACTGGAAGAAGCGGATGGGGACACCTATTTCATCCTGACAACAGACAGTGAACGGAGCATCCTGCCCACCATTCTGTCCCGCTGCCGCATTGAACGGATGCAGCCCTGGCCGGACGAACGCATGGCGGACGAGCTGCGCAGGGCAGGGATTCCCGGCGAAAAAATACGCGAGTTGATCGCCGTCAGCGACGGCAGCATCGGGCAGGCATTGTCCATTGCGCAAAACGCCGCCTATTGGGACGCACGGGACGCCGTCGTCAAGGGGCTTTTGTCCGTCTCAAGTCCCGCCGACGTCCCGGCCGCCCTGTCCCGTTTTAAGGAAAAAAAGGACGACGCAGGCATATATCTGGACATCGCCGAGCAGGAGCTTTCCGCATTTTTGCAGGCCGTCGCGGCGGGGGCTCCACCTGCTTCGTACCCGTCCTCTGCGTGGCGGTACGCCGCCCTGCCGGGGCTGCGGCGCATGCTGGCCGCGGTATTCACCGCACGGCGCATGCGGGCGTCCAATGTCAACTGGCAGGCCGCCCTGGAACAACTTTTGCAGACGATTGTGGAGGAAACATCAGCATGGCAACCGTAATTGGCGTTCGTTTCAGGAACGCAGGCAAACTGTATTATTTTGACCCCGGTCAGCTGTGGCCCGCCGCAGGCGACGCAGTCATTGTGGAGACGGTGCGCGGTGTGGAATACGGCGAGGTGGTGACCGGCGTCTGCCAGATCGCAGACGAATTGATCACCCCGCCCCTTAAAAAGGTCATCCGCGTCGCCACCGCCGAGGACGCCCAGCATGAGCAGGAAAACCGCGCCAAGGAGCACGACGCGCTGGTTCTGTGCCAGAAGAAAGCGAACGAGCACAAGCTGCAGATGAAGCTGGTCAACTGTGAGTACACCTTTGACAACAACAAAATTCTTTTCTATTTTGTATCGGACAAGCGGGTGGACTTCCGGGCGCTGGTCAAGGATCTGGCGGGCATTTTCCGCACCCGTATCGAGCTGAGGCAGATCGGCGTGCGGGACGAAGCAAAAATGATGGGCGGTCTCGGGCAGTGCGGGCGGCCGATCTGCTGCGCGTCTTTTCTGGGGGATTTCCAGCCCGTGTCCATCAAGATGGCCAAGGAGCAGAACCTGTCCCTCAATCCCACCAAAATCTCCGGCGTGTGCGGACGGCTGATGTGCTGCCTGAAATACGAAGAGGATTATTATGAAGCGACCCGCAAACGCATGCCAAAGGCCGGCAAGGAGGTCGTCACTCCAGACGGCAGGGGCGTGGTGGTTGACCTGAACGTGCTCAAGGAGACCGTGCGCGTCCGCATTCCCAAGGGCGACGCCTTCGAGCAGAAGGACTATCCCCTCGCCGACGTGCAGCGGATCATGCCCGCGCAGCGCACACCCCGTCCGCAGGCTGCAGCTGCCGTTGACGCTCCCGTTGAAAATGCACCTGCAAATGAACCGACTGCGGATGAAACGTCCGCCGATGACATTCTCTCCGACGACGTGACCGTCAGCGCGGAAATGATGCATGAGTTGGAGGAGGAAGACGGTCTTTCTCCCGTGGACGCCCAGGCGGAGGTCGCCGAATTGACCGCGCCGGAGGAAACGGCGCTCACGGAGGATGCGGCAGTTCTGGAGGCGGCTCTGGAAACAGATGAAGCCGCCGGCCACACCGTGTCCGCGGAAGGCAGCGCTGTGGAAGGGACGGATACAGCAACCGCATCCACTGTTGATGCTTCGACCGCTGCGCCTTCCGATTCCATTCCCTCTGCCGAAGCAGCACCATCCGCAGCAAAGGCGGACGGTTCCGAGAACACCCAGTCCTGATTCATCGCCACCAGACGCATCCGTAAGCTCACATAAGTCAGAAAGCGGATAGAGCAGTATTTTCCGAGCTCATGCAGAACATACTCCGGTATGTATGCTGCAACCATACGCATTCCGTCGGATACGTCTTCGCAGTAAAGCCGACTGCATGACAGAACAGGTCCCCAGAACTTGTATCTGGCATGCTTCAGTGCGCCCGTCATCAAGGTAACCTCAGCCGCAAAGGCAGCTTCTGCTGCGCCGCAGAGCACGCGCCCGCGTTACCATGTCAAAGGTATGCCGGTATGCGCGCCTTCGCATCGGCCGTGCCGCGGTCCTTTGCTTTTCCGCATCCGGCAAGCGTGGTCGTCGGCATCGCGTGTTATTCCCTTCGCGGCCTATATGTCCACGTTCCATTTTCAACGGAATGGGGCGCACCGGGCAGAATCCCCTTGCGGCTTCTGCCTCCGCCTATACGGTCTGCGTTCTATGCCCGCTGCGCACAAAAACACCGTCCGCTTCATTGAAGCAGACGGTGTTTTTGCATTGTATTTTCAGCCAAGCTTTCGCGCAAATTCCTTCACCGCGCCGTTTTTCTCCGAGCGGCAATGTTCTCCAGCGCTTCAGTGCAGCACTTTCCCGTTTTTCATCTCGACTACTGCACAAGTGCTTCACCGTTTTTTCCTTTTCTACGCTGCTTTCAACCGTTTCATGCGGAGCAGGTCAGCCGTTCCCCCCTCTGTTTTTCACCATCACAAGGGGAACCAGCATTTCCTGTTCCGTCAGACCGGCGTGAACGCCTTTGAGATGTGTCTGCCCTTCGGTCACATCAATGCAGTCCCGATCAACAGCCAGCGCCACATAATCGCCGACCACATCATCCAGTTTGGGATGTTTTTCCCCGTCGCCCAGAAAACGGTCAATAAACGCATCATGGGTATACAGCTGAAAATGATCCCCAAAGGCGCGCCGGAAAGCATCCGGGAATTCAGAAAGCCGTTCGGGCTTCACATAAAACCCGGCTGCGCGCGCTTCGATGGAGGGCTCCCGCACCAGCATATCCGTCAGTTCCGGGTAATCGGAAATCAGGTGGTGGCGGGCGTCAATCAGCCCGTGATCCGCCGTCACCATGAGCAGCGTATCCGCCGGCAGTTCACGGGCGAACGCGGCGAGGCGGCGGTCAATATCCATCACGATTTCCCCCACCCGTTCATCCTCACAGCCCCGCTCATGCATCTCATGATCCGGATCCGCCCAGTAGGTATACACATAGTTTTTTTCATCCTGCGAGCACAGCGTCCTGAGCGTGTCAAACAGCTCATCCAGCGTCTCCACCGGATGATCGTCCGTAAAACGCGACACGCAGTAGCCCCGCCCCTTCCCTGCCGCATCGATCTGAGGGAATACAAAGCTGCGGGGCATGTAGCGTGACGCCACATGATAGTCCGCCGCCTCTTCGCCCCGGGAACGGTTGATGAAGATGTCAACAGGCTTATCAATTTCCTTAAAATACAACGTCCAGCCCAGCCACCCATGCTCCCGCGGAGAGACCCCGCATTCAATACAGGTGGTGGCGCAGGTCGTCGTGGAAGGATATACCGCCGTCATCACCGTGCCGATATGGGTGCGCAGAAAGCTGTCCTCCGGAAGGAAGCGGCGCAGCACGTCCATGCCCATCCCGTCAAACAGCATCAGCGCCACGTGACGGTACCCCCGCCTCAGCGCTTCATCCACCAATGGATGCGTCGCATGACGGGGCTGCGCCCCAAACTCCCTGAGCACGGAAGAAACTACGTTCAGCCCGCAGTTCGTGTAGTCCGGAAACACGTACTTCACAGCAAGACTCCTCCTTCATGATCCATCAGGCGACCCACCAGCGCCACCTGTTCACACACCAGCCGTACCATTTCCGGCGCCGTAGTAACGTTATTGCCGGGAACCGTCATGCCTTCCGTACGCCACCCGGCTTCCAGAATGTTGATGATGGCCGCATTCAGGCAATCCGCCTCCCGCTTCCAGCGCAGCGCGCAG
The DNA here is from genome assembly GCA_934662505.1 of uncultured Clostridia bacterium. GTDB lineage: Bacteria > Bacillota > Clostridia > Christensenellales > Aristaeellaceae > SVGT01. The sequence goes on along the minus strand of CAKUKE010000002.1, from coordinate 107,678 downwards.
CGCAGCATGTCCGATACGGCCAGCAGCGCACCCAGGGGACAATCCTCCCCATCGGCCGGCAGAACAGGCGCAAACACCTTCGCCTCTCCCCCCAGCCTCACATCGTACATCAGCTGGGGAACGGTGTTGAGCGCTACCGCGGCCGCGGAAAAAATGCTGCCCGCATAGGGGGAAACAAGCAGCACGCCCAATTGAGAGGGCGTTTCGATCAGCTTCGTCATAGCGTCCGGCGCGTCCGTTTCCCGGACGGGAACCGACGTGTGGCCAAGCGTCTGCACCCCCACCTCAGTCCGCCAGCCATCGGCGCTTTTCCCGCTGGGCGGGACATGGGTCAGCGCCGCTTCCTGACACGCTGTCCAGTCAAAGGCCGCCGCCGCCGCGCATCGTACCCCTTCTTCGTCCAGCGCACGGGCGGTTGCGAGCGCCATAAAAAAGCCCTTTTCGTGCCGTCCGCAGATCGCCTGAGGCACGCCGCAATAGCGCACCGTCACACCGGCGCCCAATTCGTCCGCCAGATCATCGAGCCCTTCGCACCCGCTCCGGCCACAGAACACCGCGTCGCAGCGCCTGCAGGCCGCAACGGTTTCCTCTGTCAGAGATGTACCGTAGGCCGCCGCTGAAGCTTCGCCGATCTTATCCAGCCGAATAGACAGGCTGTGCCCGAACGCCCCCGCTACCTCATGCAGCACTTCCTCGGCGTACGTGCAAAACCTGTTTCCCTGTTCGTCGGACTGCAGCATCATGACCCTTGCCTGCATGAAAATCGGCCTCTTTCATCTTTTCACATTAAACGGCCCAAAGCTCCACCTGTTGCTTTCCGTCAATTTCCATCACCCGCACGGCGATCATCTCGCTGCGGGAGGTGGGAATGTTTTTTCCGATAAAGTCCGCCCGGATGGGCAGTTCCCTGTGCCCACGGTCTACCAGAATGGCCAGCTGAATACATGCCGGCCGTCCCAGCTGAAACACCGCGTCGATCGCCGCGCGAGCCGTTCGGCCAGTGTAGAGCACGTCGTCCACCAGCACCACCCGCCTGCCCGATACGGAAAAATCCACGCACGTATCATTCACCCGGGGCATATCCGCCAGCGTAGACAAATCGTCCCGGTACAGCGTAATATCCAGCGTTCCCACCGGTACGCGCACCTGCTCGATCGTCTCGATCTTTCCGGCGATCCGCTGCGCAAGGGGGTCGCCCCTGCGTTTTACGCCGATGAGGCACACATTATCCGCACCGTCGTTGCGTTCAATGATCTCATGGGCGATACGCGTCAGCGCCCGTTCGATCGCCGCCTCATCCATCAGAACCGCTTTCAGCGCCGCCATAGGCTCACTCCCACTCCAGCGGATAGCTTTCCACCGCGTAATCCAGATTTTTCCCCGATGACTTGAGGGTATTGATGACCGTATCGATGTTGGTCTGCTCCGTCAGGGGGGTAATGGCAAAATCGTTGTAGTCCTTTCGGGAGGAAATGCGGCACGGAATAATGCGGAAGGTGTTCTGCACCAGCGCACCGTCCCGCATTTTGAAACGGGTCTGGAAAATGAAGGTGTACATATCCTTAGGCTTGTTGTTGCCCGCAAAGGAGCAGTTGGCCAGCGAATAAACGATGTAGCGTCCCTGATAGCACTCGATGGGATTGATGCGGTGGCTGTGGGCGCCCAACACCAGATCAGCGCCGCTGTCGATGGCCGCGCGACCCAGCATCACCTGATTATCCCGGGGGGAGTAATCCAGCTCGTTGCCCCAGTGGAAATACACCACCACCAGATCGCAGGTTTTCCGGGCGGCCGCAATATCCTCGTCCACCATCACCTTCAGCTCGTCCGAGGTGAAGGGCTGGTTCAGCGTCTGGTACGCCAGCAGGCCAATCCTGAGCCCCTGCGTCTGGTACACGGCCATATGGTCGGCATTGGCCCACGCCACGCCCGCGCCCTCCAGCGCGGAAATGGTATCCGTTACGCCCTGTTCGCCAAAGTCGTTGATATGGTTGTTTTCGATGGTCGCCATTTCCACGCTGTTCTCGGTCAGCGCCCGGGCGTAACCCGGCTTGCCAAGAAACAGAAACTCGTTGTTGCGCTTGTTGGAGGGCACGGTATACGTGTCGGCCAGCACGCCCTCGAAATTGACGATGGTCACATCGTCGCCTTCAAAAATATCCTTGACGTTGCGGAAAATGAAGTTGACGTCGTCGTTCTGCTTTTTCAGTTCCTTTTCGAAAATAGACGACCCACTGTGCTGCACATTGCGACCGATGGTCACATCCCCCACCGCGGTCAGGGTGACGATCACGCTGCCGTCCGGCTGCAAAACCGGCGCCTCCGTCGCCTCGGGCTGGGGCGTTTCACCAGGCTCCAGCACCGCCTGTGTTTCATCGGGCTCCACAGGCTGGAAAAATTCCTCTTCCTCCTCGGCCGTTCCTCCCGTGCACAAAAGGGCTGCGGAAAGCATAAGACACATCAGCATCATCCAAATCCGTTTCATCTCATTCTCCTTTTTGATGTCGCCTGACAAAGGCGCTCATCCGTTTGAACGCTTCCTGCATCTGGTTCACATCCGTGGCGTAGCAGCAGCGCACGTGCCCTTCGCCGCTTGTGCCGAAGGCGCTGCCGGGTACGCAAATGACCTTTTCCTCCTCCAGCAGCTGCACGCAGAATGCCTCGCTGGTCAGCCCGGTCGACTCAATGGAGGGGAAGCAGTAAAACGCACCCTTCGGCTCAAAGCAGTCCAGCCCCATTTCCTCAAAGGCGCGGAGCATGAGCCGGCGGCGGCGGTTGTAGCTGTCCCGCATGGCGATAACGTCCTGATAACCGTTCATCCGACCGGCCTTGAGCGCTTCAATGCCCGCTACCTGTGCCTGCCGTGCGGCGCACATGATGGTGTACTGGTGGATTTTGTTCATCGCGCCGATCACCTCGGCCGGTCCGCACACGTACCCCAGCCGCCAGCCCGTCATGGCAAAGGCCTTGCTGAAGCCGTTGATCACCAGCGTGCGTTCCTTCATGCCGGGCTGCGTGCCGATGGACAGATGCCGCCCCTCGTAGGTCAGCTCCGCGTAAATTTCATCAGAAATGACCAGCAGATCGTGCCGCACGCACACCTGCGCGATTTTCGCCAGTTCGTCTGCGGGCATCACGCCGCCCGTCGGGTTATTGGGATAGAGAAAAATCAGCGCCCGCGTGCGCGGCGTAATGGCGCGCTCCAGATTTTCAGCTGTCATGGCAAAGCCGTCCCGGGCGTACGTGCGCAGGGGAACGGTCTCCGCCCCCGTCAGCGTGACGCAGGGGCTGTAGCTGACATAGCCGGGGTCCGGCACGATCACCTCATCGCCGGGGCCGACGGTCGCCCGAAGCGCCAGATCGATCGCCTCGCTGGCGCCCACCGTCACCATAATTTCGTCCTTCGGTTCATAATTCAGGTCGAACCGCGCCGCCATATAATGGGCAATCTCCCTGCGCAATTCCGGCAAACCCAGATTGGGCGTGTACTGGGTCTCCCCCTCCAGCAGGCTGTCGATCGCCGCGTTGCGGATATGATAGGGCGTCACAAAATCCGGCTCGCCCACGCCGAGGGAAATGGCGCCCTGATACGCGGAGGCCGCGTCGAAAAAGCGGCGGATACCGCTGGGCGGCACGGCGCGCACCCGGTCGGACACAAAGCTTCTGCTCATAAGCTCACCGCCATCCGGCGGTCGGTGGAACTGCCCTCAAAAATCACGCCGTCCTGCTTATAGCGCTTGAGCACAAAGCTGGTAGAAGTGCTGATGACCGTGTCCAGCGTACTCAGCTTTTCACTGACAAACTGCGCCAGTTCCTTGAGCGTCGGCGCCTCCACCAGCACCAGCAAATCGTACGCGCCGCTCATCAGGTACACGCTTTTAACTTCCTCAAAACGGTAAATGCGCCCCGCCACGGCGTCAAAGCCCATGTCCCGCTGAGGGGTCACCCGCACCTCGATCATCGCCTCCACGCGGGCGCGATCGGTCTTATCCCAATTGATGATGGGCTGATAATGCAGAATAACGTGCTCTTTTTCCATTTCATCCACGGCGCGCGCCACTTCTTCCATGGTCGCGCCCGTCATGACCGCCATGTTTTCCAGACTGGTGCGGCAATCGCCCAGCATGATCTCAAGCAGCTGATTCTTCAACTGATCCATTTTCTCTTTCCTCCGTCAGGCGTCCGCCAGTGCGATAAACTGATCGATCTCGTCCGTGATCACCTTCAGCGACTTGCGCCAGAAGTCCACGCTGCGCACGTCGATCCCCACGCTGGCCGCCACATCCGCCACCATGCCCGAACCGCAGGAGCGAAGCAGCTGATTATAGGTGGGCACAAACGCCTCGCCCTTTTCCAGATACTGGGCAAACACGCCCTTCCCGAACAGCTGTCCGAACGCATAGGGGAAATTGTAGAACGCGAGCCCCGGGCTGTAGTAATGGCTCTTGCATGCCCACATATAGGGGTGACGCACCTCGGGATCCAGCCCGTCGCCATAGCTGTCGTCCTGCGCCTTGAGCATCAGGCTCTTCAGCTCGTTCACGCTCAGGGTATGGGTCTTTCTGCCCTCAATGACGGCGCTTTCAAACAGATAGCGGCTGTAAATGTCCACGATGACCTGTGTGCACTCCATCAGATCGCCCTCGATGTAGGTAAACAGTTCGTCGGGGGTAGCGCTTTCACGCACCACGTGCGCCAGCATGGTCTCATTGAAAATGGACGCGGTCTCCGCCAGCGGCATGGGCGCGCCGCACAGGGCAAAGGGCAGCCCCTTCATGCATTCGTTGTGCCATGCATGCCCCAGTTCATGGGCAATGGTGCTCACGTCGCTGAAGCTGCCGGTAAAGTTGGTCAGCACACGGCTCTGCTCCAGGCTGTGCAGGTCGGCACAGAAAGCACCGCCGCCCTTGCCCTCCCGGGGGTATACGTCGATCCAGCGGTTTTCAAACGCACGGTCAATAAAGCGACCCATGGCAGGCTGGAACTTGCTCATTTCCCGCACCAGCGTTTCCCGCGCCTCCTCAATGGTATAAGTGCGCGGCTTGAAGCCCGGCCGGGCGATGGGGGCAAACAGATCGTAGAAGGGCAGCCCGTTCGCATGACCCAGCAGCTGCGCCTTTTTGCGCAGATACTTCCGGAAGGCGGGCATGGCCTCCTTCATCGCCTGCAGCATGGCCTCCAGCGTGGCGCGGTCCATATTGGACTGATCCAGCGACACGTCCAGCACGGAGGGGTAATGCGTCGCCTCGGCCAGCGTGATGGATTCACCCTTGACCCCGTTCAGGGCGGCGGCCATGGGGATCTCGATTTTGGCGTAGGAAGCGATCTCCGCTTCATAAGCGTCTTTACGTACCGTCTCATCCGGGTCATAGGCCATGCTGCGCACCGCGGAGAGGGGCAGCTGCTGCCCGCGATAGTCTACCGTCAGGGTCGCATCCAGCTTGTCCCGCAGGTTGGAAAAAGCCTGGCCGCCGGAAAGAGAAAGCCGGCGCACCCATTTTTCCGCCGCCTCGTCCATCAGGTGACCCGCTTCGTCCCGCATGCGTTCCAGACAGAACCGCACCTCGTTCAGCGCTTTGCTCCGGGGCATCATTTCGTCCAGATTCTGCGTTTTGCCCACCAGACGCACCATGGCGGAATGAATGAGCTGCAGCTTCACATACAGCATATTCAGCCGGTCGTCCATCTGCTGCGCCGCTTCATTGGATGCATCCGCCGCCAGCGTCAGCTGAGCAAAATTACCCAGCTTTTCCGTCAGCGCGCTGATCTCCTCCTGCCGCGCCATTCTTTCTTCCAGAAACGCCGCGTCTCCGACCTTCGGTTCCTTCAGCGCCGCTTCCTCCGCAGCCATCAGTCCTTCCAGCGTTTCAAAATCCTTTTCGATCTGCGCATCCTGAAAATCGCGGTATAAAACACTCAGATCCCACGTGCAGTCCATATGCATTTCCTCCGTATATAAAATATCAATTTGTCCGCCGAAATCAGAGAACTTTGCCCTTCACCGCATGGAGGCAGGCCGTTTTGCTTTCCTCCAGATGATGGTTCATCAGCTTCATCAGCCCGTCCGGATCCCGCTTTTCCAGCAGGGTGAGCATCTGGTGGTGCTCCTGATGGGCGTTTGTGCGCCGAACCACTCCCGCAATGGCGATGGCGGAGAACCGCATGATGTATTCCTCCTGACTGTCCAATACGCTGCGCACCCGCCGCTTGTCGGAGATTTTTTCCATGCCGTTGTGAAAAGAACGGTTGAAGATGGCCAGACGCTCCACATCCGCATTGCGCTCCGCCACGTCCATATCCTTGAGGATGGCGGCCAGACGGTCGATATCCTCCTGCGTGATCCGCTCCACGATGGAGGGCAAAAGCAGCATCATCATGGCGTTGCGGATCATGAACACTTCTTCAATGTCGCTGATGGTGAAGGCCCGCACGATGATGCCCCTGTGCAGCACGTATTCCACCAGACCGTCCCGCTCCAGCCGCTGCAGCGCCTCCCGCAGCGGGGTGCGGCTGATGTGCATTTTCTCGGCGTATGCCGTTTCCACAATGCGTGTGCCGGCGGGGATCTGCCCAGTAATGATCGCGTGCTTCAGTTGCTCGTATGCAATGTCACGGATCGGCCTGTTGGCGGTCATATCGCTGAAACTCACGCCTGTCACTTTCATTCCCCCTTATATCTGTATACAAATAATAATATACATTTCCTGCCCTGTCCTGTCAAGTTTTTTGCCCGGCAGCGAACGAAAAAACAGGAACCGCGCCCATGCGCCGTTCCTGTCTGAAAACCGTACTGTTTTTTTGAAATGGGAGCCTTACTTGGTGCCGAACAGCCGGTCGCCGGCATCGCCCAGACCGGGCAGAATGTAGCCGTGGTCGTTCAGGCATTCGTCCTGCGCCGCCACATAGATGTCCACGTCAGGGTGTTCCTTCTGCACCCGGGCAATGCCTTCGGGCGCGGCGATCAGGTTGACCAGACGGATGTTGTGGCAGCCCCGCTTTTTGATGAAGGAAATGGCCGCGCTGGCGCTGCCGCCGGTCGCCAGCATGGGGTCAAGCACGATCAGTTCACGGTGTTCCGCGTCCTCGGGCAGCTTGCAGTAATACTCCACCGGCTCCAGCGTGTTCGGGTCGCGGTAAAGGCCGATGTGCCCCACCTTGGCGTTGGGGATCAGCTGCATGATGCCGTCCACCATGCCCAGGCCGGCGCGCAGAATGGGAATGATGCCGATCGGCTTGCCCGCCAGCATGCGAGTCTTGGTCACGCAAAGAGGCGTTTCAACGTCCACTTCCTCGGTAGGCAGGTCGCGGGTCACCTCGTACACCATCAGCATGGAGATTTCGTCCAGCAGTTCCCGGAATTCCTTGCACCCGGTGGATTTGTCACGCATGATGCTCAGCTTGTGCTGAATCAGGGGATGGTCGAATACATGTACCTTGCTCATATTTTCCTCCTTCGCGCGTTGGCGTCTCTTCGCCTGAGCCGTCGGATATTATACTCCATTGCCGCCGCTTACGCAAGGTCTTTTCCCATGTTTTTTCCCTGCTCTGGCAAATGTTCTTTTTCTTTCTCTGAAAACGCTTTCCCCGTTTTTTGCCGTTTTTTTGAAAAAAAAGCGCTTTACATTCGGCAGGGTTTGCGCTACAGTGGGGTGTGTACATAGAAGTCGGAAGGGCGGCGTGCTTTACGTGAAAAAGATCCAGTTGATCCTCAATCCCATCGCCGGAAACGGCCGCAGCCGGGTCATCGGCGACGAGGTCTGCCGCCGCCTCAAGTCCAGCGGCATTCCCTATGAAATGACCTGCACCGCCTGCGCAGGTCACGCCGTTTCTCTCGCCGCACAGGCGGCTGAACGGGGGGCGGACAGCGTGCTGTCCATCGGCGGAGACGGTACGGCGCTGGAAACCGCTACCGGTCTGCGGGGCACGTCCGCCGCGCTGGGCATTATTCCCGCGGGAACGGGCAACGATTTTATCAAGACCCTGGGATACCCTTCCGACCCCATGGCCGCCCTTGAGCACGTAATGAACCACGCGCCCGTTCCGACGGACGTGGGTCTGCTCAACGACACGATGTTTCTCAATGAAACGGGCACCGGGTTCGATGTGAAGGTGCTGGAATACGCGGAAAAAGCCAAGAAATACTGCCGGGGGCTTCTGCCCTATCTGTACGGCGTCATCGGCACCATCGTCCACTACCGTCCCACCCTGCTCACCTATCAGATCGACGAGGAGCCCGCCGTTACTGAAAACGTTCTGGTCTGTGCGGTCGCAAACGGCGGCATCATCGGGGGCGGTATTCCCATCGCCCCGAAGGCACGGGTGGACGACGGACTGTTCGACGTGGTGATCGTGCGGGACGTGTCCAAGCACCGCCTTCCCCTTTACCTGCCCCGACTGATGGCCGGCAAGATTCTTTCCTTCCCCGAGACCCTGTACCGCCGGGCGCGGAGGGTAGTCTTTTCCGCCCCGGATATGAAGGTCAACATCGACGGAGAAATCCGTCCCATGACGCAGGTCAGTCTGGAAATCGGCTCCGGTCAGCTGCTCGTGCACCGCTGAAAAAGGCGCCCAGCCATTTTTCACGCCAGGTGGTTTTATGCCGCCACGGACTGACCCAACCGTTCCGCATGTACTCCCCCAGCGCGGCACGCGCCCTGCGCCGGGCGTCCGCCCATTCCATCCATTTAAACCATAAACGGCTCATACCGTTCCTCCTTTCCCATCAAGGGTCAGGATGCACGGGCGGGCTTTTTTTATGCATTTGCAGACGCATGTACCGTATGCCAAGGCAGAGAAGGCGCACCGCCGTTTCCGCGGTCGCCGCCAGCCACACGCCGGGCAGGGAAAGCCGCCACACCCGCACCGCCAGATCGCTCAGCAGCACCCGCAGCCCCGCCACGCATCCTACGGATACAAACGCCACAAACCGGTTATCCCCCATGCCCCGCAGCGCTCCGCCCAGCGCAGAGGCGGTCATCTGAAACAGCTGCGCCAGCGCGACCGCCGGCAGGGTGCTCGCCACAAGCGTACGCACCTGCGCCGCGTCCCCGTTCTCCGCGCCGACAAGCCATCCGGCAAGGGGGCGCCTGGCGCAAAGCAGGAAAACGCCGATGGCTGCGGCGCCGATCAGCGCGCAGAAAAAGCAGACGTTGCCGCATTGCCGCGCGCGGTCGCCCTTTCCGCCGCCCGCTTCCCTGCGCACCAGCGCCGTTGCGGCCGCGCCAAGCCCGTCCCCCACAAAAAATGTCAGGTTGAGCAGTTGCGCGCACGCCTGATTGGCGGCAAACGCTCCTGTTCCCAGTCCGTAGAGCATCCGCGTACAGAAAAAATAGCCGATCCGCAGTCCTGCCTGTTCCGCCGCAGCGTTGCCGCCCGTCCGCAGCAGAATGCGCATTCCCTGCGCGCCCGGCGCAGGCTTTCCGCCCCAACGCAAAAGCCTTTTTTCTTTCCTTCCCGCCGCCATGATGCCGCCTGCCGCCGCGCACCCTGCCGCAGCGCTCACGGCGGCAGCCCCTGCAATTCCCTGCACGCCCATTTCCGGAAAAAACAGAAGCCCGCGCGTCATGGGCACGATCAGGGCAGCGTTTGTGAGAAACACCGTCAGGTTCACCCACAGCGCCGCTCCCGCTCTGCCCATGCCCCGCAGCCCGCCGCCTATGCAAACGGAAAGCGCGCTGGGCAAAAGGGACAGGGAGACCGTACGGAAAAAGGAAACGGCCGCGTCTGCCGCCGGCTGCTTCGCCCCACGGCCGCCGGCAGCAAAGCGCATGATTTCTTCCGCAAATATGCAGGAAAGAACGGTCTCCACCGCTGCCAGCACAACCGTCACCCACAGAGCGACCGCCCAGACGCCTGCCGCACCCTTTTCATTTTTTCCGCCTGTTTCGCCCGCCACCGCCGCCGTTGCACCGATGCCCACCGCAGAAAAAAGGCAAAGCTGCATCAGCCTTGGCTGCACCGTCAGTCCCACCGTCGCCAGCGCCTCCGCCCCGAGCCGTCCCGCCATCAGCGTACCGGTCAGCGCGGTCAATCCGTTTAAAAGCATTTCTGCGGCCGCAGGCAGCGCCTGCCTGAGGCACTGCCGCCACAGGCCGGCGCCGTATCCGCCCTTTTTCATTTTCCCTCCGGCTCCGCGCCGCACAAGATGATTTTTCCGTTCTTCCATGCGTAACCTATATACATTCGCGCCGCCGTCCGGTATAATAAAAATCGTTCACTGCCCCGCGTTGAAGGAGGAACCCGCCATGCATTTTACCGGCAAAACCTTTTCCGTAGCGCTCCCCGACCGTACCCTCACCCTGTGCAATCAGGATCACCCCGACTGGACCGAGCCCTACGCCTATCAGGGCAACGGCGCCACGCTGCGCACATCCGGCTGCGGCATTTTTTCCATTGTACACGCGTCCCAATGGATGACGGGCGCGTTCCGCGACCCTGCCGAGCTGGCCGCCTTTGCCATGGCCTGCGGCGGGCGGGGCGACGACGGCACCGACCGTCCCGTGCTGCTGCGCGCCATGATGCAGCGCGGTCTGGCCGCCGCTTACGGTTTTTCCTACGGCGGCGAAGACCTTCGCAACGACCTTGACGCCCTTTATGCGCACCTTTCAGCCGGCAGGGGCTGCGCGCTGTGCAACCTGCGCCCGGGGCACATCGTGGCGCTCTGCGCCGCGCGACGCGCAGACGGCGTTTTTCAGGTGCTGGCCATGGACAGCGCAGTGGAAAGCGCCCTCCCCGCCGTACGGGACGCCGTGTGTGAAGTGTTGCCGGAAAGCCGCGTTGTTAAACCCGTTTACAACAAAAACGGCCTGCTCTGCGGCGAAGAGAGCGCCTGCGCCATGTACTGGGCGCGGCTGGACACGGTGCGGGATTTCAATCTTTTACACGCGCTGTGAATAAAAACGCCGCCTGTTTCGTTATTCTATATGTAAAACGCCGAAACGAGGTGAAGCCCTTGTCTTTGACCGTCCCGCGCCGGGCGCTCAAGCGCGCTGCCTTTGCGCTGTCGCTCCTGCTGTTCATTCTTCCCGCGCTGCCCTCCTGCGCCGCAAACGCAGATACCGGCGCCATCCGCGTACTGCTCACCAAGGCCGCGCTGACCGATCAGGCGCGCGTATCCCTGGACGGCAGCTACACGCTGGGTTCAATGTCCTTTCAGCGGGGCAGCCATCTGCTTTTCAGCTGCGAAAGCGGCAGCATCGTCATGTACTACGAAGGCATGGCGCTGGACTGCGGAAATCAGGTCACGCTGACCCGTCACGCCGCCGTTTCCGGTGCAGAAAACGGTCTGCGCATCGGAGACAGCTTTTATCTCCACCCGGGCGACCTGACACTGACTATCCGGGACGGCAGTCTGCGCGCCGTGCTGACCGCCCCCATTGAGGAATACCTGCTGGGCGTCGTCCCTTATGAAATGAGCGATTCCTTCCCGCTGGAGGCGCTCAAGGCGCAGGCCATCGCCGCCCGCACCTACGCGCTGCGCAAAAAACAGGCCTCCAGCACGGACTACGACGTGGTGGACAACACCAACGACCAGTGCTACAACGGCATTCTGGCTGAAAACAAAAACGCCGCTCAGGCAGTGGCCGAAACGGCGGGACAATGCGGTTATTACAAAAATGCGCTGGCGGAATGCTTTTATTCGGCCAGCAACGGCGGCCAGACAGAACTGGTGCGCCACGTATGGGGCGCCGGCGATTACGGCTACATGACCATGGCGGACGACCCCTACGATCTGGAAAACACCGCCAGCATGGCCAGACGTTTTACCCTGCCCAAACAATTGAAGGAAAACAGCGATCTGGGTGCGCTGGAGGAAATGCTGCTCGGCGCGGTGACGGAGCAGATGGAAGCGCTGGGCTATGACGGCGGCATGGAAAACATCCGCATCCTTTCCATCGACCGTCTGGAGGCGACCACGCCCCGGTACACCGACAGTCCCTCCCGGCTGATGACCCGTCTGCGCTTTACCCTGACCGTTCAGGGGAAAAAAGCGGCCGACGGTACGACTGAAGAAGACGTCTCCATGTTCGCTGTTCCCGTGCAGACCCAGACCCCGTCCGCGGACGAATGGGTCACGGCCAGCACCCCGGTCGAAGCGGAGCTGAACATCTTTCCGGATGTGGAGGCCGCCTGCGGGCTGGACATCAACCGCGGGACAGACAATGAGCTGGTCTCCGTAGAAGAAACCGCGGACGCCTACGTCATCGTTTCCCGACGCTACGGCCACGGTGTGGGCATGAGCCAGCGCGGCGCGCAGACCATGGCGCAGAACTACGGCAAAAGCTGCGAGGAGATCCTGCGCTTTTACTACCCCGGCATGACGGTGCGCACACTGGACACCGGCTTTACCCTGCCCTCCCCCGTGGCGGACGCCTTTCTGGCCACGCCGGGGCCTGCCGCAACGCCCACGCCGCGCCCCACAGCAGTCCCCCTGACCCTGACCCCCGGAAACGGAGAATATCTGGTGACCGTGACCAACATTGCGCAGAATTCCTACCTGAATCTCCGCGCCGAAGCCAGCACTGCCTCCAGCGTGGTACGGCAGCTGTACTACGGTCAGCGGCTGATCGTTCAGGCCGAGGAGGGCGACTGGCTCAAGGTGCGCATGGATGACGCGTCAGGCTATGTGATGACCCAGTTTGTTGAAAAAGCGGAAACGGCGGCACCGTGATCCGGCCGTTTTTCCGCAGAAGAAAAGCGCCGCATGTTTTCATGCGGCGTTTTTTGTACGGTGCGCTTTTCCCTGCACGTCACGCACCGGAGAAACGGCGTTCATAGCCCTTCCATCAGTCTTTCCTCCGGCACCTCCGCAATCAGGGACAAAAGCTCCAGCGTTTCACTTTGCATCTCGCCGGTCAGGGAGTCCCGAAAATAGCACAGCGTAGGCCACTGCGCGATCATCACGATCCACGCGTACCACCCCATCGCTTTTTTCTCCGTTTCGGTGGCGTGGTATACCTTCAGCATCGGGGCAGCGTGCTCCCGAAAATAGCGGATCGCCGCATCCAGCCGTTTCGCCGCGCCTTCCGGCGCCTTGTTTTTTTCGTCATAATCAAACCCGGCAAGGTTGGCCAGCTGGTTGACCACCACCTCGGTCCCCGCAAGATTGAAATCGATCAGCCCGGCGAAATGCTCGTCCTGATCGATCAGGACGTTGGAGAAGTTTTCATCACCCTGAAACACGCACCGGGGCAGGGTCTGATAGACTGCCTTCAGTTTTTGCCGAACCTCCCCGTGCCGGGCGTCCAGCTTTTCTGCCAGACGGTTTTCCCCCATGTTCCGCAGCGTTTCCAGCAGATGGCGGAAATTGTCCTCCTTTTCATCTATCCCGTTTGGCAGGTCGAAGGGGCAAAGATCAAACAGGCTGTACATCCCCATGGTGCGGGACAGATCCACGTTTTTATAGGTCTGCGCAAACAGCGCCACGCTTTCCGCCACCTCGCGTATCAGACGGTCCGGGTTCTGCAGCTTCCGGGAATCCGCAAGGGGCAGATCAACGTATTCCGACAGATAGCAGTTCAGCCGGTTCCAGGTATGCAGATACACGCCGTTTTCATCCGGAATGAACCGGGGGCACCGAATATTCAGCCGGCGGTACCGTTCCACCAGTCTGGACAGGTCGCGCAGGTATTCCTCCGTGATCTCCGGCGCCTTGCAGTACCGAAGCACCCATTTCCGGTCGATGATGTAATTCAGGCGAATGTCCTCCGCGTCGTGGGTCGAATCGATCAGCGTCGCCGTGCAGACGCCGTCGATCCCGTAGTCTTTGAGCGTCCTCACCAGATCCGGATACTGGGGAATCGCCATTTCCTTTGGAAAACGCTCCCCCGGCTGGAAATGCAAAGCTTTTTCTTCCATGGTTCTCTCCTTCCCGGCAGCGGCCGCCGCCCTGTCCCATGCGCGATGCGCATTGTCCCCAAAAGCTTTTCACCCTGAAACCGTGCGCTTTGTACACCGCCTCCTTCTGCTTACACTTCGATCACAAGATCCGCCGCCTCAACGGACGTTACCCTCCGCACGTCCTCCAGCGGCGCTTCCACCTGATACCCCACCTTACCCGCGCTGAATACAATGGTCGCCTGCTCCTCCGCAGAAAGGTGAATAAAGGTGCGCAGCGCCTTTTTCAGACCGATGGGCGAGCAGCCGCCGTGCACATAGCCTGTCAGCGGCAGCAGTTCCTTCGCCTTCAGCATTTCGACCGATTTTTCACCCGCCGCCTTCGCGGCCTTTTTCAGATCCAGTTCCTTTTCCACCGGCACCATGAAAGCATAATGCGCCCGTGAAGCACCCGTGGTGATCAGGGTTTTGTACACGTGCGCCGCGTCCTGTCCCAGCAGCCGGGCAATGTCGCCGCCCGTCAGCGTTGCATCCGGCGTGTATTCATAGCTTTTGTATGCGATTTTCCTTGCGTCCAGCACCCGCATGACGTTGGTTTTGAACACGCTTTGCGCTCCTTTCCGGCGCGCCGTTTTCCTGACGGCGCAATTAAATGTAAATATTCCACAATCCGCGCGGAAACCCTGTTTTTTGCGCAAAAAATGTGTTATAGTATCATTGTACGAGAAGCAGGTTTCTGTTGGCGTAACGCGCCCGGGTTTTGTATGAGGGAGGTATCTGGCCTATGTCCAAAGCAACCGTACGGTTGACTGCGTTTTTTCTGCTCTGCGTGCTGCTGTCCGCAGCGGCGGGGCATCCCTTTTCCGCATACGCCGCGGGCGACCAGCGCATGATCGCCGTCATTTCCGGCGGCAAGCTGCACATGCGCGCATCTGCCTCCTCCTCAGGCGACGTGCTGGCCACCTTTGACGAAGGCACGCAGGTCAACGTGCTGGAAAAAAAAGATAAATGGTGCCATGTGGAAAAGAACGGAAAAACGGGCTACATGATGACCAAATATCTGCAGTTTCTCGAAACGTACACCCATCTTGGCTACGGTTATACCGACGCCGGGCACACCGTCATCAACCTGCACCGCTCTCCCGACCAGAACAGCGAGATCGTCTGCAAGTTCTTCGGCGGCGCCCGTTTTGAGATCGTCGAAAAGCAGGCGGCATGGTACCGGGTGCGCAGCGGCAACAACTTTGGCTATCTTCCTGCCGAAGTACTGCATGAAACCACGGATGAATATGCCTATGTGACCTGTCTGGACGATGTGAGCGCCTACACCGTGAACGCCTCCGCCATCAATGCGCGACGCGATCTGGGCACCCAGAAGGGCATGTCCATGTCCAAGGGCGGGTTCAGCTACACCGTATCCTACCCGCTCATGGGACTGGGCGCCGCCGACGCCACCGTTACCTCTGCCGTGCGCGACCTGATCGACTGCACGGAGGCGGATTTCAAGCAGCACCACAGCGGCGCCTCCGCCGCGCTGACGCTGAATTACTCCGTTGACAGGCTGGATGAAAACTACGCCACCGTCACGCTGTTTGGCAGCTACGCGGTCTCCGGCCAGAACAGCGTGACCGTGTACGAAGGACTGACCGTCAATTACAATACCGGCGACATCCTCGACCCCACGCAGCTTTTCACCAACAGGGACTGGATCCTGTTCCAGCTGGAAAGCAAGCTGACCCGCGCCATCGGCGACGCCAGCGGCAGCTATACCCTCTCGGGCGATACCGCCTTCCTCTCCCGAGCGCTGCTGACCCGGGAGGGCGTGTCCCTGCTTCTGCCCGCCGGCATGCTGCTGCCGCTGTCCTGCGGCGCGCAGAAAGTGACCCTCACCTACATGCAGACAGGCGACCTGATCACGCTGGATACCCCCATTGTGAGCGACAACAAGCGCCGCATCGACCCCACCAAGCCCATGATCGCCCTGACCTTTGACGACGGTCCCAGCGCAGAGACCCTGCGCATTCTGGACGCGCTGGAAACCTACGGCGGACGCGCCACCTTCTGCGTGGTGGGTTCGCGTCTGAACACCTATGCCAACGTGCTCAAGGCGACGGTGGCCAGTGGGCAGGAGGTGGCCTGCCACACCTGGGGGCACAAAAAGCTGACCGAGCTTTCCGAGAAAAACGTCCGCTCGCAGATCACCCGTGTGACCGATCTGGTTCGGGAACTGACGGGCTACGAAATCAAGGTGCTCCGTCCCCCCTATGGTTCCAATAACAAGCGGGTGCGCAAGGTCTGCGCCGATCTGGGGCTGGTCATCGCCCACTGGGAAGTGGATACGCAGGATTGGGTGACCCGCAGCGCTTCCAAGACCTATGACAGCATCATGAACAATGCGGAAAACGGCGCCATCGTGCTGTGCCATGACATCTACGAAACCACCGCCGACGCGGCCGTCAGCGCCATTCCGGAGCTGGTTCAGCAGGGCTATCAGCTGGTCACGGTGTCCGAACTGCTTTCCTTCCACAAGGACGGCGCGACCCCCGGAACAGTCTATTCCCACCTTGCCCCGGAAAACATCGACACCTCCAAAGGGCAGTAACCGCATTTTCATCTGAAGGGAGCCGACCGGCATGGATATGAAAACCTGGTTCAAACAGGCGCAGTACGGCATGATGGTGCACTGGGGGCTGTATTCCCTGCTGGCCGGCGAATGGAAAGGATGGCAGGGCGCCGCCTACGCGGAATGGATACAGGCCAATCAGGCCATTCCAAACCGGGAATACGGGCGGCTCTGCAAGGCGTTTAACCCCGTTTTCTTTGATGCAGACGAATGGGTGCGTTTTGCCCGGGACTGCGGCATGCGCTATCTGGTCGTCACCAGCAAGCATCACGACGGTTTCGCCCTGTTCCGCTCCCGCGTCGACGGCTACAACGTGGCGGATGCGACGCCCTTTGGCCGGGACGTAGTGGCGGAGCTGGCGGAGGCCTGTCAGAAATACGGTCTGAAACTGGGGCTCTATTACTCGCAGGATCTGGACTGGCACGAGGAGCACGGCGGCGGTTATCTGTCCGACCCTTCCTGGTCCGCAGGGATCACCTGGGAAAACAGCTGGGACTTTCCAGATAAATCCCGCAAGAATTACGACCTCTGCTTTGAAAACAAGATCCTCCCGCAGGTGGAGGAACTGATGCGCAATTACGGCGAGCTCTGCCTTATCTGGTTTGACATGCCCATGACCCTGCGGCCGGAGCAGAGCCAGCGGCTGTACGACACGGTCAAGCGCTTCCAGCCCGACTGTCTGGTCAACTCCCGTCTGGGCAACGGCCAGTATGATTATGTGTCGCTGGGCGACAATGAGATCCCGGACGTTTCGCCGGAAAACGCAGGCAAAGGCAGCGGCGACATGAACGACATCAACGGCTTCAAGCCCTCCCCCTACGGTCTGTATGAAACCGCCGCCACGCTGAACAACAGCTGGGGCTACTGCGCATGGGATCAGGACTGGAAAAGTCCGGAAATCATCGCTGCCAACCGCCGGCGGCTGAACGGCATGGGCATCAACTACCTGCTGAACGTGGGTCCCGACGGGCTGGGGCGCATCCCTGCCGCCAGTCAGCGCATTCTGCGGGAAGCTGCGCGGCTGTTTAACACCTGAGACGGGCTGCCGTCCGTTTTTCGCGCAGGGATAGAACAGCGTAACGCCTTTCCTGTCCGCCCGTTGCAGCGGCATGCCTCCGATGTCCAAGTGCCCCACCGTCTGCGTTTTGCTCCGCATGCTTCACCCTGTTTCTGTCCGGCAGGCTTCAACCCCCCGGCGTTTTGACGTTTTCTTTTCATCGCACAGGAACATCTGTTTTCTTTTTGTTTTTCTCAAGAAACAAAAGTCTGATCATTGCATTTGCGTCATACGCATGTTATAATGTAAATTGAATGTACTTCAAGCACGGCCGTATTTGACCATAATACTGCCCTAAAACCTCATGATTATTCGGAGAAAACAGCCATGCATCATTCATCGAAGGCCGCGGATCCTCTGAAAAAGCAGAAGCTGCACATGCTGATGCAGTTTCTCAACGGATCCAAGCGGTATTTCATTCTCGCCATTTTGACCGCCGCACTGACCGTGCTGGCGGAAACCGTCGTTCCCCAGATCATCCGCGCGGCCGTGGACTGCGCCACGGGGGCATCCTCCGCCGACATGTCCGCCTGGGTGCTCCGTCTGGCAGACCGGGTGGGCGGCATCGCCTATCTGGGCAGCCATCTGTGGATCATGGCGCTTTTTGTTCTGGCCGTGTCCGCCGTTCAGGTGTCCAGCCAGTACGGCTTCCGCGTGTTCAACACCAAGGCCTCCGAGACTCTGGTCAAAACCATGCGCGACCGGCTGTTCAGCCACATTGAGCGTCTGCCCTTTTCCTGGCACATGAAGAACAAAACGGGCGACATCATCCAGCGCTGCACGTCGGACATCGACACCACGCGGAATTTCCTCACCGAGCAGCTCACGGCCATTTTCCGCATCGTCATTCTGCTGGCGCTGTCCCTCGGCTTCATGCTGTCCATGAACCCCCTGCTGGCGATCATTTCCCTGCTTCCCACCCCGTTCATTCTGGCCTACTCGCTGGTCTTCCACAAAAAGATCTTCGAGGGCTTTACCGACTGCGATGAAAACGAGGGCAAGCTCTCGGCCATGGCGCAGGAAAACCTGACGGGTGTCCGGGTCGTACGCGCCTTCGGGCTTGAACGATCGGAAATCGACAAATTCCAGAAGCAGAACGCACGGTATACGGATCTATGGGTCAAAATGTCTCAGGTCATGAGCCGTTTCTGGAGCGTATCCGACTTCCTTTCCTCCATGCAGGTCATGCTGGTCGTCATTTTCGGCGCCATTTTCTGCATTCAGGGCTCCATGACCGCCGGTCAGTACGTCGCCTTCATTTCCTACACGTTCACCATGATGTGGCCCATCCGCCAGCTTGGCCGGATGATTTCCGAAATGAGTAAGGCCAGCGTTTCCATCGACCGTATTTTTTTCATCATCAATTCGCCCGTGGAGCAGGACGCTGCGGATGCGACGGATGCGCCCATGAACGGCGACATCGCCTTTGAGCATGTATCCTTCGCCTATGACGGCGCGCCGGAAATGCTGCATGACGTCTCCTTCTCCATGAAGGCAGGCACAACGCTTGGCATTCTGGGCGGCACGGGCAGCGGCAAAACCACCCTCATGCTGCTGCTGGACAAGCTGTACGACCTGCCTGAAAACGGCGGACGCATCACCATCGGCGGCACGGACATCCGCAGCATCAAAACGGAGCACCTGCGCCGCAACATCGGCATGGTGCTTCAGGAGCCGTTCCTGTTCTCCCGCACCATTGCGGAAAACATCGCCATCGCCTCCCCCGGCGCCGGGCTGGACGCCATCCGCGACGCCGCCCGGGCCGCCGCGCTGGATGAAACCGTCTCCGCCTTCCCGCAGGGATACGATACCATGGTAGGCGAACGGGGCGTCACCCTGTCGGGCGGCCAGAAGCAGCGCGTCGCCATCGCGCGCACCCTGATGCAGGACACCCCCATCATGGTGTTTGACGACTCCCTGTCCGCCGTGGATACGGAAACGGACGCCAAAATCCGTCACGCCATCAGCCGCCGCTTTGGAAAGGCCAGCGTCATCCTCATCTCGCACCGCATCACCACCCTGTCCTCCGCCGACCAGATCATCGTGCTGGATCACGGCCGCATCGCAGAACAGGGTACCCACGAGGAACTGAAGCATGCCGGCGGCATCTATCAGAAAATCTACGAAACGCAGTCCAGCACGGAGGAGGAAATGCAGGCATGAAACGGCAATTTCACTTCTTCGGCGTGGAAAAGATCACCCGGTACATGAAAAGGCAGCGCCGCAGCATTGTGCTGATGATTCTGCTGACCGCCTTCTGCTGCAGCATCGACATCATCATGCCCCTGTTCCGCCGGTATGCACTGGATCATTTTGTCGGCGGCAAAACCATGGAAAACATGGTGGGCTTCGCCCTTTTGTACCTGACCACGGTGTTCCTTTCCTGCCTCGGCAACTACTTTTCCTGCTCTCTGGCCATGTCGACGGAGGTGCGCGTCAACCGCGACCTGCGGCAGACCGCTTTTGAGCATCTGCAGACCCTGTCCTTTTCCTATTTTAACCAGAACAGTGTCGGCTACATCCACGCACGGCTGATGAGCGACACGTCCCGCATCGGTTCGCTGGCCTCATGGACGCTGATGGACGGCGTCTGGCGCATCGGTTACCTGATCGGCGTGGTAGGGGTCATGTTCTACCTGAACGCCCGGCTGGCACTGATGGTCATGGCCATTCTGCCGCTGCTGATCGTGCTGTTTTCCCTATTCCAGAAAAAACTGGTGCAGGTGAACCGCGCCATCCGCGAGATCAATTCCCGGATCACCGGCAACTTCAACGAGGGCATTTCCGGCGCGAAAACGGTCAAATCGCTGGCCATTGAGGAAAACATGTGCCAGCGTTTCACCGACGAAACGGATAACATGAAAAAGACCACCATCCGCAGCGCCCGCCTGCGGGGCGCCTTCGCCGTGACCATGAACTTCGCCTCCTCCATCGCCATCGCCATCGTGCTGTGGCAGGGCGGCTATATTGCCGCGGAGGACGTGGGTACCTTCTCCGCCTTCATGTCCTATGCCGAAGGCATGATGGAGCCTGTGCGCTGGCTGATCGACATCATTTCCGATCTGATCAGCACGCAGGTCAACATTGAGCGCTTTACAAACCTGCTGGCCGTCAAGTCCGACGTGACGGATACCCCTGAGGTCATCGCCAAATACGGCGACAGTCTGGCGCCCAAAAAGGAAAACTGGGAGCCCATCCGCGGCGACATCGAGTTTCAGGACGTGACCTTCAAATACCCTGACGGCGAAGAAAACGTGCTGGAGCACTTCTCCCTGAAAATTCCCTTTGGCAGTCACATCGCCATCGTAGGCGAAACGGGTGCAGGCAAAAGCACGCTGGTCAATCTGGTATGCCGTTTTTACGAGCCTACCGAGGGACGGCTGCTGATCGACGGACGCGACGCCCGGGAACGCTCCCAGCTCTGGCTTCACTCCTCCATCGGCTACGTGCTGCAGACGCCCCACCTGTTTTCCGGCACCATCCGTGAAAACCTGCTGATGGGCAACCCCAACGCGACGGAAGAAGACATCTGCCGGGCGCTGCATCTGGTTTCTGCCGACGAAGTGATCGCTCATCTGGAAAACGGACTGGATACGGACGTGGGAGAAGGCGGCGATCTGCTGTCCACCGGTGAAAAGCAGCTGATCTCCTTTGCCCGCGCCATTCTGGCGGACCCCCGCATCCTGATTCTGGACGAGGCCACCGCCTCCATCGACACGATCACGGAAGCCAAAATTCAGACCGCCATGGACGCCGTCACCGAGGGGCGCACGTCGCTGATGATCGCCCATCGTCTTTCCACCGTACGCAATGCAGACCTGATTCTGGTCGTCCGCAGCGGCAAAATCGTGGAACAGGGCACGCACAGCCAGCTGCTCGCCATGCGGGGATACTATTACGAACTGTACACCCGTCAGTATGAGGACGAGGCCACCGCTCAGATTCTGGCCTGATCCGCTTCCGCAGCGCGGCGGAAAGTGATGCCCTCCGCTCTCATGGCTTCCGCAGTAAAAAAGAAGAATACTGTCTAAAGAGGGATACAGACTTCTTTCGGTGATGGCGCGGCGATGAACTCGCCGCCCTGCTGCCGGCAACCGCGCCGCACTGGTTTTCCATCTCACATTGCATAAAAAGACCTCATGGAGCAATTGCTCCATGAGGTCTTTTTATGCTGCCTCTGTTGCACACGCTTGTGCAGACCTGTCTTTTTCTGAGCCTTGTGCAGCCCTCTCCGCGTAATAAACGAAACACAAAGCGTCAGCCCATCCCTTTCCGCCGGCTGGCCGAAGGAGCACAGCTGCATCGTCATCAGCTGCCCAGATAGGCCTTGCGAACGTCGTCGTTGTGAAGCATTTCCCGGGCGTCGCCCTCCATGACGACCCGCCCGGTCTCCAGCACATAAGCACGGTTGGCGATCGAAAGCGCCATATTGGCGTTCTGTTCCACCAGCAAGATGGTGGTGCCCTCCCGGTTCACTTCCTGAATGATGTCAAAGATTTCCTGCACCAGAATGGGCGACAGACCCATGGACGGCTCATCCAGCATCAGCAGCTTCGGCTTGCTCATCAGCGCGCGCCCCATCGCCAGCATCTGCTGTTCACCGCCGGAAAGGGTGCCTGCAGGCTGCTTCGCCCGCTCCTTGAGCCGGGGAAAATGGCGGAATACCCGCTCCAGTTCTTCCCTAATCTCTCCCCCGTTTTTGCGGGTATACGCGCCCATTTCCAGATTTTCCATTACCGTCATGTCGGCAAACACACGGCGCCCTTCCGGCACCTGCGCCAGCCCCATCCCAATCAGTTTGTAGGGCTTTACCGCCGCCAGATCCTGATCCATAAAACGGACAGTTCCGCTTTTCTGACGCATCAGACCGGAAATGGTGTGAAGCGTCGTGGTTTTGCCTGCGCCGTTGGCGCCGATCAGGGTCACGATTTCCCCCTGATCCACGTGGAAGGACACGTCGTGCAGCGCATGGATGGCGCCGTAGTACACATTCATGTTTTCAACCGTCAACACCGCTTACACACCTGCCTTTTCTTCAACAGCCGTTCCCAGATAAGCCGCCACCACCTCGGGGTTATTGGCGATGGCTTCAGGCGTTCCCTCCGCCAGAATCTTACCATAGTTGAGTACGTAGATCCGTTCGCAGATGCCCATGACCAGCTTCATATCATGTTCAATGAGCAGCACCGCGACCGAGAAGCGCTCCCGGATAATGCGGATCGTGCGCATCAGTTCTTCCGTCTCGATGGGGTTCATGCCCGCCGCAGGCTCATCCAGCAGCAGCACCTTGGGGTTGCTGGCCAGTGCACGGCAGATTTCCAGCTTCCGCTGCTGGCCGTAGGGCAGAGAATCAGCCCGCACGTCAGCCACATCCTCCATATCGAACACCGCCAGCAGTTCCCGCGCGCGCAGATCGATGCCACGTTCCTCCTTGGCATACCGGGGAGTACGCAGCACGCCGTCCATGACGGAATAGTGCATACGGGTCTGGAACGCCACCTTGATATTCTCCATGACCGTCATGGATTTGAACAGGCGGATGTTCTGGAAGGTTCGGGCGATACCGTTGGCGGTAATATCATGCGTCACCTTGCCGACAATGGACTTGCCCAGCAACAGGATATCGCCTTCCGTGGGCAGGTATACCCCCGTCAGCATGTTGAACACGGTGGTCTTGCCCGCACCGTTGGGTCCGATCAGACCGACGATCTCATTGTCATACAGCTTGATATTAACATTTTCCGCCGCCTGCAAGCCGCCGAACCGGATGCCCAGATGCCGGGTCTCCATGACCGGCAGGTTGAAATTGCCGTAATCATACTTGGGCACCTCGGGCATAATGACGTTCTTTTCCTTCTTGGGATACCGTTTGCGGTATGCCGCGCGCAGCGCCCGACACCTGTCCGCACACCAGTCCCAGATGGCGATCAGCGAGAACTCCGCCGTTCCCAGCAGTCCCTTGGGGCGGAACAGCATCATCAGAATAAGCACGACGGAGTAAATCAGCATGCGCCAGTCGGACAAAAAGCGCAGCACTTCAGGCAGCAGGGTCAGAACGGCCGCCGCCACCACGGAGCCCGTGATGGAGCCCATGCCGCCCAGCACCACCATGACAAGGTACTCGATGGACTTGTTAAAGTCGAACGTCGCAGGCGACAGGGTACCCATTTTGTGGGCATACAGGCCGCCGCCAATGCCGGCGAAAAACGCAGCCAGCGTAAAGGCAAAAATCTTGTATCGGGTGGTGGGGATGCCCGTCGATTCAGCCGCCACCTCGTTTTCACGGATGGACAGAATCGCCCGGCCGTGTCTGGAACGCGCCAGCGTAAACAGACAGGCAACAATAAGCACCATGATCACATACACATAGGTAAAATTCGTCGCCCGCTTGATGCCGATCAGACCCATCGCGCCGCCGGTGATGGACAGATTGTTCAGAATGACGCGGATGATTTCACCAAACCCCAGCGTAATGATGGCCAGATAGTCGCCCTTGAGCCGGAGCACGGGAACGCCGATGACCAGACCGAACACCGCCGCCACAAGGCCGCCGGCAATCAGTCCCAGCGGAAAACTGATGGCAATGTCCACCGTCGTCATGCTCTTGGTAATAATGGCGGCGGTATAAGCGCCAATGGCCATGAAGCCCGCATGTCCCAGCGCCAGCTGTCCCAGAAACCCGGTGGTCAGGTTCAGGCTGGTCGCCATGATGATGGCAATGCCCACATCCAGCAGGGTGCTTTTGTTGCTGCGCGAAAGAACGCCGCCGTCAATCAGCAGGCTGAACACAATGTACAGCCCCACCACGGCAATCAGGTTGAGAAGATAGGATCGAAACTTTCTGGTCATCTTCCGTCACCTCACACTTTCTCACGCGTTCGCTTGCCCAGAATGCCGGCAGGCTTGACCAGCAGCACCACAATAAGGATGCCGTACACCACGGCGTCCGCCAGCTGGGAAGAAATGTATCCCTTGGTCAGGCTTTCGGCAACGCCCATGATGACGCCGCCCAGCATGGCGCCCGGCAGAATGCCGATACCGCCCAGTACAGCAGCAATAAACGCCTTCAGCCCGGGCAGGGAACCCATGGTCGGCTGCACCCGGGGGTAGGCGGCGCAGTAAAGCACCGCACCGATGGCCGCGAGGGCGCATCCGATGGCAAAGGTGACCGATACGGTCGTATCTACATTGATGCCCATCAGCGTGGCTGCATCCATGTCCTCACTGACCGCTCGCATGGCCTTGCCCGTTTTGGTCTTGCGGACAATGAACTGCAAAAGCACCATCAGCAGCACGGAGACCACGATGGTCAGCAGCGTGACAAAGCTGATGGACAGGCCGCCGATGTTCAGCGGCGGCACATTGAACATGGTCGGAAACGGCCGGGGCGTGGCGGTGAAAATGATCTGCGCCAGATTCTGGAGCAGATAGCTGACGCCAATGGCAGTAATCAGCGAGGAGATACGGGGCGAGGAACGCAGCGGACGGTACGCGACCCGTTCAATCACCACGCCCATGACCACGCAGGCCGCCATGGAAACGACGATGGCCACATAGAAGGGGAGCCCCAGCCCGGTCATCGCCAGCAGCGCCGCGTATGCGCCGACCATAATAATATCGCCGTGGGCGAAGTTGATCAGTTTGACGATGCCATATACCATGGTATACCCAAGGGCGATCAGGGCGTATATACTGCCGATCTGCAGTCCGTTGATCAGCTGGTTTAAAAACAGGGTCATCTGTGCTTCTCCCCTCTGCCTGCGTTTGTAAACGTGTAAAGGGGAAGGAGAGCTTGAGCGGCTCTCCTCCCCCGTGTGTAAGCGCTTTGTCTTACTGCGGGTCCACCTTGGTCACAAATACTTTGTTGCCCTCGGCGTCAAAGGTCATGACGAAGGCGCTCTTGATGGGGTTGTTGTTTTCGTCAAACCGGATGGTACCGGACACGCCTTCCACGCTCAGACCCTTAATCGCCCCGGCAATATCGCTCCACTCGGTGGAACCGGCCGCCTTGATCCCTTCGCAAATCACCAACGCGGCGTCGTAGCCGGTCGCGGAGAAGGAACTGTCAGGATCAAAGCCGTACTTGTCCTTAAAGTTCTTGATGAAGTCTACCACCATTTCATCCTGAGAAGCAAAGGAGAAGTGGTCGCTGTAGACGATCTGGGGAAGCAGGGTGGTATCGGCCACGGAGGACTTGATGTTGGACATGCCGTCCGCGCACAGGTACAGGGTGGTGAAGCCCAGTTCCTTCGCCTGCGCCAGAATGAGCGCCGCCTCGGAATAGTAGAAGGGCAGGAACACCGCATCCGGCGCAGCATTCTTGATGTTGGTCAGCTGCGCTTTAAAGTCCACATCGTGGAAACCGGCAGCTTCCTTGGCCACGATCTCCACACCGCGCTTTGCGGCCTGCTCCTCAAAGTTGGTCACAAGACCGGTAGAATACGCATCATCCGCGCCGTAGAGGATGGCCACCTTCGTGTAGCCCTGATCCGCCGCGTAGTTGGCCATCACAATGCCCTGAAAATCATCGATAAAGCAGGAACGGAACACATTGGGTTTCCCCTCCGTCACGTCAAACGCCGTGGCGGAAGCCGTCACCATGGGGATACCGTCCTCCACCGCCAGAGACGCCACCACACGGCACTGCTGGGTCAGCACGTCACCCAGAATCGCCACGCAGTCTTCCAGATGCTTGTAATAAATGCTCTGCGCCTGCTGGTCGTTGCCCGCGTCGTCTTCCCACGCGATCTCCACTTTTTTGCCGTTGATACCGCCGGCCGCGTTCAGTTCGTCGATATACAGATCGGCGCCCTGCTTGACCGCATTGCCGTATTCGGCCGCGCTGCCCGTCAGAGGCGCGATACCGCCAATTTTAATCGTATCCTCCTCCGCCATCGCGGGTAAAATCAGGGAGAGCACCAACATCAAAACCATCAGTACGGAAAAACCTTTTTGCGCCTTCATCCGGGAATCCTCCTTATGTCATATTGTTTTCGCATCAGCGAAAACTTGCACATAGTATACCGAACAGCCCGGCTTTTTGCAAGGGGTGTCATTGTACAAACACTGTATTTTCAACATTTTTCTGCATAGTTATACCAAGCAAAAACGCCGGGCTCCAAAGCGCCCGGCGTGCTGATTTTCCCGATGGATCAAACGGTAAATTGTTGGATATCCTTGACAAGATCAGCGCAATCGTCGTTGTATATATCCAGCGTGATGGGTTTGCTCAGGTCGAGGGAGAAAATGCCCAGAATGGATTTGGCGTCCACCACGTGGCGGCCGGAGCGCAGATCCATTTCATAGGGGTAACGGTTCACGGTGTTCACGAAGGCTTTCACTTCTTCAGCATAGCTCAGCTTGATCGGTACGGACTTCATATTCTTTCCTCCTTAAATCATATCCTCGGTCGTTCCCTGTTTCCAACGGTCGTCTCAGTTCAGTCTTGCCCGGGAGGCGTCCAGCCGGCGCAGTGTCTCCTCTTTGCCCAGCAGGTAGGCGATTTCAAACGCGCCGCCTGGGGTGTTTTCCTGCCCGGAAATGGCGATGCGCAGCGGCCAGAGCACAGCACCGTTCTTCATGCCGTTTTCGGCGATCTTCGCCATCACCCGGTCATGGATTTCCTGCTCGTTCCAGTTGTCAATGTCCGCCAGCACGCCGCGCGCCAGATCCAGCGCCGCGCCCGCCGTTTCGGGGCTGGTCTTCATTTTTTTGTTGAAGTACAGGCTCAGGTCGTAATCGGGCATCTCCGCCAGAAAACGGATCTTATCCGGCACCTGACAGAACACCTCGGTGCGGCTCTGCATCAGCTGCGCCAGACGGCGGTAATCCATCTGTTTGCCGGCCAGCACCTGATCGAACCATGGAGTCACCATTTTCAGATAGTCTTCGAAATCCATCCGGGCGATATACTGACCGTTCATCCAGTTCAGCTTGTCGATGTCGAAAATACCCGGGGACTTGTTCAGCCGGTGGATGTCAAAGGCGTCAATCAATTCATCCATGGTGAAGAATTCCCGGTCATCTCCCGGATTCCACCCTACCAGCGCCAGATAATTGATGAGCGCCCCTTTCAGATAGCCCTTGGCGATGTAATCGCTGTAATACGCGTCGCCGTCGCGCTTGGACAGCTTATGCTGCGCGTCCCGCATAACGGTTGTCAGGTGCACATACTCGGGGATTTCCCAGCCGAAGGCCTCGTAGAGCAGGTTGTATTTCGGGGTGGAGGACAGGTACTCCATTCCCCGCATCACGTGGGTGATGCCCATCAGGTGGTCGTCGATCACGTTGGCGAAGTTGTACGTTGGCATACCGTCTGCCTTGATGAGCACCATGTCGTCCAGCGTGTCGTTGGGAAAGGTCACCTTGCCGAACACCACGTCGTCATAGGTGGTTTCGCCGGTGGTCGGCGCGTTGAGCCGAATGACGTAGGGTACTCCCGCATCCAGCTTCTGCTGCACCTCCTCCGGGCTCAGGTGCAGACAGTGCTTGTCATACTTGAACACCTCGCCCCGCGCCTCGGCCGCAGCACGCCGTTCATCCAGTTCTTCCTTTGTGCAGAAGCAGTAGTACGCCGCCCCTTTCTCCACCAGCTGTTTTGCATAGGGCAGGTACATTTCCTTCCGTTCGGACTGCACATAGGGACCTACCGGGCCGCCGATGTCCGG
This sequence comes from uncultured Clostridia bacterium, assembly GCA_934662505.1. Taxonomy (GTDB): domain Bacteria; phylum Bacillota; class Clostridia; order Christensenellales; family Aristaeellaceae; genus SVGT01. The sequence continues at coordinate 79,495 of CAKUKE010000002.1, read as the reverse complement.
GCCCTCGTCCCAGTCAATGCCGCATTCCTTCAGCGTATCGTAAATGACCTCGGTCGCACCCTCGACAAACCGCTCCTGATCTGTGTCCTCGATGCGCAGGATAAACTTGCCGCCCATTTTACGGGCGTACAGATAATTGTACAGTGCCGTGCGCAGACCGCCCAGATGCATAAAACCCGTGGGCGACGGCGCAAACCGCGTACGTACCTCCATACAGACCCTCCCCCTGGTGCGCATGCACCCGTTTATTTGGCCGCCGGGTAGCTGCTCTTGAGGCTGACCACCCGGTTATAAACCGCCTTTTCCTCCGTGCTGTCCTGATCCTTGCAGAAATACCCGTTGCGCAGGAACTGGAAGGTGTCCCCCACCTCCGCAGCCACCAGCGTATGCTCGCCGAAGCCGTTTACCACCTTCAGCGAATCCTTCGACAGGAAATGGGGCAGATCTTCCTTCTTTTCCTCGGGAGAAGCGGTATCCCATTCTTCGGTCATCAGCTGATCATACAGTCTGGCCTCAAAGGGCGCGCAGTCCCGGGCATTGACCCAGTGAATCGTCCCTTTCACCTTGCGATCCGCCCCTTCGCTGCCCGATCGGGAGGAAAGATCCACCGTGCATTCCACCTGTTCCACCTCGCCCGCCGCGTTTTTGATCACGCGTTCGCAGCGGATGATGTAGGCACCCTTGAGCCGAACCTCGCCCTCGGGCTTGAGCCGGAAAAACTTCTTGGGCGCTTCCTCCATAAAATCTTCCCGCTCGATCCAGAGCTCACGGCTGATGGTCACCTGACGGGTTCCCATTTCCGGATGATCGGGATGATTTTCCATGGTCAGGGTATCCTGCCAGTCCTCCGGCACATTGGTCAGAACGCACTTGAGAGGATTGATCACCGCCATCACCCGGGGCGCCTTGCCGCCCAGGTCGTCCCGCACGCAGGCCTCCAGCATGGCGACGTCCACCACGCTGTCCGCCTTGGCAATGCCCACCTGATCGATGAAGCTGCGGATGGCCGCGCCGGTATAGCCGCGGCGGCGCATGGCGCACAGGGTCGGCATGCGGGGGTCGTCCCACCCGGCCACATAATGCCCCTCCACCAGCTGCCGCAGATAGCGCTTGCTCATCACGGTGCGGTTCAGGTTCAGGCGGGAAAATTCGATCTGCCGGGGTCTGGCGGGCAGCATGTTCTGCGCATGCTCCACCACCCAGTTGTACAGGGGACGGTGATCCTCGTATTCCAGCGAGCACATGGAATGACTGATGCCCTCCAGCGCGTCGCCGATGGGGTGGGCAAAATCATACATGGGATAAATGCACCACTTCTTGCCCGTGCGCCAGTGCTCCTTATAAAGGATACGGTACATGGCCGGGTCGCGCATGTTCATATTGGGCGAAGCCATGTCGATCCTGGCGCGCAGCGTCTTGGTTCCCTCGTCAAACTCCCCTGCCCGCATGCGCCGGAAAAGATCCAGATTTTCCTCTGCGGAACGGTTCCGCCAGGGGCTGTCCTTGCCGGGCGTGGTCAGGGTGCCGCGGTATTCCCGCATTTCATCCTTGCTCAGTTCATCCACGTAGGCCAGACCCCGTTTGATCCAGTCCTCGGCGATTTCATAGCACTTGTCATAGTAGTCGCTGGCATAATACAGCCCGCCCGTCCAGTCGAAGCCCAGCCAGTGGATATCCCGCTTGATGGCCTCCACATACTCCGTATCTTCCTTGGCGGGGTTGGTGTCGTCAAAGCGCAGGTTGCACAGACCGCCGTACTTTTCAGCGGTCAGAAAATCCATAATCAGCGCCTTGCAGTGGCCGATATGCATGTAGCCGTTGGGTTCCGGCGGGAAACGGGTGTGCACCTGCTGGTAACGCTGCTCCGCCAGATCCTGGTCGATTGCGTCCCAGATAAAGTTCGTGCGCGTCGTTTCATTTTCCATATTCGGAACCTCCTCCTTGGCTGCCCGTTCAGGCAGCGCCTTCCAATGTAGCATGTGTTATTATACCGTCTTTTCCCGCGCTTGACAAGTATTTCCGCGCAGTTTGTCAAGGCGGAAAAGCTGCGCGGCGGCATTTACAACCCGCGCTCCGCATGCTACAATGGGAAAAAAAGCCCCTTTGCACCCGCAAAGCCGAAAAGGAGCGTCAGACATGCCGAAGATCAGAATCCTGACAGGCCTTGACCAGCTGGAACGCTACGATCATCTTCTGCGCGGCCGCCGCATCGGCCTGATGACCAATCAGACGGGGATCGACCTTCGGTTCCGTTCCGTCATCGACCTGCTGCAGACCCGCTATGACCTGCGGGCGCTGTTTGCCTGCGAGCACGGCATCCGCGGCGCCGTTCCCGAAGGCGCGCCCGTGGATACCTTTCAGGATCCGCTGACCGGCCTGACGGTATACAGCACCTTTGCCAACGGCGGACGGCTGTCGCCGGAAATGACCGAGCAGTTCGACCTGCTGATTTTCGACATGCAGGATGTGGGCGCACGCTTCTATACCTATTTATATTCCCTTTCCTACGCCATGGAGGAGTGCGCACGGCGCGGCAAAAGCGTGCTGGTGCTGGATCGCCCCAACCCCATCGGCGGCCTGTGCACGGAAGGAACCGTACTGGACGAGGCGCGCGTCCGCTCCTTTGTGGGCGAGTACGCGCTGCCCACCCGCTACGGTCTGACCATCGGCGAATATGCGCTCTGGGTGCGCCGCCACCTGAATCTGGATCTTGACCTGACCGTAGCGCCCCTGAAGGGCTGGTACCGGGAGTACCTGCTGCCGGATCTGGAGCTTCCCTTTGTTGCCCCCTCGCCCAATATGCCTTCCTTTGACAGCATGCTGTGCTACATCGGCACCTGCCTGTTTGAAGGAACCAACGTATCCGAAGGGCGCGGCACCGCGCTGCCGTTTCAGTATGTGGGCGCTCCATGGCTGAACCATCAGGCCGTGTGCGCGCAGCTGAACCGGCGGAACCTTCCGGGAGTCTACTTCCGCCCCTGCGTGTTCATCCCCGGTTTTTCCAAATACGCCGGTCAGGCCTGTCAGGGGATCCAGCTGCACGTGACTGACCCGGCCGCCGCTTCATTTTTTGCCGGAGGGCTGTATATGGTTGAAGCCGTCGCCCGCCTCCACGGCGACCATTTCGCCTACCTGCCCGACGCGCAGGGACAGCCCGCCCATTTCCAGCACCTGCTGGGAACAACGGCGTTTACAGACGGTCTCGCGGACGCCGAAGGACTGCTGGAAGCAAGCCGTGCCCAGCTCCGGACGTTTGACGAAGAACGGCGGGCATACTTTTTGTACCGCTGACCGCATTTCGCCTGAAAAGGTGAAAAAAGTGGCGGAATCGTCCTGTTTTTTTCTTGACATCGGCACGGACGCGCGATATAATATATGTCGCATCAATAGGCTCCGCTTGCCCCGGGACTATTGTACGACCGCAGGACATGCGACCATCATGGACTGCACAAAAGTCATTTTTTCGAATGAATGAATTCGAGGAGGAAACCAACTTGAATACCTATATGGCGAAAGCTCAGGATATTGAGCGCAAGTGGTATGTCGTTGATGCCAGCGGCATGGTGCTTGGTCGTCTTGCCAGCCAGGTTGCCAACATCCTGCGCGGTAAGAACAAGCCCATCTACACCCCCCACGTGGATACCGGTGATCATGTGATCATCGTCAACGCTTCCAAGGTCGTTCTCACCGGCAAAAAGCTGGAGCAGAAGATGTACTACCATCACAGCGGCTACACCGGCGGCCTGAAGGAAGTCAAATATCGTACCCTGATGAACGAAAAGCCCGAATTCGCGGTGCGCAAGGCCATCGTGGGCATGCTGCCCAAGGGTCCTCTGGGTCGTCAGATGGCGACCAAACTGCGTGTGTATGCCGGCTCCGAGCATGAGCATGCCGCGCAGCAGCCCGAAAAGCTCGAACTGATTAAGTAAGGTACGCGGAAGGAGAAACAATCATGTCTGACATTAATGCCGTTGGTCGCCGTAAGTCGGCGGTCGCCCGCGTCCGCCTGGTGCCCGGCGATGGCAAAATTGTGGTTAACCAGCGCGAACTGGATGACTACTTTGGTCTCGAAACCCTGAAAATGTCCGTGCGTCAGCCCCTCACCCTGACCAACGTCAATTCCTTTGATGTAATGGTCAACGTGCATGGCGGCGGTCTGACCGGCCAGGCCGGTGCGATCCGTCACGGCATCAGCCGTGCCCTGTGCAAGGCCAACCCCGAGCTGCGCGGCGAACTGAAAAAGGCCGGTTTTCTCACCCGCGATCCTCGTATGAAGGAGCGCAAGAAGTACGGTCTCAAGGCCGCTCGTCGTGCGCCTCAGTTCAGCAAGCGCTGAGCAATCCATTGTTCCTGCATCCCGAAGCCGATATGGCTTCGGGATTTTTGTATACCGAAGTCCTCTCCCCGGGTCATTGATGCACGGGCAGCCGCCGCATCATACGCCCTTCCAGCGCACCGGACGGGCAACAAACGGTCGCAGGCAGAATTCATCGGAAAAGACGGCCGTTTTTTTACCGAAACCGGTGCTGCGACAGCATCGCTCCCCCGAGGGGGCCTTCAGTATACGTCCGTTTTGCTCCGATCGATGCTGTGGCGTACGCCCCGGATAAAAAGAGGAGCCCTGCGACGTCCCCTTTGAATTTTAAAGGACGAAGGAGATTATCCTGTGCAGCCCCTATAGAGACGAACAATATCCGCTTGACCGTGCAGCCCCCTCCGGCGCAGGTGCCCCCAAATTTCGCTCCCCATCAGCATGCAAAAAAGCACGGACGGCGCCGTGCGCAGCCGTACCTGACGGAACCACAGCATGCAGTGTCAGCGTCCTTATACCCCTCCCCTGTTCAATCTTTGCCACATCCGTGCTTGACAGGTCTGCCTGCAGTCCTCGCTCTGTGGCGGCACGTATATGCACGTTTCAGAATCATCTGTCGATATGCATGGAAGCGCCGGGTCGAAAACCGGGTTTGCACCGTCCTTCTTTATGTACCCTTCCCTGTCTTCACAGGCACATCCCCCACGCCGAAGCACCGAAGGAGACACCTCTATCTTTTCGCAAACAAGTCTCGCACCCGCACAGCTGCACCGTGAAAAAAAGACCGGCGTCAACCGGTCTTTTTTTGTGCAGTCAACGTTTCAGTTCACCGTGATGCCCGTCAGCTTTTTCCAGGCTTCACGCAGGGCATTCTGATTGTTCACACCGTAATCCGGGTCGTTCTTCCTGCACTCGTCCATATCCCGCAGGAAATGGACGCACAGATGCCCGTCAAACCCGTTGGCAGATATGCCGCCCGTCAGATGGGGATGGTTATGCATGGCGGCCATGGTCCACTGACCGCTGGGCAGGAAAATGTACACGATCTGAATGTCCCAGGAGGGTTTGCCGAAGGAACGGAACATGATCAGCGTATCCCGAAGCGTGGTCGGCTCGCTGTCGCAATGCCGCCCGGGCGCATACACCGACAGATTCCACGAAAGATGGGTGTCCGGGTCGTACACCAGCAGGGTGTTGCCCGATTTCAGGTTGGACTTGATGTCGTTATACCAGTGAAGCAGCTTTACACTGCTCTTGTCCGGCCCCACCATGTAGCCTGCGCCGTCCTCCAGTTCATACGACGCTTTCGCGGAAGCAGGCTGGGGGCTGGCGCCAAACAGACGCGCCTGCATGGCAGGCGTCGCCACGCCCGTAACGGGAAGATCGTTGCGCAGCTGGAAGGCCAGCACGGCCATATAGGTGTTCTCGTCAAATTTGCCCGTCACGCTGACGGTATATCCCAGCTCCTTCAGGCGGGTCTGCATCCGTTCAATATCATCCACCAGATCCGGGTCGGCGCTCTGATAATAAATGTGCAGATTGCTGTAGGAAGCCATGTCGCTGGTATAGCGCAGCGCCGAAGAAGAAAACAGCTTTTCAAACGTGTTTTTTCCGGCCACGCCGTCCACCGACAGACCGTTCATCTGCTGGAACACCTTCACCGCATTCAGCGTAGCCACGTTGTACGTGCCGCTTACCTGCTGGGTGGTCAGATAATTCAGCGCGGCCAGACGCTGCTGAAGCAGGGTCACATCGTTGCCCTTCGCGCCCGAACGGAGGGTACGGGTGAACACCTTCGTATCGTAGGAAGGGGTCGGGCTGGCCGCAGGGGACGGAGTCGCCGTCGCCGCGCCCGGCGTTGCGGTCGTCTGAACGATCTGCAGGAAACGGGTCATCACATAACCGGTCTTTCCATTGTAAACCACCTGACTCCACACGTCGCCGTATGCAAGGAGGGTCAGGGTCGTGCCATTGTCAATTTTATCGATCACCCGGGCGGAATCGGACGCATAAGCGCGCAGGTTCAGATAGCCGCCGTTGCTGGTGGATACCCGGGCGCTGCCCGCCGTGCCGGCAGCCGGGGTGGTCGCCGCGGACGTGGCCGTTGCTGTCGGCGTGGCCGTGACCGCAGGCGTTTCCCCGGAAAAGGCCAGGAACGCCGTCTGCACGTAGCCGGAAAGGTTGCCGCAGGTCACCGCGCTCCACACCGCGCCGCGGGAGGTGACCACCACATAGGTCTGATCCGGAATGGTATCCAGCACCCTGCCGTCAGCATTCTGGCTGCTCATCAGGCTCAGCCGCGCGCCGCCCGTATTGACCCGTGCAAGCGTGCCTTTTCCCGCCGCCGAGGTGGGGGCAGGCGTGGCCGTGACGGTGCCGCCGTTTGTGATTTGATACAGCCGCCCCTGCGTCTGCGCGCCCGCCACACCGTCTACCGATAATTTCTGCGTACGCTGAAAGGCCTTGACCGCCTGTTGGGTCGCATAGCCGTATTTTCCGTCTACGGTAATATCATAGCCCAGACTGCGCAGCGCGGCCTGCAGCCGGGATACCTCCTGTCCGACGTCCCCCCGCTGCAATTTGACATAAACGGCGGTACCGCCGGAAGGGGTGGCCGTGGGGAAAGAAGCCGTGGGCGCAGGCGTTGCGGTCACCGTGCCCGTACCGCCCAGCAGCTGGTTGATTTTTGCAAAGGTATTCGCGCCTGCCACGCCGTCCACCGACAGCCCCTGCGCGCGCTGAAAAGACCGAAGCGCCGTCTCCGTCGCCCAGCCGAATTTGCCATCCGCGACGACCGTGTAGCCCAGCCTTGCAAGGGCTGCCTGCAGCTGGGTCACGCCCGTGCCGCTGTCGCCCCGCTTCAGCTTGCCCGACCACTGGTACTGTCCGCCCGGCGCCGTCGTCCCGCCCGGCGTCGCTGTCACGGCAGGAGCCGTTGCAGTCGACCCCGTCAGCGCGTACAGCCGACCGAGGGTCTGATTCCCCGCCACGCCATCCTGCTGCAATCCCTGATTTTTCTGAAAAGCACGTACCGCCTGTTCCGTTGCCGGGCCATATTTGCCATCCACGGTGACCGAATAGCCCAGCCAGGACAGCATGGTCTGCAATTCCTGCACCCGGGTGCCCCGGTCGCCGCGCTGCAGCTTGGCATACCCTTCGGCAAAAGCAACGGATGAAAGCAGCATCATCGCAGCCAGAATAAAGCAAATCAGGCGGGTTCGTTTCATATCCACCATTTCCTCCCCGGGCGTAAACGTCCCAAGCGTCCTTGACCCATGACGGGTAAATCATACCACATATATCGTAAAATGTAAACATCCATGACATTTATGTTACAATTCGGTTTTTGTCTGTCAACATACGGCAAACATCGGCATTTCTATTGTCCTTTTGTCACGAATATGCTATAATAAATATGTATGTTTATTTATGAACGGAGGGGGACGTATGCAAACGCCGGGACGCTGGACGGGCTGCGCGCTGGAGAACACGGACGCGCTCGCTTTTTCACTTTCCGCCGCATCGCCGCACACCGCGCCTTTTCGTCAGGAGGCCGCCCGGCTTTCGCTGGAATTGGCCGCCACCGCCTATGACCTGGACGTCACGCCCTGGCAGCAGGCGGGCTGGCAGGACTTCAGCTATCAGCTGGATCATGCCCTCATGACCGGTCAACGGCTCAATCAGTCCGAGGGAAGCCGTCTTCGGAACACGGTCAGCGAATGGATGCACCGTCTCGCCCGTCATCGCGGGCACCGTGCCGACCCCATCGCGCAGGTGCGCGGCGCGCTCCGTCAGCGGGAAAACGGTGACGCGTGCAAGGCCGTCGTCATGCTGCGTCAGGAAGGTGCCCATTGCATCGTCGCCATCGGCTTTATGGGCACCCGGCGGCTGCTTTCCGACTGGGTGAGCAACCTGCGGGTGCAGCGTCAGGACGACATGCATCAGGGCTTTCTGCAGCTGGCCGAATCCTTTGAAGATGCCTGCGCGGAAATCCGTTTTCCCTCCGCGGCGCAGGCGATGGGGCTGGAAGAATTGACGCTGGCGGACATTCTGATGGCCTGCACCCGCCCGGAAAGCCCCTTCCGTATCTGGATGGCGGGACACTCGCAGGGCGCGGCCGTCATGGAGATTTTTGCCTGGCATCTGCTGCAGGCAGGAGTACTGCCTCAGCACGTAGTGGGCTATGGTTTTGCCTCCCCCACGGTCACCTATCTGCCCTGCCTGAACGCGCTGGCAGCCTGCCCCGTCTACAACCTGATCGGCTCCGACGATCTGACCCCCCGGGTGGGGGCGCGGTGGCACATCGGCCGCTGCTACACGCTGACCATGACGGATGCACTGCGCGCCGCCTGCTACGGCGAAGCCGACGGATGCGCGGCCTTTCCCGCCGTCCTTTCCTTTACCCATACCCTGACGGATACCCGCGCTACGCTGATGTTTGTCATCGCCCTGCTGCGGGTACTGCGAGAGCAGGGTGAAACCGAGCTTTTATCTCTTTTTGCTTCCTCCATCAGCCGTTTTCTGCCGGAGCGGATGGCGGACTTTCTGGGCGACCACACCGACGCGGCAGTGCTGCGCCTGTCCCGTGCTACCGAGCGCAGTCTGCTTGGCGCCACAGGAGAAGCAGCGCTGCCTCAGACCGTCATGGAGGGATATGCCCTCCGGGTACGCCGTCTGGTCGCGCGCCATGGTGCAAGAGCGTTCCTGCAGGCGGTAGCGCTGGCCTTCGCCGCGCCGCATCACCTGCACAGCCGCGAGCCGGGCGGCGCACCCTCCGTATATCAGCGCATGACGGGTGATCTGTTCTGTGCGCTGCGCCCGGGCGAGGGCTGTGTGCAGACCCCGCCGTTCTCTGCATTTCCCACCTATGTTCCCGCCAGAGCGCCGCGCCGGAAAAAACGGTACGGCCGAACGATTGCAGGACAGCAGCGTCATTTCTAAACATTCGGTGCGACTGTCGGCCGGCACAGGCCGTTTCATACAAAAGTCACGCGCCGATGAGCGCGGTACGGGAGGTACACCTTGAGCATTGATCTGATCATTTCCCTGTTTGGCGGACTGGGACTGTTTCTCTTTGGCATGCGTCTGATGGGCGACGGTCTGGAGCATGCCGCCGGCCCGAAGCTGAAGCACTTCCTTTCAGCCATGACCAGCAACCGCTTCATCGCCATGCTGACGGGCCTTTGCGTGACGGCCATCATCCAGTCCTCCGGCGCTACGACCGTCATGGTGGTGGGTTTTGTCAACGCTCAGCTGCTCACCCTGTCCCAGTCCATCGGCGTCACCATCGGCGCCAACATCGGCACCACGGTCACCTCCCTGCTTCTGTCCATTCCCTTTGACCCGGGCGCCCTGTTTGCCCTGCTGGGCATGACGCTGACGCTCTGCTTCGGCCGGCGGGAAACCGTCCGCCAGACCGGCTATGTGTTCACGGGGCTCGGCATTCTGTTCATCGGCATGACCATGATGAGCAACGCCATGGAGCCCCTGCGGGAAAACGCGCTTTTCATCTCCGTCATGCAGACCGTCACCAACCCCTTTCTGGGCGTGATGGTGGGCATGCTCATCACCGCTTTGCTGCAGTCCTCCTCCGTATCCGTCGGTATTCTTCAGACCCTGTCCATCAGCGGTCTGATCACCACCGAAGGTGCGTTTTACTTGCTGCTGGGCGCCAATGTAGGCTCCTGCGTTCCCTGCCTGCTGGCCATGGCGGGAACCCGTGCCGACGCCAAGCGCGCCGCCGTGTCCAACCTGCTGTTTTCGCTGGTAAAGGTCGTACTGTTCCTCACCCTGTCCGCCTTCCTGCCCCTGACCCGCTGGGCAGAAACGCTGGTGCCGGGCAACCCCAAACTGTGCATCTCCTTCATGCACATTTCCATCAATGTCGTGACCGCCATCGTAGTCATGCCGGTCGCCGACCTCATCATCAGGCTGGCAACGGTGCTGGTGCCCGAGGGCAAAGCAACAGCAGACAACGAATTGAAGCTCCACTTTTATGACGAGCGTCTGCTCAAAACGCCCGCCATCGCCGCCGAGCAGCTGTACAAGGAAATCTGCCGCATGGGCGAAAACGCCATTGAACACTTCCAGCTGGCGCTGCACGTACTGTGCACGCTGGATTTCGCAGAAGAAAAGAACATTGAAGCCCGGGAGGAATTGTCCGATTTTCTGGAGGACGCCATTACCGAAGGGCTGGTCAGCGTCATGTCGCTGGACATCAGCGAGCACGAAAGCCGCAAGATCGGTCACCTGTTCCACATCGTCAACGACCTGGAGCGCATCAGCGACCACGCCATGAACCTGATGAGCCTGTCCAAGGAGCGGCAGGAACGCAACGCCCGTTTTTCCGACAAGGCCATGGAGGAGCTGGAAGATCTGGGCGGTCACGTGGTGCATCTGCTGAAAAACGCCCTCCGCGGTCTGGAGGACTGGCAGGTGTCCACCGCCGAAATGGGCGCCGTGGAAGCGGAGGAAGAGCTGGTGGACGAACTGACAGAAGCACTGCGGAACCGTCACATCAACCGCCTGAAGGAGAAAAAATGCGCGCCCAAGAGCGGCGTTGTGTTTCTGGAAAGCATCAACAATCTGGAGCGCGTAGCCGACCACGCCACCAACGTGGCCGCCTGTGCGCAGGAAGCCAGCAAGCTGCATGTGCACCCCACGGAGGAAAGTCTGGCCTGACCCCTCCGTCCGGCAATCAAAAACGGTTTTTCCGGCATTTGCCGAAAAAACCGTTTTTATTTTTTGCAAAAACAGAACCCCGTCACAGCATCCGCTGCATCACGTCATAATCCACATAAGTCCCGTTCACCTGCATCATATGCCGGAAAACGCCGGTTTTCTCAAAGTCGAATTTCCGGTACAACGCGATCCCGCGCGCATTGTCGCTGCGCACTTCAAGAGACAGGTTTCCATGCCGGACTTTTCTTTTGCCGCGCAGATCAGCGCCTGCAATGCACCGGCAGCGTCGCATCAGCAGGTTTTCCCCGCTATGACCGTGCCGTTTTCCCATCCTTCTTCCGTATGCACGCCGCGCACCCGTCTTCTCCGCTTCGTCAGGAAAAACGCTTTTCCAGTTCCTCGTATTTTTCATAGGTGATCAGCGCGTCATGATCCGTTCCGTCCAGCTGAACGACGTACGTCCAACGACCGTAGGGGGTAATGTTGCGGATACGGCGGATATTGACAATGTAGCTTTTGTGGCAGCGGAAAAACAGTGCGGGATCCAGCCGTTCCTCCGCTTCGCTCAGCGTGCCCGGCAGCACAAAGCGCCTGTTGCCCTCGGCGTACATGACGGTGGCCCTTTCCTCCCGCTGCACCAGCAGGATATCCTCCATATCCACAAAGGATACGCCGTCCTTATGCCGCAGCATCAGCCTCGCGGCCGCAGCCCCGCGTCCGGCAGCCGCGCGCGCCTGCGACAGCTGCGCGCTGGCACGTCTGGCAGACAGCGTAGCGCGGATACGCTCCAGCGTCGTCTCCAGCCGATCCAGTTTAAAGGGCTTCACCAGATAATCGAACGCGTACACTTCAAAAGCGTCGCTCCGGTATTCCTCATGGCCGGTGGCAAAGATCAGCACGCAGGAAGGATCCACATCCTGAATGCTCCTTGCGCACTCCACCCCGTTCATGACCGGCATATCCACATCCAGAAACACCACCTGCGGATGCAGCTTTTCAAACAGCGCCATGGTTTCCTGCCCGTCCGACGCCTCGCCGCACACCGCAAAGCCCGGTGTCTTTTCCAGTTTTTTCCGAAGCACCAGCCGCATGCCCGGCTCATCGTCCGCCAGCAGCACCTGAATGCACATCTCCCGCTCCATGGCTCAGGAAATTCTCCTCTCCCGCCGCCGGCGCGCTCTTTCCGCAGGCCGGGTCAGTATTTCGCTCATAACCACGCCCCGAACCCATTCGTTTCCCGCTGCGGCAGCCGGGAAGGCTCCTTCGCCGCCCGTTTCCGGTTCGTCGTGCAAGGGCGCATCCAGCATGTAAGCATGGCAGGGATCCTCTCCTTCCCCATCCGAATGGACAATGAATGCGGGACGGCTTTTAAAACCGCTTTGGAAATCCTGCGCCTGCTTCTTTTCAAAGCCTGCGTCAAAGGCGGTGACAAAATCGCCGCTTCGATCGAAATCGGCCTTGTTCTGTCCGCCGGGAGCGCCCGCAGGGCGGGCGGCCATGGGGCCGCGAGGCAGATCAAAATGAGTCTGCACCGTGCTTTCCATGTCCGCCGCCTGCCGGCAGAAATCGTCTTCCGGCTGCGTTTTTTTCTCGCCCAACGGCTTTTTACCGTCCTGAGAGGAAAACGGGGAGCGCTGCGCCGTCTGTTTTTTCTGTTTTTGGCCGCTTATGGCAACGATTGCGCCGATCACGATCAACAACCACAGTACAGACATAGGTTCCTCCCTTTATTTTTTCGCCTTGCCTTCTCCCTTGAGGGTCGGCTCGGTCTGCACGGGCACAGCCGCCTTGGCGATCCCGTTGCGCATATCCGTATCGGCGATGGTGTTCTGCATCTGATAGTAGTCCATCACGCCCAGCTTGCCCGAACGCAGCGCTTCCGCCATGGCCAGCGGCACCTGCGCCTCGGCTTCCACCACTTTGGCGCGCATTTCCTGCACCGCCGCCTTCATTTCCTGTTCGTGCGCCACGGCCATAGCGCGGCGTTCTTCCGCCTTGGCCTGAGCAATGCGCCGATCCGCCTCAGCCTGATCCATCTGCAGCTGCGCGCCGATGTTGCGGCCCACGTCCACGTCCGCAATATCGATGGAAAGGATTTCAAACGCCGTTCCCGCGTCCAGACCCTTGTTGAGCACGGTCTGGCTGATCAGATCGGGGTTTTCCAGCACGGCTTTATGATCCACCGAGGAGCCGATGGTGGTCACGATGCCTTCGCCCACACGGGCAATGATGGTTTCCTCACCGGCGCCGCCCACCAGCCGTTCGATATTGGTGCGCACCGTCACCCGCGCCTTGGCGCGCAGTTCGATGCCGTCCTTGGCGATGGCCGCCACGGGGGGCGTTTCGATCACCTTGGGCAGCACGCTCATCTGCACCGCCTGCAGCACGTCGCGGCCTGCCAGGTCGATGGCGCGCGCCGTTTCAAAGGACAGGTTGATGCCCGCCTGCTTGGCGGAGATCAGCGCGTTAATCACCCGTTCCACATTACCCTTGGCCAGATAATGGGTCTCCAGCATGTCGGTGGTCACATCCAGCCCGGCCTTGCGTCCCTGAATGTAGGCGTTCACCAGCTTCTGCGGCGAAATGCGGCGGAAGCGCATGCCCACCAGCGACGAAATCTTGACCGGCACGCCGGAAGCGCGGGCAGTGATCCACAGCCCCACGGGCACATAGCGGAAGAAAATGGACACCACGACCACCACCACCGCCAGAAGCAGCACAATCCAGATAACAGGATCCATATTGATTTCCTCCTTTTTATAGCGCGCCGTTATGCGCGCTGCTTTTTCATTTCACGCACGACGATCCGGTTGCCTTCTATTTTTTCCACCCGCACCTTCGCGCCTTTTCCGATGAACTCACCGTCCGACACAACGTTCAAACGCACCCCGTCGAATTCGCCGATCCCGGCCGGGCGCAGCACCGTTGCCGCCACGCCCTCCTTGCCCAGCAGCGCGGCCAGTTCATCCTCCTCCGACCGGTGCTCATGAATATCAGGCAGAATGAGGGGTGATTTTGACAGCTTGCCATGCGCCGCTGAACGCAGGGAAACGGATACGGCCAGACCTGCCAGCACCAGCCCGACGACCACCACCACCAGCCCGGCCATGGGACCGTAGCTCGTCCACACCAGCACCACACTGATGAGCATGAGGGCGATGCCCGAAATGCCGGGCACGCCGAACCCCGGCAGAAAAACCTCCGCGATCAGCAGCGCCACCCCGGCAAGCATGCACAGCAGCGTCGGAATGTTCGCAGCGACAATTTCCCAAAAAGAACCCATGTGCCCGTCCTCCTTTACGCTTTGCATTATACCACGGACGCCCTGAAAAAAGAAAGGGGACGCGCTCCAAAACATCACAAGCGCGTCCCAATTGTCACAGGCGACCCGGCACAGCCCTTCGCCCTTGCCCGTCACGGATTCTTTTTTTCCTTCTCCCCGTCCTGCAGCATATCCCGCAGGGTCAGCACGTCCTGCACATAAACCTCCCTGAGTTTGGGGCGGTAGATGATGGAAGCAGGGTGATACAGAGAAAACACCTGCACGCCGCAGGGCGCCAGCCGCGCCTGACCGTGGCAGGCGCCCACCATTGCGCCCTTGCCCAGGAACGCCTGCAGCGGCACGTTGCCCAGCGTCACGATCATGCCCGGGCGCACAAGGGATACCTCCCGCATGAGGAACGGTGTGAACAGCGCCTTTTCCTCCGGGTTGGGCGCACGGTTGCGTATCCGTCCCGTCGGTCCCTTTTCGCAGGGGCGCACCTTTACCACATTGGTCACATAAATGGCAGCCCGCTCCAGTCCCGCCAAATGCAAAAACGCGTCCAGATTTTTCCCGGCTTTCCCCACAAAGGGACGGCCGCTGATGGACTCCTGCTCGCCGGGAGCCTCGCCCACCAGCATCAGGGCGGGAGCATCGCCGTTTCCCTCGCCGAAGACCAGCGGCTTGTCCTCGCCCGGCCACAGCGGCGCGAAAAAACGCTTCATTTCCTGATTGAGCTTTTCAAGTTCGCTCACGCTTCCGCCGCCTCCAGTTCTTTCAATTTGACCATGGCCGCCTTCAGATCATGCCAGGCGTCCTTTTTCTTGCTTTCATCCCGCAAAAGCGCCGCCGGGTGATAGGTGGGCATGAAAAAGAAACCGTTTTTTTCCACCCAATTGCCCCGGTCGCGGGTAATGCGCACCTGATTGCCCAGCACCGCCCGCGCGGCCGTCGCGCCAAGCAGCACGATCACCTGCGGATGCACCAGCAGAAACTGCTCCCGCAGGAAAGGCAGGCAGGCCTCCGCCTCGTCCTGCTCCGGCGTACGGTTCTGGGGCGGACGGCACTTGACCACGTTGCAGATGTACACCTCGTCCCGGCTCATCCCCATGGCGGCGATCATTTTCGTCAGCAGCTGTCCCGCCGCGCCGACGAAGGCCAATCCCTGCCTGTCCTCATCCGCCCCCGGCCCTTCGCCGATAAACATCAGCCTGGCATGCACGTTTCCCTGCCCCGGCACCTTGTGCTGAATATTTCTGCACAGACCGCACCGATCGCAGCTTTCAATGCGGGACAGAAGATCCTCCCAGGATACCAGCATGCGCCCGCCTCCTTTGTAGTATCGACCGAATCACTGCTCAAAATGCGATTGAAAAATGGCAAAAGTACTGCTGATATCCTGCCGCAGCCAGTTCACCAGACTGAGCAGGAGCGCAAGCAGGATCAAAACGCAGGCCACACCCGCCACCATGCCGATAAAATCCAGCATGCCGGAAGCCAGACGAAACCTGTTCTGCCTTTCCAGCCGCTCCATTTTCTTTCTCAGGGCATACCTGTCCCGATTATCCGAGTACATTGGCCTCACCGCCTTTTTTTACAACAGATCCATCCATGGCGCGCCGTCCTCCGGCCGCCCTGTCAGCGCGCCCGTTTCTGCAAGCCCTGCAAAACCCTGCTGCCGGAGCGCTTCAAAGACGACCACCGCCACGGACACCGCCAGATTCAGCGACCGTGCCTCCGCCCGCATGGGAATGCGCACACAGTCGCCGTAGCGCCTGCTCAGCAGGTTTTCCGGCAGTCCCCGGCTTTCGCTGCCAAACACCAGCACATCGTCCGGCGCATAACGCACCTGCGAGTATGCCCGGGGCGCCTTGGTCGTGGCAAAGTAAAAGCTGCAGCCGTCAAACTGCCGGAGCACCTGACCGAAGTCGGACGCCACGCTGATTTCCACCATGGAAAAATAATCCATGCCCGCCCGCTTGAGGTACTTGTCCGACAGGGAAAAACCAAGGGGCTCCACCAGCGTCAGATCGCACCCCGCCGCCGCGCAGGTGCGGGCGATATTACCGGTGTTCTGAGGAATCTCCGGCGCAAACAAAACGATATGCATGGCTTTCTTCTTCCTTATTTGACCCGTTTCCACGCGCTTGTGTGATGCTGCGCCGCGGCGCTGTTCATGGCGGCGCGCACGCCGGAGAGCTGCAGGGACAGAATCGCGCCCGCCACGGCGTCGCTCAATCCCGCCACCTCGCGCAGATCTTCCCGCCACACCACACGGTCGGACAGCGCCGCATCCGCCAACGCCTCACTGGCCATATCGCAGGAAAGGTGGGAGAAGGCGGCAAGCCGCTCCTCATCCTCCTCGGGGTACACCCTGTCCTCTCCTCTGAGCAGGCTGTAGCGGCCGTCCTCCTCCCGGCGCACACCGGCAAACAGCATCACCAACGCGGCGAGGCTCAGCGTCAGGCAGGGCGGCAGGGTACCGTCGTGCGTCTGCGCATACTGCGCCATCATGGGAATAAACCGGGCTTCCCACCGTTCGCACAGCCCGTTCAGCCGGGACAGAAGGGGCACGGGCACCGCGCCGCTTTCCATGGCCGCGCAGGCCGCCGCCACCTGGATTTCACCGTTGTTTTCCCCGGAAAGGGTCACAAAGGGGAGCACTTCCTTCATCAGCATATGCCCCAGATAATCTCTGGCTTCGCCATCCTGCATGCACTGCCTGACGTCCTCCAGCCCCAGCAGAAAGCAGACCGAAGCAAATGCGTCCGTCCACCATTCCGTCAGTTGATATGCGTCCAGCGCCCGTCCGCTTCCCGGTATTTTCTCCGCCATGACCGTTTTGCCGCCCTTTCTCCGTCATTGTCTGCTCCATTGTACCAAAAAGCGCGCCTGCATGCAAGCACCCGGGACAACACGCGTATTTTTTCGCGTTTTTCCGGCCTGCCATGCAGGATTTTTCCCGTGCAGGTGAGAATATTTTCTTTTGAAAATAACAGCCTCATGGTTTTGCTCTGATGGAGGTATCTATGGCGTTGGAAAGACCCAGACGATCGCCGGATTTCGAGCAGAAGCTGCTCATACTGCTTATTCTCAGCCAGTGCGGCCGCTGCAGCGACATGCAACTGCTGCAGTTTCTGTTCGATCACGATCTGATGAACTATTTCGATATGATGTTCACCCTGTCCGACCTTTGCAGGGACGGACAGGCCGTTCGCTTTGAGCGTGTGGGGCAGTCCTTCTACGAAGCGACCCCCGCCGGCGAGGAGACCCTGTCCCTTTTCGGCAACCGTATCCCTGCCAGCATAAAGGAATTGATCTGCTCCCTTGCGCCCGACTGGAAAAAACGGGTGCAGCGCGAACAGGAATACCTGAGCGAATATCACCAGACCAAACGGGGCGAGTTTGAACTGCATCTGCGGGTCATGGAGCAGGATATGGAGATGCTGCACGTATCCCTTTCGCTGCCCAGCGAGGAAATGGCAAGAACCATGAAGGAAAACTGGCCGGACAAAGCGCAGGAGATTTATGCGAACCTGTTCAACGGTCTGGCGGAGAAAAAAGCATGAACAGCTGCGTCATTCTTCTCTGCGGCGGCAGCGGTGTGCGCATGGGCGCGTCGCAGAACAAAACGTTTCTGCCGCTGGGCGGCGTACCCGCCCTTGTGCGCTGCATGCGGGTCTTCGCTTCCTGCTGCCCGCATACCGTGCTGGTCGCCCGGAAGGAGGATCTGCCCCTGCTGCCCCCCCTGCTCGCCCGCTACCATGTGGCGGCGGACGCCCTCGTCCCGGGCGGCGTTACCCGTCAGGCCTCCGTGCGGGCGGGGCTTGCCTGCGTGCCCGCAGACTGCGATACGGTGCTCATCCACGACGGCGCCCGGGGGCTGATCGACGAGGCGACCGTGCGCGCCGTGCTCCGTGGCGCCGCCGAATACGGGGCAGCTGTACCCGCCGTGCCGGTGAAGGACACGGTCAAATACGCCGCGCCGGACGGCAGGGTCTTATCCACCCCGCCCCGGGACGGTCTTTACGCCGTCCAGACGCCTCAGGGCTTTCGCAAAGAACTGCTTGTGGAAGCCCACCGTGCCGCCCGGGATGACAAAACAGACGACGCAGGCCTGGTGGAAGCCATGGGGGTTCCCGTCCATCTGGTCGCCGGCAGCGAACGCAACTTCAAACTGACCACCCCGGAGGATTACCGCATGGCGCAGGCGCTGTTTTCTTCTCTGCCCCGGACAGGCACCGGGTTTGACGCCCACCGTCTGGTGGAAGGACGCCCACTGGTTCTGGGCGGCGTGAACATTCCCTTTGAAAAAGGGCTGCTTGGGCACAGCGACGCGGATGTGGCGCTCCACGCCCTGACGGATGCGCTGCTGGGCGCCGCCGCGCTGGGCGATATCGGCAAGCTGTTCCCGGATACGGACGAGCGTTACAGGGACATTTCCTCCCTGCTGCTATTGCAGCGCGCTTTCGCCCGGCTGAAGGAAAAGGGCTATCGCGTGGGCAACTGCGACGTCACCATCGTTGCCCAACGTCCCAAGCTGGCGCCGTATCTGGATGCAATGCGTCAGAATATCGCCGCCGCCCTTGAAACGGACATGGACAATGTTTCCGTCAAAGCCACTACGACCGAAAAAATGGGCTACGAAGGAGACGGCACGGGTATCAGCGCCCAGGCTGCAGCACTGATCGTCCCCGCCGCCCCGTTCTGACCCTGCAAAAGAAACGCGCTTTACGTGCATAAGGAGGAGCATCCATGCTGCTGAACGACACCATCTGGCTCGGCACCTCGTCTGAGGGCGCCGTCTCCCTTCTGCCCGCCATGGCCAACCGCCACGGTCTCATTGCCGGCGCCACGGGAACGGGCAAGACCGTTTCCCTGCAGGTGCTGGCGGAAGGTTTTTCCAAACTGGGCGTGCCCGTCTTTCTGGCGGACAACAAAGGGGAAATGTCCGGTCTGTGCAAGCCCGCCGAAACCACCGAAGCAATCGCGGAACGGCTGACCGCCTGCGGCGCGCAGGACGTTTACACCCCCGCCGCCAATCCCGTCGTTTTCTGGGATGTGTACGGTCAGAAGGGGCACCCCATCCGCACAACGGTCAGCGAAATGGGTCCTCTGCTTTTTTCCCGACTGCTCCAGCTTAACGACACCCAGAGCGGTGTGATGCACCTGCTGTTCCGCATTGCGGACGACGAAGGGCTGCTGCTGATCGGCCTGAAGGATGTCAAGGCCATGCTGTCCTATGTGGGCGAAAACGCCGCCCGCTACACGCTGGACTACGGCAACATCACCAGAGCCTCCGTCGGCGCCATTCAGCGCGCCATCGCCATTCTGGAATCTCAGGGCGGCGACGTGTTCTTCGGCGAACCTGCGCTGGACATTGCCGACTGGATCGCGCAGGATGAAAACGGCCGGGGCGTCATCAACGTGCTGTCGGGCGATCTGCTGTACAACAAGCCCGTCATGTACTCCACCTTCCTGCTGTGGATGCTCAGCGAGCTGAACGCCTGCCTGCCCGAGCAGGGAGACGCGGCGCTGCCCCGAATGGTATTTTTCTTTGACGAGGCGCACCTGCTTTTCAAGGACTGCTCCAAGGCGCTCCTGGAGCGCATCGAGCAGACGGTGCGGATGATCCGTTCCAAAGGGGTAGGCGTGTACATGGTGACGCAGGCGCCCGCCGACATCCCTTCCTCCGTGCTCGCGCAGCTTTCCAACAAGGTGCAGCATGCCATGCGCGCCTTTACGCCCAGAGAGCAGAAAACGCTGCACGCCGTGGCGCAGACCATGCGTCCGAATCCCGCTTTTGACACCGAGGAAGCGCTGCAGACGCTCAGAACCGGCGAAGCGCTGCTCTCCTTCCTGCAGGAGGACGGCTCCCCCTCCGTCACCCAGCGCGCCACCATCCTGCCGCCTCAGTCCGCCATCGGAACCATCGATGACGCGCTAAGGCAGGTCTTTATTGAAACCGACGCACTGGGCGACAAGTACGACCATCCCTTTGACCGGGAAAGCGCCTATGAAATGCTCTCCGCCCGCATGACCCGGGCAGGCGCCGCCGCCACGCGGGTGGTGCAGCCCGTGCCCACCACGCAGGATGCGTCCGCTCCCCTTCAGACCGCGCCGCAGGCACAGCCCGCCGCGCCCATGACCTTCCGGGTGTTCAACCCTGCCACCGGCCAGTACGAAGAACTGCCGCTGCCCACCATGCAGCAGCCTGTGCAGGCGCAGCCCGTCCAGCCGGCGCAACCCGTTTATTCCCCTGCACAAAGCGCGACCGTTCTTCCCGAAAGCGCTGCGCAGGCGCAGACGGTTGAAGCAAAACAGCCGCCCTCCGGCAGGAAAACCGGCAAAAAAGAAGAAAAAGGCTTTGGAGAGCAGCTGCTGGAGTCGTTTGCCCGCAGCGCCACCACCAGCGCCGGACGGACGGTGGGCAGCAGCCTGACCCGCTCTCTGCTTGGAACCCTCGGTCTGAACAAACGGGGGAAATAAGTCCCCGCACTTTGCCCATACTACCTTTGGGTGATGCGTTTTGTCCCTGACCGTTTCCGTCTGCGTCTTATGGGCGGCCTGTCTGTGCCGCCGGAAAGGCGTAACCGCCCGCATGCGCAGGGGATGGGGGCTGCTGCCGCCGGTGTGCATGATCGTCCAGTGCATCTGCCTTGTGCCGGACGGTCTGCTCTCCTTTCAGACGGCGCTCCCCCTGCACCTGTGCAGCTTTTCCGGGCTGATGACCTACCCCTTTTTGACGGGGCGCATTCCCGGGCTGGATCGTTTTTTCAAACGGTTCTCCGTGCCCGGCGCAGCGCTGGCGCTGCTGTTTCCCGCCGTGGTCGCCACCCGCTGGCCGTTTTTGACCCGTTTATCCTTTACCCTTCTCCATGCGCTGATCGCCTTTGCGCCCCTTCTGGCGCCCCGCGCCGCAGAACGCAGACCCTGTGCCAAAGCATCCTGCAGCGCATGGCAGACGCTTTCACGGCGCGGCGGCCTGACGGAAGGGCTCGGCGTGTTCGGCCTGTGCCTGACGCTTCTGACCGGCGCGCTGGCGGCCAACCGGCTCTTCGGCGCAAATTATCTGTTTCTCCGGGCGCTGCCCTTTCCCATTCCGATGTGGCAGACGCTCTCACCATCCGGGCGCGCAGGGTGCTATCTGCTCTTGTCGGTACCCCTGTCCTTCGCGCCCCTGCACTTTAAGAGGAGGCATGTTGTATGAAACGCAGAATCGGCATTCTTACCAGCGGCGGCGACTGTCCCGGCCTGAACGCAGCCATCCGCGGCGTTGCCCGCGCAGCCTACGAAATGTTTGACGAGGCGGAGATCGTCGGCATTCTGGACGGATACCGGGGACTGATCGAGGGCGAGTGGCGCGAAATGAAGCGCAGCGAATTTTCCGGCATTCTCACGCTGGGCGGCACCATCCTCGGCACCAGCCGTCAGCCCTTCCGCACGATGCGGGTCATCGGCGACGATCAGGTGAACAAAATCGACAACATGAAGGAAAACTATCGGAAGATGAAGCTGGACTGTCTGGTCACGCTGGGCGGCAACGGTACCCATAAAACGGCCAACCTGCTTTCGCAGGAGGGGCTGAATGTGATCGGTCTGCCCAAGACCATTGACAACGACATCTACGGCACCGACTTTACCTTCGGTTTCCATACCGCCGTGGACATTGCCACGGAGGTCATCGACCGCATCCACACCACTGCCGCCAGCCACGGCCGTTGCATGGTGATCGAGGTGATGGGCAACAAGGCGGGGTGGCTGACGCTGTATTCCGGCCTTGCCGGCGGCGCGGACGTGGTGCTGCTGCCCGAAATCCCCTATGATATCAGGAGCGTAGCCAAGGTGGTGGAAAATCGGGCGCGCAGCAAAAAGCCTTTCTCCATTCTGGCTGTGGCCGAAGGCGCCATGGACAAGTCCGAGGCCAAGATGAAGCGCAAGGAGCGGGAAGCCCTGCGCGCCGAAGAAGGGTTCAACGGCATTGCCAACCGCATTGCCAAGCAGCTGACCGATCTGGCCGGTGTGGAAGCCCGCGCCGTCGTGCCCGGCCACATTCAGCGGGGCGGCTCCCCCTCGGCCTACGACCGGGTGCTCTCCACCCAGTTCGGTGTTCACGCCGCCGAACTCATCCGGGATGAAATGTACGGCTATTCCGTCGCACTGGTCGGAAACACCGTCACCCACAATAAGCTGTCCGACATCGCCGGTGTGCCCAAACTCGTGCCGCCGGATCATCAGATGGTCAAACTGGCTCGCAACATCGGCATATCCTTCGGCGATTGACGCCCGTTCCGGCTCAATATAAGGGAGGGGATTTCCATGTGGCAATGCGCCCACTGTCTGCAGGAAAATCAGGATACGAACAACATGTGCAGCCGCTGCGGCGCAGTGCGCGGCCGGCATTTTGCCGCGCCGTCCGTACAGCCCGCCGCCCGGGGAGCGGCCTATGCGCCTGCGGACGGTTACCCCGCGGAAGACCGGCGGCGGCGTGAGGAGCGCTATGCCGCGCCCCGCCGCAACCCCCGTACGCCCGAAGTTCCGCCGCCCCAGCTGCGGCTGTGCGCACGCCTGTGCCGTTTCTGCGGCCTGTGTCTGGCGCTGCTCCTGCCGCTTCTGTGCGCGCTGCTGTGCTGGAAACAGTACGACGCGCTTTACGGCGCGCTGGTGCCGCTGCTCACGGGCAGTGGGGAGCAGACCCTGACCGGACAAATGGTCTACGCCCTGTGGTGCGCCTGCGGTCTGCTTTTGTCCCTCGCGCCCGGTCTGGCGCTGATGACCCTCGCCCAGCGGCACAAGCTCAATAAAGTAAAGGAAACCTCCAGCCTGCTATGAAAAAAGGATTGCTGATCTGCAACAGTTTCTGGCAAAGCGCTTCCATGTCTGCCATGGAAGCGCGCTTTTTGCACGCGGCGCAAAGGCTGGATGTTTCCCTGTCCGTACGGGGCAACGGCGACTTTCTCCCCCTTTTCCCGTCCGCTCCCGCCGCCTTTTTTCCCGGCGGTACGCCCGACTTTGTACTTTTCTGGGATAAGGACACCCGCCTGTGCCGCTACATGGAAGGACTGGGCGTTTCCGTCTTTAACAGCAGCACGGCCATCACCCTGTGCGACGACAAAACGCTGACTCATCTGGCGCTGCACGGTTTTCCCGTCCCCCCCACCGTTCTTTGCCCCCTCACCTTTCCGGGCAACGGGTACGGCGATTTTTCCTTTCTGGACCGTGCCGCAGAAGCGGTCGGTTATCCCATGGTCATCAAGGAGGGCTGCGGCTCGCTGGGGCAGCAGGTCTACCTTGCCCGCGACCGCAGGGAAGCGGCGGACATTCTGCAGCGTATCGGCGGCGCCACCGCGCTGATGCAGCGTTTTGTCCGGGAAAGCGCCGGCCGGGACAAACGGCTCTACATGGTGGACGGTCAGTGCGCGGCGGCGATTGAGCGCCGAAACAGCGCCGACTTCCGGGCAAACATTGCCGCCGGCGGCAGCGCCATGCCCTACCGACCCACCGAAGCGGAGGTTCGTCTGGCCCGGGATTGCTGCGACCGTCTGGGGCTTGTCTTCGCCGGGGTGGATCTGCTGGACGGGTCGGACGGTACCCTTGTCTGCGAGGTCAACTCCAACGCGCACTTTACGGCGCTCGAGCAGGCGACAGGCGCCGACATCGCAGGGGCCATCCTTTCCGCTGTCAGGAGGCGCTTATGACCGGCTGGCTGGTATATGAACGGAATAACGTCGCGCGCAATCAGCGCTTTATTGACTTTTTCATGGAGGCCGCCCGGACGCAGGGCGCGGAACTGCATCTGATCACAACCGATGAAATCATCCCGCTGGTAACGGATGGCAGGGCGCAGCTCCGCCCAACGCCACCGGATTTTGCCGTCATGCGCTGTATGCAGCCCTTCCTTTCCGCCCATCTGGAGCGCTGCGGTGTACGGGTGTTCAATTCCGCAGCCGTCTCCCGCGTCTGCAACGACAAGCGGCAGACCCACCTGTTTTTCGCCGCCCACGGCCTGCCCGCAATGCCAACAGCCTTTGTTTCTCCGGACGCTCCCCGGCACGGCTTCTGTTACCCTGTGGTGCTCAAGGGAGCGCGCAGCTGCGGCGGACGGAAAGTGTTTCTGTGTGAAAATGAAGCCGCTTATCTGGAAAAGCTGGCGCTTATCGCCCCGGACGACGGGGTGGTGCAGCCCCTGTGTGATACGCCCGGACAGGACGTGCGGGTCTACCTGCTGAACGGTCAGCCTGTACAGGCCATGCTGCGCTATACGGAAAACGACTTCCGCAGCAATTTTGGTCTGCACGGTCAGGCGCGCCCCGCCGCCGCCACGGAGAACATGCTGCGCGCATGCCGTGTCATAGCCCAGTCCCTTCAGCCAGATTTAGTGGGCGTGGATTTCATCTTTCATCAGGGCAAGCCCTGCCTGAATGAAATAGAAGACGCAGTCGGCACCCGCATGCTGTACCAGTATACGGATATCAACATCGTATCCCTGTACATGACCCACATTCTGCGCAGTCTCCGCTCCCCTTCCGCCTGATTCTTCCCCCGATACGGGGGCTTTTTTATTGTGCCCGCAGCCGGTATACTTTTCTCCACCCTGCCATATGCATGAACGAACACATTCCTTCATGGAGGTACAGGCATATGGAAAACGCGCTGTTTGTCGGCGGCAACACCGCCGCAGGGTTTGTGGGGTACTATCCGGAACTGATGAGGCACGCGCGCCGCGCCGTCATCCTGAAGGGCGGACCGGGCGTGGGAAAAAGCACGCTGATGCGGAAAGCCGCCGCCCTTTTAAGGCAGCGCGGGCACAACGTGTCCTGCTTCGTCTGTTCCGGCGACCCGGACAGTCTGGACGCGGTATGGGATGCGGATGAGGCGCTCCTGCTGGCGGATGGCACCGCCCCTCACACGCTGGATCCGGCCGTCCCCGGCGCCAGAGAGAGCATCTGCAATCTGGGCGTTTGTCTGGATGAAAAACTGCTGACCGCACAGGCGGAAGATCTTGAGAAGCTGACCCGTTCCATTTCCGCCGATTACGCCCGGGCGACCCGTTATCTTCAGGCGGCGGCGCAGCTGCGTGCGGATGCGGATGCGGTGTGTCAGGCCGCCGCAGCGCCCGACTGTATGAACGTGCTGACCAAGGATATCCTGACCCATGTGCAGGACACCCCCTCCGGCGAACGCTGGGATCTGTTTGCGCAGGCGATCACCTGCAAGGGCGTCGTGCAGCGGCTGGACGCCGTACTGACCGAACGCACAGTCTGTCTGGAGCTGCCCTTCGGCATGTCGGCGCAGCCCGTCTTTGACGCGCTGTGCAGCTACGGCCGCCTCCATCAGCTCGCGCTGACGGTATACCACGATCCGATGGACAGCGGAAAAACCGCCCATCTCCGGCTGGGCGGCACGGTCATTACCACTGCCTTCCTGATGGACGTTCCCCGCTACGAACCAGAACTTGACAAGACCGTACTGCAGCAGAACGGCGACCGGCTTTCCTTCGACCGTGCCGGGTATGAGCTGCTGCTCCATCAGGCTGTGGACGTGCTGGCGCAGGCCAAGGAAAAGCACGACGCGCTGGAAGCCCGCTACATGGCGGCCATGCGTTACGACCGGCTCGGCGAACTGCAGCAAGCGCTGCTGGACACGCTGTGATCCTTTCCCCATCGCCGCTTTCCATGCGGCACGCACAAAAGATCCTCCGGCCTTTCTCACCCGTCAGGCAGACGCCCGCAGCCGAAAAACAACGCTGAAGGCGGAAGGTTTTTTGCCGGCCAGGCAGGATTTTTCCTCCCTGAGCGCGAACAGATGTAAGGTTCTGATTTGCGCAATACGGGGGGATTTTTCTTGTCTCAGCCATCCAAAGGGATTCATGCCATGCTGCGCAGCGAAGCGTTTCGCTCCTACGCGTTCATCGTCATCGGCTGCGTGCTGGGCGGCATTGCCTATCCGCTTTTCATGACGCCCAATAACATTGCTCCCGGCGGCCTGACAGGCGTCGCCACCATCATCAATTATCTTTCCGGCGCGCCGGTGGGCGTAACCAGCCTGCTGCTGAACGTGCCGCTGTTCCTGATCGGCTACCGTTCCATGGGGCGCACCTTCGCCTTCCGTTCTCTGGTGGCGACGGTGCTGTTTTCTCTGTGCATTGATCTGTTCCCCCTGGCCCCCGTGACAGATGACATGCTGCTGGGCTCCGTGTTCGGCGGCGTACTGCTGGGTCTGGGGCTGGGACTGATCCTGCGGGGCGGCGCGACCACGGGCGGCTCCGACATGATCGCCCGCATGGTGCACAAGCGTCTGCCCTTCATCACCGTAGGCGCGTTCCTCTTTTTTGTGGACTGTCTGGTCATTCTCTGCGCCGCCTTCACGGTCAGCGCACGGGCGGCGCTGTACGCGCTGATCAACATCTTCATCTCCGCCAAAATGGTCGATCTGGTCATGGCCGGTTTTGGCACGTCCAAGGCCTGCTTCATCATTACCAACCATGCCGAAGAAATCACCAGACGAGTGCTGGAGGAAATGGATCGGGGCGCCACGCTGCTGAACGGCACAGGCGCATACAGCGGTCAGAACCGTCAGGTCGTCATCAGCGTGGTGGCCAATCGGGAGACCGTCAAGCTCAAGCGCATCGTCAAATCCGTCGATCCGGTGGCCTTCATGTTTGTCACCGATACGCATGAAACGCTGGGCGAGGGCTTTGCCGCGTGGGCGGAATGATTCTGTACCCATAAAACAAAAAAGACCGACGGACATGGAAAGAACGTCCGCCGGTCTTTTTCATTGCGTTTTCAGCGTTCGGTCAACTGTTTTTTCAGGTCATCCAGCACGGTCGCAAGAGAAGGGGAAGCTTTGGACTCGGTCGCCACCTTCTGGCAGGCGTGCATCACGGTGGAGTGATCCCGCCCGAAGGCATTGCCGATCATTTCCAGAGACAGATCCACCATTTCTCTGGACAGGTACATGGCGATCTGCCGCGGCACGCTGATTTCCCGGTTCCGCCGGGTTCCCTTCAGTTCATTGACGTCCACATTGTAGTATTCTGCCACCGTACGCATAATATCCTCGCAGGTCACATGGCGCGGTTCGTTAGCAGAGAACACTTCGCGCAGCGCCTCTTCCGCCAGCTGCATGTCAATCGGCCGCTTCGTCAGCGACGCATAGGCGCTGACGCGGGTCAGGCACCCCTCCAGCTCACGGATGTTGCTGGACACGTGTTCAGCGATCATGTGCAGGATGGCTCCTTCCACCTCCATGTGGCTGGCCTCCGCCTTCCGGCGCAGGATCTCGTAGCGGGTTTCCTCGTCCGGCTTGGCAATGTCTGCAATCAGTCCCCACTCAAACCGGCTGCGAAGGCGTTCTTCCAGCTTCGGGATCTCCTTGGGGGGCTTATCCGACGAAATGATGACCTGCTTGCCGCTGGTATGCAGGGCATTGAAGGTGTGGAAAAACTCCTCCTGCGTTCCCTCGCGTCCTGCCAGAAACTGGATATCGTCCACCAGCAGCACGTCGATGTTTCTGTAGCGGTTGCGGAACTCCGTCATGGTACGGGTGTTGATCGCCGTGATCATTTCATTGGTAAACACCTCGGTAGTCACGTACCGCACCCGGGCGTCCTTGTTCTGAGACAGCACATAATGCCCCACCGCATGCATCAGATGGGTTTTGCCCAGACCTACGCCGCCGTAAATAAACAGCGGGTTATACGCCTCGCCCGGCGTTTCGGCCACAGCCAGCGCCGCCGCCTGCGCAAAGCTGTTGTTATTGCCCACAACAAAGCTGTCGAAGGTGTACCGGGGGTTCAGCGACGCCTCATCCGCCGTCTGGCGGGCAACGCTTTCTCCCTCCTGAAACTCCTCCGCCTGCTGCTGATTGAGTATCTCCAGTTTGAGCGGCTCTCCTGCCGCACGGGAAAGACAATCGGCAATCAGCGCGGAATAGCGGGGCGCAATATACTGCTGATACATCAGGGAATTGGCCTTCACATAAAAAGTGTCGCCCGACCGTCCCAGCGGCTGCAGTCCGCGGCCGATCCACGTGTTAAAATTCAGTTCCGCCATTTCATCGCGCATCAAGACGCACGCTTTGTCCCAGATTTCCTGCTTATCCAAGTACGCTCTCCCGCTTCCGTTGTATATTTATGATTTATTTGCTTGATCTAGCGGCGCTTCCCGGCTCTCCCACAGGCGAACGCCTTCATCCCCGTTGTGGATATCTTTTGTGGATAACCTGCCTTCTCCTTTCGATGCCAATCTATAATATCAGATTTTCTTCTATTTTTCAAGCCTTTTTCCGATTTTTTCCACAATCGCTGCCGCATGTTCATATGCCATTGTGGATAACTTTGAATACTACAGGTAGTGCCCCACGCCTCACTTTTCCACCAGTGGTATGTCTCATTCTGAATTTATATGCATTTTTATTCATCTTTTTTGGGAAACATACTTCGGTATTCTCTACCGTGTTCTTTTTATGTCCCCTGCAGATGGGCACCAGATGAGTATGGACAACTTGGCGGAATTATGGTATCCTTAACAGGAACGTTTGGAAACGGTCGGCTGCGGAAGGAGGCGGCGGCATGGTAACGGTGTCGCAGGTTTCCCAGGTGCTTCTGCCCTGGCTGGGTTCCCGGCTGCTCTCCCGTTCCCGGGACATGACAGACGAGATCGTCCGCCGGTTAAACCGTTTTCTGCCCGGCCGAACCGAGCCGGAGCCGTTCTGCAATGAGCTGGCCGTTCTGCTGTACGGGCATGTGCTTCGCCTGACGGACAGACGGCTTATCGTGCAGCCGGACGGGGGTTTTCCCGTGCAGATGCGCACGGATGACTTCAGCATCATTGCAGACGACCT
The DNA here is from genome assembly GCA_934662505.1 of uncultured Clostridia bacterium. Classification (GTDB taxonomy): domain Bacteria; phylum Bacillota; class Clostridia; order Christensenellales; family Aristaeellaceae; genus SVGT01. The sequence continues at coordinate 50,393 of CAKUKE010000002.1, read as the reverse complement.
GCTGTTTCTGATTTTCAACACTTTCCCGGTCGACGCGGCGCATCTGCTGCTTTTGCAGGAATACGCCATGGCGCGTCCGTGTCTGTCTGCGCTGCGCGCCCTGTACGAACGCTTTGCACCGCTTCAGTCGCCGGCGGAACGTTCCGCCGTTGTTCAGATCATCCGCAGCTGCTACCCGTCCTGGCGTATCCGCAGCTGGCTGAACCTGTCATAAAGAAGGGTTTTACTTTGGGAAAAATCATTGCCATTGCCAATCAGAAGGGCGGCGTGGGGAAAACTACCACCGCCGTCAACCTGTCTGCCTGTCTGGCCAACGAGGGCTGCCGGGTGCTGATGGTGGATCTGGATCCTCAGGGCAATGCCACCAGCGGTCTGGGGCTGCGCGCAGGAAAAAAAACGGTCTACGAGGTGCTGCTGGGTGACTGCACCCTGCAAAGCACCATTTTGCCTACCCGTCAGAAAACGCTTTTTGTCGTGCCGTCGGACATCCGTCTGGCCGGTGCAGAGCTGGAGCTGGCCGGTATGGAGCGGCGTGAATACCGTCTCCGCGCTGCGCTGGAAAGCGTTCGCGCCGATTACGACTACATTCTCATCGACTGTCCGCCCTCTCTGGGGCTGCTCACCATCAACGCGCTGGCCTGCGCCCGTGGCGTACTCATTCCCATCCAGTGCGAATACTATGCGCTGGAGGGGGTCAGCGCACTGGTCAACACCATTTCACGGGTCACGAAGGTCGTAAACCCCGCTCTGGAAATAGAAGGCATCGTGCTGACCATGCTGGACGGCCGCACCAATCTGGGGCTGCAGGTGGTCGCGGAGGTCAAAAAGCACTTTAAGGGCAAGGTGTTTGCCACCACCATTCCGCGCAACATCCGTCTGGGGGAGGCGCCCAGCCACGGGCTGCCCATTCATCTGTACGACCCCCGCTGCGCCGGCGCCGAGGCCTACTGCGCGCTGGCGCGGGAAGTGATGCGCCGCAACCGCTGATTTTTCTCTGGAGTGTGAACCCTTATGAAGAAAATGGGACTTGGACGCGGACTGGACGCGCTGCTGCCGGAAGACGACGCCGCGCAGGCGGGCGATATCCGTGCCATTGCCATCACAGAAATTGACCGGAATCCCGATCAGCCCCGCCGTACCTTCGATGCGGACGCGCTGCAGCAGCTGGCCGACAGCATCCGCGAGGCAGGCGTGCTGCAGCCCCTGCTGGTGGTGGAGCGGGACGGCCGGTTCCGCATCGTCGCGGGCGAGCGGCGTTTCCGTGCCGCACGTCTGGCCGGGCTGGATACAGTTCCCTGTCTGGTCAGGGATCTTTCCGAAACCGAGCAGATGGAAATCGCCCTCATCGAAAACCTGCAGCGGGAAGATCTGAACCCGCTGGAGGAAGCGCAGGCCATCCGTGCGCTGATGGATGAATGCAGCTACACGCAGGAAAAGGCTGCGAAACGGCTGGGCAAGTCACGCCCTGCCGTCGCCAATAGCCTGCGTCTGCTGACATTGCCCGCCTCCGTGCAGGCCATGCTCCGGGACGGCCGCCTGTCTGCCGGTCACGCCCGGGTGCTGGCAGGCATCGACGATGAAAAGCGTCAGCTGGCGCTGGCAGAGCAGACCGTTGCAGATGGTCTGAGTGTCCGCGCACTGGAGCGTCTGGCAGCACAGCCCGCCCTTCCTGCCCACCAGCCCGCAGCACCCGCTTCGCTGCCGCTGGAATTGAAAGACATGCAGGAACGCATGCGCAGCGCCTTTGGCGTACGCGCCACCCTGCAAGGCAACGGTCAGAAAGGGAAAGTCGTGCTGCCCTACCGCAACCCGGATGAACTCAACGCCATTTTTCAGGCGCTGGAAAAAATTGAACACCATTGAGGCTTTTCAGGCAGTCGTTGGACGCATACGGCTGCCTTTTTTCATTTTTTCTTCATTTTGCTATTGACTGTGAAGGCGCTTGACCCCTTATACTGTTTTCCGAAGAAAGGAGGGAGCCCGTTTGAACATCAAGGAACTGGAAGAAAAAAGCGGGATGCCCCGCGCCAATATCCGTTATTACGAAACAAAGGGGCTGCTGTCGCCCGCCCGTCAGGAAAACGGTTATCGAAACTATACCCCTGAAGACCTGACCACCCTGCAGCGTATTCAGCTGCTGCGTGCGCTGGACTTTTCTCTGGAGGACATCCGCGCGCTGCAAACAGGCGAAAAGCTGCTGCAAAACGAACTGGACGACAAATTGCGCAGCTGGTCTGAAAAGCGGACGCAGGCGAATCAGGCAGAGCGCATCTGTGCCGCCATGCAGTCGGACGGCGCGGACTATGCCTCACTGGACGTGGAAAAATACTGGCGTGCAGCCGCACCCGCCGCGCCGACCGCCGCCACGCCGGCCGAGCGACCTGCGCCGCCCCCCGGCGACCGTCTTCCCTATCCCTTCGCCCCGCTGCGCCGTTTCGTCGCCCGAGCGCTGGATAACGTGCTTTACGGTCTCCTTTATACCGCTGTACTGGCGCTCGTTTTTCACGTCAATGTGAGCGTCCGCTCTACGCTGTATTTTTGGGGAAACATCGTCTTTTTGCTCCTGATGACCCTGCTGCTGGAGCCCGTGTTTCTGCATTGTTTCGGCGCCACCCCCGGGAAATGGCTCATGGGGCTTCGGATGGAAAGCGATCTGGGCGGCCGGCTTACCCTTGCCGACGCCCAGAGGCGCACCCTGTCTGCCCTGTGGTGGGGAGAAGGCTTCTTTCTGCCCGTCTTTTCCCTTGTGCGCCTCTGGAAAAGCTTCCGCGGCTGCATGGACGGAGAGGAAAGCCCGTGGGACGTGCAATGCGATGTCGCATATACCCTGCGGGATACGCACAGACGCCGCTGGGGCTATGCGGCCATTGCGCTGGCGCTTTTTGAATGCGTCAGTTATCTGACGGTCTGTCTTGCCGGGCTTCCGCCCCATCGGGGCGCCATTACGCTGGCAGAGTTCACCCGGAATTACAACCAGCAGCTGCGCTATTACGAGGGCGAGATGGACGACTGGCTTCTGACGGAGGACGCCCATTGGATGCGCGCGCAGGAAGAAACGGGCTTTTCCATCGATTTTTCCGAGCCGTTCCTCCCGGAATGGTACTATGAAACGGACGTGGACGGTACCCTCGTGCGGCTGGGCTTCACCTGTCAGAACGAGCACACGTCCTATGCCTCCGGCCTGAAGACCCGGTCGCAGCTGGCCGCGCTGGCCTTCTGCGGCGCAAACGCGCCCCTTTTCCCCGCCGCGCAGAACGTGGTCGCCCGCGCCATGAGCGATGATTTTCTGACTGCGGCCGACTTCTGCTTAGGCGGCGTTCATGTCACTTATTCCTTTGAAGGGGATGGCTTTGCGCCCATCGGCAGAGACGCTCTGATGCTGACAGAAGAGGGGGGGTCGTTCTCCGTGCACTTTGAAATGACGCGGGTCGCGCCCGACGGCAGCACGGCAGCCCCTGACGTTTAAATCTGCTCTGGCGCAGGCTGAAGGCGTACGGCAAAAAGATGCGGAAACGGCTGCGTGGGCATCAAAAAACGGTCTTCCCACGCTTTCTCCAGGCGCAGCGCAAAAAAATACAGCCTTTCCGCTCAAAGCAGCCGGCAGAGCACAGGCTCAGCATAATACATGCCCGGAGCACACGCGCCGACGGGCTTACGCGACGCTGTCAGCGGCCGGTTTTCCGCAGAAAGAAACGGGAGTTCCTTGCCCGTCAAGGAACTCCCGTTTGTATTTCTTTTACGTGTACGTTACACCCGATCCACCTTGATCAGGTTGGTATTGCCGCTTTCGCCATTGGTCATGCCGCCGGTCAGCACAATGGTGTCGCCGGGCTGGAGTTTCATCTCCTGAGCCGCCAGCTTTTTCGCCGTATAGAACAGCACATCCGTAGAATCGAACCGATCGGTCATGACCGGGGTCACCCCCCAGGAAAGCGCCAGCCGACGGTAGGTTCTTTCACTGGTCGTCACCCCCAGAATATCCACCGGCGAACGGAAGCGGGACACCATCCGCGCCGTCATGCCGGAAATGGAACACACCACGATGGCTTTGGCTTTCACATCGATGGACATACCGCACACCGCGTGGGAAATGGCGTCTACCGTGTTGTGGATGCGGAAGGCCGCAGTTCGGAACATCTGCTCGTAATGGATGCTCTTTTCCGTCTGCTCCGCAATGCGCGCCATGGTCGCCACCGCCTGCACGGGGTACTTGCCCGCCGCCGTCTCGCCGGAGAGCATGATGGCGCTGCTGCCGTCGTACACGGCGTTGGCCACGTCGGAGGTCTCCGCCCGGGTGGGACGGGGGTTGTGAATCATGCTTTCCAGCATTTCCGTTGCGGTGATCACCCGCTTTCCCAGCAGGCGGCATTTGGTAATCAGCTGTTTCTGGATGATGGGCAGTTGATCGAAAGGCACCTCCACGCCCAGATCGCCCCGGCCGATCATGATGCCGGAGCATTCCTGACAGATGTCTTCAATGTTTTCGATGCCCGTGCTGTTCTCAATCTTGGCAATCAGTTCGATATCCGGGTCGCCGTGCGCCCGAAGGAATTCGTGGATATCCGCCAGATCCTGACGGCGGGATACAAAAGAGCAAGCAATGAAATCCACATCATTTTCAATGCCGAAAAGGATGTCCTCCTTATCCTGCTGGCTGAGGAAGGGCTGGCTGAGCACCTTGCCGGGGAAGGCCATGCTTTTCCGGTCGGACAGTTCGCCGCCCACCACCACCCGGCAGCGCGCGTCGGTATCCGTAACGCTTTCCACCCGGAAATCCGTCAGGCCGTTGTTCACCAGAATACGGTCGCCCGGATGCAGATCCGCCATCAGCCCCTTGAAGCTGACGCCCACGCAGTGCTCGTCGCCCTGTACGTCCCGCGTCGTAAAAGTGAATTCGTCTCCCTCGCGCAGGGCAACCTTTTTGTTGACAAACGTTTGAATACGGTACTCCGGTCCCTTGGTATCCAGCATGATGGCAATGGGCTTTTTCAGCTTTTCCCGCACCTTGCGGATAGTTTGAATGCGCGTCAGGTGATCTGCGTGGGTGCCGTGGGAAAAGTTGAGCCGCGCCACATTCATCCCGGCCAGACACATTTTTTCGATCATTTCCTCGCTGTCGCAGGCGGGGCCAATGGTGCAGACAATCTTGGTTTTCCGCATGAGTGAAACCTCCTCATATCATGAAAAAAGCAGCTTTCCAAGCGCATGGAAAAGCTGCAAAAACATCCGTTGGCAGACGATCTCGCCCGGATATTCAGCAACCCTGATAAATAGAAACCCTTCGGTTTCTATGACAGACTCCACCGCTTATCTTCGGTTGCCCTGCCGGCAAAGCCGGCTGTGTTCTTTTCAGCGATAGCCCCCATGGAAAAACGCAGACACACCCTTCCACGGTTTCCGGCTCACGCCAACAGTCATTATATCATTTTCCATTTGCATTGGCAATGTACATTCTGTCTGTTTTCTTTCGGTTTCTCCTTTTTTCTGTATCTGCACCGTTTTTTCTGCAAAAAACCGCTTCTTTTTCAGAAGCGGCTCTGTTTTTTTATTGGATAGAATAGGGAGGCATTTTCCAGTCGTTACTTTTTCTCCTCATCGCCAAAGAGCGCATCGGCAAACTGACGGGCGTCGAACGCCTGCAGATCGTCGATTCCCTCTCCCACGCCGATATACCAGACCGGCACGTTCAGCTCGCGGCGGATGGCAATGGCCACGCCGCCCTTGGCAGTGCCATCCAGCTTGGTCAGCACAATGCCGCCGATCTCCACCGCTTCCTTAAACTGCTTGGCCTGCTGAATGCCGTTCTGACCGGTGGTCGCATCCAGCACCAGCATACAGCGGACGTTGGCCTCCGGGTATTCCCGGTCGATGATCCGGCGCATTTTGGACAGCTCATCCATCAGGTTTTTCTTGTTGTGCAGCCGTCCGGCGGTATCCACGATCAGCAGATCCGTTCCCCGCGCCTTGGCGGCCTGCACCGCGTCGTACACCACAGCGGCAGGGTCGGCGCCTTCGCCATGGCGAATGATGGGCACCTTCGCCCTCTCCGCCCAGATGGCCAGCTGTTCGTCCGCCGCCGCGCGGAAGGTATCCGCCGCCGCCAGCATCACACTGCGGCCGATCTCCTGAAAACGCAGCGCCATTTTGCCGATGGTCGTGGTCTTGCCCACGCCATTAACCCCCACCACAAACATCACCATGGGCCATTTGAGCACAGGGCGGGGAATGTTCATTTCCTCCACCACAATCTGCTTGAGGATTTTCCTTGCTTCCGCCGCATCGGTCACATGTCCCGCGTTTACCCGGCGCTTGAGCTCCTCCATCATTTCGGTGGTCGCTTCCACGCCCACGTCGGCCAGAATGAGAATATCCGTCAGTTCGTCATAAAAATCGTCGTCGATCACCCGGGTGTTTTCCACCAGTTCGTCCACCCGTTCGGTCAGACCGCCCCGGGTCTTGCTCAGTCCCGCCTTGAGTTTCTGAAAGAAGTTCATTTCTGCGCCTCCTTATTCATAATCCTGCAGGTTCACCGACACCATCCCCGACACGCCCTTTTCCCGCATCGCCACCCCATACAGCGCGTCGCAGCGCTCCATGGTACCCTTGCGGTGGGTGACGACCACAAACTGGGTGCTGTCGCGGTATTCGGAAAGATAATCGGCAAAGTAGCCGATGTTTGCTTCATCCAGCGCCGCCTCGATCTCATCCAGAATGCAGAAGGGCGTAGGCTTCAATTTCAGCATGGCGAACAGGATAGCAATGGCCGTCAGCGCTCGCTCGCCGCCGGACAGCAGGGACAAAAGCTGCAGTTTCTTTCCCGGCGGCTGGGCGATGACCTCGATGCCGCAATTCAGTGCGTCCCCAGGATCCGTCAGGCGCAGCTGCGCCTGGCCGCCCCCGAAGAGCCGGGTAAAGGTCTCCTGAAAATAAGCGTCCAGCTTTTCAAACTCGGTCACAAACTGCTTTTCCATCTGCCCCAGCAGCCGCTCGATCAGATTTTTCAGATCCTCCTGCGCCTTGTCCAGATCCTCCCGCTGGGCGGTCAGACCGTCGTAGCGCTCCTTGATGGCAGCGTACTCGTCGATGGCGGCCACGTTCACCGGCCCCATTTCCCGTATCCGGCCGCGCAGGCCGCCCGCTTCCCGCTCGCCCGCCGTCAATTCAAACGGCGCAGCAGAACGCAGCTTCTCCGCTCCCGCATAGGTCAGGTCGTAGGTGTTGAAAATGTGGTCGGTCACGACCTTCAGGTCGTTTTCCGCCTTGCTCAGGTTCAGCTCTACCCGGTGCAGCTTCTGAGTATCCTCATCGTACGCGGCGTGGATTTCCTCGCTGCGCCGGGCGTTCTGGCGCTGCTGCTCCGTCTTTTCCCGGCGCTGCGCCTCCAGCTCTTCCGCCTGCATCAGACGCCGCCGCACGTTTTCTTCCGCCTTTTCCCGTTCCGCCTCCTGCATGTGCAGGTTTTCATCAAGAGCCTCGCAGCGCTGCCTCTTCTCCGTCTGCTGACCGTCCAACCGTTTCAGCGCCGCCCGCAGGCTCTCCTTTTCCGTATCCTGACGGGCACGGTCGCGGCGAAGGGTATCCAGCGAATGAGACAGATCCGCATAATGAAGCTGTGCCTTCTGCACAGCTTCGCGCAGCGCCTCCACCGTCTCCCGCGCCTGCATCAGCGCCAGCTGATACCCCTCGGTCTGACGATCCATGGCCTCGCGGTCCACATTTTCATTTTCGCTTTGCGCGGAAACCTGGCGCAGATCTTCCTCGATCTCCCGGATGCTCTCCTGCAACTGTTCCACCGCCGCCCGGGTGCGCGCCAGCTGCGCCCGGCTGTTTTCCAGTTCCGCCGCCGCGCCCGACACCCGTTCCTGTTCACGCGCCACAGCGATCTCTTCCTGATGCACCCGTTCCACGGCTTCGGCACGCAGGCGCTTCATTTCCTCCCGGCGTACCTGACTGCCGTTCAGATTTTCACGCAGTGCAACCAGTTTTTTCTGCTCATCAGCCAGCGTCCGGCGCATGTCCTGCATTTCCCGCTCCCGTCCCAGCAGACTGACGGTGGTTTTTCCTGCTGTGCCGCCCGTCATGGAACCGCCCGAATGCATCACATCCCCCGCCAGCGTCACCAGCCGGAACGCATGCCGGCCCGCACGCATGATGGCAATGCCGGCGTCCAGATCCCGCGCCACCACGGTACGCCCCAGCAGATTTTCCATGACCCCCCTGTATTTGGGATCGTAGCTGATCAGCTCACTGGCTACGCCCAGACAGCCAGGCATGGACAAAAGCCGCCTTTCCTCCGGGCTGAGCACCCTGCCCCGCACGCTGGACATGGGCAGAAACGTGGCGCGGCCGAGCCGGTTGACACGGAGGTAATCGATCAGCCGTTTGGCTGTTTCCTCGTCTTCGGTCACAATGTTCTGCAGTGCGCCGCCCAGCACCATATCCACGGCGGTTTCCAGTTCCCGGGGCACCTGCATCAGGCGGGCGACCGCGTCATGCACGCCCGGATCGTTTTTTCCAAACTGCAGCGCACGCCGCACGGCCTGATTATAGCCTTCCATTTCCCGGGACATTTCTTCCATCAGCTTCAGGCGGCTGGCGTCGGCCTGCACCTTGACATTCAGCTGCTGCGCTTCCTCTGCCTGCCGCTGCAGTTCGGCAGTCATCTGCTGCAATTGTCCGTCCGTCTGCAGCGCATCCTTTTTCAGACCTTCCAGCCCTTCGCTGACCGCACGATACTGTCCCTGCGCGTCAAGGAGTGCCTGCGCCAGTTCCTGTTCCTGACCCGTCAGTGTTTTTTCGCTTTCCTCCACCTCGGACAGGCGTTTTTTCATTTGCGCGCAGACCGCCTGCTGTCTGGCCTGACGGTTCCGCACGTCGCTGAGCCGGTTCACCGCCTCCAGAATGGCGTTCTTATGCCGATCCAGCGTCTGTTCCTTTTCGTCTGCCTCGGCAATGGCCGCGTCCAGCCGGGTTTGCGCATCCTGCCAGACCGTCTTTGCCTGATCAAGGGCGTCGTTCTCCGCGCGGGTATCCGCCTCACCCTTCTGCTCCAGTCCTTCCAGTTCCTGCAGGCGGCGCTCGGTTTCCTGCCGGCGCTCCGCCAACTGAGAAAGCTGCTCCTGCTCATGGGCAATTTCCTGACGGATACGCTGGCATTCCGACTGCACGCCGTGGAGGCGTTCATTTTCGGACAGGTACGCGTGTCTGGCCGCCTCCAGCGATGTTTCCAGTGCTGCGACGGCTTCCTCCAGCGCTTCCCGCTGCGCGCCGTTTTCTTTCAGCTGCGCCTCGTGGTTCACCAGCACGTCCCGCAGCCCCTCCAGGGTCTGATTGAGTCCCTGAATTTTTTCTTTTACTTTATCATGACGGATGAGAAAAATGTTGATTTCCAGTTCCTTGAGCCGGGCGGCCAGCTCCATGTACTCCTTGGCCGTTGCCGCCTGCCGGGACAGGGGTTCCAGTCTGCCTTCCAGCTCCTCGATGATGTCGTTCACCCGATCCAGATTATCCCGGGTGCGTTCCAGCTTGCGTTCGGCTTCTTCCTTGCGCACGCGGAAATTCATCACGCCCGCCGCTTCCTCAAAAACCTGACGGCGTTCCTCGCTTTTGACGGACAGAATCTCATCAATGCGACCCTGACCGATCAGCGAATACCCTTCCCGCCCGATGCCTGTATCCCGGAACAGTTCCAGAATATCTTTCAGGCGGCAGGTGTTTTTATTGAGATAGTATTCGCTGTCGCCGCTGCGGTACACGCGGCGGGTAATCATAACCTCCTGAAAGCTGGAGCGAAGCGCCTGATCCTCGTTATCAAACACCAAAGAGACCTCGCAGTAGGAGGCCGGTTTGCGTTTGGCGGTGCCGTTAAAAATGACGTCTTCCATTTTCGCGCCACGGAGCACACGGGCGCTCTGCTCGCCCAGTACCCAGCGCACCGCGTCGCCGATGTTGCTTTTTCCGGAACCGTTGGGGCCTACGATGCCCGTGATGCCCTCGTTGAAAATGATCTCCGTCCGGTCCGCGAAGGATTTGAAGCCATATATTTCCAGCTTCTTGAGCTTCATGCAGGATCTGTCCCCCGTGTCTTCGTCAGTTTTTCAAGCGCCAGCCGCGCCGCCGCCTGTTCCGCCTTTTTCTTGCTGGCGCCCTCAGCGCGCGCATATTCAGTGTCGGACAGGAGCACGGCGCACACGAAATGCCGGTCGTGGGCGGGGCCGCTTTCTTCCAGCAGCACGTACCGGGGCGTCACGCCCAGACGGGGCTGCGTATATTCCTGCAGTGCGGATTTGGCGTCCGGCTCGGGTTTTCTCAAAATCTCCTCATCCGGCCAGAAGCGCCGGATCACCCCGTCGGCCGCAGCCAGTCCGCCGTCCAGATAAACCGCTGCCAGCACCGCTTCCATTGCATCGGAAAGAATGCTGGGCTTATCCCGACCCCCTTCGCCTTCGCAGCCCCTGTCCATCCGCAGCGCGTCCTGCAGACCGACCCGCTGCGCCACATGGTACAGTGCGTCTTCGCACACCAGCCGCTGCCGGAGGGCGGTCATTTTTCCCTCGTGCAGTTCCGGGCATAACGCAAAAATGCGGTCGCTGATACACATTTCCAGCACCGCGTCGCCCAGAAACTCCAGCCGCTGATTGTTTTCCTCGCCCATGGAGGGGTGGGTCAGCGCCTGCCGGAGCAGTTTTTCATTTTGAAATGCATAGCCCAGCCGCGCCGTCAGTTCGTTCATGCGCTCCTCATCCTTTACATGCCAAAACCGCGACGCGCCCTTTGCAGGCGCGCCGCAGCGTGTGAAGCCTCAGTTCTGATGCGCTTCGATGTACTTGACCACATCGCCCACGGTCTTGAGGGTGTTGATGGCCTCATCCTCCACCGTCAGATCAAACTGATCTTCCATGTCCATGATCATGACCATCACGTTGGCGCTGTCGGCCTTCAGGTCTTCCAGCAGCCGCTTATCAGCGGTCACTTCGCTCTTATCCACCTTCAGCTGCTTTGCGATCATTTCAGCAACTTTTTCCATCACAGTCTGGCTCATCGTTTTTTCCTCCTTAAAAATCAGTTGTTTTCAGCGCCGGTCAGACGGGCGATCTCACCGCCGATGGTCTGGGGCACCTTTTTCTCCGCCATCAGCACCGCCTGACGAATGGCACAGGCGATGGCATGGGCGTTGCTGGAGCCGTGCGCCTTGACCACCACGCCGTTCACGCCCAGCAGCGGCGCGCCGCCCACTTCGGTATAATCCATGGTCTTCTTCACGCGCCGAAACGCGGGCTTGGCCAGCAGTGCACCCAACTTGGAGCGGGGGTCCGCCATCAGTTCGGTCTTGATCATGCCCAGCAACGTACCCGCCACGCCTTCCATGAATTTCAAAATCAGGTTGCCGTAGAAGCCGTCGCAGACCACCACGTCCGCCACGTCCGCGGTAATATCCCGTCCCTCCACGTTGCCCACAAAGCGGAAGGGTGCTTTTTCCATGAGGGGATAGGCCGCCTTGACCAGCGCGTTGCCCTTTTCCGCCTCTGCGCCGATGTTGACCAGCCCCACCCGCGGATCGTCCATGCCGCGCACCAGACGCATATAGGCCGCGCCCATCACGCCGAACTGGGGCAGATACTCCGGCAGGCTGTCCACATTGGCGCCGCAGTCGATCAGGCAGAAAAAGTCTTTCCCGTTGGGCAGAAGCGGCGCCAGCGCAGGACGTTCCACCCCCGGCAGCCTGCCCAGACGGAACATGCCGCCGGCCAGCACTGCGCCGGTAGAGCCTGCGGACACAAAGCCATCCGCCGCGCCGTCCCGTACGGCCAGCATGCCCTGCACGATGGCAGACTGCTTTTTCTGCCGAACCGCCATCACGGGCGCGTCGTGGTTGGTGATCACCTCCGGCGTATCCGCCAGCACAATGCGCTCCATTACATCCTCAGCGCCGGTCAGCAGGGGCTTTATTTCGTCCAGCACTCCGGCCAGCGTCACCTTCAGTTCCGAATTCAGCCGCAGCGCTTCCAGTGCGCCCGCTACCGTACAGGCCGGGGCGTTATCGCCGCCCATGGCGTCCAGATAAATGTGAGGCATGATGATCCGCCCTCCCGAAAAAATTCGTATCATTATAACATAATTCGGCAGTGTTGGCAAGCATCCGGCGCTTTTCGTCCGCTTCCGCGTCGGCCGTTGACTGTGCAAAACGTTTTTTTATTCTATTCTATGGACGGGACATGCGGCGGTTCACTTTTCCGTGTGGCCTGCATGCAGCAAAAAACGGCGATGCCACCCGCTCAGGCTTCGCGCATCGCCGTTTTCTTATGCTGTTTTACCGCGATCCGCATCGAACCGTCCGCAGCACCGTTCTGTTTCCGTCCTCTGGTGCAGATTTGCAGAACGATTGCCCATACGCTCCCGCCTGCGCCGATTTTGTTTCACCTTCACGGCTGCTCCACGCCCAGCAGCGTCAGCAGCGCTTCCTGACCGGCGTAGCGGAAGCAGCCGCCATGATAGAACAGCACGTCGCATCCGTCCGCGGCCAGCATCATTTCCGCCGTTGCGCCATCTTCAAAGGTCAGCCGCAGCACCGATGCAAAGGGGCAGCCTGCTCCACTCATATTCCCGTCCAGCGCCGCAAGCAGATCGGTCAATTCCTCCAGCGCTGCGCTGTCCTCTACCTCCGCTTTGCCAAGCGCCCCTTCCAGCTCCGCGCGGACAAGCTTCTTTCCCAGAAAATCCAGTTTGCCCGGCGCATATCCCAGCGCCCGGGCAGCCGTCTGATACAGCGTGTCATAACCCGCTCCGCCGGCAAACACCTGTCCTTCCCGGCACACAAGGGGCGCGCCGTCCCTGGAAAAGGCAAGCTCCGTCCAATCGTCCTCTCCACCGTACAAAAACAGGCCGGCCGGCCATACCTGAAGGTTTTCATCCGTCATGGCGCCCAGCCGGTTATCCAGCCGTTCGCCCAGCAGCTGCAGCGGTTTTTCTACGTTGATATACCGCGTCTCGGGCGTCCTCCACTCGCCGGACAAAACGCTCTCCGCCTCCAGACAGGTTACCAGCAGCTGAACGCGGCCTTCGTCTTTCGGCACGAACGTCTCCTCAGCCTGAGCCGGGCAGACGCCCCATGCCCCCAGCAGTACGACGGTGCAAAAAAGCGCAGCGATTTTCTTCCCTTTCATTTTCCAGACCCCTTCCTTCCTCTTCTGACCTGTTCGATGCTCATCTTAAGAACGCTCTCCCCCGCGTTTTTCTTCCCGCAGGCAGCAAAAAAGCCGCCGGACGGTCTGTCCGACGGCTGCAAAGGCTTCAGATACGGCTGTGCACCACTTCGTTCATTTCTGCGGAGCGGAACATGGCCTCCATCACCTTCATCACCCGCATCATCTGGGGATGGGTCACGATCTGCTTTTCTTCCCCACGGATGGCCTTGGCGATATTGCGGTAATAGTCGCGCACATCGCTCTCCACGCGAGGCAGCGGGTAATGCTTGATCGTTTCTTCCGTCCGGGGCGCCATGGTCTTGGTCAGACCGGCGGCGGTCACCACGGGCACCGCGTCCCGCTTTTCCCAGTCGGACACCTTCACAATCTCGCCGCTCATATCCCAATCCCGCACCACGGCGGTACCGTTCTGACCCTGCATATACCAGCGGGGCAGATTGATAAAGTTGCTGGTGCCCACCTCAATGCGCCCGGTCAGGCCGCTGGCAAAGGTCAGCACGGTGGAAAAGCCGTCGTCCACCTCATCATTGGTCACATGGGTCACCGTACAGAACACGGACACCACGTCCTCATTCACCAGCTGGAGCATCTGATCAATCATGTGCACACCCCAGTCCAGAATCATGCCGCCGCCCTTGAGCGCCTTATTGCGCCAGTCACCGGGCACGCCGCGGGAGCCATGCACCCGGGATTCGATGTTGAACACCGGCCCCAGCATGTTTTCATCGTAAATCTTTTTGATGCTGAGGTAGTCCTCGTCCCACCGGCGGTTCTGATGCACGGAAAACACCTTGCCCGTTTCAATGGACACGTCGATCATGGCCTGCAGATCCGTGCTGGACAGGGTGACAGGCTTTTCGCTGATGACATTTTTACCTGCCCGCATGCACGCAATGGCCAGCGGACGGTGGAAGTCGTTGGGAACGGCCAGCGTCACCAGCTCGACCGCTTCATCCGCCAGCAGCTGCTCCAGCGTGTCGTAGGCATGCAGACCGTTGGCGCGCGCCGCCTCATTCCGCGCGGGATTGATGTCGTATACGCCGCAAATGTGAAAATCCTCAGGCATGGAGCGCAGCCGTTCCACATGCCAGCCGCCCATACCGCCGTAACCGATCAACGCCCAATTCGTCATACAAATCACCTCAGTTTTTCATATTCCTGCATTATTTTTATCCTCTTGTGTGCCCCCCGTACCATACCACATAACGACCCGTCCGTCAAACAAAAAAACGCGAAAGTGACATTTTGTCGCACATATGGTACGTTTTGTCACAAATTTTCGCGTTTTATTGTCATTTGTATCAGGACGATGGCATCAGACCAGACGGATGTATTTCTTTTTCAGTTCGCCCATTTTGTTCATGTCGATCAGGTACTCATAGCGGCTCACAGCTGTTTTCAGCACCTCGTCCCACGGTACGGGAATGGTATCCTGCGCCGCTTTGCCCACGCGCCGCCGCGCCTCATCATCCGCCAGCGCCTCCGTCAGTACGCGCGCCAGATCCGCGGGGTCGTCCTCGCACAGATAGCCGTTTTCCCGATCCCGGATGATCTCCGCTGCGCTGCTGCCCCGCACCATCACCGAGGGCGTTCCCATGGCCGCCGCCTCCCGCACCACCATGGGCGCGTTATCATACAGAGACGGAAATACAAACAGGGACGCCAGACAGTACAGCCCGTCCAGAATGCGCACGTCCGTCTGATGGCCGATCAGCCGGGCGCAGCCCGTCAGATTCATGCTTTCAATGGTGTGCTGTATTTCCGCGGCATCAGGCCCCTGCCCCGCCAGCAGCAGCCGGAAGGAGCGCCCCTGCTTTTTCAGCAGTGCACAGGCCTCCAGCACGCGGCGGATATTCTTTTTCCAGTTGATCTGCCCGACAAACAGGAGCACCGGCACGTTCTCCGCCACCTCGAAACGCCGACGCGCCTCCCGGATATAATCCGGATTGAGCTGACGGATGTTCACCCCGTTGGGCATGACCTGAATGTCGCCGTCATACCCGTAGGAATGGAGCACGTCGGCGGTGTTTTTCCCTACCGCCCACACATCGTCGCAGCGGCGATAGAAGTCCACCACCACCTTCACACCAAGGCGCGCCATTTTTTCAGACTTGGTCGCTTTGAGAAAATCGTCATAGTATTTGGAATGAAAGGTGCCCACAAGAGGAATTTTCCGCCGCACCGCCGCCCGCAGCGCCTCCGACCCCGCGGTAAACGGGCTGTGGGCGTGGGCGATATCCAGCTGCACCATGCGCATCCGCTCCCGGTAATGACTGTCCCAGTTTGCTTCGCCGGTGCGGTACTGCTTGTTGCCCGGCACGGTCATGCCCTGAAAATCCACCAGCTCATAGGGATAGCCGCCCCGATAGCCCGTGTCGTACATGGGCGATACCACCGTCACCTGATGCCCCATTTTGCACAGCGTTTCCGCATAGGCCACCGCCACGCGCCCCACGCCGTCCACCACCGGCAAAAAAGTGTCTGTAAACTGTCCGATGCGAAGCATATTGCAACCTCCTGCATCCATGTCTTTTTTATTCCGTGTCCCCGTCTTCCGCCACGCCGGACGCCTTGCGCAGATCCTCCCGGGTAATGCGCATCAGCCGTTCCCGATCCAGCGCGCCCTTTTCTGCCGCCAGCCTGTCCGCCTGACGGGCGATAGCCGTCTCAAACAGGTTGCGCACGCCCCGGGCGTTGCCAAAGCCCCGGACGTCCGCGCTCTTTCGGGTCAGAATGTCCCGCAGCGCGTCCTGCGCCCCGTCATCCAGCGCATAGCCCGACTTTTCGCAGCGCATGCGGAAGATGGCCAGCATTTCGTCCACCGTATAATCCGGAAAATGAATAAAGCGGTTGAAACGGGATTCCAGCCCGGGGTTTGAATGCACAAAACCCGTCATCAGTTCCGTATACCCGGCGACGATCACCACCAGATCGTCCCGGTTGTCCTCCATCGCCTTGAGCAGGGTATCGACCGCTTCCTGTCCGTAATCGTTTTCTCCCTTGCCCACCAGCGCATAGGCCTCGTCGATGAACAGCACGCCGCCCAGCGCTTTCTCAATGACCTCCCGGGTCTTGCCGGCGGTCTGTCCCACGTATCCCGCCACCAGACCGGAGCGATCCACCTCTACCAGCTGCCCCTTGCTGAGCACGCCAAGCGTTTTATAAATGCGCGCCATCAGCCGGGCGATCATGGTTTTACCCGTACCGGGGTTGCCTGAAAACACCATGTGCAGGGACAACGCCGGCGTCGGGAGTCCGCTTTCTCCCCGTGCCTTGCAGACCTGTATCCAGTTGACCAGACTGTTTACTTCAGCCTTGACCGTGTCCAGCCCGATATAACCGTTCAGTTCCGCCAGCAGATCCTCCAGCTTCTCAGGCGCCTCCGCCGGTTCGTTTTCCTGCGCAGGCTGCTCCGCTTCCACCGCCGTCTTTCGGATTGCGCCGGACGCAGCGCCCGCCCCCGTTTTTTCCGGCGTATCCTGCGGCATTTTTCCCCACAGATCGTCGGTAATGCTTTTGAACTGGCGGCGCAGCATATCCTGCATCAGATCGTTCTGCAGCCGGATGATCTCATCCTTCCGGTTCATATCCACGTTTCTTCATCCTCCGCCCGTTCGCCGGGCGCAAAGCCCCGCATATCCTTTTGTATCTCCCGTTCCTCCTGAGGATTCCTGCCCGCCCGGAGCGCCGCTATCGCCTCGCGGGTCAGCAGGCTGTCCGTTCCGAGACACGCGGAGCACCTGCGCAGGCAGGTGGGGCACACGCAGGCGGACGCCGCTTCGGAGTGAATCATCCAGTCCCCGCACACGGGGCAGCTGCATCGCATGTTTTTTCCTTCCCTTCGTCCGTTAAAACAGGGTGTCGTTAAACGTCATGCTGCCGATCACGCTTTTGATTTCCGCCAGCTGACGTTCTCCCGTCTCCACCAGACTCAAGCTGGAATAGCCGTACAGCGCCAGCGTGCAGCCCCCGATCATAGTATCTGCGTAATAAAAACCGCCGTCGCCGTCGTCCACCCGCACGATGACAAAATTCGCCTTGCCGTCGCCGCTGAGGCAACTGCCCACCAGCGTGCAGTCGCGCGTATCCTCCCGCGCCTCAATGACGGCAAATACCTGACTGACATAGGCGTAGTAATCGGCGCATTCCTTGTCGGGCACGGTAAAATCTTCAAAATTTGCCCGGTCGTCGTACACGCAGATCTCCATCCGGGAGGCCGCCGTGTCCAGCGCACCCAGACACGCAAACGTCTCCGTCGCGCTTTCCGCATCGTATTCCCGATCCAGCTGCCATTTGTCCGAGCAGGTAATGGTGAAAGCACCGTTGAAATCCAGCGTCTGTTCAGCCAGCGCATTTCCGCCCGCCGTCAAAAGAGCCAGCGCCAGCAGAAGCGCAAAGATTTTCTTCAGCATGATGTTTTCCCTCCTTTTTCCTATCTTACCATACATTTTTCTTTTTTGCCACCCCTTTCTTTCCGATGCTCCTGCCCCCCTCCCCGCTGCTTTACAAGCATTTCTTTTTCCGTCGGGGTTCTGGCGGGCGAATGTTTACAAACCCTTCAATTGCCTTTTCCGCCGCCCTGCGTTATAATGAAAAAGCATTGACGATCGAAACGGGAGGAAACCCCATGTTCGCTTTCCCCTATCTGCTGGTTTTTCTTCTGTCCGGGCTGTGGATCATCCGCTGTCTTTTGCCCCGGCAGACCGTCCTCGTCCGGATATGGCTGGGCTGCTGCCTGGGCATCCTGCTGATGATGTGGCTGCCCTTTCTGACCGGTCTGGCGCTGCGGTTTACCCTGACGGCGCACCTTGTCGCGCTGCTTCCGCTCCTTGCCCTCGACGCGGGCTGCTATTTTCTGCGCAGCAGACAGCCCGTCCGCCGCTGGGAAGACGGCGATAAAAAAAGCGCGCTGCTGCTTTTATGCGTGGCGCTTCCCCTGACGGTAACAGGCGGATACCTTGAATGGACCCACAACCTGCGCCCGGCCGCAGACGGTTCCCTGCACGTCGGTCAGAGCACCTACGGCGACCTGAACCTGCACCTGTCCATCATCACCAGTCTGCGCAACGCGGCGCTGCCGGCGGATTACAGCATTTTTCCTGGTGAAACCCTGTCCTATCCTTTCCTGATGGACAGTTTTTCCACCAGCTTCATGCTGCTGGGCGCCTCCCTCCGTCTGGCAGTTCTGTTCCCTTCCATCCTCATGATGGCGCTCACCTTTTCCGGCTACGTGCTTCTGGCCGTACGCATCCTGCGCCGGCGGGGCGTAGCGGCGCTGGCGGCGCTGCTGTTTTTTCTCAATGGCGGGCTGGGCTTCCTCTACATTTTCGACCTGCAGGGCGTCTCTCTGGGGTCTGATTCGGCCAATCAGCTGCAGATGGGAACAGGCTTTCTGTCCCGGCTCCAGAATGTACTGGAGGGGTGGTATCAGGCGCCCACCAATCACCGGGAGTTCACCACCTACAACCTGCGCTGGAGCAACGTCATCTGCGACATGCTGGTTCCCCAGCGCACCATTCTGGGCGGCTGGTGCCAGCTGCTCCCCTGCATGTACCTGCTGTACGACGCCCTTTGCGGAGAAAACGACGCGCCCTGCCTGCCCGGCTGCGACAGACGTTATGACCTCCGCCAGACGGCGCTGCTGGGCGTATGGTCGGGCGGGCTCGTGCTGCTGCACACCCACTCCTATCTGGCGCTGGGGCTGATGAGCGCAGGCTTCATGGCCTACGACCTTTTTCATGCCAGAGGACAGCGAAAGGCATGTTTCCTGCGCTATCTGCTCTACGGCGGTCTTTCCGTTGCGCTGGCGCTTCCTCAGCTGCTCCGCTGGACGTTTTCACAGGCGGCTGGAAGCGATCATTTTCTCTCCTTCCATTTTAACTGGGTCAACAACTCCTACAGTCAGGGCATGCGGGACTTCTACCTGTGGTTCTATGTAAAAAACGTCGGGCTGCCCTTCCTGTTTCTGCTGCTGTCGCTGCTTGAAAAAAAACCAAAACGCCGTTTTCTGGCTGCCGGCGCCTTCACCATTTTTCTGGCGGCTGAATTGATCCAGTTCCAGCCCAACGAATACGACAACAACAAGCTGTTCTACGTGTGGTACATGCTGGGCGCCATGCTGGCGGCGGATTATATGGCCGCGCTGTTCCGCAAGCTGCGGGGGTTCCGTTCCCGCTACGCGCTGGCAGGGCTTACCCTCGTCTTCTGCTTCGCCTCGGCCGGGCTGACCGTTGCCCGGGAATGGGTAAGCGACTATCAGCTGTTTTCCGCGCAGGATGTGGACTGCGCCGCTTACGTGGAGGAAAACACCCCCGAGCACGCCGTTTTCATGTCCTACACCCAGCACATCAACCCCGTCTCCGCGCTGGCGGGACGCACCACCGTGTGCGGTCCCGATCTGTGGCTGTACTACCACGGTTTTTCTACCGATGCGCGGCACAGCGACATCGCCGCCTTCTACGCAGACCCTGTCGGACGCAAGGACATTCTGGAAAAATACGGCGTATCCTACGTGTATCTGTCCAGCTATGAGCGCGCCAACCTGAACGTGGACACCGCCGCGCTGGATGCAAACTATCCCTGCGTGTATGAAAGCGCTTACGGCGACATTCGCATTTATCAGGTGACTGCCCCATGATGGAACGTTTTTTCGAGTATTCCAGAACCCATGGAAAACCCATCCGCCTTCTGACGCAGACGACGGATCCGGAAGGGAAAACGACGGTTCGCTATGTCAATGCCATTGCCGTTTCCTGGGACGAACAGACGCTTTCGTACATCCGTCCCAGAAAGAGCGACATGGGAAAGCCGCCGCTTGTGCTGCCCCTTGACCAGATCCTGTCGGCGGACTATGCCCGGGGCGACCGGGGGGACACCCTGCA
This sequence comes from uncultured Clostridia bacterium, assembly GCA_934662505.1. Classification (GTDB taxonomy): domain Bacteria; phylum Bacillota; class Clostridia; order Christensenellales; family Aristaeellaceae; genus SVGT01. Next base: position 30,307 of record CAKUKE010000002.1, on the reverse strand, counting down.
ATTTACGGAGGAATGAAAAAATGCCGCAAAAAATCAAAGCCCTGCTTCATGACCGGGACAAAATGCGCGAGCTGTGCTCCTATGTGTTTTTCGGCGTACTGACGACGCTCATCTCCTGGCTGACCTATTTCGTCTGGCGGCAGGCGCTCGGTCTGACCAGCTATCCGGCCGACTCGGCCGCCTACATGCTCATCGCCAACAGCGGTCAGGTGCTGGCGTTCATTCTCTCCGTCGCCTTCGCTTTTTTTACAAACAAGCGGTATGTATTCAAAAGCGACCGCACGGCGCAGAACGGCCTGTGGCGGGAAATGTGGCTGTTCGTATCCAGCCGCATTCTGGCGGCGCTGCTGTTTGACCTGGGGCTTTTCAACCTGTGCCTGTGGCTGGTGCGCGGCGTGTGGCCCGGCGCCGACCTGTGGGTCAAGCTGCTGATGAACGTTCTGGTGGTCATTTTCAACTATGTGGCCAGCAAGTTCGTCGTTTTCAAGCGTAAAAAGGACGAGCACGAAAATCCCGTCTAAAATGGGCGACACGGTTGACATTTTGCCAATTGATGGGATATAATGAAATGTATTTTGATTTTGGCCCCGTGGGCTAAAAGGAGTGAACGTCATGAGCCTGTCCTACACCATGCACGTGGCCGGTTTGACCAGAGAACTTCCCCTGTGCCGGGTCAATGATAACCTGTACATCGGCGCGTTCGTCATCTTCGGCGATGTGGAGCTGACCTGCGCCTGCGCACGGGATCTGCTGAAGATCGCGCCTGAGCACGACATTCTCATCACCGCTGAATCCAAGGGCATTCCGCTGGTTTATGAAATGGCCCGTCAGCACGGTGAAAACCATTACCTGATCGCACGCAAAAAGCCGAAGCTGTATATGCGCAACGTCTTTTCCACGGAGGTCACCTCCATCACCACCGAAAATCGGCAGATCCTCTGCATTGACCAGCAGGACGCGGACGACATGCGCGGCAAGCGGGTACTGATCGTGGACGACGTCATTTCCACCGGCGAATCCCTCAAGGCCGTGGAAAAGCTGGTACATCAGGCGGGCGGCACCGTCGTCGGCAAAATGGCCATTCTGGCCGAGGGCGACGCGCAGAAGCGGGACGATATTCTGTTTCTGGAAAAGCTGCCCCTGTTCAACCCCGACGGTACCGTCAAGGCGTAATTTTTCCTGTCGGAAAAACGTTTTTCCGATGGAACAAATGCGTTTTCTTCAAAAAAATACTTGCATTTCCCGTGGCATCATGCTATAATTGAAAAGCTGTAATGATGGAATGTTGCACGGCCCTTTAAGCCGTATGAACAAACACATTCCCTTGGAGGTAATGAGTATGGGCAAGTTTTGTGAAGTATGCGAAAAGGGCCTCATGTCCGGTCATAACGTGAGCCATTCCAACCGGAAATCCAGCCGGTTCTGGGCGCCCAACGTGCAGAAGGTTCGCGTGATGCTGGATGGCAAGCCCGTCCACATGAACGTGTGCACCCGCTGCCTGCGTTCCGGCTACGTGCAGCGCGCCATGCACGAAATCAAGGCGGTTGCTCCTGAAGTGTCTGCGCAGCCCGTTGTCACCGAAGAAGCCTGACCTGTTCGCATTCAAAAAGGCTGCCTGAAGGGCAGTCTTTTTTGCATGTCAGCAGGCAAAATTCGAGTGTCGCACCTTCGACCACTCGGACAACTCTCCGTGTCTATTTTCGTCCGGTTTTCTTTCCAGAAATTTGCTTAAAAATTCGTTGGGGAGAAAACAGGAGAGACGGTAAAAAATATTCGATGTTGAGATTTTCGATGTTGAGGAGCATCAAGGAGAATCAGGGGGACGAAATTCCCAGCTTCTGCCGAAATTTCGAGTCAGTCCCGTTACGACCACTTCGATACATCTCCGTATTGATCTCAACATCAGCCCCTCAGAAAATGGGGAGAGTTGATGGGGATAGCAAGCAAAAATATTAAGTTGGGAATACCCGAAAAACCGTAAACTCAAGGGAGTTCGTTCAGGGAGCTGCCAAGTAGCGACCACGATTCCGGGCTTCCTGCGGCGCTGGCCTGCCGTCCCTTCATGCCGCGCGGCCAACATGGAAAGCGTTTTCCCGTTGCCTTTCAGGCCGTTCTCCCCGACTGTGCTTTTCAGGCATGATTGATTTCCTGCTGGCGTTTCTGCATCAGAAAAGCCGTCCAGACAGCGCGGACGGCCTTTTCCATTTCAGACGAATGATTTATTCCGTTTTCTGTGTGCATGGCGCGACACGGGTCAGCGCGGCAAATTCACGCACGGACAGGGTCTCACCGCGGCGGCTTGCGTCAATCTGACCGTCTGCCAGCCATTTTTCGACGGCGGAGCGTTCCAGATGAAACGTGTTCATCAGATTATTCAGCAGCGTTTTCCTGCGAAGGGCAAACGCCGCGCTTACGATCTTCAGAAAAAGCGCTTCCTCCGCCCCCTGAAACATTCTTTCTTCCGGCGCGCGCATGGGCATGGTGACAAACGCGCTGTCCACCTTGGGCGGCGGCGTAAACAGCGCGCGGGGCACATCCAGCACGATTTCCGGGCGACCAAAGTACTGCGCCTTCACGGACAGGACGCTGTATTCCTTGCTGCCCGGACGCGCCGTCAGGCGTTCCGCCGCCTCCTTCTGCACCATCACGTTCACCGAACGGATCGGCATGCCCGAGGCCATCAGCAGGTTCATCAGGTCGCTGGTCAGGTAATAGGGAATGTTGGCCACCACATGGAACGAATCCCACCCTGCCGTCAACTCGGGCAGATTCAGCCGCATCGCATCCCCATGGATCAGCCATACATTCCTGTATTTTTCCAGCGACACCCTCAGAATCGGCAGGAGGGTGCCGTCCACCTCAATGGAAATGACCTCCCGGCACCTTTCGCCCAGCACCCGGGTCATCGCCCCGGCGCCCGCGCCGATTTCCAGCACCCGGTCGTCCGCACCCACGCCGGAGAGGGATACCAGATTTTCCAGCAGCATTTCATCCGTCAGAAAATTCTGCCCCAGGCTCTTTTTGTGGTGAAACGAACCGTTCCGCCTGTCATTTGGAACCGCCTTTTTTTCCTTCATGTCATCCCTCTTTTATCCATTCGGCAGGCGCTGCGCCCCGTGGATCATGCCCTCCGCGTCCGCTGCACGGAACACCGCCGTGCCCATCACCAGTACGGACGCGCCCTTCCGGGCGGCCAGCGGCGCCGTTTCCGCATTTACGCCGCCGTCCACCGATATTTCGCCTTCAAAGCCCGCCCCGCGCAGTGCGGGAATTTTATCCAGCGCCGATGCAATCAGCTTTTGTCCCCCAAAGCCGGGCTCCACCGTCATGATGAGCGCCAGATCCATCTCCTTAAGATACGGCGTCAGCGCTTCCGTCGGCGTGCCGGGCTTGACGGACAACCCGCTGTGTGCCCCGCGCGCCCGAATATGGCGCAGCATGGCGCTCACATCGCCGGGCACTTCCACATGCACCGTCACCGCGCTGGCGCCCGCATCCAGAAAGGGATCCAGATACTTTTCCGGGTTATCCAGCATCAGATGCACATCCAGATACGCCTCGGGAAAACGCTTGCGCAGCGCGGCGCAAAGGGATGGCCCGTAGGACAGGTTGGGCACGAAATGCCCGTCCATAATGTCCAGATGAATCCAGTCCGCCCCCGCCGCAAGCACCCGTTCCACCTCGGCGCCCATGTTCAGCACGTCTGCCGCCAGTACGGACGGCGCGATCTTAATCATACCGTTTTCTCCAATTCTTTCGCATGTTTTCAAGCAGAATCCGATACCGTCCGTATCGCTCGCCGTCGATCTCCCCCGCCTCCACCGCGCGGCGCACCGCGCAGCCGGGCTCGCTGTCGTGACAGCAGGGAGAAAACCGGCACTGACCTTCATAGGGAGCAAATTCCGGATAATACGCCCGCAGCTCCACCGGCTCGAACACGTCTTCTATATCCAGCAGGCTGAAACCAGGCGTATCCAGCACCCGCAGGCCGTTTGGGAAAAACATCCGGGCATGCCGCGTGGTATTTTTCCCACGCTCGATTTTCCGGCTGATGTCCCCCGTCTCCTGCCCCAGCGCAAACAGCCGGTTCAGCAGCGTGGATTTCCCGACGCCTGACTGCCCCAGAAAGCAGGTCGTTTCGTTTTGCAGCGCTGCCCGCATTTCCTCCAGTCCTTCGCCGGTCGCCGCGCTGACCGGCAGCACGGCCGCTTCCGCATTTTTGTACATCCGGGCGGCTTCCCGGGCGCACCCCCCACCGTCCAGATCGCACTTGTTGACCGCAATCACCGCTCCGATACCCTCCCTGCGGGCATAGTAGAGCATTTTGTCCACCAGCAGCCAGTCCGGCAGCGGCCGCACCGCCGTCACCACGCACATCCGGGTCAGATTCGCCACCCGGGGGCGAAGACATTCGGACTTGCGGGGCAGTATTTCCTCCAGCCACCCATGCTCCTCCCCCGTGCCGGGGGTAAAAAGGACTTCATCGCCCACCAACGGGGTCAGCCCCTGCCGCCGGAACTTCTTCTTGGCGCGCAGCGGGTACTCCTCTCCCTCCAAGGTACGGGCAAAGTACAGCCCGCCCACGCCCTGCGTCAGTGTGCCGCGGATCATTCGTTCCCCTCCTGCGGCGCGTCATACACATACACGGCCAGCTCCGCCACGGAAGACAGCTTCGCCCGGTCGCCTGCCGCCAGCGCATTGTATTCTTCGTCCCGGTACTGCTGCGTCGCCACGATACCGTCCAGCGCCCTGTCGTTCACCAGCACCTCTTTGATTTCCTCAATGCGTATTCCCATCTGTGTCAACGTCTGCACAGCCTCGTCCCGTTTTTTCCCGGTCAGATCCGGCAGTGTCACGCTGCCGCCGCTGAGGGTCACCTGAATGATCTGACCGTAGGCCATTTCTTCCCCCTTGGCCGGGGTCTGCGCCACAACGGTATCCAGCGGCAGCTCGGACAGCGCCCGCTCGGAGGTCACCATCAGGGTAAAGCCCACTTTTTCCGCCTTTTTCCGGGCATCCTCCAGCGTCATCCCCTCCAGACGGGGCGCAGGCTGCACCGCAGGGCCGGTAGACACTGTCAAAAGCACCGTGTCGCCTTTTTTCAGGCGGGTCTCATACTCCGGCGTCTGCATCAGGACGGTGCCCGCGCTTTTTTCATCGCTGACCCGTACGATCTCATACTTCAGACCGGCGCGCGTACACAGCTTGATAGCCGCTTCTTCCGTCTCGTCCAGCACATAGGGCGCCTCTGTGGCATTGATCACCGTCTGATAGATATGCTGTGCTCCCTCCACCAGCCCCAGCGCCGCCAGCAGGCACAGCACCACGCCCAGAATGCGGTACGGCAGGTAGCTTTTTCCTTTTTTCTTCCGAATGACGCGCTGGGAGGCCGCCACCTGAGAAATCATGGGAATGGGCTTATCCTGTACGGCGTTCAGCCAGTCCCCATCCGGCTCCTGCATGGCACGGTGCAGATCCTGCGCCATTTCCAGCGCGCTCTGATAGCGCATTTCCGGCTTTTTCTCCATGGCCTTGACGACCACTTTTTCCATTGCCGGCGGCACGTCGGGGCGCAGAGTGCGAACAGGACGGGGGGTGCCGTTGATCTGCTGCATCGCCACCGCCACCGGGGTATCTCCGTCAAAAGGCACCTGACCCGTCAGCATTTCATAAAGCACCACGCCCACGCTGTACAGATCGCTGGCCTCCGTCACCTCGCCGCCCTTCGCCTGCTCAGGGGAAAAATAGTACACCGAGCCCATCACGCTGTCCGAACGGCTCAGCGTGCCGGTACCCGCCACCCGGGCGATGCCGAAATCCGCCACCTTGATATGGCCTTCAGAATGCACCAGAATGTTCTGCGGCTTGATATCCCGATGGATGATCCCGTTGGCATGGGCGTGCTGCAGTGCGGAAAGAATGCGAATGGCGATCTGCGCCGCGATCTGCGGCGGGAGGGGTCCCTTTTCCGCAATGATCTCCTTCAGCGTCTTTCCCTTGACATATTCCATGACCAGATAGTGGCACTCGCCCTCCTGACCCATGTCCAGCAGATTGACGATGTTGTGGTGGTTCATTTTGCTGGCAGCCGCCGCTTCCCGCTCAAAACGCTGCAAAAACTCCGCATCGCCGTTGAACTCCGGCCGGAGGATCTTCACCGCCACACTGTGTCCCGTGCGCTGATCCAGCGCACGATACACCATCGCCATGCCGCCCTTGCCGATAAATTCTTCCAGCTTGTAGCGGTTGTCCAGCACGCGCCCGATCATCATGGCGACACCTCCGCCAGAAGGAGCGTCACATTATCCCGTCCTCCCAGCGACAGAGCGCGCAGCAGCAGCGCATCCGCCGCGTCTTCCAGCGGCAGGGTCGCCAGCCGCTGAGCCATTTCCTGCTCCGTCACATACTCCGACAGCCCGTCCGAACACACAAGCCACCGGTCGCCCAGCTTTTTTTCCACCCGGATGACGTCCGTCTCCACGGTTTCCGCGGTGCCCAACGCACGGGTGATCACATGGCGGTAGGGATGGCGCAGCGCTTCCTCAGGGGTCAGCGCGCCGTCCCGCACCATTTCCGCCACCATGGAGTGATCCATCGTCACCTGACGGATCACGCCGTCACGCCACAGGTAGGCTCTACTGTCGCCCACATGACCCACCAGTATATCATGGTCGCCCTCCCACAGCACGGTGAGGGTCGTGCCCATTCCCCGCAGCGTCTCGTCCTTTTCCTGCTCCAGATAAACCGCCCGGTTCACCTGATCCACGCAGCCGCGCAGCGCGGTTTCCTCCGGCTCCACATTTTCCAGCATGCGTCCCAGCAGCAGCACGGCCATTTTACTGGCGATATCGCCCGCCTTATGTCCGCCCATGCCGTCCGCCACACCGTAGAGACCGAAGCGACCGTGCTGCTCGATCAGCGCGTCCTGATTGGTCGCCCGCACATGACCGATGTCCGTCCTGCTGACCGTTCTCATGCTTTCTTCACCTCCGCCAGATGTTTTTTACGCAGCTGTCCGCAGGCGCCCTCGATATCGTCGCCCATTTCACGCCGGCGCGTCGCGGAAATATGCATTTCCTCCAGCACGTGCAGAAAAGCCTGCACCTGCTTCTCCGTCACGCCCTTCAGGTGCCGCTCCGGCACCGTGTTGAGCGGAATGAGGTTCACATGGCACTGCATGCCCCGAAGCCGTCCCGCCAGTTCCCGCGCGCTGCGTTCGTCTGCGTTCAGACCGTCCACCAGCGCATACTCCAGCACAATGCGGCGTCCCGTCTTCTGCAGGTAGGCTTTGCAGGCGTCCAGCGTCTCCTCCATGGTGTAGCGGTGTGCAATGGGCATCAGCTGGCGACGGATCTCGTCGTTCGGCGCATGAAGCGAAAGCGACAGGGTTACGGGCAGCCCCTCCTCCGCAAAGCGGCGGACCTGCGGCACCAGTCCGCAGGTACTCAGGGATATATGCCGCAGGCCAATGCCCAGCCCTTCCGGGCAGGAGACCAGCCGCAGAAAGCGCACCACCTGATCGTAATTATCCAGCGGTTCGCCGCTGCCCATGAGCACAATGTTGTGCACCTTTTCGCCGTTCAGCGCCCGATTGGCGCACTGCACCTGCCCCAGCATCTCCGCCGCGGTCAGGTTGCGCACACAGCCCTCCAGCGTGCTGGCGCAAAAGCGGCAGCCCATGCGGCAGCCCACCTGCGTAGAAATGCACAGCGTGCACCCGTAGGCATAGCGCATGAGCACCCCTTCCACGCAGTTGCCGTCCCGCAAGGAAAAAAGAAACTTGCGGGTACCGTCCAGTCTGGACACCCGGGTCTCCAGCACCTGCACCGGCTGATCTACCGCCTCCGCCTTCAGCTTTTCCCGCAAATCCCGGGAAAGGTTGCTCATTTCATCGAAAGACGCGCCCTTGTGCAGCCAGGAAAAAACCTGATCCGCCCGAAACCCCTTTTCCCCCCGCTGCGACAGCCACTGCCGCAATTCATCGGGGTAAAGACCCATCAATTCGTCCATATCTTCCTCAAAGCCGGATCATTCTGACAATGTAGAACCCTTCCAGTCCATCGTCCAGATGGGGCAGTATCTGCACCCCGAACCGTCCGTAGCGCGCACGCACGTTTTCGGGGAAGGAGGCCGGCAGGGGCGCAGTCTGAAACTCGGGATGCGCCTGCAGAAAAGCCTCGATCTGCTTTTCGTTCTCCTCCGGCAGAAGGGAGCAGGTGGAGTATACGAACGTGCCGCCCTGCCGCACATACCGGCAGCAGGTATTGAGCAGCTGCGCCTGCACACGGGTCAGCTCTGCCACGCTTTCCGCCGTCACCCGGTATTTCAGGTCGGGCTTGTCGTCCATCACGCCCAGCCCGGAGCAGGGCGCGTCCAGCAGCACAGCGTCCATCTGACCCGCCAGTTCCTCTTTGAGGACGGTCGCATCCCGCACGGCAGGACGGATGTTTTCCAGCCCCAGACGCTTCATCATCGCCCGGATCAGCGCTACCCGGTGGTCGTGCACATCCCACGCGTACACCCGCCCCGTTCCGCGCATGCTTTCCGCCATATAGGCCGTTTTGCCGCCGGGCGCCGCGCAGCAATCCAGCACCTGCGTACCCGGGCGCGCCTGCACGGCCTCCGCCGCCAGCATGCTGCTGACGCCTTCAATGGAAAAATGCCCCGCCAGATAATCTGCGTCGCGCGCCACGCTGGATACGCCCGTAACCCGCCACGCGTCCAGCACCCCGCTTTTTTCGCTGTGCCAGACTTTCTTTTCCAGCAGCTTTTCAAACTGAGCGTCGCTCAGCCGGGTGCGATTCGGCCGCAGCGTCATGGCATGCCGCCCGCGATAGGCGCAGATCTGCCGCGCAGTTTCCGGGCCGTACGCGTCCAGCAGGCGCTGCGCCAGCCACTCTGGAACGGAGAACATGACGGACAGATACCGCGCGCCTTCCTCAGGCTTGGGCCATGCAATGTCATTTTTGCCGCGGATAAAGCTGCGCAGCACACCGTTGACCAGCCCGGTCAGGCTTTCCATCCCCACAGAGCGGGTCAGCTTGACCGCTTCGTCCACCACGGCGCTTTCAGGCACCCGATCCATAAACAGCACCTGACAGACGCTCAGCCGCAGAATGTCCCGCACCCGCTTTTCCAGCGAGTCGGGATCGCTGAGAAAACCGCTCAGGGCAAAATCAATCCGGATCAGGTTTTCAAGGGAGGTATACACCAGACTGGCGCAGAACCGCTTCTCTACCTGCGGCAAATTGGCCGCCTGCAGATGGGCGTCCAGCACCAGCGACGCGTAACCGTCCTTCTGGAAAATATCCTGCAGGGTCTCAAGCGCCACCCGGCGCCCCGCAGAAGGGGCGTTGGATGCGGGCCGGGGCGCGGTATGCGCACCGTTTCCCCCTTCGCGCGGTGGAAATGCGCGGCTGTCGCGGGGCTTGAAACGGTCGTCCTGCCTGTCCGGGCGGAAGGGACGTTTTTCCCGATCGCCCTGCGGCTTTTGACCGTCCCGGCTAAAGGTACGCTTCACGCCATCCGAACGGAATCCGCCGTCCGTACGTCGCCCTTCTTCCGAGCGCCTGCCCTGCGCCGTCCCAAAGGAACGGCCGTTTTTTTCTTTTTCATCCAGCGGCCTGCCATAGGGCTTCTTGCCGTCCGTACGGTTCGGGCGCCGCTCCTGTTCGCCCGAAGTGAACCGCTGACCGCCATGCGTCTTTTCTTCCTGCCGGACGCGGCCGTTTTCCCCCCGCTTTTCCGTCCGATGATCCATTTTCATGTACGCCTCGTTTCTCTTATTCCGCCTGATCGCCCGTCAGCTGGTGACCGCGCAGGTAATCCGCCGCGCGCATTCTTTTTCCGCCGGGCGCCTGCATTTCGTCAATCCGCACCGCGCCGTCCCCCGTCGCAATGACCAGCCCCGTTTTCCCGTCGGCGGTCAGGATGGTACCGGGCGCCGCGCCTTCGCACCCCGCTGCCGGAGCGCCCCGGAACGCCTTGAAGGTTTCGCCCCCGACCGTAAAAACGGCGCATGGCCAGGGATCGAACGCCCGCATTTGGCAGAGAAGCTGCATCGTGCTCCGGGTAAAGTCCAGCCGTCCCATTTCCTTTTTCAGCATGGGATAATAGCTCATTTTGCTCTCATCCTGCTTTTGCCGGGGGCAGTCGCCCGCCTCCATGCGGCGCAGGGTCTCCACCAGCAGCTGCGCGCCCACATGCGCCAGCTTGTCCGTCAGGGTTCCCGCGTTGTCCTCCGGCAGAATGTCGACGCCCTCCTGCAGAAGGATGTCGCCCGTATCGATGCCCTTATCCGTCAGCATGGTGGTCACGCCCGTCCGCTTTTCACCGTTGAGCAGGCACCACACCACCGGGCTGCTTCCCCTGTACGCCGGCAGCAGCGACGCATGGACATTCACCGTGCCCAGCCGGGGAATATCCAGCACTTCCTGAGACAGGATCTGCCCGAAGGCCGCCGTCACGCACAGATCCGGCTGCAGCCGGCGCAGCGGCTCCACCCCGTCCACACGGATCTTAAGCGGCTGAAAAACAGGAATGCCATGCGCCAGCGCGCAGGCCTTCACCGGAGAAAACTGCGTCTTTTTGCCCCGTCCGCTGGGCTTATCCGGCTGGGTAAAAACCCCGACCACCTCATGCCCTGCCCGCAGCAGCGCTTCCAGCGACGGTACGCCGTAATCCGGCGTGCCCATAAAAACAATGCGCACCCTTTACTCCTCCTCGCCGTCCTGATCGGGGAAAATTTCGTGATCCATTTTGTCGATATACATCACGCCGTCCAGATGGTCGATCTCATGGCACAGGGCGCGCGCCAGAAAGCCCTCTCCCGTCACCTCGATGGGGCGACCCTTGCGATCCTGCGCGCAGACGGTCACCTTGTCGGGGCGCACCACGTAACCCTGCCGGCCCGGAATGCTCAGGCATCCCTCCGGTCCGCCCTGTTCGCCCTCCTGATGCACGATTTCGGGGTTGACAAGTTCTATGAGCCCCTCGCCCACATCGATGACCACGACCCGCCGCAGAATGCCCACCTGCGGCGCCGCCAGACCGACCCCTTCGGCCTTGTACATGGTCTCGGCCATATCCCGCAGCAAAAGCCACAGACGCAGGTCGAACTTCTGCATAGGCTTGCAGGTTTTCCGCAGCGCCCCGTCTCCTAATTTGACGATTTTTCTGATCATGTGCTTTTCCTCCTCATGCCAGCGACGCCGGGTTCACTTCCAGCAGCGCGCCGACCCCCGTTTCGCCTTTCTTTTCTTCCGTTTCCGCCGTCAGCTGCCGCAGCCGCCCCAGCAGCGCATCCGTATCGGGGTGATTGAGCAGTTTCATCAGGATCTGCGCCCGATACCGGTTCTGGATGCGCTGGATGGGCGCCCAGTCCGCCCGGATAAAGAGCAGCCGCTTCTTCAGCTGCGGCTGTCCGGCCAGTTCCGAAAGCAGGGTTTCTTTCATCTGTTCCGCCATGCGCAGCGGCTTTTCCTCGTCCGTACCCTCCAGCAGCACCCGCGCCATCAATGTAAAGGGCGGGTACAGATCCTTCCGGCGGCGGTCAAACTCATCGTTGAAAAACGCCCGGTAGTCCTGCGCGGCCGCGGCGGCAATGGCAAAATGATCCGGCTTGTAGCTTTGAATGACCACCTCGCCCGGCGTTTCTCCCCGTCCCGCCCGTCCGGCCACCTGCACCAGCAGCTGATACGTCCGCTCGGGCGAACGGTAGTCCGGCAGGTTCAGTGAAAGATCGGCCAGCACCGCCCCCACCAGCGTCACGTTGGGAAAATCCAGCCCCTTGGCGATCATCTGCGTACCCACCAGAATCTGCGACTGCCGCGCCCGAAAGCGGCTGAGCAGTTCATAGTGCGCATTCCGCGCGGCGGTCGTATCCACATCCATGCGGATGACCCCCACGTCCGGAAACAGCTTTTTGACCTCCTCCTCCACCTTTTGCGTACCCACGCCACAGGGGCGGATGTAGGCGCTCCCGCAGGCAGGGCATTTTTCGGGCATGGGGCGCCGGGCGCCGCAGTAATGGCAATGCAGCTGCCGGTCGGTCGCGTGATAGGTCATGGACACGTCGCAGCGGTCGCACTTGATCGCTTCGCCGCAGCGGCGGCAGCTGACAAAAGGCGCATAGCCCCGGCGGTTGACAAACAGCATGGCCTGCTGACCGCTGCGAACACAGTCCGTCAGCTTTTCCGTCAGCAGCCTTGAAAACATGCTCCGGTTGCCCAGCCGCAGCTCCTCCCGCATGTCTACAATGTCCACATGCGGCAAGGGGCGGTTCAGCACCCGGTGCGGCATTTCCAGCAGCACATAGTCTCCCCGCCGCGCCATGGCGTAGGACAAAATGCTGGGCGTAGCACTGGACAAAAGCAGCTCGCCCCCCTCCCTGGTCACCCGGGAGCGGGCGATTTCCCGCGCATCGTAGGGCGGATAGTGGTCGCTGATGTAGGTCTGCTCGTGCTCCTCATCCACAATGATCGCGCCCAGATGACTCACCGGGGCGAATACCGCCGACCGCGCGCCGATCACAATCCGCGCGCGCCCCAGACGGATGCGCCGCCATTCGTCGAACCGTTCCCCCGGCGTAAGCCGGGAATGGAGCACCGCCATGTCCTCCCCGAATCGGGAACGGAACCAGTTGATCATCTGCGGGGTCAGAATGATCTCGGGCACCAGAATAATCACGTCCCGGCCGCGCCGGAGCACTTCCCGGGTCAGGCGGATAAAAACCTCCGTCTTGCCCGAGCCCGTCACCCCATGCAGCAAAAACAGTCTGGAGCCGCCGGGCTTGTCCAGCGCCCCCGTCAATTCGCCCAGCACCTCCTGCTGCGCTTCCGTCAGCGGCGGCTCCTCCGTGGGCGCAACGGAAGCGTACTGAGCGGGCGCGCGCAGCACCTCCCGTTCGAAGGTGCGCACCATTTCCCGCTCCGTCAGGTACCTGAGCGGCTCAGCGCAATTGCGCACCAGCGCCCTGATTTCCTCCAGGGGATGCACCCCGCCGTCAGACAGGGCGGTCAGAATCATCTTGCGGCTGCTGGCGCGCCCCTGCCGGGCGATCGCCTCCTCCACCTGTTCCGGCGGAAAGGTCAGCTGCAGACAGGTTTCCGTCTTCACCTTCACCCGCCCGCCCCGCATCTGCGCAGGAAGCATCAGCCGAAGCGCCTCGCACAGCGGGCAATGGGTCTTTTCCCTGATCTCCTGCGCCAGCGCCACCAGCGGCGGCAGAAGGGCAGGGTAGTCCTCCAGCGGCGCCAGAATGTTTTTCACCCGGCTTTCATCCATGTCCGGCGTATCCTTCAGCCGGAGAACGAAGCCTTCTTTTTCCCGAAAACCAAAAGGCACGCGTACCCGCGAGCCTGGGCAGACCACCGTCCGAAAGGCGTCGGGTACGCGGTAGGTAAACACGCGATCCACCTGCTCGGAGGCGATATCCACGATGACCTCTGCGTACAAGCCCTTTCCTCCTTTACAGACGACGATCCGATGTTTGCGTATAAATGGCCATCACACGGGTCAAAAGCGCGTCTGCCGCCTCCCGTTTGCTCATCAGCGGCAGCACGGTTTCTCCCTCGCCGGTCAAAAGGGTCAGCTGATTGGTATCCACGTCAAAGCCCGCGTCCGAACGGCTCACGTCGTTGAGCGCGATCATGTCCAGCCGCTTTTTTGCCAGTTTTTCCGCCGCATGCTCCCTGAGTTTTTCCGTCTCGGCGGCAAACCCTACCAGCACCTGTCCGGGACGGCGAAGGGCGCCCACCTGCGCGGCGACATCCGGGGTTTCCCGCAGCGTCAATTGCAGCGGCTGGCCGTCCTGCTTTTTGATCTTCTGCGCAGCGACCGCTTCGGGCGCATAGTCGGCCGGTGCGGCCGCCTGAATGATCACGTCCTGTTCCCCGCAGCGGCTCAGCATGGCGCCGAGCAGATCCTCGGTGGAAACCACGTTCACCCGCTCCACCCCCGGCGGCACAGGAAGCGCCACGGGGCCCGACACCAGCGTCACCTGCGCCCCGCGGGCAGCAGCGCATTCAGCGATGGCATAGCCCATTTTGCCGCTGGAACGGTTGGTCAGAAAGCGCACGGGATCCAGCATCTCCCGTGTAGGGCCGGCGGTGACCAGCACCCGCAGCCTCTGCATATCCCTTACAGCAGTGAGCAGCGCCGTGCAGGACGCCACAATGGCCGCCGGTTCGCTCATCCGACCCATGCCGCTGTCTCCGCAGGCCAGATGTCCCCCCTCCGGGCCGACAAACCTCACGCCCCGTTTGCGGAGGGTTTCCACATTCGCCCGGGTGGCGGCATTTTCCCACATGCCGGTGTTCATGGCGGGCGCCACCAGCACCGGCGCACGGGTCGCCAGCACCGTGGTAGAAAGCATGTCGTCCGCCAGCCCACAGGCCATTTTCGCCAGAATATTGGCGGTGGCCGGCGCGATCAGAAAAACATCCGCCCGTTTGGCAAGGGCAACATGCTCCACCTCCCATGTTTCCGGGCGACGGAAAGTGTCGCTGACCACCGGGTGCCCGGACAGGGTTTCAAAGGTCAGCGGCTGCACAAACCGGCAGGCGTTTTCGGTCATGACGACGTAGACCTCCGCCCCCAGCTTGCGCAGGCGCGAAACCACCTCGCAGGACTTATAGGCGGCAATGCCGCCCGTCACGCCCAGTACGACGTTCTTCCCCTCCAGCGGCTGCATGGCTTATTCTTCCTCGTCTTCCAGATTGCGGTGGAACGTGAGCAGACCGCGGTTGATTTCATCCACGGCGATGGCCACAGGCTTGCGATCCTTGGGGTCCACCAGCGGCTGTGCGCCGGCCACCAGTTCCCGCGCGCGCTTGGAAGACTCCACGACCAGTGTATAGCGGCATTCGGCTTTTTTGACCAGTTCGCTGATCGGCGGCTGATTAAGGGGCATATTTCATTCCTCCTGATGATCTTTTTTATGATGCAAACACGCGTTGTGCGTGGTTTTGCCGATTTTCTTTTCCCGTCATTCGATCACGGGGAAATAACGTGTGGTACGCTGCCGTTCGGCGTCCAGAATGCTGCGCAGCTGGGCGTACGCCTTCTGCTTGCCTTCCTCGCCGTCGCCGTTGACCACCGCGTACTGATAGCGCTCCATCTGCTCAATCTCGCCCCGTGCGTTGTTGAGCCGCCGCTGAATTTCCACTGGATCTTCGGTGTTGCGGGTGTGCAGACGCTCCCGCAGGGCGGCATAGGTGGGCGGCAGAATGAAAATGGATACGCAGTCGGGGCATTTGCGGATGACTTCCCGCGCCCCCTGAGGGTCGATGTCCAGCAGCACGCTTTTCCCTTCGTCCAGCAGCCGCTCAATGGGTGCCCTGGGCGTCCCGTAGCGGTGGGCATGGACGGTTGCGTGCTCCAGCAGCGCATCCTTTTCCAGCAGCGCATCGTATTCCGCATCGGACACGAAGTAGTAATGCACGCCCTCCACTTCATAATCCCGCGGCTTGCGGGTGGTGACCGAAACGGAAAAGCGCAAGTTTGCATCCGCTTCCAGCAGCATATGCGCCAACGTACCTTTGCCCGTTCCGGACGGACCGGAAATGACGACCAACATGCCCCGACGTTTTTCCTGCATGGCTCTGTCCCCTTCTCGTTACGCTTCTGTATATCCCCAGCGCCGCTCGACCGCAGGCGGTCTTACGCGCGTTCGCGCCCTTCTCCCTCGCTTTGCAGCCGTGAGGCCATGGTTTCAGGCTGAACGGCAGAAAGCACCACATGACCGTCGTCCATCACCAGCACGGCGCGGGTACGCCTGCCAGCCGTTGCATCGATCAGCCGGAGCGCGTCCCGGGCGTCCTGCACCATCCGCTTGACAGGCGCGCTGTCCGGCGCAACGATGGCCACGATGCGTTCGGCCGCCACCGTATTGCCAAAGCCTACGTTGCAAAGCTTCATACCTTACTCCACGTTCTGCACCTGCTCGCGCAGCTTTTCGATTTCGCTCTTGGCGGCCACCACGCAGTTCGTGATCACCGCGTCGGAGGCCTTGGAGCCGATGGTATTGACCTCCCGGTTCATCTCCTGAGTCAGAAAATCCAGCCGACGCCCCGTTTCGCCCGTCTGTCCGAGGGTCTGCCGCACCTGCCCGAAATGGGAGCTCAGCCGGGACAGTTCTTCGTCAATCGCGCAGTGGTCAGCCATCAGCGCCACCTCCTGCGCCAGACGCTGCTCGTCCACCTCGTTCACGTTCATTTCGCGCAGACGGTTCTCCAGACGCTCCCGGTACAGCCGAGGCACTTCCGGCGCACGAGCAGCGATCTGCGCCGCCTGCTCCTCCAGCAGCGACAGGTGCAGCGTCAGATCCCTGTGCAGCGCCTCGCCTTCCCGTTCACGCATGGCGATCAATTGATCCAGCGCCGCGTTCGCCGCATCCCGGCAAAGCTTCAATACGCTTTCCTGATCCTCCTGCGCCACTTCCAGCGTCATCACATCGGGCAGCGCGGCATAAAAGGATGCACCGCAATCATTCTCTGTTCCCGTTGCCTGCGCCACCGTATCCACCGCGCGGCGATAGGCCGCAGCCAGCGCCGCGTCCACCCGCACTTCCCGCGCATCCTGACGCAGGTTCTGATAGTTGACAAACACGTCCACATGCCCGCGGCCGAGCCGTGCGGCAATCGTGCGGCGTATCGTGTCCTCCGCAAAGGAAAGCGCTCTGGGCAGACGGACGGACACGTCCAGAAAACGGTGATTGACTGACTTCATTTCCAACGTCATTTCCCGCCCGTCCTCGTTCAGCTGCACTTTTCCATAGCCCGTCATGCTGCGCATGTGACACGCCCCCTTTTAACCTTTTAATTATAGCACGGTTTTCAGGTCCTGAAAAGGTTTTTTCCCGCATTTGGGAAGATTTCCATTCCGGCGTATCGGGCATCGGAGCGAGCATGCACCAAATAGAGGCGTTCTGTCCTTGTCATATGCCACGGGGAATATCTGAAAGCAGATTATAATGAAAAACACCCTGCTTCAGGCAGGGTAAAGCGCCCTTGCAGTTTATTTCTTTGCTACTTTGATGGCAACTCTCTGCTTCGCCCTCGTCTTAGCGAGGACTGGGAAGTTCTTTTGGAGGTACCGGAATGTTTCGAGAAATAACCTCTACTCAGAAATATAGACAAATACACCCATCAAGCGTATAATGTAATGTAGATAAAAACATAAAGAATAAACAAACGTGAACTCACTTAAGGAGGGTCGCATCATGTAGCAATTTGAAATGAGGGCGTAAAAGAGAACACAGAACAAACTTCTAAAACAATTCGATGGAGGATAAATTTATGAAAAATTGGTTCAAACAAGCAATCAGTTTCTTGCTGGTCATTGTGCTGCTTCCGACGGTGGCGCTGGCAGATGCAAAGTCTACCTATTCTCAGGCGGAAGACCTGATGATCGACGGCAAGTGGGGCGAAGCAGCGGCGCTGTTCGAAAAAATCACAAGCTACGAGGACGCAGCCAAGTGCGCAGTCTATTGCCGCGCATGGGAGGAGTTTGAACAGGGCGAGCTTAGCGACGCAATTGCCACCTTTGAATACCTTGGTGATTTTAAGGATTGCGCCATGGTGATTCAGTACCTTTGGGGCGTGAGCTATGAAGCTTCCGGATTATACGAAGAAGCGATAGAAGCTTTCGGTAAGAATCCGTTCTATAAGGATAGTAAGGCGCACATCAAAACGTGTCAGGAACTTTGGGAAAAAGAAAAGGAAGAAGCAAGAAAAAAAGCAGAGGAAGAAGCGGAGCGTCGGCGGAAGGCGGCAGAAGAAGAAGCGGAACGCCAGCGGAAGGCGGCAGAAGAAGAAGCGGAACGCCAGCGGAAGGCGGCAGAAGAAGAAGCGGAACGCCAGCAGAAGGCGGCAGAAGAACGAGAACGGCATCGTTTTTCTTATGCTGGAGAAGTAAGCGAAGGCTTGGTGAGCGTGCAGAAGGACGGAAAATACGGTTTTATTGATACGACCGGGAAGGTAGTCATCCCATGCCAATATGACTGGGGTAGGCCTTTCAGTGAAGGCCTGGCGGGCGTGGAGAAGAGCGGGAAATGGGGATTCATTGATACAACCGGAAATGAAGTCATCCCATGCCAATACCAATATTATAACAATGTGGGAAAATTCAGCGAAGGCTTAGCGCTGGTGAAAAGAGATGAAAAATACGGCTACATTGATATGACCGGGAAGGAGGTCGTTCCGTGCCAATATGACAGAAGCATTATGGGCGATGGTTCTTTCGTCGAAGGCTTGGCGCTGGTGAGGAAGAATGAAAAAGTTGGCTACATTGATATGAGCGGCAAGGAAGTCATCCCATGCCAATATGACAGCCCTTCAAAACCATTCAGCGAAGGCTTGGCATTGGCGGGAAAAGATGAGAAATACGGCTACATTGATACGACTGGGAAGGTTGTCATTCCGTACCAATACAACTTCCTGTCAGGCTCTTTCAGTGAAGGGTTGGCACGAGTGTCAATTGATTACAATTACGGTTTTCTATATGGCTACATTGATACGACTGGGAAGGAGGTCATCCCGTGCCAATATGAGCATGCGGGGGACTTCAGCGAAGGCTTGGCGTACGTGGCGAAGAAAAAGACGTACGGAGGATCTAGCTACGGCTACATTGATACGACAGGGAAGGAGGTCATCCCGTGCCAATATGAGCGTGCGGGGGACTTCAGCGAAGGCTTGGCGTACGTGCAGAAGAACGCGTGGCACGGAGAATACGGCTACATTGACACGACAGGGAAGGAAGTCGTTTCGTTTCAATATGACGCAGCCGAATCTTTCATCAATGGTTTGGCGCGTGTGAAAAAGGAGATGAAGTATGGTCTTATTGATACGACCGGGAAGGAGGTTGCCCCGTGCCAATACAGTCAAGTCGAAGCTTTCAGTGAATGCTTTGCGCGCGTGGAGAAGGATGGGAAATGGGGATTCATTGATGCAACCGGAAAAGAAGTAATTTCCTGCGAATATGACAGCGTTGCATACGGCGAAGGATACTTTGTGCTAATCAAAGACGAGTATTTGACTATTTTGGATAAGAATTTGAACAGAGTATTCTGAAGTACTTATAACATTGACTGAAAGGCGTAAATACAACAAATGAAGAATAAAAACGAGGAAGTGGCTAATGGAGCAATTCAGACAGTGAAGAAACTATACGAAATACTTGTTTTAGAAGCAAAGGAGATAGCAGTCTTTGATTGTCAAAAGAAGCTCCGATCCGATATTTTTGACGCGCCGGTATGCTATGAAATGTATCCATCAAAAAACGACTTGAACTCATTAAGGAGGAAAAAGGGGGTGTATATATTTCGGGTGAAAAATGCGCAGGAATTAACAAGAGATGAAATAAAAAAGTGGAATGAGGAAAAGGGAGCAAATTTTCTACCTATCTACGGGGGACCGGCATCGATTTCTTTTTGCGCCAATGATGTCTTATATATTGGCAGTTGTTACAGCGAGTCATTGCTTGTGCGTATGCAAGAGCATTATGGGGATTATAAGCCCGGATTGCAGCTCAATGCAGCGCAACGAACTGTATTGAGAGATAACGTCAGAGCTTATGCATTCCCTATAAAAAAAGAATACTTACAGAAAGATACGCTGTATGCAAAAATTATTCTTCCCGTTATCGAAAAAGAATTGCATATTCTATTGCATCCAAAAGCAGGAAGCACAAGAACATAGCATTCATTCAAGCGCCGCCCATCGGGCGGCTTTTTACTTAGAGTCAGGGGTGGGATGAAAGACAAAAAAACACCCTGCTTTCAGGCAGGGTGTTTCTGGTGGCTCCGATCTGATTCGAACAGATGACACTCCGGGTATGAACCGAATGCTCTAGCCAACTGAGCTACGGAGCCGAATGGTTGCGGGGGAGGGATTTGAACCCTCGACCTCCGGGTTATGAGCCCGACGAGCTACCGGACTGCTCTACCCCGCGACGCTTCCTCAATTGGCACGTTTGATATGATACCACGTTTCAGCGTCATTGTCAACCCTTTTTCAAACTTTTTTGGAAAAACATTTCGCATCGCCTTTTTCCAGTCTTTCCCTTTCGTCAGAGCGTCTCGGCGAGCCAAGGCCGGATAACGTGTGCTCCCCCTTCTTCCGCGCATCCATGGTTTCGCTCGTGTTTCCCGCGAATCCTCCTTGCCTCGTTTTCTTTCCGTCCCCTCCATTTCCAGCAGAAGGAGGCGCTCGCACCCGGCGGCTGTCAAATGCCGTGCGTCCCTTTTTCAGGCAACGCCATCCGGCCTGTTGCCCGTCAACGTATCCACCTTCTTCCGCTCATTGATGCCCGTACAGCGCACCGGTCTGCCCCATCGCCCGCCAGCGCGCCCGGCGCACGCGCATCGCTCTGTCGCTTTGGCAGGCAGCCGTATGTCCTATACCCACCCAAATCATCCTTCTGTCCTTCGAACCGGCTGCCCCGCGGCGCGATCGCCCTTTTTTCAAATGCCCGCAGCTCCGCTGCTTCCTGCCCTTCGCTTTTCAGGCGCCTTTCTTTTCAATCAGGCTTGCCCCCTCTGATTCCTTGTGCTGCAAATCCGCTTAAGCAAAACGGGAACCGCCCGGTCGGACGATTCCCGTTTTCACTTTTTTCAATTATGCCTGCTGCTTACGCTTCAGCGTGATCACAACATGACGATTCGGTTCTTCACCCTCGGAGTGGGTTTCCACGTCAGGGTTATTCTGCAGCGCGCTGTGCAGGATACGGCGCTCATAGGGGTTCATGGGCTCCATGGACACCTTGCGGCCGGTCTTCTGCGCCCGGTTGGCCATACGGTTGGCCAACCGCACCAGCGCTTCTTCCCGCTTGGCGCGATAGTTCTCGGTATCCAGTGTCACACGGGTATAGGCGCTCTGCCCCTTATTGACCTGCAAGCTGGTCAGATACTGGAGCGCGTCCAGCGTTTCTCCCCGGCGGCCGATCAGGATCCCCAGCGTATCCCCTTCCATATTGACCCGCACGTTGCCTTCTTCATCGGTACGCACAGCGACGGACACGTTGACGCCCATCAGACGGGTGACTTCCTGCAGGAATTCCTGTGCCTTTCCGGCCGGCGTGGCACGATCCGCCTGTTCGGCAGGCACAACGGGCTTGGCAGGCGCGGCCTTTTCTTCAACGGACTTTTTCTTTTCAACCGGCTTTTTGGGTGCAGCCTTCTTTTCCGCCGCATCGGGACGGTCGGTCTTCTCCACCTTCGCCGCCGCAGGTTCCGCCTTGGGCGCCGGTTTCTTTTCTTCCGCTCTGGGGGCAGGCGTCCGCTTGGCCTTGACCGCCTCGGGCTCCTTCCCCATATCGCTCATGACCTGACTGACCAGCTCCTTGGCAGACACCTCGTCATGTCCATCCTTCAGCGTCAGGCGCACCTTGGCCTGACGGCTTCCGAACAGACCGAAAAGCCCCTTGCTGCCTTCCTGAATGATGTCCACCTGCACGTCGCTGATGGCAACGCCCAGTTCCTCCAGCCCTTTGGAGATCGCTTCTTCAATTGTCTTTGCGGAAATTTCCAAGCTCCTGTTTTCCATTATTTCACAGACCCCTCTCCGGCAACGGACGCTTTTTTCTTTTCATCCTGCTTTTCCAGATATTTGTTGATCAGAACACTCTGCGCCCCCATGATCAGGTTGGAAGCCACCCAGTAAATGGCGAAGCCCGCGTTGGAGGTCAGGCAGAAATACACGGAAAGGATGGGGAAGAAAATCTGCATGAACTTGGTCGTGCTCTGCTGCTGGCTGGTCTGCTGCGCAGCGCCCGCCGTCTGCTGCGTGGTCAGCTTGCTGGTGACCACCTGACTGACACCCGCCAGAATGGGGAGCACCAGATAGCCGTTGTTGTGCACGTAGAGAGAGATCTGGAACAGCAGAATCTGCACATTGCTCCAACCGTCCACGGTCAGCGCCGCATCCTTATAGGCGGGAAGCGCCTGCAGAGAAGTAAGCAGCATCTGAATGGTGGTCTGAGAAGCCTCGGCCGTCGAAAAATCGATCGCACCGGACACGTTTCCGGCGATCACGGCCAGCTGCTCAGGGTTGAGGGTCTGATAGATCTTGCTCCACACATCGGCGCCCACCATCGTCAGGGAGTTGATGTCCGGCGCCATGGAGGTGAACAGACTGTCCGCCACCCACACGTTTTTGACCCACAGCCAATGATCCGCATTGGCGATGGGCTGCGCCGCTTCCGCCAGATAGTTGAACACCTGCACCACCATCTGCTCATTGGCAATAGCGCGCATGGCCGCGAACATCCAGATCAGAATGGGCCACTGAATGAGCATGGGGACGCAACCGGACAAGGGATTGATTTTCTCCTTCTTGTACAGTTCGGACATCTTCATGTTCATTTTCTGCTTGTCGTTGGCATATTTCTTCTGCAGCCTTTCGATTTCAGGCTGAATGAGCGTCATACGACGCATGCTCTTGCGGCTTTTCACATCCAGCGGCATCAGCACCAGGCGGATGAGCAGCGTGAAGATGGCGATGGACCAGCCGTGGTTCATCACCACGGAATTGATCGCATCAATGATCGAGCGAAGAATATCGGTCATCGGTTCTCGTCCCTCCTAATAACGGCGTCCCGCAACTCGGGCACAGGGTCATAGCCTCCCCTGCACAGGGGCTGGCAGCGCGCCAGCCGTTTTACAGCCAGCCAGCCGCCCCATGCAGGACCGAAACGTTCGATGGCCTGCCGGGCATATTCCGAGCAGGACGGTATAAAGCGGCAGCACCGCCTTTTATGCGGGCTGATTCGCCGCTGATAAAAAGCAATCATGTCAAGCAGCGCTTTCTGGGTCGTCATGGCCGCACCCTTTACGCTTCCTTCCGGTACAGATCGCTTTTGCGAAGCACATAGCGCATGGAGCGCTCCAGCGTATGAAAATCGGCATGAGCGGCGGCTTCACGGGCAGTAAACACATACATGCCGCACTTGAGCAGCGGCATCTGAGCGCGGAACGCTTCCCGCAGACGGCGCTTGACCCGGTTGCGTACCACGGCGTCGCCGACTTTTTTGCTTACGGCAAAGCCGACCAGCATGCGCGGTCCCCGCACAAAGCTGAGCCCCATTTCCCGGCTTCCTGCGCCCTTGCCCTTGCGGTAAACGAAACGGAACTGCCCATTTTTACGCAGGCGATACTGTTTTTGCACCTTTTCACCCTTCTCCCCCGGTGCACGCGCCGCGGGGCGGCGGATATAACAAACCCGCCCCGAAAGACGATGCACGGTGGCAAGCAACGGGGCGGGGCTAAGCCATGCAGATCCTTCTCAGCCTGAGGAAGAGACGGGTCAGACCGTCAGTTCCTTGCGGCCACGGCGGCGGCGGGCGGCAAGCACGCGGCGACCGTTCTTGGTGGACATGCGGGCACGGAAACCATGAACCTTATTGCGCTGACGTTTTTTGGGCTGGTAAGTATGCTTCATAGCAAACAACTCCTTTAGTTTCAAAGACCGATTCACGGCCTTATTGTTGCGCACTGTGATCGAAAGCACCACAAGACAGCTATTATAGTATAGCCGTCCGGCGGCGTTGTGTCAAGCATTTTTTTGCTTTCTTCGGGTTCTGCAGCGGGCTTTTTTACATGCCCCCGGTAATCTGCTGCCGCAGGGCGCGCAAAGCGTCCAGCTGCCGCGAAAGACCGTCGTCCGCATCCTCCATCATCTTGGTCACGCTCATGTGCACCTGATCGG
Organism: uncultured Clostridia bacterium; assembly: GCA_934662505.1. Taxonomy (GTDB): domain Bacteria; phylum Bacillota; class Clostridia; order Christensenellales; family Aristaeellaceae; genus SVGT01. The sequence continues at coordinate 6,605 of CAKUKE010000002.1, read as the reverse complement.
AATAGGTCTGGCACTCCTGCTGGGTGCGGCTCATCAGCTCCTGCGCATCCCGCTGGGCGCGCATCATGATCTCGCTTTCGCTGACCATGGCCTGCGCCTGATTCTGCGCATCGCTGAGCATGGCGGCGGCACGGTTCTGCGCGTCGGCCAGCATGGCCTGCGCACGGTTCTGCGCCTCCCCTAACGTCGCGTTGGCGCGCTCCGCCGCATCCCGCTGCATGTCTGCGCTTCTGGCCTGAGCCTCCGCCACGGCGGCGGCGGCCTGATTTTTTGCGTCTTCGGTGGTCTTGCGGGCGTCACCGCTGGCCTGACGCAGCGTCTCCTCCGCCTGCCGGCGGGTCGCATCCGCCTGACGCTGACTTTCGTTGATGATTTCTTCTTCCATGGACATGATCTGCCGCGCCTTTTTCAGCTCGGGCGACAGACTGTTTTCCAGCTGATCCAGCAGCGCCCGCAGCTGTTCCCGATCCAGCATCACCCGGCCGGAAAGGGGGATGACCTTGGCGTTGTTGAGCAGCAGGTTCATCTCGTCAATGGTCTGATAGGTGGTCAAATCGTTTTTCATGCGAACCTCCCTCGCCTGTCAATAGCCGAATTTTTCCCGCACCTGCATCTGTGCTTCCGGCGGCACAAAGCCCGCCAGATCCCCGTGAAAGGCGGCGACTTCCCGGGCAGTGCTGGCGCTCACATCCCGCACCTGCGGAGAAGCGGGCAAAAGCAGGGTCTCCGCCTCGGGCCACAGCTGACGGTTCAGCCGTGCAAGCACCCCTTCGCCCTCCATGTCGGCCGTGTTGCGCACCCCGCGGATCAGCACCCGCACCTGCAGTTTTTGCGCCAGTTCCACCGTCAAGCCCGCATAGGAAGTGACGGTCACGTTCGGATACCGCGCGCAGCAGGCCGTCAGCATCTTTTCCCGCTCCGCCACAGTAAAGCAGCCCGTTTTGGACGGATTATGCAAAATGGCCACATACACCCGGTCAAACAGCAGACTTGCGCGCCGGATGACGTCCATATGCCCTACCGTGACCGGGTCAAAGCTGCCCGGATACAGGCAATTCACGGCGTTTCTTCCTCCCTTGCCAGCCGATATATCCGCACATGCGTATCCCCGAATCGGCGTTCCTTGATGCAGGTAAACGCTTCCTCCAGCCGGGGCACATGGCAGTCATACTCCACCACCACCAGTGTTTCCGGCGCAATCAGCCCCTTTTCCAGCAGCAGATGCACCGTATCCGTCGTATCCATTCGATAGGGCGGATCTAAAAAGATCAGGTCGAAAGCCTGCCCGGCCAGCGCTGCGACCGCCTGCCGATCCGTCATCGCCATCACGCGGCACTGGCTGTCAAAGCCCAGCGCCGCCACATTGGCGCGGATGCACCGCAGCGCGTCCCGGCTCACATCCACCAGCACCGCTTCCCGTGCGCCGCGGCTGACCGCCTCCAGCGCCAGCGCGCCGCTGCCGGCATACAGATCCAGCACACGTGTATCCGCCACCATGCCCTGCAGCAGGTTGAACACCGTTTCCCGCACCCTGTCCAGCGTCGGACGGGTGTCCTGTCCCGGCGGCGCCTGAATGGTTCTTGATCGGGCCGTGCCCGCTACGATCCGCATGCCGTTTTTCCCCTCGCGACGTTGTCAGATGATGGTGTTATCCTTCTGTTTACGCGCCCGCGCCGCCTTCTTCTGCTGACGCGCACGCCGGCGGTTGTTGCTTTCAATGCTGCCATGGGTCATGGCGCGGGAACGGGGTCCCATGCAGTAGCCCGCCATATAGCCCAGCGCAGGCAGCAATATGAGCAGCGGGCTGATACGATCCAGCACCAGCACCCCTGCGGCGTTATCCACCGTCACAATGTTCATATAGGGGAAAATACACAGACGGGTGATCATGCGCACCGCATCCACCCCCGTGAACGCCACCGTCTGCTGGTAGTAGGCCAGCGGCTGGGCGATTTCTTCCACGCCCGCGTAGGAGGACAGCCAGCCGGGAAGCGCCTGAAGGGTATACGTCTGCTTCTGCGCCAGAAAGGCATACACGATCGAAGCGATCAGGAACGGCGCGGCGCCCGTCAGCGCGGTCACAACGCCCTTGAGCGGATGGAAGCACCGGTCCATATCTCCTTCATCCACGCTCTTTCCGGCTTCCTGCCTGCCCCATGCGATCTCGGCAAACGCCACGTCGCCGTCGCCTACCCGTGCACCCTCATTGAGCATCAGCACCACCGTACCGATAATCACGATGCCGTTGGTCAAAAGACGCAGCAGCATGCTGTCAAAGTTCAGCGACGACCCGATGATCAGGAAAAAGAAGATGTAGATGATGTAATACAAGAGCACCTTCCAGCTCCTGCGAAAGGCCAGCGCGCTGGCCGCCTTCCCCTTCAGGTAGGGCTTGGGCGACAGCTTGACGCCCTGCTTTTTCTTTTTGTTTTTCTGCACCGTTTTATCTTCCATTGTCCGTTTCCTCACTCATATTCCACCGGCACCCGTTTTCCGTGTGCCAGCAGCATTTCGTAGCTGATGGTGCCGCACATCGCGGCCAGTTCGTCCGCAGAGAGTTCGGCATCGCCGTCCCGTCCCATCAAAACCGCCTCGTCCCCCGGCTTCACGTCCGGGACGCCGGTCACATCCACCATGGTCTGATCCATGCAGACCCGCCCCAGAATGGGGCAGCGCCGTCCGTGCAAAAGCACACAGCCTCGACCGGACAGCGCGCGATGATACCCGTCCGCATAGCCCACAGCCAGCGTTGCCACCTGCGTCGGTCTCTCCGCACGGAACGTGCAGCCGTAGCTGACGCATTCCCCCGGTTCAATCCACTTGACGTAGGTCACCTCCGCCTTCCACGTCATGGCAGGCTCCAGCGAAAGGCGGCTTTCCTGCCATGCGGGGCACCCATAAAGGATGATCCCCGCCCGCACCATATCGTAGCGTCCCTCCGGGAAGCGCAGCATGGCGGCGCTGGCAGCGGCGTGGCGGAGAAGATGCTCCGGCAGCCCGCGGCACAGTGTGTCAAACCGCGCCATCTGCATTTTAGAATAGCTGGCGTCGTCGCCATCCGCGTCGGCAAAATGGGTGTACACCCCCGACAGCGTCACGTGCGGCGCGTTTCTAATCGCATCCAGCACCTGCTGCACCTGTTCCGGTGTGCGGGCGCCAATGCGCCCCATCCCGGTATCCAGCTTCAGGTGCGCCTGCGCCGAACGCTCGGCCGATACACAGGCGTGCTCGATCCATGCCACCTCCTGCGCATCGCACACGGTCATCGTCAGCCCGTACTCCACGCACGCCTCGGCATCCCGCCGGGTCGTGGGACCCAGCACCAGCACAGGCGCCTGAACGCCCGCACGGCGCAGCTCGACCCCTTCCTCCGGGATGGCCACCGCCAGCATATCCGCGCCTGCCTCCAGCGCGGCGCGGGAGACCGGCACGGCTCCGTGCCCGTAAGCGTCCGCCTTAACCACCGCCAGAATACGCACGTTGTCCGGCAGCAGCTTCCGGATTTCCCGAAGGTTATGGCGAATGGCTTCCAGATTCACCGTGATGTAGGTTCCACGATACCGCATACCGCTCCTTCGCGCTGCGCAGTTTCCGCGGCGCCCATCGTTCTTAGTTCATAGTATACCAAAATCTCCCCGGAAAGAAAAGCCCTTTTCTTTTTTTCAGGTGATTTTGTCCTGTTTTTGAGCACTTTTCCCCGCTTGCAAAAATCTTCTCAGCGCGCCAGACAGCCATTTCAAGTGTATGCGCCCTGCACACCGCCTTTTTCTTTCTACGTTTTATATCTGGCCGTTTCCCGTCTTAACGTCCACGCACTGTTTTCAACCACACTGCCTCCCGCTTCCCTTTACCACGGTCGGTTGTCTGTGCACACGGTCATCTTACCCCAAGTTCAGACGCTGCCACTTCTCCGCAAAAAAGCACCGGGCTTCAACGAGTTGCCCAGTGCCGCAATAGTTTCATTTGATGCAGCTACATTTTCATATTTCACCTGTTCTGTATCAAGTGTCGGCAGCTGCAGCCGCTTCATTGTAACCTCTGGTGTCCCTTTTTATCTTGACGCATTCTGCGTGGATGGCTACTATCAAGGCTGGCTCAACATGGACGGCGGAGCGCTTTGCCTCGGTGCTCCCCGCGTGGATTGCTACCCCTCCGGCGGTTCAAGTGCCGGCATCCAGTGGGTCTTTGCCTCGGTGCTCCCCGCGTGGATTGCTACGGCAAAAATGCACATAACATCAACGCACGTATGAATGAAAATGCACCGTGAGTCGGTAGATAGCTTTTCACAGCGTGTTTTATGACGCTGCGCGCTGACTATTTTCCCGTGCTCTTCTGCTACCAAGGCGATCAACATCGCCATTATCGGTAGCCTCGGACGGACAATCGACCGTTTTTTAGTGCGAACTGCACCTCTTTTTTTTCTACTTCATCTTCGCACTAACGAATGCTACAGTATATTCCCATACTGGAAGGTGTTTTAGGCATTGTTGACAAACGCGCTATGACCTGATGATGGAGCTTAACAAATTTCGAATAATCCTTCTGGATGGAAGCCAAGTGAAAATTGCTCGTTTCAGGATCGTAATGTTGTAGCAAAAAAGCCGAGTACAAATCACGCTGTATTCTTTCCCCTTCTGACATATCGTTCCAACGTTGCGACAATTCTTTTTTTGTATATTCACCGGTCTGATGGTTGTACTGACTGGCTCTGACAGACGTTGGAACCTCTATGACACCAGGAATACCGAGCGATTCACACTTCTGCCGCAAAATGCCAATAAGGGTAGCAGGCGCCTTATTAGCTATGGATTTTCCGAAACGCTTTTTTCTTTTAAACTTTCCGGTCTTCTCGGAAATCACATTTTTCTTTGCCCTGTGCGCAAGAGCCGTCCAATCCATTTTTTCTACATAAAAGCAATCACCTAATGAGAGCAAATGATTTGCCAATTGGATGTGCTGTCGTTTTCGGGTCTCAGCCTGGAGGTGCTGAAGATACGTCAATTCCCGTTGAAGGATTCTATATCGTTTGGATTTGTTATGCGTCAACTTAATTCCACGCTTCACGGTACCATCTTCCGCATAATTATTCGGATTCGTTTTTCTCCGGCTCCTGTCAAGTTTTCTTTGCAAGCGTCGCTTTGTCTGTTCTATATTCTGTACCTGATCGGCCAACTCAACCAAGTTAACTTCCCCTGTAGCAGAATATGCAAGCGTCTGCGTCCCGATGTCAAGCCCTACACTTCCTCTTCCGATAGGATGGACGGCTTCACCAGTACGAGGATCATGCTTTACAACCGGCTTCCCCTCCAGTGCAAGCTGAGCATACCAGTGGTCATTCTTCTTCCCGGGTTTTCTGAGCAATCGAACATACTTGATTCTATAATGCAGCATCTCGCACTCGTATGAATTATTCGAAGAGAGCTTCAACGGCAGCTTTAGTCCCTTCCATTCGATATACGTTTTTCTAAACATAATTTCAACGCCACCGCTTTTTCCTGCAACAGAATAACCGCGCAAAGAATAAATATCTCCGGGCTTTTTATAATGAACCTTCTTTCCGCCCTTAAGCAACACCTTTTCAAAAGCCGCCCAAACCTGAGGCGCAATTCCGTGAACTGCAACGCTGGAACCTATATTCTCTTTAAAACATTTATAATAGTCCTTTATATCTGATTTAAAATCATATTCTGTAAAGCCGGCATTTTTTAAAAGCACGTCTCGTTCCTTGTATAGCTTCCGTACCTCATCCCTGTTTTGATCCAAACTCTGATCCTGAATCTTCTGCTGAATATCCCTGTAACGCGCAGTGCGTTTCAGGCGTTCAAGTTTCTTCAGTTCTGCGCAAATCATGGTATTATAAATCTGTCGAGCAAGTTCGAAACGCTTTCTAAGGCGATCTTCCTGCCACTTCTCCAGTTTTAGCGGCAGTGTCAGGCAACATGTATCCGTACTTGCCTTTTTCATCCGTTTCTCCCCCTTTTTTCGTCTTCAGTATAACGTTTTCATCAGTAAATAGCAAGTAAAACTTATTATATTAGTTATACTGTGCAACCCGTATAGTTTCAAGTCACCCAAAACGCAAGGGTTTCAGAAAATACCACCTTCACGCTCTAAAAATGCATCCAAAACGAGCAGGCAGGTCGTCCCACCGCCTCCCCAGAATACTTTGTCAGCAAAAGGGCAGTGTGCACGAATATGCCTGCCCCCAATCAAATCGTCAGCAACCTACTTCAAACTCTCAGAGGACATGTGGTGTTTTATACAGCACGGCAAGATCAACAGAAGTGCAAAATCCTGTTAAAACAAAAGGGGATCCATGTCAAGAGTATTGGAAAAAAGCCGCAGCCAACCAAGGCTGTCAGATGCTGTCTCTGAACCCGTTGGTGCTGCCTCCTCAGATTAAGTTAACAAGAATGCTCAGCTCCCCCATTCAGAGTTTTATCACTTCAAAAAAACGGAAATGTTTCCACGTCCCTGAGAGCAGAATGGAGTGCGGCAGCAGGGGCATAGAAAAAGAGGACATTCAGTTGAATGTCCTCAAGTGGGATCCGGCGGCGACCTATCCTCCCGGGCCGTGTCCAGCCAAGTACTTTCGGCGCTGAAGG
>CAKUKE010000001.1 GCA_934662505.1 uncultured Clostridia bacterium | reverse complement strand
ATAGCCCTCCAGCGTCGGCGCGTAAATGGTGTTCGCCTGACCGAGGGTCGTCCCCTGCGTCGTGGTATAGATTTCCGCGTTGCTGTTCAGGTCTACGCAGTGGATGGTAACATCCGGCGCGGTGTAGGTCTTGGCGGTATAGTAGAAGGTCACTTCCACTTTATCCGCGTTGCCCTGTGCGTCCACCGTCACCGTTTCTTCACCGCTGCCGCTCAGGTCATAGCCCTCCAGCGTCGGCGCGTAAATGGTGTTCGCCTGACCGAGGGTCGTCCCCTGCGTCGTGGTATAGATTTCCGTGTTGCTGTTCAGGTCTACGCAGTGGATGGTAACATCCGGGGCAACCGCCTGCTGATCCGCTTCATAATAGAACGTCACGTCCCACACACTGGGGTTGCCGTTCACGTCCACCGTCACGGTCTGACTGTCGCTGCCGACCAGATGATAGCCGTCCATCTGCGGAGCGGTCACGGTCGTATCCTCGCCCAGTGCGCAGGTCTGCTGATAGGAGGACGCTACGTCCTCCCCCGTCTGCTGATTGACAAAGCGCACCGTCACCTGCGGCGGCGCGAAGGAAGGCTGCTCCGGCTGCTGCGCCTGCGTGGACACGTACAGATGAAGAGTCGCCACCTGACGCATTTCCCCATCGTAACAGACAATGTCCACAGGCGTTACCGCACCGATGCCCGTGCCCGCGTCCTGCAGACCGGACAGAACCGCGCCGTTTTCAGGCGCGAAGAACATGTACCGCCCGCTGGCGTCCGAAATGCTCAGGCTGACGGCGTCCAGCGGCGCGTCCGCGGGCAGATAGGCCCAGAAATAGTTTTCAAATCCCGCATAGGTCAGCCGCACGGCCGCCGCGCTCACGGCACCGCCCTCGCTGTCCGTCCAGTTCAGGCTGACGCTCAGGGGATCCGTCTCCTGCGCCAGCACGGGCGTGACGGTCAGCACCATCATCAGCGCCACGATCAGCGCGGCCGCCCGCTTCAAAGTGTGCTTCCAGATACCTTTCATCGTAAACGACGCCTCCTTCAGGATTCATCGGGGTCTTCACTTTATTGCAATTGTATGACGAAAATACGCATCTGTCAATAACCGCGCCCCGGTTGCCAATATTTCCAACCTGTTTTTGCAGGATTATTCCGCGGCAGTGACGAAAGAAATACAGGAAATTTCGTCGCCACTCGGCGGCTCAGGAGGCATACGGCAGATGACGGATCAGGATTTGAAAGAGACCTTCCTTTCGGGTGAAAGGGTCTTCCACGGCAAGATCATCAACGTGGAGCACTGGCAGGTGGCGCTGCCCAACGGCAAAACCGCCCTGCGCGAGGTGGTGACCCATCCCGGCGCATCCGCCGTCGTCCCGGTGGATGAAAACGGTCTGGTCACACTGGTGCGGCAGTGCCGGGTCGCGGTCGACCAGATGACCTGGGAAATTCCGGCAGGCAAGCTGGACGCTCACGGGGAGGATCCCTTTCTGGCCGCTCAGCGGGAGTTGGAGGAGGAAACGGGGCTGCATGCGGAAAACTGGCAGCTGCTCACCCGCATTGAAACCACCCCCGGGTTCTGTCAGGAACGCATTTCCATTTATCTGGCCACGGGGCTGACCCAGCATCAGGCGCACACCGACGAGGATGAATTCCTCCGTCTGACAAAGATCCCGCTGGACGAGGCGGTGGCGCGCTGCATGCGGGGCGAAATGACGGACAGCAAGACCATCGTAGGGCTGCTGATGGCGCAGAAAGTGCTCTCCGCCGGCGCGCTGGATCATCGCCTTGACGTCGCATCCATTCAACGAAAAAGCAGCGCCCTTTCTTCCCGCTGCGCGGATAAATGATCATGCCCGGCTTTTTTGACCTATTTTCGCCCATGCCCCCGGTGCTGACCACGCCGCGACTGACGCTGCGTCCCGTTTCGCGCCGGGATGCGGACGATCTGTTTGAATATGCGCAGGACGATCAGGTCAGCCGGCACGTGCTGTGGACGGCGTACCGCAGCCGTTCCGAAGCGGTGGACTACATCCGCGCTGTCAGACGGCAGTACCGTTCCGGCTTTCCCGGCGTGTTCGCCATCGAGTACCGGGAAAACCGGAAAATGATCGGCACCATCGGCTTTATGTGGATCAACCGGGAATACCGCTCCGCCGAAGTGGGCTACAGCCTGAACCGAAGCTACTGGAACCGGGGCATCATGACGGAAGCGCTGGACGAGGTGCTGCGCTACGGCTTTGAGCAGCTGCGGCTCAACCGCATCGAAGCCCAGTACGAGACGGACAACCCCGCCTCCGGCCGGGTGATGGAGAAGGCGGGCATGGTTCGGGAAGGGGTACTGCGGCAGCGGCTGAAGAACAAGGGACGGTTTGTCGATGTGGTGCTCTGCGCCGTTTTATCCCAGGACGACCGTATTCGCAGAAAAAAGCAGGAAAACAGCCGCAAGGCGGCGAATACCCTTGAGGTGTAACTGCAAGGAGGAAAATCAGCCATGACGATGCACTACAAAACCCACGGTACCTGTTCTTCTCAGATCGATCTGGAAATTGAAAACGGCATTATCACCCAGTGTAAATTCATCGGCGGCTGCCGCGGCAACACCCAGGGACTGGCCCGGATGGTCATCGGCCGTCCGGCGGACGAGGTGAAGGAGCTGCTGCGGGGCGTGATCTGCCGGGGCAACACGTCCTGCCCGGATCAATTGTCCCACGCCATTGAGCAGTACGAAGCCGAGCAGAAAGCCTGAGGACGGAGCCATGGCAAAAAAGAACGCCGAAGCACGCAGGATTTTCGTGCGGGTCGTATGCATCGTGCTGGCCTTTTTAATGGTTTCTTCATCCATTCTGGCCATGCTGGGCGTGTTCGCCTGACGTCCGCCCTTCATTCGCCGGTCAGGACGGTTTTTCGGAGCATTCAAACCAGACCGCTCCCTCCGCCGTCTGCCTGAGCAGGGGTGTTCCTTCCTCCTGCATGAAGGCGTACCGGTTCCATTTTCTCACATGCAGCGCGCCTTTCCCCCGTGGAAAGGCGCGTTTTTCTGTTCTGCTTGGCGCAGAAAGCGCTCTCCCCGCCTTGCCGGCAGGGAGAGCGCTGATTTTTTTCAACAGGCGCACAGTGAACACGTTTACCTGATCCGCATGGCGCGCATGGCGTTTGCAACCGCCAGCAGGCACACGCCCACATCCGCAAACACCGCCAGCCACATGCTGGCCAGACCCATGGCGCCCAGCGCCATGACGATCGCCTTGACGGCCAGTGCAAACACAATGTTCTGTTTGCAGATTGCCACGGTGCCCCGCGCCACCCGAACGGCCGTCACCAGCTTCTGGGGATCATCGTCCATGAGCACCACGTCCGCCGCTTCGATCGCCGCGTCCGAACCCATCGCGCCCATCGCCACGCCCACGTCGGCGCGCGCCAGCACCGGCGCGTCGTTCACGCCGTCGCCTACAAAGATCAGGTTTTCCTTCTCTTTCTTTTCCTTCAGCAGCGCTTCCACCTTTTCAACCTTACCATCGGGCAGCAGACCGGCTTCCACCTGATCCACGCCCACCTGCTCGGCCGCAGCCTGCGCGGCGGACGCGCTGTCGCCGGTCAGCATCACCGTTTTGCGCACGCCCAGTTCCTTCAGCCCCTTCAGGGCTTCCCGGGCGTTCTTTTTCACCTGATCGGCAATCACGATATGGCCGCAGTAAACGCCGTCCACCGCCACATGAACGATGGTGCCCTGACGGTGGCAGGAGGGCGCCTCCAGACCCGCTTCGGCCATCAGCTTGGCGTTGCCTGCCCAGACCGACTTGCCCTCCACCGTGCCGCGAAGTCCCTTGCCGGCCACTTCCTCCACATCGGCAGGCTCAGACAGCGCTTCTTCGCACTTTTCGCGCAGCGAAACGGCGATGGGATGGTTGCTGTTTTTCTCCAGTGAGGCTGCCAGATGCAAAAGCTCCCGGTCGCTGACTTCCTTGGGATGAACAGCCACCACAGAGAAGACGCCCTGCGTCATCGTACCCGTTTTGTCAAACACGGCAATACCGGTATCGGCCAGCATTTCCAGACTGTTGGCGCCCTTCACCAGCACGCCCCGCTGCGACGCGCAGCCAATGCCGCTGAAAAACGTAAGCGGAACGGAGATGACCAGCGCACAGGGGCAGGAAATGACCAGGAAGGTCAGCGCCCGGCTGATCCACAGGGAAAAGTTCATATCCGTCACCAGCGGGGGAATGATCGCCAGCAGCACGGCCAGTCCCACCACCGCAGGGGTGTAGATGCGGGAAAACCGGGTAATGAACTGATCCGTTTTGGCCTTTTTATCGCTGGCGCTGGACACCATTTCCAGAATGCGGGATGCCGTGGAGGTCTCAAAGGGCTGGGTGGTGCGAATGCGCAGGAGGGAAGTCTGGTTGATGCAGCCGGAGAGCACCTCGCTGCCCTCCCGCACGTGACGGGGCATGCTCTCGCCGGTCAGCGCCGCCGTATCCAGACTGCTTTCGCCGGTCAGCACCACGCCGTCCAGCGGGATCTTTTCACCCGGGCGCACGACGATGACCGACCCCACGGCCACTTCCGCAGGGGAGACCACCGTCTCCTGCCCGTCCTTTTCCAGCCGGGCGCTGTCCGGACGGATATCCATCAGTTCGCTGATGGCGCCCCGGCTCTTATCCACCGCCATATCCTGCAGCATTTCGCCCAGCTGATAGAGCACCATGACCGCAATGCCCTCGGTAAAATCCTGCAGGCACAGGGCGCCGATGGACGCCACCGTCATCAGAAAACATTCGTCAAACAGTTCGCCATGGACGATGTTCCGCAGCGCCGTCCACACCACATCGTACCCTGTCACCAGATAGGCGGTCAGGTAGATCACGATCCGCACCGTGTCGTTCATGGGCAGGAAGCGGGCGGCCAGCGTCATGAGAACCGCCGCGATCAGCCGGCAGATGAGGGGCTTGCGGTCTTCCTCTTCTCCCCCATGCTCATGGCCATGGTCATGGCCGCAGCCGCAGTGGTCGTGGCCGCAGGAACCGTGATCGTGGTGGTGCCCGTGTTCATGTTCGTGCTCGTGTTCGTGTTCGTGCTCGTGTTCATCGTGGCAATGTTTGCAGGCCATTTGATCTTCTCTCCTTCTGCGTTATTCTTCTTCCAGATGTTCCATACCCATGCTCAGAATGCCCCGTACATGATCGTCCGCCAGGGAATAATACACAGCCTTCCCCGACCGGCGCGCCTTGACCAGTTTGGTCTGGCGCAGCATGCGCAGCTGATGGGAAATGGCGGGCTGGGAAATATCCAGCAGCTGCGCAATGTCGCACACGCACATTTCCGCCTCCAGAAGCGCATAGAGGATCTTGATCCGGGTGGAATCGCCAAAGAGCTTGTACAGTTCCGCCAGGTCGTACAGCCGCTCCTCCGGCGGCATCTGCTGCCGCACCGCTTCCAGCTTTTTCTCGTGATGATGCTCCTGCGCGCAGCCTTTTTCATCCTTGCCGCCGCCCGGCGTATACACGATCAACCGTTCGCTGTCGATCAACGGGTTCATCCTCCTTTTAAACGTATGAGCAAATGCTCATATGTTATTATATGCAATTCTGAACGCTTGTCAACCCCTGAATCAGGAAAAAAGCGTTTTTTTGCCGCCCGTCCTTTCCTGCCGTTCTAAAGCAGAAACCATCCGCCTTGTCAGGCAGGCGCCGCGCATAAAAAAGGGCATTCGACCCAACAGCCGAATACCCCCTATTCTCTTTACGTCGCCCAAACAGCCGCGCTCAAAGCGCGACCGTTCCAGCCTCCGCCGCCAACTGATAACCCAGCGCAACCAGTTCCATGATCTTCATGGTGTCGTCCAGTTTTACCGGCGCCTCTCCCCTGCCGGAAAAATAGTCGGCGCAGAGGGCATAATAATCCACCTGGTGTTCCGGCAAAATGGGCAGGTGCATCTCCCGCCACGGAATCTGATCCGAGGGATACTGACGTCCCGGTGCAGCCAGCCCCTCGGCGACCCGCCGCTCCGGCAATTCCTTTGGGTCGAAGCACCGGACATACAGTTCCGTCTGTCCCTGCCCGTCCTCCTGCACGGCAGCGGTACCGTACCTGCCGAAAACCATCAACCCTGGCAGCGGGATCGCCGTGGCCTGATTGATGTCCAGATCCAGCACCGTCCCCTTCTCTGTCTGCATCACATACTTCACCACGTCGTCTGCGTCGCCCATGCTGGCAATGCGGCGGGTCTGGCAGAAGACCTTTACCGGCGTCTGACCGGAAAGATAGATCAGCTGGTCGATATAATGCGCCCCGTAGTTGTTCAGCATTCCGCCGCCATTTTTCAAAAAGGACTGCCAGTCGTTGCGGCGGACATAGTCGCAGTCGGAACGCTTCATCTGATAGATTTCCCCGAGAACCCCGGAATCCAGAAGCCGGCGAACCACCGCTGCTTCCGGGGTAAAACGGTGGGGCTGATAAACCGTCAGCTTCCGTCCCGTGCGCCTGACCGCCTCCCGGATCCGGCGGGCGGACTGCAGATTTTCAGCCATGGGCTTATCCAGCAGGACGTCGGCTCCGCTTTCCAGCGCCGCAATGGCCTGTTCCGCATGAAAGGCGGTAGGCGACGCGATGACCACCAGATCCGGCTTTGCCTCCGCCAGCATGGCAGAAAGGTCGGTATACCCCGGCACACCATAGGTTTCTTCCGCTTCCTTCAGCCGTTCCCGGCTGGTATCCAGCACGGCGCAGAGGGAAAAGTCATTCCCATGTTTCACAATTTCCGGCACATGAAAATACCACCCGATACGCCCCAGCCCCACGACCGCAGTACGAATCATGTTGGCACACTCCTGTTTATCCAGTCTTTTCTGTCTGATCCTTTTAAAAACAGCCGCATTCTGAAAAGACACCGGATGCATTTGAAGCAATCAGCGGCCGTTCTGTGTTTTCCACGCTTTCCCGCACTTTCTTTTACGCCCGCACGGGGTCACTCGGACATGCCCCGGAAGCCCTTGCCGATAATATGGCTGGTCGTCGTGACGGTCATGAAGCAGTGGGGGTCGGTCTGCCCCACAAAGCGCTGCAGCTTCAGCGCCTGCGAGCGGTTCACCACCGTCATGAGCATCGTCTTGGCATTATGCGTGTAGGAGCCTTCCGCCTTCAGCACCGTGGCGCTGTGGTTGAGGGCTTTCATGATGTAATCGCAGATGGGTTCCGGGTTGCTGGTCACGATGTGAAACACCTTGTAGGTATGCAGGTTTTCCATCACGTAATCCACAAGGTATGCCTTCAGCAGCAGACCCAGAATGCTGTAGAGGCCGGTACGGATATCAAAGACAAAACAGGCGGCTACCGCCACCGCGCAGTCGACAAACACCAGCGCCGTGCCGATGTTCAGCCGCGTGTATTTTTTCAGCAGCATGACCAGAATGTCCGTACCGCCGCTGCTGGCGCCCACATTGAACAGAAGCGCCGTACCCACGGCAGGCAGACCCACGGCGAAGATCAGTTCCAGAAAGGGCTGATCCGTCAGGGGCTGAGACAGGGGACACACCTTTTCCAGCACCAGCGTCGCCAGAGAGGATACCACCGCCGCATAGGCCGTCCGCAGACTGAAGCTGCGGCCGATCAGCACCAGCCCCAGCGCCAGAAGCACCAGATTCAGCACCAGGTTCAGCATGGCGGTGGACAAACCGGGGATGAGCCGGCTCATGACAATGGAAATACCGCTGACGCCGCCGGTCGTAAAGTTATTGGTAAACTTGAAAAAGTACACGCCCAGCGCCACCAGCAGCGTGCCCAGATTCAGCACCGCCATATCCTGCCACCATTTGAGCCGGGCTTTCTTTCGTTCTTCTTCCATGCTCGAGACGTCCCCCTCGTTCTTCACGGCGTATGCCGACGTTCCAGAAAAACCTAAAAGAGGGCGCGGCGGCTGTCCGCCGCGCCCTCTTTTGCTTACAGCCCCTTGAAAATTTCCCGGGCGGCCTCGTCCATCCAGTCGCCCTCAAACAGTTCCACCAGACCCGCATCGCAGGCGGCGGCCAGCTTGGGGTTGATCGGCAGCTTGGCCAGCACCTTCAGACCGTGCTTTTCCGCCGTTTCATCCGCATGGCTTTCGCCAAACACATCCACGTGCCGGCCGCAGTCGGGGCACTGCACATAGCTCATGTTTTCCACCAGCCCCAGCACGGGCACTTCCATCATGGCGGCCATGTTCACGGCCTTTTCCACGATCATGCCCACCAGAGACTGGGGCGTGGTCACCACCACCGCGCCGTCCACGGGTACGGACTGGAACACCGTCAGGGGCACGTCGCCCGTTCCCGGCGGCATGTCGATGAACATGATGTCCAGATCGCCCCACAGTACGTCCGTCCAGAACTGCTTGACCGTGCCCGCGATGACCGGTCCGCGCCAGACGACCGGCGAAGTCTCGTCCGGCAGAAGCAGGTTCAGGCTCATCACCTTGATGCCCGTTTTGGTCAGGGTAGGCAGAATGCCTTCCTCCGTCCCCATGGCCTGCTCATGCAGACCGAAGGCCTGCGGAATGGAAGGGCCGGTAATGTCCGCGTCCAGAATGGCGGTCTTGAGCCCTGCGCGCTGCGCCAGCACGGCCAGCAGGCTGGTCACCATGGACTTGCCGACGCCGCCCTTGCCGCTCATCACCGCGACGACCCGCTTGACTTTCGTCCCCTCATGGGGCTTTTCCAGAAGCGACTGCTTGTCCTTGCTGGGGCAGCTGGCCCCGCAGGTAGAGCAATCGTGGGTGCACTCGCTCATGTTTGCTTTCCTTCTTTGCTTGTTTTCCGGCGGGGAGCTTTCCGCGGAAGCGGCCGTCCTCTTTTCAGCCTGTCTGCAGGGGTGTTTTTCCCTTTCAAACAGTTTGGGAAGGCAAGCCCTTTTCCGCCTGAGCATCCGCTGCGCCGTATGCTCTATTGTACGTCAGATGCAGAAAAAAAACAAGGGGAAAAGGCGGTCAAACGCGCCCGATCCCCTTTTTTCTCCGTACGCAGGTCAAAGCACCTTATTCAGGAAGTCCCGGGTGCGCTGCTGGGTGGGGGCGGTAAAGATCTCCTTCGGCGTGCCCTGCTCGATGATGGCGCCGCCGTCCATGAAAATCACCCGATCCGCCACTTCCCGGGCAAATCCCATTTCATGGGTGACCACCACCATGGTCATGCCATCCCGCGCCAGTTCCTTCATGACGTCCAGCACTTCGCCCACCATTTCCGGATCCAGCGCGCTGGTCGGCTCGTCAAAGAGCATCACTTCCGGGTTCATGCACAGCGCCCGCACGATGGCGATACGCTGCTGCTGACCGCCGGACAGCTGATTGGGGTAGGCATTGGCGCGCTCGGCCAGATTGACCCGCTTGAGCAGCGCCATGGCGGTGCTTTCCGCTTCCTGCCTGCTCTTTTTGAGCAGAGTCATGGGCGCCACGGTCATGTTGCGCAGAATGGTCATATGGGGAAACAGATTAAAGTGCTGAAACACCATGCCCATTTTCTGCCGGTGTTCGTTGATGTTCACCCGAGGGTCGGTAATATCCACCCCTTCAAAGGTCACGGTGCCCGCCGTCGGCGTTTCCAGCAGGTTCAGGCACCGCAGCAGGGTGCTTTTACCGCTGCCGGAGGGGCCGATGACCACCACCACCTCGCCGCGGCGCACCTCCATGTTGACGCCGTTGAGCGCCTTCAGGCCGCCGTTATCAAAATGCTTTTGCAGGTTTGTTACCTGAATAATCACATCGTTCGCCGCGCTCACTGCCGCACAGCCTCCCTTCGCCTGTCCGTCCGCCGGGGCACCCGTCATGTCCCGCGCCGGTGCCCTTCGCACCCGTCCCTGCCGTCGGCACGGTGTGCAAATCGTCCGTCCGTCAAATGCCGCCCACGCCCTTCAGGCTGGAACGGCATGCTGCTATGATAGCATTTTTTCGTTCAGTTGTCAATGCAGAAATGAATAAAAATTCACATCATTCCAGATATAATTCCTCTTGTTCCTTTTCATTATGCATCAACCGTCTGTTTTTATACGTTTCAGTCCTTCTCCACACGGAAAATGCCGCACTTGAGGTACTGGGTCTCAGGCGCGGCCACCAAAATGGGGTGATCCCGCCCCTGCGTACGCCATTCCACCTGAATGAGCCGCACGTGAGCATCCCGGGCAGCGGCGTAGATCACCTCCCGGAACTGGCCGGGCAGCATGTGCTGAGAGCAGGAGCAGGTGACCAGATATCCGCCGTCGCGCAGCAGCTTCAGCCCCCGCAGGTTGATCTCCTTATACCCCCGTTCAGCGGCCGCCACGGCAGAGCGGGATTTGGTGAACGCCGGGGGATCAAGAATGACCACGTCCCATTTTTCTTCTCCCGCCGCCTTTTCCCGCAGAAAATCAAACGCGTTGGCCGCCACAAAGTCCACCTGTTCAAACCCGTTGAGCGCGGCGTTTTCCCGCGCGCATTCGCAGGCATACTCGGAAATATCCACGCCCGTCACATGACTGGCGCCGTACCGTGCCGCATGCAGGGCAAAGCTGCCCGTATGGGTAAAGCAGTCCAGCACCTTCTGGCCTCGCACGAAGGGCGCGATCGCCGCCCGGTTTTCCTTCTGATCCAGAAAGAACCCGGTCTTCTGGCCGTTCTTCACGTCCACATAAAACCGGACGCCGTTTTCCTGCATTTTCACCCGATCGGGCACCTCGCCCCGCAAAACGCCGCACCACTGGGGAAGCCCCTCCAGCTCCCGGACGGGCACGTCTCCCCGTTCATAGATTCCCTGCGGGTGCACCTCTTCCTCCAGTGCGTCGCAGATGGCTTCCTTGAACTGCTCCATGCCCAGCGCCAGACACTGAAGCGAGATCACCGGGCCGAAACTGTCGGCGATCACGGCGGGCAGCCCGTCGCTCTCCGCAAAAATGAGCCTGCAGGAATGCAGGTCGGCAAAGGCACGGCGATAGGCTACCGCCCGGCGCACCCTGCCGCGGATAAAATCGGCGTCGATCTTTTCATCTTTATGGGACAGGATACGCAGCGCGATCTGAGAAGCGGGGTTGTAAATGGCTTTTGCCAGAAACCGCCCGTTTTTCGCCGTCACCGTCACCACGTCTCCGGGCGCGAAATCGCCCGTCACCTTTTCAATATCGCTGCGGAAAATCCAGGGATGACCCCCGTATACCCGTTTTTCCTTACCGGGCAAAAGCACCGCCGTCGCCATCGCGCAAAACATCCTTTCCGTACTGAGGTGTTCCGTTTCCTTCCGTATTATATCACCTTTTGTCCATTCATGGTATCCCCCTGCGCATTTCCTCCTTTCTGATCTGTCCAGAGGCGCGGTTCGGGTCGTTTGAACCCGCCAAATGCGGTTTTGAGCAAATTTGTCATTGTCAATCCGAACGTTTCCATGTATAATAGTTTTTGTACCATAAGCAACGGAGGTTAACGGAATGTATAAGCTGCTGCTTGCCACGGACCAGGAGGATATCAAAACCTGTTTTGAGCAATTCGACTGGGATACCCTGGGGTTCCGTGCACCTTATTACGCCGCTTCCTCAGAGGAAGCCATTGAGCTGCTCAATTCCTGCGCCATCGACGCGGTCGGCTATCATTTTGAAAGTCAGAGCGGCATTGCGCTGTCGCAGTTTCTGCGTTATGAGCGTCCCAGCCTGTCCATTTTTACCGTGCAGCACAACCCTGAAAAGCAGAAGACCATTCTGCGCGAGCTTGGCGACATGATGCGCCGGCTGCATACCGACTGCGCAGATGAGCCCTACGACGATGAAACCATGCGCGGGCTCATGCGGGACGAGCTGGTGCACAACCTGCTGTGCGGCTGCATTCAGGACTTTGCCGTGGTGGAGCGGCAGCTGAAGCTGATCCGCGCCCATGTGTCCGCCACCCGCCCCTGCATGGTGTTCGAGCTGGACATGCCGCAGGGCGACGTGTATCTCAACGCGCATCACAACGCGCTGGATCGGCTGGAGCGTGCGCTGCGGCTGAACTTCTTCGGCGGCTACATCGACCGCATCTACTTCGCCGTAGCGCTGGTGACGACCCGCCACTTCCGGGTGGTGGCCATTCCCAAGGCCGGCGAGGATCAGGACGCCGCTGACTTTGAACGCCGCGCGCTGGAGCACGTGCAGGACAGCATCGACCGGGTGGAGGAGTATCTGGATCTGGACATGCGCATTGAGGACAAGCACATGGTATCCAGTCTGAAAGCGCTGACCGAATAACCGTCGCCAAGCAGGCATATGCTTGATAATTCAACCGCATATCAGACAAAAAGGAGGTCTTTTTATGGGTCTTTTTTCCAAACTGGCAGGTCAGTTTGTAGACGTCATTGAATGGAAGGACGCTACCGACGACACCATGGTGTACCGTTACGACCGTAACGGCAAGGACATCATGATGGGCGCGCAATTGACCGTCCGCGAAAGCCAGGCGGCCGTCATGGTCAACGAGGGCAAGCTGGCGGATGTGTTTCAGCCCGGCCGGTATGAGCTGTCCACCCAGAACATGCCCATTCTCACCGCGCTGAAAAGCTGGAAGTACGGCTTCAATTCCCCCTTTAAGGCGGAAGTCTACTTTGTCAACACCAAACAGTTTCTCGATCAGAAATGGGGCACATCCAACCCCGTCATGATGCGGGACGCCGAGTTTGGCATGGTGCGCCTGCGCGCCTTCGGCATCTATGCCTTCAGCGTGGATGATCCGGTGGTCTTCCTCAAGCAGGTGTTCGGCACCACGGCGCTCATGACCACCGAGGGCGTTACCGGGCAGATCAAGCGGACGCTGGTATCCGGCCTGTCCGACGCCATTGCCCAGAGCAAAATCCCCGCGCTGGATCTGGCCGCCAATTACGACGAGCTGTCCCAGTACGCGCTGAACACCCTTTCTCCCCGGCTGCAGCCGCTGGGTCTGAAGCTGAACGCTTTTATCATTGAGAACATTTCTCTGCCCGAAGAAGTAGAAAAGGCCATGGACAAACGCACCTCCATGGGCGTGGTGGGCGACCTGAACAAATATACCCAGTTTCAGGCTGCCGAGGCCATGCGGGATGCCGCGCAGAACCCCGGCGGCGGCGCGGGCATGTCCGCCGGCATGGGGATCGGTATGGCCATGAACCAGATCCTGCAGCAGTCTGTCAACGCTCAGCCGGCTCAGCAGCCCGCACAGCAGGCCGCTCCCGCCGGTGAAACCAAGTTCTGCTCCGAATGCGGCGCCAGAATTCCCCGCAGCGCCAGGTTCTGCCCCGAGTGCGGCGGCAAACAGGCGTAATCCGCCCGGTTCTGCAAACGTGTCTTCTCCGGAAGGCACGTTTTTTAAAGCATTTTTACAGCGATGATGCGCGTTCCATGACAAATGGAGCATTCAGACGATGGGTTTGATCCCCCGCCCCTTCTCAAACGGCACTATTTTCGGTATACTGTATCCGCAGCAATGCAGAAGGAGAGAAAAACCAATGAAGCAACACACGCTACGCCGCATCGTTCCCATTCTGGTCGCGCTGATCGCGGTAATTCTCGTTTTTTCCACCTGCACCGCGCAGGTAGACACGGGCTACACCGGCATCATCACCACCTTCGGACGGGTGGAAGACCACACCATGGAAGCAGGCTTCCATTTCAAATCCCCGTTCCAGCGCATCATTCTGATGGACAACCGGGAGCAGAAGACCTCGTTCACCACGCAGGCCTTCTCCAGCGACATCCAGCAGGTGGACGTCACCGGCTCCATCAACTATGCCATCAACAAGTCCACCGCCATGACCCTGTTCAAGGAGGTCGGCACGGATTACTTCAACAAGCTGGTCTACCCCCGCATGCTGGAAAACACCAAGGCCGCCTTTTCCAAGTACACGGCGGAGAACCTGGTTTCCCTGCGGGAGGCGCTGTCCAACCACATCCGCGAAAGCCTGAGCGCGGAAATGGCGGGCTACGGCATCAACATCATCAGCGTCTCCATTGAGAACATCGACTTTACCGACGCTTTCACCGACGCGGTGGAAGCCAAGCAGGTAGCCGCTCAGAAAAAGCTGCAGGCCGAAATCGAGCAGCAGCAGAAAACCATGGAGACCCAGCAGCAGGCCGAACGGCAGCGCATCGCCGCCGAAGCGGAAGCCGCCGTCGCCAAAATCAACGCGGATGCGGACGCCTATGCCACCCGGGTCAAGGCGGAAGCGGAGGCCTCGGCCAACACCCTGATCGCCCAGTCGCTGACCGACTCCCTCATCCGGTTTACGCAGATATCCCGCTGGAACGGTCAGCTGCCCAGCTATGTATCCGGCACCGCCGCAGACGCGGTACCCATCCTGTCGCTGGACGGTATCGACGGCGGCGCCGCGGACGCGGCGGAGTAATCCGCCCGTCCCCCCGTCCGGAAGGGTTTCCATCGGCTCTTCATCACAGGTAAAGGAGTATAAGGAAGCATATGGCCAAGTTTGAACGTCATCTCACCGGCGATTTCCGCGGGTTCCTCGCCTATCTGGACAACGCCATTCTGGGCGGCAGCATTTCCGCCTCCCTTGAGGACAGCAGCCTCGTCACGCTGGGTGACGTGCAGTGTGCCGTACGCGTATATGAACGGTACAGCTATCTCGGCCAGAACCGGGTCAGCCTGAACGTGACCCTGCTGGGGCAGGGGCGGGATCTGTACCTCTCCGCCATCGCCTCCGGCGGCAGTCAGGCGGTTTTCTTCAAGATCAACACCTTCGGGGAAAGCGCTTTTCTGGATAAGCTGATTGACGCGGTGGACCGTTATCGCCCCTGAAGCGCCGGCCGACGAAGGGGGCAAACCTGAACAGGAAGACGGCCGTTCGTCTTCGGCATTCCCATTTATCGCCATACGGACATTTTTCACACGGAAAAGCCCGGCGCCGCACAGGATTGCGCAGCGCCGGGCATGTTTTTGTTTTCTGTTCCGGCAAGGGGGTCAGTAGCCCACGTTTTCCGCAAACAGGCGGAGGTTTTTCTGTCCGCCTTCCACGGCCATCAGGTTATCTTCCCAGCCCTCAAATTCCACGGTCACAAACCCGTCGTAGCCCGCGTCCTTGAGCATGCGTACGCACTGCTGCACGGGCACATCCCCATGGCCGATGACCGTGGAGCGCAGATAATTGCCGTGCAGCGTCGTCCGGAAGCCGTAGGGCATGACCTGAGTACCGGGCTTGAAAATGTTGTCCTTGAAATGCACGTGGAATGCGTAGGGCAGACCGGTTTTGACCGAGGAGATCACGTCTGCGTCCACGCTCATGAAATTGCCCACGTCTACCAGCCAGCCGTAGTTGTCGTTGTTGACCGCACGGATCAGCGCCTCCACCCGATTGGCCTGCTGGAAGTAGCGCCCATGGTTCTCCGTGCAGGTGCGGATGCCCTTGCTCCGGGCATACTCCGTCAGTTCCCGGATGTAGGGGGTCATCTCCCGGATCGCGTCGGTGTAGTGATAACGGGGAAGCTTGCGGGGTGCCTGACACGCGTCGTGGCGCATCACCCTGGCGCCCAGCGCTTCCGCCTCGTCCACCCGGCGGCGAAGCCGCTGCATTTCGGCCTCCATGTCGTCGCTGAGCAGGTTGGCATACACGGTATAGGCCACCACCTGAAGACCGATCTTTTCACAGTGCTCCCGAATGCGCCGGGCCACAGGCAGCATGTCGCCCGTATAACCGAAAAGCGGCGAATCCAGATCGATAAACTCGATGCCGTCAAAGCCCTGTTCTTTGGCAATGTCGCACAGCTGTTCATAGGTCGCATGGTTTTTCTTGGCATAGGCGGCATAGCTGTAGCTGCTCACGCTGATTTTCATCGTTTTTTCCTTTCCTGCCCGGCAGAGGCTCACAGTTCCACTTCCCGACCCAGCTTGGCGGAAGTGTAGATGCCCTCCAGAATCTTCTGCACCTCCACCCCGTCGGAGAGGGGAGACACGGGCTGAGTACCGTTGTTGACGCAATCAATGAAATGATGGATTTCCGCCTCGTAGCGGTTCAGCGTATGGGTCACAGGCGCGTTATTGGTCAGGAAGTGCTGGTTGTTTTCCCCATAGATCACAAAGGGATCCAGCGTCGCGCCGGCCTTGTCGCCCACGATCTGGGTATAGCGTCCCTCGGGCGCGTTGATCGCCCAGCTGGCCTCGGCAAACATGGTCGCGCCGTTTTCAAAATGGATGAGCGCCGCCGCGCTGTCCTCAGTGTCAAAGGCGGTCACATCGCTGTCCAGCGCCAGCCAGCGGGTCACGCCGCGGGTTTTGAAATCGCCGATGTAATTGTAGGTGCTGGCGCTCACCCGCACGGGCTTGGGCTTGCCCATCAGGTACCAGGCGCAGTCGATGTTATGCACGCCGATGTCGATCACCGGGCCGCCGCCGGACTTGGACTTGTCCGTAAACCAGCCGATGGGCGTGCCGCGGCGGCGCACATAGCCCGTTTTCACGTAGTAGATCCTGCCCAGCTCGCCCGCGTCGATCATTTCCTTGAGCATGCGGGCTTCCTCCGTCCAGCGGGAGCACATGGCGCACATGAACGGCACGCCTGCCTCGTCCACCGCCGCCTGAATTTTCCGGGCGTTTTCCAGACTGTCGGCCAGCGGCTTTTCACACAAAACGGCCTTGTGCGCCTTAGCGGCGGCAATGGCCACCTCCGCATGGGCATGGTTCCACACGCAAATGTCGATCATATCCACTTCCGCACCGGCAAGCAGTTCTTCCACCGAAGCAAACGCCTGAGGGATGCCGAACTTTTCCGCCGTTTCCTGTGCGCGCTCCAGATTTTTGTCCGCGATGGCCACCACCTCGGCAATGTCCTTCAGGTTCTGATAGGCGGGCAGGTGCGCCGAGCGGGCGATGTTGCCGGCACCCACGACGCCGACGCGAATCTTTTTCATTTTCTTTCTCCTTCTTTGTACATTTTTGTATTTTCTGACGGATATTCTAACCAAATCCATCCGTTCCGCGGATACTATATCACAGAGATTTGCAAAATACAATCCCTTTATCTTGCCTTTTTGATACCAGATGCTGCCGCTTCAGCGCAAGGAAATGGTCGGGAAAGAACGAAAATATCCATTGACACGTTCTACATAATAGGATAAAATAATGCAAATATCGATGGATGGGAGAGACTGACATGCTGCAAAAAGTTGTCCGCGAAGGTTTGACGTTTGACGATGTGCTGCTGGTACCGCAGCGCAGCGAGGTGGTGCCCAAGGACGTGTGCCTGGGAGTGCAACTGACGCCCCGGATCAAACTGAACATTCCCGTACTGACCGCCGCCATGGACACGGTGACCGACGCCCGCATGGCCATCGCCATCGCCCGGGAGGGCGGTCTGGGCGTCATTCACAAAAACATGAGCATTGCCGAACAGGCCGCTCAGGTGGACAAGGTAAAACGCAGCGAGCACGGCGTCATCACCGATCCCTTCTTCCTCTCCCCCGCGCATACCATTGCCGACGCCAAGGCGCTCATGGCGCGCTACCGCATCAGTGGCGTGCCGATCACCGAGGGCACCCGCCTGGTGGGCATTCTGACCAACCGCGACCTGCGCTTTGAAACGGACGACGCCCGCCCCATCGGGCAGGTCATGACCCACGAAAACCTTGTCACCGCCCGGGAAGGCACCACGCTGGAGGAAGCCAAGGCCATTCTGGCCTCCCATCGCATTGAAAAGCTGCCCATCGTGGACGACGACTTCAATCTGCGGGGGCTTATCACCATCAAGGACATTGAAAAAGCCACAAAATACCCCAACAGCGCCAAGGATGAAAACGGCCGTCTGCTGTGCGCCGCTGCCGTAGGGGTCAGCCACGACCTGATGGAGCGCATGGAAGCGCTGGTCGCCGCCAAGGTGGACGTGGTGTCCATCGACACCGCCCACGGTCACAGTCTGGGCGTGCTGCGCACCATTGAGCAGATCCGCAAACGTTACCCCGACGTACAGCTGTTCGCCGGCAACGTGGCGACTGCCGAAGCGACCCATGACCTGATCGCCGCCGGCGTGGACTGCGTGAAGGTGGGCATCGGCCCGGGCTCCATCTGCACCACCCGCGTGGTCGCGGGCATCGGCGTGCCGCAGGTGACCGCCGTGGCCGACTGCGCGGAGGAGGCGGACAAGTACGGCATCCCCGTCATTTCCGACGGCGGTATCAAGTACTCCGGCGACATCGCCAAGGCCATCGGCGCGGGCGCGAAGGCCGTCATGCTGGGCAGTCTGTTCGCCGGCACGGAGGAAAGCCCCGGTGAAATGGAAATCTATCAGGGGCGTTCCTTCAAGACCTACCGCGGCATGGGTTCGCTGGCTGCCATGAACAACGGCAGCAAGGATCGCTACTTCCAGGAGGACGCCAAAAAGCTGGTGCCCGAGGGTGTGGAGGGACGGGTACCCTTCAAGGGTCCGCTGTCCGACACCGTGTTCCAGCTGATGGGCGGCCTGCGCTCCGCCATGGGCTACTGCGGCGCCGCCACCATTGACGAATTGCGGGAGCGGGCGCAGTTCATCCGCATCACCAGCGCCGGCCTGCGGGAAAGCCATCCCCATGACATTCTCATCACCAAGGAAGCGCCCAACTACTCCCCCAAGGGCATGTAAGCGGAGAAGCGCCGCTCCCGCTGCGTTGGCAGGGGTACGCCTGCTTTTCCCCGGCAAATGGTCTCCGTTTTTTCTGCGTCCCTGCGGTCTTCCCGCAGGGATTTTTTTATGGAATTGTTTTACGCTTCAGTGTCATAATCGTGTTTTTCATTATTCTTTTTATGTTTTTCAATAAATTTTTGTTGACAATTGAATTTTAACATGATATACTATCCCCCGAAAAGGAGGTTGAACCATGACGTACAAAAAACTCTCCGGGCTGCTTTGGGCTGCCGGGCTGCTTGCGCTTCTCTGCGGCGGACTGATGATGGCCGTCTATCTGTGCGGCACCCTGTCGCTGCTGCGTCTGGACTACACCGACACGGAAAAAGGAGTCGCCTGTGTGCTGGCCGTATTCGGCTGTCTCATCAGCGGCCTGTACCTGTACTCATTTGTGCAGTACTTCCGCATCACCCGCCGCATTGGCTGCCGTACCCCCTTCTGCAATGAAAACGCGGAGGGACTGCGTCAGATCTTCCTGTGCTTTATGAGCGCCGCGGGGCTGTGGCTGCTCTCCGCCGTTCTCTGCTTCTGGCCGGGTCTGGCGGTAGGCCCCATGTGGTTTTCGCTGCCCCTGTGCGCGCTGGGCACGCTGGCGCTGGGCGTACTGGCCTACGCCCTGTCCAGACTGATCCGGCAGGCCATCGTTCTGCAGGAAGAAAACCGTCTGACGGTGTAAAGAAGGAGGCGCTATCCACATGGCCATTCGCGTTGATCTGGACGTGATGCTGGCTCGCAGAAAAATGAGTCTGAACGAGTTGAGCCAGCAGGTAGGCATTACCCCCGCCAATCTTTCCATATTAAAAACCGGGAAGGCGAAAGCCGTGCGTTTTTCCACGCTGGACGCCATTTGCAAAACGCTGCGCTGCCAGCCCGGAGACATTCTCATCTATCAGGCGGACGAGAATGCAGAGACCTGACTTCTGCACGGGCGGACGGTTGTTTCCGTTCCGTCCGTTTTCCGCCTGACAGGGACGCTGGCGCGCGCTCCCCGTCTCCTGCTCTGCACATGCCGGAACCCCTGCGCAGGAGAAAACCGTCTTCAGGCGCAGCATCACGGCAAAATCCACTTTCCCCGATCCGCGCAGGTTTCCCTTTCGACCCTTTGCGGCGCGCCTGAAAGCGTTTTTCTGACATTTTTGAAGGACGTACGACCGTCCTTCCTTTTTTACATTCAGCGCTTGACATTTTCTTGTCTTCCGCATATAATGTTAATCGTTTAATTATTCAACGACTAACGAAAGGAGAGCACCCATGTCGGAACGGGAAATTGCCTCCGCGCTGCACCGGCTGGAGCTGCTTCGGAAGATCCGGGTCCGTGCCGTCATGCTCAGCGTCGGCCTGCATCCCGGCCAGCCGCCCCTGCTGGAGTACATTTTTGCCCATCCGGACTGCACCCAGCGGGAAGCGGCCGAGGAACTGGACGTCACCGCGCCTTCCGCCGCCGCCAGCCTGAAGCGGCTGGAAAAGGCCGGTCTGGTGCGCCGGACGGCGGATCCTCAGGACGCCCGGTGCAACCGTCTGCGCCTCACCCCCGAGGGAGAAAAGCGCATTCTGCGTTCCCGGGAAATGATGGACGCGCTGGATCGGGAAATGACGGCGGGGCTGTCCCCGGAGAGCAGAGCGCTCCTGAAGGACATGCTGGACAAAATGTTTGACAATCTGGCGGATGAAAGCACCCGCAATCTGACCATCTGCCGCCTGCACAATCAGGCGCATTCCAAAAACAGGGAGGAAGACTGAACCCATGCAATTCAAGCGTCTGCTCAAATATGCGGGCAAGTACAGGAAATATCTGCTGCTGTGCCCGCTGGTCATGATCGGCGAAGTCGTCATGGAAATGCTGCTGCCGCTCATTACCGCCCGCCTCATCGACGAGGCCATTCCCGCCTGCAAGGAAACAGGCAGCATCCAGCAGGTGCTGGTGCTGGGTCTGGCCATGTTCTTCATGGCGCTGGTCTCCATGGCCTTCGGCATGGCGGGCAGCCGCCTGAGCGCACTGGGCGGCATGGGCTTTGCCCGCAACCTGCGTCAGGCCATCTTCGAAAAGGTACAGCACTTTTCCTTTAAAAACATCGACCATTTCTCCACCGCCTCGCTGGTCACCCGTCTGACCACCGACGTCAACCAGACCCAGAACGTGGTCATGATGCTGGTGCGCATGGCGGTGCGCAGTCCCATTCAGTTTATCATGGCGTTTTTCATGGCGGCACAGATGAACGCTTCTCTGCTGCCCATTCTGCTGGTAGCCATTCCCATTCTGGCCGTCGGTCTGATCCTCATCATGAGCAAAGCCTTTCCCCGTTTCCAGGTCATGATGAAAAAGTACGACGCGCTTAACGCCTCCGTGCAGGAAAACCTGATCGGTATCCGGGTGGTGAAGGCCTTTGTGCGCGCCAACCACGAAAAAGAAAAGTTCAACGCCTCAGCCGACGATGTGACCGCTACCCAGCGGGCGGCGGAGCGGATCGTGCTGTGGAACAGCCCCCTCATGCAGATGCTGATGTACGGCTGCATCGTCGCCATTCTGTGGCTGGGCGGCCGTCAGGTTATTGGCGGCACCATGCAGATCGGCGCCCTTTCCTCCTTCATCAGCTACATCGTGCAGATCCTCATGAGCCTGATGATGCTCTCCTTCCTGTTCGTATCCTTCGTACTGGCGCGCGCTTCCATTTCCCGTATCTGCGAAGTGCTGGATGAGGAGCCGGACATTGAGAACCCCCAGCATGCCGAAACCACCGTGCCTGACGGCAGCATCGTGTTTGAGCACGTCGGATTTTCCTACAGCGGCGACAAAAGCAATCTGGTGCTTTCCGACGTGAACCTTTCCATCCGTTCGGGCGAGACCATCGGCATCATCGGCGGTACCGGTTCCGCCAAATCCACGCTGGTCTCCCTCATTCCCCGTCTGTATGACGTAACCTGCGGCCGCCTGCTGGTGGGCGGACGGGATGTGCGCAGCTACGACATTCACGCCCTGCGCGATCAGGTATCCATGGTGCTGCAGAAAAACGTGCTGTTCTCCGGCACCATCGCCTCCAACCTGCGCTGGGGTGATGAGCACGCAACCGATGAAGAACTGACCGCCGCGTGTCAGGCATCCGCCGCGGACGAATTCATCCGTTCCTTCCCCAACGGGTATCAGACCGATCTGGGGCAGGGGGGCGTCAATGTATCCGGCGGTCAGAAGCAGCGGCTGTGCATTGCCCGCGCGCTGCTGAAAAAGCCGAAGATCATCATTTTCGACGACGCGACCTCCGCCGTGGATACCGCGACGGACGCCCGCATCCGGCAGGCGCTGCGTACCGCCATGCCGGACACCACCAAACTGATCATTGCCCAGCGCATCAGCTCGGTCATGGACGCCGACCGTATCGTCGTACTCAACGACGGCCAGATCGCCGACGTAGGCACCCATGACGAACTGATGGAGCGCAGCAGCATTTATCGGGACGTGTATCTGTCCCAGCAAAAGGGGGTGGCCTGATTATGCCGCCGAGAGGACCCATGAAAGCGCCTGCCAAGCCAAAAAATGCCAAGGGTACGCTGATCAGACTGATGGCGCAGCTCAAGCCCCACCGGCTCAAGCTGATCATCGTCGGCATCTGCATCGCCGTATCCAGCGCCTGCGGCACCTTTGGAACCTATCTGCTCAAGGACGCCATCAACCTGTATATTCAACCGCTGGGGCAGCAGTTCGCCGCCTCCGGCGTCATGCCCGACCTGTCCGGTTTTCTCCGGTTCCTGGTCATGATGATCGGCATTTACCTTTTAGGCGCGTTTTCTTCTTTCCTGTACAGCCGGCTGATGATGCTGGTGTCCACCGCTGTGCTCAACAAGCTGCGCAAGGACATGTTCGACCATATGGAAGACCTGCCCATCCGCTACTTTGACCGGCGCACCCACGGCGAGATCATGTCCCGCTACACCAACGATACGGACACCCTGCGCGAATTCTTCTCCGGCACCCTGCCCCAGATCATTTCCTCCGTGCTGTCCGTCGCGTTCTGCCTGTTCTTCCTGATCAAGCTGAATATCTGGCTGACGCTTCTGCTCATCGTACTGATGCCCGTCATGTCGCTTGTCACCAAGCGGCTGGGGCAAAAGGCCGGCATGAGCTTCGTCGCCCAGCAGAAGGCCGTCGGCGCGCTCAACGGTTACATTGAGGAAACGCTGGAAGGGCAGCGGGTGGTACAGGTATTCTGTCACGAGGAGAAAGCCAAGGAAGCCTTTGATAAGCTGAACGAAGACGTACGGGTCTCCGGCACCCGCGCCAACACGCTGGCCGGCATGATGGGTCCCATCATGAACAACCTGAGCCACTGCTACTACGTGCTCATTACCCTGCTGGGCGCCATTCTCATCGTGGCCGGTCAGACGGACGTAGGTACGCTGGTGGCGTTCCTGCCCATGATCCGTCAGTTCACCCAGCCCATTTCCAACGTGGCGCAGCAGTCCAACACCATCATGCAGGCGCTTGCCGGCGCGGAACGGGTGTATGAACTGATGGATGAGCAGCCGGAAGAAGACCACGGCTACGTCACGCTGGTCAACGCCGCCCGGGACGCGCAGGGCAACATTGTGGAAACGCAGGAACACACCGGCATGTGGGCGTGGAAGCATCCCCATGCGGCGGACGGTACCGTCACCTACACCGAACTGAAGGGCGACGTGGTGTTTGAAAACGTCACCTTCGGCTACGACCCGGACAAAACGGTGCTGCACGACGTATCCCTCTATGCCAAGCCCGGTCAGAAGATCGCCTTTGTCGGCTCCACCGGCGCAGGCAAGACCACCATCACCAATCTGATCAACCGCTTCTACGACATTCAGAGCGGCAAGATCCGCTACGACGGCATCAACATCGAAAAGATCAAAAAGGACGACCTGCGCCGCTCGCTGGCCATGGTGCTGCAGGACACGCACCTGTTCACCGGCACCGTGCGGGACAACATCCGCTACGGCCGTCTGGACGCCACGGATGAGGAAATTGAGCGTGCCGCCAAAATCGCCAATGCCGACTTCTTCATTCGCCACCTGCCGCAGGGCTACGACACCATGCTCACCGGCGACGGCGCCAACCTGTCTCAGGGACAGCGTCAGCTGCTGGCCATCGCCCGCGCCGCCGTGGCCGACCCGCCCGTGCTGATTCTGGATGAGGCCACCTCCTCCATCGACACCCGCACCGAGGCGCTCATTGAAAAGGGCATGGACGCACTGATGCACGGGCGCACCGTGTTCGTCATTGCCCACCGCCTCTCCACTGTGCGCAACTCGCAGGCCATCATGGTGCTGGAGCACGGACGCATCATCGAGCGGGGCGACCACGAACAGCTGATCGCCAAAAAAGGAAAGTATTATCAGCTTTACACCGGCGCCTTCGAGCTGGATTAAGCCGTTCCGCTGTCTCAGCATTGCTGAAAGCCGCCCAAGGGCAGTGGGGAACGGTTCCGATCGGCCTCATGGCAGCAGCGCCGTCCGCGTTTTGCCGCTCAGCACCCGCGCTTTCGCAGCACCCTGCAGCCATGCGCGCCGCGGAACGGTTCCCCTCCCCTCCGGGAGCGCCGGCCTGAGACCGGCACAAAAAACATGCGCTCGCCTTCGTACACCTGCTACGGGGCGGGCGTAATTTTTTTCTTTTTCAGCTTCGTCTCCTCTTTCTTCTCGTTTTCGACCCGCGCTTGCCATCTCTGCCGTTTCGGCATATAATATGACATGAAAACGTGCCCCCATAACGCAGGTTATTACACCCTGTGAAGCATACGGATGAAGCAATCGTCTTTTCAGAGAGGGGACTGCCATGAAATTCCTTCACATTGCAGATCTACATCTTGGCAAACAGATCAACGACCTTTCTCTGCTCGGAGATCAGGAGGCCGTCCTGCAGCAGGTCGCGGACATTGCGGCGGAAGAAAAGGTCGACGCCGTACTGATCGCCGGCGATGTGTACCAGCGCACCGCACCGCAGGCGGAGGCCATGGCGCTGTTTGACCGCTTCGTCTCCCGGCTTGTCCATGACGGACGGAAGGTATTCGTCATCAGCGGCAACCACGATTCAGCCCTGCGCATCTCCTACTTTTCCTCGCTGGTCAGGTCTTCCGGCGTGTATGTGACGGAAACCTTCGGCGGGGAGCTGCAGCACCTGACCCTTCACGACGCCGACGGCGACCTGACGGTCTGGATGCTGCCCTTTCTCCGCCCCGGGCAGGTCAAGCGGGCGCTGCCTGAAGAAAAAATAGCGTCTTATCAGGATGCAATTGCCGCCGTGCTGCGAAACGCCGACATTGATTTTTCAAAGAGAAATGTGCTGATGTGCCACCAGTTCATCGCAGGGAGCGAGGTGTGCGAATCTGAGGAGCTTTCCATCGGCACCGTGGATCAGATCAGCGGCGCGCTTTTTGATGGGTTCGATTATGTGGCGCTGGGGCACCTTCACAAGCCGCAGAAGGTTTTGAGGGAGACCCTGCGCTATGCAGGCTCGCCGCTGAAATACTCCTTTTCCGAGGTCAATCACAAAAAATCCGTCGTCCTTGTGGAAATGCGGGAGAAGGGCGACGTACGGGTGAGAACCGTTCCGCTGCATCCCCTTCACGATATGCGGATGATAGAGGGCATGCTGGATGATCTGCGGAACCTGCCCTATTCCGAGGACTATGTCTGGGTCACCCTGCACGACGAACTGCCGCCCCCGGACGCCAAGGTCACGTTGTCCGTCAATTTTCCCAACATGCTGAAATTTTCGGTGGTCAATTCAAAAACGAAGTATGATCTGGACGTCATGGCCACGGAGACCATGGAAAGCAAGACGGCGGCAGAGCTGTTCTGCGACTTTTACCGCCTGCAGAACAACGACCAGCTGCCCGGCGATATGCATATGCAGGTACTGAGCAAAGTGATCAGGGAACTGGAGGAGGAGCCCTATGAAGCCCGTTAAGCTCATTCTGTCAGCCTTCGGCCCCTATGCCGACGTCACGGAGATCGACTTTGGTCTTCTGGGAGACACCGGCCTGTTTCTCATTGCAGGCGATACCGGGGCGGGCAAGACCACCATTTTCGACGCCATCAGCTTCGCGCTCTATGGTGAAGCGGCGGGCGGCAGGGAACGGCGCAAAAGCAAATCCTTCCGCTCCGATTATGCGGCGTCGAATGCCAAAACATTCGTGCATTTCACCTTTACCCACAAGGGGCAGACCTGGACCATCCACCGCAACCCGGAATATCAGCGCATCAAGCGTCAAGGCATCGGCTTTACGACCCAGACGGCCAATGCGGAAATGTCCTGCACGGAAACCGGGGAGCACCGCAGCGGTCTGCAGGAGGTCAACGCCCGGGTATACGAACTGCTGGGGCTGACGCAGGATCAGTTTACCCAAACCGTCATGATCGCCCAGGGAGACTTTCTGAAAATCCTCAACGCCCCCTCCGACGAACGGAAAAAGCTGTTCCAGAAGCTGTTCAACACCGGCTTTTACGACGCCATGCGCCTGAAGCTGCAGGAAATGAACAGCAAATGCAGCAGAGAACGGGAAAAGCTGGATATGGTGATCACCCTTGCGCAGGGAAAGATCTCGCCGGACAGGGATTTTGCAGAGAAAGAAACGCTGCAGCAGTACTGCAGCGACCCCAAGTATGGGCAGGCCCTGTTGGAGGTTCTGGAACGGCTGATCGCACGGGAAAAACAGGCGCAGGAGGCGGCGGCCGCACGGAAAGCCGACATTGACCGTCAGCGGCATGACGTCACCGTCCAGTTGGAAAACGGCAAAACGCTGAATCAGCAATTTGCCGATCATCAAGCCGCTCAGGCTTCCCTGAACGCGCTCATGGCACAGCAGCCCGTCATGGACGAGCGGCAGCGCACCCTTGACCGCGCCCGAAAAGCCCAGCAGCTTCAGCCGACACGGCTGCTGATCAAAGCACTGGACAGTCAGCTGAAGGATGCGCAGACACACCTGCATCAAGCAGAAGAAAAGCTCGCCGAGGCGGTCAGCCGGCTGCCGGACGCTGAAAAACAGGCGCACGAGGCAGAAGAACATCTGGGCGAAGCGGACGCACTCCTTCAGCAGGCCGTTCTGCTCGAGCAGGCATGCCCCCTTCTGAAAGAATTGAGCAAAAATCAAAAACAACAGAGGCAGCTGCAGACCAGACTGATCGCTCTGACCGCCGCCAGCAAAACGGCGGACGAGACCTACAGCGCCGCCAAAGAGCGTTATTATCTCAGTCAGGCCGGCCAGCTTGCCGCCACTCTGGAAGCCGGAAAGCCCTGCCCGGTGTGCGGTGCGCTGCAGCATCCCCACCCTGCTGCACTTACCGCCGCCGCAGTAACGCGCGAGATGCTGGAAGAAGCAGAGCAGGCGCGCCGGAACGCCGAAAGCAGCTTAAATGACGCCGCCAACAGGCTGACAGCTCTCGATGAGCAGATCAGCGCCGCCCACGAAAAGCTGAACGGCCTGCATCTGACGGAAAATGAAACGGAACGCTCCGTAAAGGCCATGGCAGAAGCGCTGCGCGAGCAGGGCAGACAGCGCCGGAGCCACCTTGACGCCTGCCGGGAAAAGCTACAGGCGCTGCAGCTTCAGCGCAAGGAAAATGAAAGCGCGGTTCAGGCTCACCTTGCCCAGCTGGAAAGCACCTCCGCTCAGCTGACTGCGCAGCAGGCGCAGCTGGCGGCAGGGCTGACCGAATACGGCTTTGCCGACATTCAGGATTTTGAGCAGGCCGTTATGACAGCATCCGAAATGACCGCTCTCGATCTTCTGCTCCGCGGGCACAACGAGAAAAAGAAATCGCTGAGCGATCAGGTCGCCCGGCTGGCCGAAGTGCTGAACGGCAAGGAGCCTGTCGCGCTGGAGGCGCTGGAAAACCGGCAGGCGCAGCTGGCGGACGCGCAGAAGGCGGCGGACAGAGAAGAAAAAGCCGCAGCGGAAAAAGTGAATCTGCACGAAGGCGTTTACAAGGAGATCCGGGCGGCATGCCGTCAGCGTGCGCATAAGGAAACATACTGGGCCGTTGTGCGGGATCTTTCCGACTGCTGTTCGGGCAAGGCCGGGGGAAACCGCAGGGCAAAGCTGACCTTTGAAGCATATGTGCAGCAGTACTATTTCAAGCAGGTCGTATCCGCTGCGAACAGGCGGCTTACCGTTCTGACGGATGGGATGTTCACGCTGCGCTGCAAGGAGGAAGCGGACGACCGCGTCCACCAGAGCGGCCTCGATCTGGATGTGCTGGACAGAAGCACCGGTCAGTGGCGCGACGTGTCCACCCTGTCGGGCGGAGAATCCTTTCTGGCCAGCCTTGCGCTGGCGCTGGGGCTTTCCGATGTGGTTCAGGGGCAGAGCGGCGCCATCCGGATGGAAGCCATGTTTATCGACGAAGGGTTCGGCACGCTGGATGAAAACGCCCTGCGCAATTCTCTGCGGGTGCTGAATGATCTGGCAGACGGCAAACGTCTGATCGGCATCATTTCCCACGTACAGGATCTGGAAGAAAGCGTGGAACGCCAGATTGTGGTGACCAAGACCCTCCGCGGTTCGACCGTCTCCATCGTCAGCGGATAAGACTGCATTCACACACAGAGCCGTTTTCTTTTCACCCTCACCGCCGCAGCACAGAAGACAAAGAAACCGACCCGCAGAAAAAGCAGGCGGTATTCGCACAGCACGTCCGAATACCGTCTGCTTTTTTTCATGTGCGCTGCGCCCTGCGGCAGCAAGCGCCTGCGTGTCTTCCCGTATCGTCTTTTTACACGGTTTTCACGCTTTTCTTTTCCATATTCCGTCTTACCCTTCCTGCAGGGGCGGGCAGCCGCCCATGTCCGCCGGCAGCCGCCAGTCGCCCCGGGGCGACAGACAGACCGAGCCGATCTTCGGGCCGTCCGGCAGGCAATTGCGCTTGAACTGGTTGCGGAAGAACCGTCCCAGAAAGGTGTCCAGCGTCTGCTCGATCTCCGGCAGCCGCCACGCGCCGAACGCCCCTGCCGCCAGAAACCGCAGTTTCTCTCTTTCAAACCCGTAACGCATGAAATAATACAGGAAAAAATCGTGCAGATCGTATTTGCCGATCCGCTCCTCCGTAGACGCGCCGCCGGGCACCAGCTCCGGCGTGATCTCCGTGCCCAGAATGCTCAGAAGGGTTTCCCGGGTGTCGGGCACAGCCACCTCCCGGGCGTAGGTGTCCACAATGAACTTGACCAGCGTCTTGGGCACCCCGCAGTTTACGCCATAGTGGGACATGTGGTCACCGTTATAGGTGCACCATCCCAGCGCCAGTTCGGACAGATCGCCCGTACCGATCACAATGGCGTTCTCCATATTGGCCACGTCCATCAATACCTGCGTACGCTCCCGCGCCTGTATATTCTCATAGGCAATATCCGTCACGCCCATGTCGTGCCCGATGTCCCGCCCGTGCAGTGTGCAGGCGGCGGATATGTCCACCTTGCGGAAATCCGTATCCAGCTGCCGGCACAGATCCGTCGCGTTTTTCAGGGTCTTTCCGCTGGTGGCAAAGCAGGGCATGGTCACGGTCACGATGTTTTGGGGCGGCAGTCCCAGCGCTTTGAAGGCGGTGTGGGTCACCAGCAGCGCCAGTGTGCTGTCCAGCCCGCCGCTGATGCCGATGACCGCTTTCTTGCAGCCGATCCCCTCCATGCGCTGGCACAGCCCGCGCGCCTGCAATTGCAGAATGTCCAGACACCGCTCTTTTCGGGCGCTGCCCTCCGCAGAAGGGACAAAGGGCGCCTTCCCCACCAGTTCGGGGAAGCGGTAGGTGGCCATGGAAAAAAGCGCGCTTCTGTAGACGCGGGCAGCACCGGAGGAAAAGCTCTTCATTTTCAGTCGATCCGCCGCCAGCATGCCCGTATCCACCGTCACGGCGACGTCTGCCCCCTCGCCGGCCAGCGTCGCCCTGCTTTCGGCCAGCACCCGTCCGTTGAAGCAGATGAGCCGATGCCCACCGAAAACCAGATCGCTGCTGCTTTCGCCCGCGCCACTGGACGCGTACACATAGGCGCAGATGCCCCGCGCGGACAGCATGGACAGCATGCTCCGCCGGTACGCCGGCTTGGACACGATGTCGTTGCTGGCAGACAGGTTGACCAGTATTCTGGCGCCCGCCGCACACATCTCCATGCCGGGCGTCAGGGGCGTCCAGGCGTCCTCGCAGATCTCCGCGCCGATTTTCAGCCCCGTCTCCGCCTGCTCCAGCAGCACGTCCGTTCCAAAGGGAACCGTCTGACCAAACAGGGTCACGACCCCGTTTTGCACCTCCCGTGCAGACGCAAACCACCGTTCTTCATAGAATTCGCCGTAGTTGGCCAGATGCGTCTTGGGCACGACGGCTATCAGCCGCCCGCCGCACAACGCCAGCGCGCAGTTGAACAACCGCTCCCCCACCGTCACCGGGCAGCCGATGAACAGCAGCTTGCCCGTTTCCGCCGTCTCCGTCATGACCCGCTGCGCCGCCTTCAGGCAGCCGCGGATAAACGCAGGGGATAAAAACAGATCGCCGCAGGTATAGCCGCAAATGGAAAGTTCAGGAAAGACCAGCACATCTCCCTCCGTCTCCTTTGCTCTTTGAATGAGAACGTCGGCATTTCCCTCCGGGTCGCCCAGACGCACCCTCGGCGCCAGCGCGCATACCCGTACGCACTCCGGGTAGCGGCACAGCCGCTCCCCTGTCAGGGGCTCCGCTCCGACGGCAGGGTCATGCCGGCTCATACGCGCCCGCAGCTCGCTGGCATGGGTCTGTTCCGTTCCGCCGGGCAGGGTCAGCCATTCTCCCTTCACGCCGTCAGGCAGTGCGCCCGGCGCAGCGTCATAGGTCATCACCACGAAAACGCAGCTTGCCAGCAGCGCCTCCGCATGCGCCCAATGGGGAAGCTCGGGCAGCTTATCCTCTCCAATGACAAAACGGACGTCTTTCTCGCCGTATTTTTCTTTCAGCCGTGTCAGCACGTCATACGTGCACAGGTTTTCCGCCAGCGCCAGCATATCCGTCTGCACATTTGCAAGTCCGGCAGAGCGGATGAACGCGTTCAATATATCCACCCGTACGCTGTCCGGGAGTACCTGCTGACCGGGCTTCCACTTTTGCACAAACCCGCTGCCGGAAGGCAGCAGGACGATCTTCGCCTCCGGGTACCGTGCCCGAAGGGCGCGCACCGCCGCCTGATGCGCCGCCGTCAGGGGGTTGAAGGCTCCGCCGTATACGATCAGCATCCCCCTTGTCCCCCCTTCGCACCGTGCTCCCCATGCAGCATGTTCATTTTCAGTTCGTACAGCCGGGGGCTCATGTCCACGTAATGCACGTGAGGGTTCTGAATGCGCTGCTCCTCTTCCCACACCTGCTGCTGCAGCTGGCGGCGCACATAAGCGCGGCTTTCCTCCAGACCGGGCAGGTCGTACACCCGTTTTCCATTTTCAAAAATGGGCTGCTGCAATTCTTCATAGGTGCAATGCTCAAAATAGCGCACCCGCCATGGCCGCACAGGATCCACATAGCGGTAGGGTTCGTCGCCGGGCAGCGGTTCGCCGCGCAGGGTCATCAGGTCGGCCACGCTCTTGCCCTCTCCGTCATAGACCCGCAAAAGGCGTTTCAACCCCGGATTGGTAATCTTTTCCACGTTTTCGGATATTTTGATGCGGGGTCTCAGTTCCCCATTTTCCTCCACGGCGCACAGCTTGTACACCGCGCCGAACACCGGCTCGGAACGGGCAGTGATCAGCCGTTCGCCCACGCCGAAGCCGTCCAGACGCGCCCCCTGATTGAGCAGGGAGGTGATGGTATCCTCGTCCAGACTGCCCGAAGCCAGTATCCTGCAGTCCTGAAGTCCTGCTTCATCCAGCATTCCCCGCGCCTTTTTGGACAGATAGGCCAGATCGCCGCTGTCAATGCGGATGCCCATCAGCCGCTTGCCCATGGGCGCCAGCACCTCCTGCGCCACTTGGATAGCATTGGGCACGCCGCTTTGCAGCACGTCGTAGGTGTCCACCAGCAGCACGCAGGCATCCGGGTACGCCCGAGCGTATTTCTCAAACGCCATCCGCTCATCGCCGTAAAACATCACATAGGAGTGCGCCATGGTTCCCGTCGCCGGAATATGAAACATCTGCCCCGCCAGCACCGTGGCCGTAGCGTCCACTCCGCCCAGATAGGCCGCCCGGGCGCCGTACACGGCGGAATCCATGTTGTGGGCGCGCCGCGCGCCAAAGTCGGATACCCCGCGTCCCTGCGCCGCCCGGACGATCCGGCTGGCCTTGGTGGCAATGAGGGACTGATGGTTCACCTCCAGCAGGAGCGCCGTTTCCACCAGCTGCGCCTGTATGACGGGGGCGACCACCGTGATGACCGGCGTACCCGGATACATGACGGTACCCTCCCGCAGCGCATACAGGCTGCCCGTAAACCGGAAATGGGCGAGATAATCCAGAAACGCCTCGTCAAACAGCCCCTGCGCCCTCAGGAAAGCCACATCCTGCTCGGAAAAATGAAGGTTTTCGATGTACTCTACGATCTGCTCCAGACCGGCGAAAATGGCGAAGCCGCCGCCGTCCGGGTTCTGACGGTAAAAAACATCGAACGCTGCCAGCCGCTCGCCCACACCGTCCTTAAAATAGCCGTTCGCCATGGTCAGTTCATAAAAATCCATCACCATGGACAGGTTGCGTTCCTTGTTCTGTTCAAACATGTTTTCCTGTTTCCTCCTTGCGCGATACGACTTAGTATACTCCCTTGCGCCGCATTTTTTCAACCTTTTTCCTGTTTTTGCCCTGCTTTCCTCCGCGCAGAAAGGAACCGGGACGCATACAATGAGCAGGGGAAGGTTCCCTTCTCCGCGTGCCCAGAGCCCCGTTTTCAGCACGCGCCCTACGCAGTG
This sequence comes from uncultured Clostridia bacterium, assembly GCA_934662505.1. Taxonomy (GTDB): domain Bacteria; phylum Bacillota; class Clostridia; order Christensenellales; family Aristaeellaceae; genus SVGT01. The sequence continues at coordinate 312,123 of CAKUKE010000001.1, read as the reverse complement.
AAAGCGTTTCCTTTTTTTCAGAAACGGAGGGTTGTTTTATGGCCACCTTTACCAATCAGGCCGCCCTGACCTATAACGGCGTCACCACGTCTTCCAATATCGTCACGGGTGAAATTCTCGAACCCCTGCGCGTTACCAAGGACGCGGTGAACGCTTCCTACAACGACACGGAAGCCGTCACCTATGTGGTCAATCTGGTCAACACGGGCAGCGCGGCGCTGACCGGGCTGACCGTCACGGACGACCTGGGCACCTACGCCGCGGGCGCCCTCACCGCCGTCCCCCTGACCTATGTGGACGGCACCGTCCGGTATTATACGAACGGCGTTCTGCAGGCTGCGCCTGCCGTCGTGGAAGGCCCGCCCCTGACCTTCTCCGGGCTGACCGTACCCGCAGGCGGCAACGGGCTTCTCCTTTACGACGCGCGCCCCAACCGCACCGCGCCGCTGGCAGCCGGCGCTACCATGACAAACACCGTGACCGTCTCCGGCGCTGGACTGACCACGCCGGTACAGGCTGCGCAGACCGTCGCCGTTGCCACCGCGCCCCGTCTGCGCATCGGCAAATCGGTCAGCCCCGCCTCCGTTTCCCCCGGCGGCCAGTTGACCTACACTTTCACCATTGAAAACACAGGCAACACGGCAGCCGATGCAGCCGATCTGGTCAGCCTGACGGACACCTTCACGCCGGTGCTGCGCGACCTTGCCGTCGCGCTGAACGGCACGGCCTGGGCGCCCGCTACGAATTACACCTACAACGCCACCACCGGCGTTTTCGCCACCGTGCCCGGGCAGATCACCGTTCCGGCCGCCACGTACGCGCAAAACACCGCCACCGGCGCATGGACAGTCACCCCCGGCGTCAGCACCCTGACGGTCGCGGGCACCGTCACCTGACTTTTTGAACAAACGAAAGAGAGCCGTGTGCATGCACGGCTCTCTTTTTGTCGAACCCTCCGCGGCGTTTACGCCCCGGAAGGTTGTCGGAGGTCTCCTCCCGATGCGTTTATATCGCACAGTTTTTCTTCCTTGCACGATGGTTTTCTTTTCACGCAGCCAAGGAAACGCCGGGCTTTTTCCTCCAGCGCCGCCGCCCACGCCGCGCACCCTTCCGCGTTGGGGTGGCCGCCGTAGCGCGCCCGCCACGGGGCGTCGTCATCTGCACACAGAACGGGCACGTTGTCGAAAAAGCCTTCCGTTTTCCCTGCCAGAACGCCGCGCAGCGCCTCGTTGACCCGAAGCCATGCCGCTCGCGCCTCGCCCTCATAATCAAAGGGCGGCACGGTCTGCAGAAAAACAGCCGTGCCCGCCTCATGGAGCAGCTCCACCGTTTTTTCCAGATCACGCAGCACAGTCTCTGCCGAAGCGCCCTGCAGCAGGTCGTTTACCCCCAGACACAGAAACACGCCGTCGTTTTGCCGCGCCTTGTCCATCCATGTGCCATTCAGCGCAGCGTCCGACGCCCGGGCAAAGCCGAGCCCCAAATTCCAATATGCGTTTTTCTGCCCCAGACGCTCCGCCAGCCGTGCGCACCAGTGCTGGCAGGCATGAGGTGCCGTCCCGATGCCCTGAGTGATGGAATCGCCCAGAAAGCCAATCCGCAGCGCCGCAGGCCGGTCGCAGCCGATCTGACCGGCAAACAGCACGTTGCTTGACGGTACCCACCCCCGGTCTGTTCTGGCAAAGGAGGGCAGCAGCGTTTCCGGGTGACAGGGGATGCGCACGCCCTGCACCGTCGTTTCCAGACACAGCCAGCCGCCCTTTTTTCCGTTCAGGCGCACCGGGTCGCTGCGGAACACATCGCCCGGCGCTACCACGCGTCCGGTTTTTCCGTCAAAGGTCACAGCCTGCATGCAGCCCGGTTCATCAAAGGCCGCCGGCTCCGCCCGCGCTGCAACGCCCATGCGTGCCGAAATGACCCGCCAGCCGCCCAGTTTCTGCCCCGCCCGGCTAAACCCGCCGTCTCCATAGGTAGTATCCATTCCGTCGGAAAACAATGCGGAGAAGGCGTACGCACCGCCCATAAACAGTCTGTAGAACACCCTTCCCGTCACCGGCATTTCCGGCGAAGCGGGGCAGAAACAGCTCTGATTGCCGCTGCCGTCAAGGGTCGCCGAGACGAAACGTCCGCCTGCCTTTTCCATATATCCTTCTTTCTCACCCATGCCTTTCGGGCATCAGCGTCATGCGCAGCGTGGTGCAGCCATAGGGATACAGGGTCTTTTTTTCTGCCGGTCCGGCAGGGTCTTCCGCAGGCATTTCCGCGCACACGCCGGGCTGACCTGGATAACACGGCCAAGTCACCTGCCGCATATCCATTTCGATCGTTACCGGCGGCGTCTGACGGGAGAAGGGATAATTCCCCACTTCCGTCTCCACCACCCGCATGTTCCCGCCGGCAAAAGCGTAGTTCCACGCACCCTCAGGCAGAATGGTATAATCGCAGTAGGGCGCCTTGCGTTCCACCCCGTTCCGCTCATACTCCCACGGGAACGCCCGGCCGGGAACAGGCAGCGCATACACCAGCGGTCCCCGCTGCAGATACTTCATCCCGTTGTCCCATTCCTTCAGGCACGGGCGCATCTGCAGCCGCACCTCCACCGTATCCCCGTCCTGCCAGACCTTTTCCTCCCGCCACAGCGTACCCGGCGCGGCGCCGCAGCCGTTTACCTCCGCCCCGTCGACAAAGGCGGGAATGCGCACCGCCAGTTCAAACGATACGGGCGCAGGGCAGTGCACGGTGTAGCGCAGCAGCGAACGGAAGGGATACTGCGTATCCAGCGTCACAGACACCTTTTGACCGTTCATCTGCGTGTGAACGCTGCCGGGGGTCAGCACGGCGGAAAGGATGCCCTTTTCCGTGCGCAGGAACGCGCTCAGCGCCAGCTTGGGCCAGCCCTGAGAGAAATTGGCGGTGCAGCAGCCGAAATTGGGCTCCAGTCCAAACAGATTGGACTGGGGGCCGTCCGTCGCAAAAAGGGTGGGCTGCTGCTGGGCAGCACAGGAGATCTGGTTCAGCTGCTGCAGGTACTGATGCGTCCACATATCCGCAGAAAGGGTAGCGGGCAGCGCGTTGAAGGCCAGCTTTTCCAGCAGATCCAGCCAGAAAGCATTGCCGGTCACGGAGGCGAGCACCTCGCAGGAGAACATTTCCTCCACCACGGCGCAAAGCTCCGTGCCCCGGACAGGGCTGCGCCCAGCCAGACATTCGTCGCCCTGCACGGTGCCCACAGGGGTGCCGTGATGTTTTTCCATCAGGCCGTACATCCGACTTGCAAACGCATTCGGATCCTGCCCGGACAGGCCGGAAAACACCGCCTCGCTCTTGAGCGCCATCATCAGATTGACGATATGGGTCTGCTGCCGCCACACGCCGTGACCATCCGGCTCCCCGTCGAACCAGCAGTCAAACACCCGCTCATAGGACAGCCCCTGCGAAGCAAGAGTCACGGCCAATTCCTTCATCCACGTCTCCGGCTGCTCCGCATACAGCCACTGAAGGGGCAGCATGGCTTCAAACCACCGGCTCTGCCCCCAGTTGAACAGGGTCGCCCCGGCCACGTGGCTTTCCAGATTTTTCATGGCGCGGCAGACCGCCCGGCGCGCCCGCTCATCGCCGCTGCACTGACCGTACACCATCAGCGCCTTGCAGATAATGAACACCGCCCACACATCATAGCGGTCCCGTTTCTCCTTTTTGCAGGGGCAGATCCACCCGTCCGGCTGCTGCGACGCCATAATGGCCTCCACGTAGCGGCGGGCACGGCCGATGAGATCCTCATCCCGCAGCAGATAGGCCAGCGGGATAAAGCCGTCCAGCCAGTAGGGCACCCGCTCCCAGCCCTCCCGGTCGCCGCCGATCCATGCCGAGTCCCGCACATCGGGCCACACCTTGTCCAGATGCCCGGACAGTCCCTCCGCCTGCACCTGCAGCTGCCGCTTGAGCCACCCTGCGGGTTCTATTTCCCCCGGCGCGAAAAAAGGCCATTTGGATGCGTAAATACCGTCCATACCGTCTCTCCCCTTGTCGTTTTATTTCTCCCGCATCTGCCGCAAAAACAGCAGCGTCGCCGCCGCACCCGTCAGCGCCAGATAAAACAGCACAACATAAAAATGGGGCATCATCCCGCCGAAATCGCCCCGCAGCGCGGCCTGCTCCATTTGCACCGCGTGGAAAAAGGGCAGAGCGCAGGCAATTTTTTCAAAAGCGCCGCCCACCAGCGACAGGTCAAACCACACCCCGGACAGCCATGCGGTCAGGTTGGTCAAAAGCGCGCCGCATATGCCGCCCACCTGCTTGACATTCAGCACACTGCCGCACAAAAGCCCCAGCGCGATAAACAGCGCCGCGGCCGGCACCAGCATCAGCAGCGCCGCGGCGGTGTGCACGGTAAGAGGCAGCCCGAGCAATGCCGCCGCCAGATAGCAGATGGCGCTCTGGAGCAGCGCCATGGGCAAAAGGGGCAGGGTATAGCCCAGAATGAAATCCGCCGCCCGCATCGGCGTGGTGTACAGCCGGGTCAGAAACGCGCTTTCCCTGTCCCTCGCCACCAGCGTGGCGGAAAACAGCGACATGAACGCCAGGCCGAACACCGACATGCCGGGCGTCAGCCGATCCAGCGTGAACAGGCTGACCGGGACGTTGGACTGGATAACCGTCAAAAGCAGCAGCAGAATCAGCGGAAAGCCCAGTCCAAAGGCAAAATTCAACGGATCCCGCATGATCTCCTTCCATGTGCGCAGCGAAAATGTTCTGATCTTCATTTCAACCCCTCCCTTGCTATTTTCACAAACGCCCGTTCAAAGGACGCTTCGCCGGTCTGCGCCGTCAATTCCGCCGCGGTGCCCAGCCGCAGCAGCCTGCCGCCGCCCATGATGCCGATACGGTCGGAGAGCGCCTCCGCCTCCTCCAGATAATGGGTGGTCAGAACCACCGTGGTTCTGCCCCGCAGCCCACGGATGACCTGCCACATTTCCTCCCGCGCCAGCACGTCCAGCCCAAGGGTCGGCTCGTCCAGAAACAGGATCTGAGGGTCGGTCACCAGCGCCATGGCAATGCTCAGCCTGCGCTGATAGCCCCCGGACAGCCTGCCCGCCCGTTTGTTCCGCACCGCCTCCAGCCCCATCTGCGCCATCAGCCGTTCACTTTCCGACCGGCTTTTTTCTTTGGGAAAACCGTGCAGCCCGCCCATGAGCGACAGGTTTTCCCACACGGTCAAATGCGGCGCGACCGCCGTCTCCTGCGGCGATACGCCGATGATCGCCTTCACTCCCGCCGCGTCCGTCTGGACGCTGTGCCCCATCAGGCGCGCATCCCCGGAGGTCGGCCGCGTCAGGGTGCACAGCATCCGAATGGTCGTGCTCTTTCCTGCGCCGTTGACCCCCAGCAGTGAAAAAAACTCGCCCTGACCCACGGTCAGGCTCAGACCGTCCACGGCGGTCACATCCTTATACCGTTTGGTCAACCGCTCCGTCTCGATCGCATTCATCCCTTTTCAGGCCTCCTTTTCCTTCCACCGCGCCGTCAGCGCCGTATAAGCGTCCGAAAGAAGATCACTGACGGTTTCTTCATCAAAGTCCAGATACGCGGTCGCCGTCATCGACGCGATCCCGTGCACGTAGATCCACATTTCCAGATGCAGCCGCCGGGCGTTTTCCTCGCTGAGCCCCGTGCTGCGCGCGATGAGCGCGATCAGCCCGTCCAGACTGCCGTCCTCCCGCCGCTCCTCGCCGGAACGATCCCGCATAAACAGCAGGCGGAACAGTTCCCTTTCCTCCCGGGCAAAGCGGATATACGCCATGCCGCTGGCCTTATAGGGCGGATAGCGCCCGGCGCTCATGGCCTGACGGATCGCCGTCTGATAAACCTCGTCCGCCGCCCGGATCAACCCTTCGCGCACCTCCCCCATGCCGGAAAACAGACCGAACACCGGCTTGGAGGAAGTGCCCAGCCGCTCGCCCAGCGCCCGCGCCGTCACCGCGTCCGCGCCCCTTTCCCGGGTAATGGCCAGTGCGGCGTTCAGCACATCCTCCCGGGAATACAGATTTTTCCGCGGCATGTTTTTCTCCCCTTTCATTGAGCAACACATGTAGCGCAACGTACGTTGCTTTATCGATTATACATGGCCTTCCTTTTTTCGTCAACCGTCCGAATACTTTTTTCTGCGCTTTGAACAAACACCCCCTCCGCTGCGTCTATAGAATGACAGGCGGGCGGCACGCCGTCCGACACGCAAGGAGGTTATGAAACATGAAAAAGCTGCTGATGCTGTGTCTGTGTCTGGCGCTGCTCTGCGGAGCAGTACCGGCACAGGGTGAAGAAACGGAACTGAGAGTGCTCACCTACTACCTGAACGACGAATGGGTGCAGGGCTTTGAACAGGCGCACCCGGGCGCGCGGGTCATCGTGGACGACTCCATGTCGGTACAGGACGCGCTGGTAACGGGGCTGCCTGTGGACGTGATCGTCACCGCCACCGATACTTCCTTTGCAGACATGGTGCAAAAGGGCTATGTGCGTCCCCTTGAAGATCAGGCGCTGGCGGCGCGGTTCCAGCGTCTCCTCCCCCCGCTCCGGCAGGCGCTGACCGTATCCGGCCAGCCCTACGGCTTCCCCTCCGGGCTGCTTCTTGAAACGTGGACGCTGAACGTGACGCCTTACGAGGAAGTCGGGTTTCAGGACGCCGATGCGCCCGCCACGGTGGCGGCGTTTCTGGATCAGCTGCGGCTGTGGATCGAAGACCTGCGCGCAGAGCACACCGGATACTTTTTCTGCGAAGGCTGTGACCTGCCCTCCATGCTGCGCCTGTTCACCCGTCAGTATGTGATGGCGCACGAAAACGCCGATACGGCGCTTTCCTTTGACACGGCGGAATATCGAACCTTCCTCAGCGAAATGGACGGCGCACGGGATCTGTTTCAGGAAAATCAGGCGGACATGGATGCGGTGGCCGAAGGTCTGTGGGATAAATGGCCGCTGATGTACAATTACAACCAGTACTTCGGCTACGGCTACAACGACGACTCGCTGGTGCGCAGCCTGCAGGTGCCCGCGCTCAGCGACGAGGCGTCGCCCATCACCGAAGGACGGGCGGACGTGATGACCGTCTCCGCAGGCAGCGCCCATCCCGACCTTGCAGAGGCGTTTATCCTCTACTGCGCCGAGCATGCGGAGGACGTGCAGCAGTACGCCCTGTACGCCGACCTGACCGAGCCCCTTCCCAATCCCTATTTCGACCAGGCCGCTGCACGGCAGCAGGAAAACATCGACACGCTGACCCGGCAGCTTGAGACCTGCAGGGAAGAGGACCGGGAAGGGCTGACGACGCAGCTGGAAGACGCCCGGGAGCGTCTGGCGCGTTTCACGGCCGAATCCCGTTACAGCATTACGGAGCGGGACATCGCCCTTTACGCTTCCATCGTGTCTCACCTGACCGTACCGACCGGCTCCCTTTACCTGAACGGCGACAGCAACTGCGCCGCCGCTCTGGACGGTTATCTGGAGCGCTTTGCCGATGGCGAGCTGGACGCGGACCGGCTGATCGCAGAGATGGATCGCACCTGCAAGTTAGCGTTCATGGAAAAGTGATCATTTCGCCCCTCCGATGCATACGGTGCATCCGGACCCCTGCAGCCTGCGGACAGGGCAGATCGCATGAAAAGACGGCGTGACCTCGAAGGCCACGCCGTTCTGTTTCAACCGGTTTCTGTCAGAAAAGCTCCTAAAAAACCGGCGCATGACTTTGCCGCGTCTTCTGCGCGCCGACAAGGGCTCAGCCCTGCCTGCCGGGCAGCCGGAGGGATCACGCCGCGTTTTTATAGGAAAGCAGGATATGGCTCGGCGCAAACACAAGGGCTGCAATCACCAGCAGCACCGACCGACTCATCACCCCGCTGAACAGGAACAGGATCGATGGAAGGATGGAGAGGGTCAACGCCCTGAACATGCTGCTTTTCCTGAAGCAGACCACCCAGACAAGGCAGTAGAGCGTCACCAGCAGGATATCTACGATCAGGTAAAGGATCCACGCCTCATCCGACCACCATCCAAAGCAGGTTCCGGGGATGTTGACGATCATAAAGCCAAAGCAGCCGAACCGTCCGATCTGTTCTGCCATTTCAACCCGTTTATTCTTCCAGCGGTTCTCAAACCCCTCTTTCTGCCTGATGGCAAAAACCACGTTGGGCACCATGATCGCGGCTACCATCGCCAGACCAAAGACATTCAGCCACCCCATCAAAAGCATCCTCCGATTTCATCTGACGTCCTGCCAAGCCTGTTTTATCCCATGAACGTATGGCACGCAAAGGCAGCCGCGCTGTTGACCCGCTGCGGCTGCACGTTTTCCATTCATCCGCTCCCTGCGCCGGCGTTGTGAGCCGTTTCCCGACCGGCAGACCGTTATTTCGTCTGCCCCAGCACAGCGTCCAGATTTTCCGCCGTCCAGTCGTACCAGCGTACGTCTTCCTTCTGAGTATGGGCATTCCAGACGGCCTGAAACCCTTCTTCATCCGACGGCTTGTCATCGACAAAATAGGCGGCGCCGCCATCCTCCTGCGTACGGCTTTCACCCAGCGTGTTGTACGTAATCTGCCCCCTATCCAGCGTCAGCGTCCCCACACCGTTATCCTGCGCGCCGCTGGAGAAGGCAAACGAACCGTCCACCTTGAGCTGCATATAGGCGCGGAGCCACAGTTCATAACCGTACACTTTTTCATCCTGCGCGTCCAGAATCAGCGAACCGTACTGACCGTCCCCGATGCATTCCTGAATGACGACCTCTCTGCGCCCGTCGCCGTCCGCATCCAGCACGGCAAACCGGGGAAAGGACAGCTGATTGCCTTCCTCCGTTTCTTCCTGCCCCATGTTTTTCACATAATCGAGGGTTCTTTCCGCACCGTCCAGCTGCAGTTCCTTCTTCATTTCCATGACCGCCCGGTACGCGGAAAAATCATCCGCCTCTGCCGCAGGCGTTTCCGCCGTCTGCGCCGTACCGCGCTGGACATAAAAAGAAGCCGTCGCCACCGCCAGCACCGCCGCCACGCAAAGCAGCCGTTTCATGTTTTTCAGCATCATGTTATTCATTCATCCTTTCTTTCGACGGCCCGCAGCCGTCTTACTGATGCAACGCGTCAGTAAGGTCTTTTGTTCCCGCACGCCGCAAAAAAAAGAGCGGACTTTCGCCCGCTCTTTACGTTTTTCCGCACCTTCAGGCTCAATGGCAGCCCCCGCAATGAGAGCAATCGCCGCCGCAGGAATTGACGGGCTTGCCCCGCTTTTTCCCGCGCACCATGGCGAACACCACCGCGCCCACAATCAGGAGAAGAATGAGTCCTACAAGTACCGTACCCATGATTACATGCTCGCTTTCTTCGCGGTCAGCTTGTTGTCGTCATAGGGGTTCTTACGCACCACCAGATACACCATCGCCACCAGCAGGGCAATGGCCACCACGGTGCCTACGCCGAAGCTGCCCTGGAACATCATGCCGATCTGATAGATCATCAGCGCCACCACATAGGCGAAGCCACACTGATAACCGATCGCCGTCCAGGTCCAGCGCGCGCTGTTCATCTCACGCTTGATGGCACCCATGGCCGCGAAGCAGGGCGCGCACAGGAGGTTGAACACCAGGAAGGAGTAGCCGGACAGACCGGTGAAGGCCGCAGCCAGATGCGCATACACGGAACCCTCGCCAGCGCGGTAGAGGATACCCATGGTGCCCACGATGTTTTCCTTGGCCACCAGACCGGTGATGGAAGCCACAGAGGCCTGCCAGGTGCCCCAGCCCAAGGGCTTGAAGATCCACGCGATGGCATTGCCCACCTTGGCCAGAATGGAGAAGTCGATCTCTTCTTCGCTCAGCATCCGGAAGGTGCCGTCCACGAAGCCGAAGTAAGTGGTGAACCACACAAAGATGGTAGACAGCAGGATGATGGTGCCGGCCTTCTTAATGAAGCTCCAGCCGCGCTCCCACATGCCGCGCAGCACGTTGCCGGGGGTCGGCCAGTGGTAGGCAGGCAGTTCCATGACGAAGGGTGCAGGATCGCCGGCGAACATCTTGGACTTCTTCAGCATGATACCGCTGAGGATGATGGCCGCCATGCCCACAAAGTACGCGGAGGTGGACACCCATGCAGAGCCGCCGAACAGCGCGCCCGCCACCATGGCGATGAAGGGCATCTTTGCGCCGCAGGGGATGAAGGTGGTGGTCATGATGGTCATGCGGCGGTCACGGTCGTTTTCAATCGTACGGGAAGCCATGATACCGGGCACGCCGCAGCCGGTACCGATCAGGATCGGGATGAAGGACTTACCGGACAGACCGAATTTACGGAACACACGGTCCAGCACGAAGGCGATACGAGCCATGTAGCCGCAATCTTCCAGAATGGCAAGGAGCAGGAACAATACCAGCATCTGAGGCACAAAGCCCAGCACCGCGCCAACGCCGGCCACAATACCATCCAGAATCAGACCCTTGAGCCAGTCGGCGCAGTTCACAGCATCCAGACCGCGCTCCACCAGCACAGGCACACCGGGCACCCAGGTGCCATAATCCGCGGGATCGGGCGCGTCAAAGCCCTTTTCTTCCAGATAGGCGACCGCATCCACATAAGTCATACCCACGGTCGCGTCTTTATCCGCATCCTCGGGGATAGCGTCGTAGTAGGCGGTCAGCTCATTCACAGCCAGCGTTTCTTCGTCTTCCACTTCCACGGTAGCCGTATCGGAGGTCTTTTCAAAGGCCTTCAGGCTCTCCAGCGTGGCGGCGGCGTCAAAGTCTTCCGCTTCCACGTCGATTTCCTCGCCGGTAAAGGCGCTCACCGCCTGCATGGCCGCAGTGTATTCGTCGTTTACTTCTTCATATTCCTTGCTGCCCATGCCGAACAGGTGCCAGCCGTCGCCAAACACGCCGTCGTTGGCCCAGTCGGTCGCCGCGGAGCCTACCGTGACCATGGAGATGTAATACACAAGGAACATGACCAGCGCGAAAATCGGCAGACCCAGCCAGCGGTTGGTGACCACCCGGTCGATCTTGTCCGAGGAGGACAGCTTGCCCGCCTGCTTCTTCTTGTAACAGGCCTTGATCACCTGCGCAATGTAAACGTAGCGCTCGTTGGTGATGATGGACTCCGCGTCGTCATCCAGCTCGGTTTCGGCGGCCTTGATGTCCGCTTCAATGTGCTTCATGGTTTCGGCGGGGACGTTCAGCTGCTCCAGCACCTTGCTGTCGCGTTCAAAAATCTTGATCGCGTACCACCGCTGCTGCGCTTCGGGCATTGTGTGGAGCGCCGCTTCTTCGATGTGGGCAATGGCATGCTCCACAGGGCCGGAGAAGGTGTGCATGGGGGTGGTCTTCACGCCGCCAGCCGCCTGAATGGCCGCTTCCGCAGCTTCCATCACGCCCTCGCCCTTCAGCGCGGAGATCTCTACCACCTTGCAGCCCAGCTGACGGGACAATTCCGCCATGTTGATCTTGTCGCCGTTCTTGCGGACCACGTCCATCATGTTGATGGCAACCACCACGGGGATGCCCACTTCGGTGAGCTGGGTGGTCAGATACAGGTTGCGCTCCAGGTTGGTACCGTCAATCAGGTTCAGAATGACGTCGGGACGCTCGTTGATCAGATAGTTACGGGACACCACTTCTTCCATGGTGTAGGGGGACAGGGAGTAGATGCCGGGCAAGTCCATGATGACCACATCATCATGCTTCTTGAGCCGGCCTTCCTTCTTTTCCACAGTAACGCCGGGCCAGTTGCCCACGAACTGATTGGAGCCGGTCAGCGCGTTGAACAGCGTCGTTTTGCCGCAGTTCGGGTTGCCCGCCAGCGCAATTTTAATGGCCATTTTCTTTTTTCCTCCTCACATTCTCACATGTTTCTCGGATACTGCCGGTGCCATAAAAAGGATCACTGAACCTCGATCAGCTCCGCGTCCGCCTTGCGCACGCTCAGCTCGTAGCCGCGCACGGTCAGCTCCAGCGGATCGCCCAGCGGCGCCACCTTGCGCACATACACCTGAGTACCACGGGTCAGCCCCATGTCCATAATGCGGCGTTTGAGCGCGCCTTCGCCGTGCAGCTTTTCGATCACTGCGGTCTCGCCGATCTTGACATCCTTCAGGGTCTTCATCTCAACTGCTCCTTTCTATTACACCATGATTCTCATGGCCATGGCCTTATCCAGCGCCACGCGGCTTTCCTTTACGCTGAGGATCAGGTTGCCGTCCAGTTCGCTGACCACCGTGACCTCCGCGCCCGCCACAAAACCAAGCTCGGCCAGGTGCTGACGCACCTCGTCCTTGCCGGACACCTGCTTGATGATGTTCACATCGCCGACGCTTGCCAAACTCAATGGCATCATCTGTTTCGCTCCCTCCAATTAGATAACTCTAACGCACGGGTCATAGAATGGTCAAGGGAGTTAGTCTTCCTTAACCGATGGATAGTTTAACACATTAAACTCTGCTTGTCAATCCTCATTTTTAAAAATGAAAAAACTTTTTTCGCGCTTTTTTTCTCAAAAAAGGGGTTGACACGCAGCGAAGGTTCTGGTATGATGTCCGCGGTTAGATACTTCTAACTTATACAAGATCCCTGAAGCGGGATCTTATTGATCCCTGCCGGTTAGTTACATCTAATTCCGTAAAGGAGGCGGTACTTCCGTGAGCGCCCATTTCGAGGAGACCCTCATCCGCCACTGTGCGGCTACGCTGGCCGGGCACAAATGCGGCAGTCTGTTCTCCTACCACCCCGGCGCGCAGGAAAACGTGGCGGATACCATTGCATCGCTGAACGCCCTGCTCAATCAGAAGGGGGTGCGGGCGCGGCTGATCGGCTGCTGTCCCCGCGGCGGCGTGCTGGTGTATGTGTATCGTCCGGCCGCACTTCGGGAAACACTGTCGTCAACGGAGGCTTCCGCTTTTCTTACCGATTGCGGATACCCTTCCGGCGGCACGGATGCGGCGCTGGATACGCTGACCGTGCGGCTGCAGGACGGCCGGGACGCTTTTCCCCATGAGATCGGTGTTTTTCTGGGCTATCCTGTACAGGATGTAATCGCCTTCATCCGCCATAACGGATGCGGCGGCTGCCTGTGCGGATGCTGGAAGGCATACGGCAACCCTTCGCAGGCGCAGCGCACCTTTGCGCTCTATCAGAAATGCAGGGACGTGTACCTGTGCTGCTACCGGCGCGGCTTTGATGTTACGCGGCTGACCGTGGCCGCATAACCTACCATTTATATAGCAGGAGGTTTTATCATGATTGCAGTAGTTTACTGGAGCGGTACCGGGCACACCCAGCAGATGGCGGAGGCGGTGGCCAAGACCTGCGGCGGCACCCTTCTGACGGCTGATCTGTTCAGCGGCGCTGACGCGGACAAATACGACGCCATTGCCTTCGGCTGCCCGGCCATGGGTGCGGAAGTGCTGGAAGAAAGCGAATTTGAGCCCATGTTCGACAGCTGCAAGCCCCATTTGAAGGGAAAAAAGATCGCCCTGTTCGGTTCCTACGGCTGGGGCGACGGCGAATGGATGCGCAACTGGGAAGAAGACTGCGCATCCTGCGGCGCGGTACTGTGCTGCGACAGCGTGATCTGTCAGGACGAACCGGGTGCGGACGCGCTGTCCGCCTGTGAAGCCCTGGGCAAGGCGCTTTTATGACGGAGGCCATGGTCGTGAGCAGTCGGCTCCGGTATAAGCTGCTGACCCTTCTGTGTGCCGCGGCGCTGATCCTCATCGCCCGGCTGGCTTCCTGAGACCCTTATTTTTCTTCAGCAACAACGGCTCCTGCGGTACGGTTGGCTCGCAGCCTTCTTGTCCGGCGGATTGTGAGCGCTTCTCCACGATGAATAGGCTTCCTCCTTCCATCACCAAAATCATTCCCGCCGTATCCAACGCCGTTTGCCATTCGCCGGTCTGCCCCGGCGAATGTTTTTGCATTGCACGGTTCCACCCGCGCCTGCATCTTCGCCGCCTGTTTCAGGCGAGCGGCAGGCAATAGACCAAAAAAAGGAGTGTTTGGAACATGTTCGAAACCACCGTTCAGATCGAGGGCATGATGTGCGGCATGTGCGAAGCGCATGTCAACAGCGCCATCCGCAGCAAATTCAACGTCCGTAAAGTCACCTCCTCCCATACCAAAGGACAGGCCGTCATTCTCTCCGACGCGCCACTGGATGAAGCCGCCCTGACGGCCGTCATCCATGAGACGGGCTATCAGGCGACCGGTTGCGTCACCCGTCCCGCCACGGAAAAGAAGGGGCTGTTCGGCCTGTTCCGGAAAAAAGCGTAAAACAGAAAAAACAGCTGCCCGCTTTCAGCAGGCAGCCGCTTTTTGTCAACGGGCGTCATGCATGTCCATCCCGGCGTTTTCCGGGACGGTAATAGGAACCGATGATGCGGGCAAACAGACGGTTGGGCAGCACGTCGTGGAGCACCACGGCCAGATGCTGATCCGCTTTGGCGACCCGCAGCCGCTGCGGCATCCGTTTCTTTCGCAGAATGCGGGCGATCCGCCGCCCCAGCGCATCCGGGTCGGAACCGCCTGCCTCATCGCGGGCAATAACGCCCCGCGCCGCTTCAAAAGCGTCCCAATACGGCAAGGACGGGGTCATGCCCCTGGATGCAAGCCGGTAGGTCTGCGCGCCGCTCCGATGGTCGCCCGGCTCCACCACCGTCACCTGTACGCCAAAGGGCGCCGCCTCCAGCGCCAGACATTCGGAGAAGCCCTCCACAGCATGCTTGCTGGCCACATACGCCCCCTGAAACGGAATGCCCAGCAGCCCGTTGATGGACGAAAAATTGACGATGCGGCCTTCTCCGCGCGCCCGCATCAGGGGCAGCGCCCTGGCGATCATGGCGGCCTGTCCCATGAAATTAGTCTCCATCACCCGGCGGATTTCCTCCGGCGCGTAGCTTTCGCAGGCGCCCAGCACCAGCACACCGGCGCAGTTCACCAGCGCATAGGGCGCGCCGCACCGCGCCGTCGCCTCCCGGACGAAGGCGTCCATGCTGTCCGCACAGGTCACATCCAGCGGCAGACATATCTGCCCCGGCGTGTGCCGCGCTTCATCCGCAAAGGAGCGGGCGCCGGCCACCACACGGAACCCCGCGTTCTGCAGCGCCTGCGCCGTATGCAGTCCCAGCCCGCTGGACGCGCCTGTCACCCATACCGTCTCATTCATGGAAACTTCTCCTTTTCCCTTTTATCCGATTATACACCCTCCGGGCGAAAACTGCAATTTTACCGTTTCTTTCCCGGTCAATTTGCGTTTCCCCTTGCTTTTTTCCTGTCAATGTGATACGCTACCACTCAATAGAAAGAAGGTGTTTCTCCTTGCGCATTCTGGAATCTTCCGAAGACTATCTGGAAGCCATGCTCATGATGAAGGAACAGCGGGGCTACATCCGCTCCATCGATATTGCCAATGAACTGAACGTCACCAAGCCCAGCGTCAGCTACGCCACCAAACGCCTGCGCCAGAACGGTTACATCACCATGGATGAGGATGGTCTGATTACCCTGACGGACAGCGGCATGGCCATCGCGCGCCGTATTTACGAGCGTCACAAGACGCTGACCGCTTTCTTTGAATATCTGGGCGTCGACCCGGAAACCGCCCGTGAGGATGCGTGCAAGGTGGAGCACGACCTGAGCGAGCAGACCTACGAAGCCATCAAACGGCACGCGCTGGCCGGACGGGACGCTTCGGTCTTTACGGCGGACGATTCCCACGCTTGACCATCCCCGTGCGGCGCACGCATCCCCCGCCGTCGGTATGTCGGCGCTTCGTTTTGTCCACGCGCAGCCTTCCCCACGCAGAGGCGCGCAGGCGGCTGCATGCGGATGAGCAGCGTAGCCCGGCTGGCGTTGGGCGCTGCACGGTCAGACGGCCGGCGTTTCACTTGCGGTCATCAAGGCAGGCTTTCGCCTGTCTTTTTCTTTTTCTGCCGCCCGTTTTCCGACGCTTGCAGCGCATGCGGACAATGTGTCGCTCCCATCCAGGTCTTTTTGATAGAGCACCCTGAACGCCCATGTTCTGTGCCTCCGTCCATGCGTACCTCCCGCCACGCCCGCGCCCGACCTCATCCCGCAGCCTTTTCCACCGGTTTCCTTTCTGACTGCCATGCAGGCCAGACACCGCTTTTCCATGCGCAAAAAAGAGCGCCCGCTTTTCAGCGGACGCTCCGAATGACAGATATGCGCTGTCCTGCACTGCGCGGAACCCCGCGCCGCAAAGGGCAGATGGTTTCCACGCTTATTTCTGCGCTTCTTCCACGGCCACGGCCACAGCCACGGTCGCACCGACCATGGGGTTGTTGCCCATGCCGATCAGGCCCATCATTTCCACATGCGCGGGCACGGAAGAAGAACCGGCGAACTGCGCATCGGAATGCATGCGGCCCATGGTGTCGGTCATGCCATAGCTGGCGGGACCGGCGGCCATGTTGTCGGGATGCAGGGTACGGCCGGTGCCGCCGCCGGAAGCCACGGAGAAGTACTTTTTGCCGGCTTCCCAGCATTCCTTCTTATAGGTACCGGCAACGGGGTGCTGGAAGCGGGTGGGGTTGGTGGAGTTACCGGTGATGGACACATCCACGCCCTCATGCCACATGATGGCCACGCCTTCACGCACATCGTCCGCACCGTAGCAGCGCACCTTGGAGCGTTCGCCGTCAGAATACCTGGTCTCGTTGACGATGGTCAGCGCATGATCTTCCTTCACGTCGGCAGACAGATAGTCGTACTTGGTCTGCACGTAGGTGAAGCCGTTGATGCGGCTGATGATCATGGCGGCGTCCTTGCCCAGACCGTTCAGGATGACCCGCAGGGGCGTTTTGCGCACCTTGTTGGCGTTGCGGGCGATACCGATGGCGCCCTCGGCGGCAGCGAAGGATTCGTGACCGGCCAGGAAAGCAAAGCACTCGGTCTTTTCATCCAGCAGCATGGCGCCCAGATTGCCGTGACCCAGACCCACCTGACGCTGGTCGGCCACGGAGCCGGGGATGCAGAACGCCTGCAGACCCTCGCCGATGCACTTGGACGCTTCGGCAGCAGTCTTTACGCCCTTTTTCAGCGCGATGGCCGCGCCCAGTTCGTAAGCCCACTTGGCATTTTCAAAGCAGATGGGCTGGATGCCTTCCACGATCTTGTAGGCGTCCACACCCTTGGAATTGTTGTAAGCCTTCAGTTCGTCAAAATCCTTGAAGCCGTATTTTTCCAGCACCGGCTGCAGCTGGGGCATGCGGCGCTCGTAACCTTCAAACAAAGCCATTTTGTCGCACCTCCTCTTATTCTTTGCGGGGGTCAATCCACTTGACCGCGCCGTCTTCGGCCTTGAAGCGGCCATAGGTGCCGATGTTCTTTTCGTACGCCTCGTTGGGGCTCATGCCCTTCTTGATGGCGTCCATCATCTTGCCCAGGCTCAGGAACTGATAGCCGCACACCTGGTTGTCCTTGTCCAGCGCCATCTTCAGCACGTAGCCCTCGGTCATTTCCAGATAACGGGTGCCCTTGGCCTTGGTGCCGTACATGGTGCCCACCATGGAACGCAGACCTTTGCCCAGGTCTTCCATGCCGGCGCCCACCACCAGACCGTCGTCAGAGAACGCGCTCTGGGTGCGGCCGTAGACGATCTGCAGGAACAGTTCCCGCATGGCGGTGTTGATCGCGTCGCACACCAGGTCGGTGTTGAGCGCTTCCAGAATGGTCTTGCCGGGCAGAATTTCGCTGGCCATTGCGGCGGAGTGGGTCATGCCGGAGCAGCCGATGGTTTCCACCAGCGCTTCTTCAATGACGCCGTTCTTCACATTCAGGGACAGCTTGCAGGCGCCCTGCTGAGGCGCGCACCAGCCCACACCATGGGTGTAGCCGGAAATGTCCTTGATCTCTTTTGCCTGAATCCACTTGCCTTCCTCAGGGATGGGAGCGGGGCCGTGGTTGGGGCCCTTCATCACGCATACCATTTCTTCCACTTCGCGGGAATATTGCATGGAAAGCATCCTCCTCACTAAATACTTGACCGTTTGATATGTAACCAAACAGTTTTATTATAGCACAGGCGAGCCTACAAAAAAAAGGGGAAAAAACAAAAAATTCAATATTTCTTCTTCATTTCTTCTCCGCACCGCCCCTGCGCCCCGTTTTTCTTCTCAACGCAAAATGGATGAATGCGGGAAGAAATTGGAAACGGGCGCCGTTAAATGAATAGCCGAATGCATGCCGGACGCCTGATGCTGCGGCGCAGGGTTCGCGCCGCTGCATGGAAGCGTCCGCATATTGTCCATTCTTTTCGGTATTCAGGAGGGAGCCATCATGAAAACCCATTTGTTTTCCCCGTCCGCTCCGCGCAGGAAGCGTCTGGGCGCGCTGCTGCTCTGTCTGACCCTTTCTCTGGGCGCGCTGCCCGCCCTGCCGGCAGACGCCGGTCTGGCCGAGGAAGAAGCGGCGGCTCAGACCACCGCAGCGCCTGAGTGCAAGCTCACCGAGGAAAAGACGTATCAGCAGCTTCGCGCTGCCCTGCCCCTTGCGGATGATGAGATCGACAACGAACTGGCGCTGCTCAAGTCGCCGGTCTCCGCCTATCTGTACAACCCCTATGGTTTCGCCGTGCCCGCCTGCAACCTGGCCACCAGCTGGTCCATGCCAGACGGTCAGTACCTGCCCGGCACCCCCTTCGTCATTTACGGCCTGCACGCCACCATGGGCTCCATCCCGGGTTACACCGACGAGGAAGGGATGATCTACGCCTGGGGCAAAATGCTGGGCGACGACAGCATGCAGTGCTACGTACCCCTTGTTTTCCTGTCGCTGGATTACAAGGCTCTGCCTGTATGCTCCCTGACCCTCAAGGCTACCAGCGACACTGGCTTTGCCACCGCCTTCTCCGGCCGTTCTACCGACTCCATTCCCGTCAACGCCTTCATCGACGGCACGAAAATGCAGCTGGTCGGCCGCCAGAGAGGATGGTATCAGGTATACACGGGCGACTGCTACGCCTTTGTACGGGCGGAAAACGGAGAAATGTCCACCTTCGGGCAAAGACTGTTTGACGGCACACTTTTTCCTTACGAGGCCAACACGGACGACAGTCTGCTGGGCGCCGGCGACCGTCTGGACGCCTTTAACGCCCTGCTTGAAAACGCCTTTTCCACATGGGGCGAGGAAAAAAGCTACTGGACGATGGAGCAGAAGGCGTGGTTTTCCCAACTGGCCGCAGACTTCGGGCAGGTGATGGACGGCATGAACGTCAACATTCTGCCGGGAGAAGGCGACCTGACCCGGGTGCAGGCGATCGAAAAGGCCGTGGATTACATCCAGAGCGTGGACGGCGCCCAACTGGATCTGGACTGGTACGTGGCCTCCGTCACTTTCTTCTACGCCAAGGGGGACGCGGAAAATGTGAAATGGCGCATTTGCTTCCACCCGGTGTGCCGGACGGACGGTTATTTCTGTGTACGCATGCACCGGGACGGCACCCTGCTGGATATGACCGCCGACAAGCCGACCGAGGCCGATGCGCTGCTCAGCGGCAGCCTGTACGACTTTGACACCTGGCTGTGCGCCAACCGCTTCACCCTGCTGGACGGCGCATATGATCCGCCCCTGAGCAAGATCCCCGATAAACTGCGGGGCGCCTACACCCAGTGGCAGGCTGACATGAACCTTACCGAAAGCAACGACGACTATTTTGCCCAGTACGACGAAGCGGCAGAGCGCTACGGCTGGAACAACTACGCCTGGCCGCTGGACGTGCAGGAGCGCGTCATCGGCGGAGACCGCAGCGTACCGGATGAGACCGACATCGACCGGGAGACCGCTGGAAAAATGGCGGTGCAGGCGCTCATCGATCAGTACGGTCAGGAAGCGCTGGACGCGCTGGGCGATTATACGGTGCTCTACACCTTCTTCCGCACCGGCACAGGGACGGAATACCGGTGGGAAATCTACATTGTGGACGATGCGGACACCATGCTCAACGGCTACCGGGTCACCATTACGGCAAGCGGTGCGCTTTACGAGCAGAGCGATGACGCGGTCATCAAAGTGAACACGCTGGAAGAAGTGAGCAACGGGTAATCTGCGGCAAATGAACGCCGCTCCGGACGGCTCCGCTTTCTTTATGAAGCGGAGCCGTCCTTTTTTCCCCTTCGCCCCTCACGTCGGCTAATCCCGTTCCGCAGCACACGGCGCTTTCTCCCCAATTTACTGTGTTCGCACGCGCCCGCCGGCAATACCTGCCGGAAAGAAGCAGCTCTGCAAAGAACGGCATCTGCCGTTTTTTGTGTATAGCGCTTTTTCTCACCCGCGTGCTTTTCCTTTTTTTTGCGTACGTATGGGTGTTCGAACGCCGTTTCATTGACTTTTTCCCCATTTTTCTGTATGATATAATACATATATTCAATGCTGACAACGTGGAGGCTTTCCTCATGACGCTGAACGAACTGGCTCCCGGCAAAAGCGCCGTCATCCGGCGGGTAGGAGGCGAAGGCGAACTGCGCCTGCGCTTTCTGGATATGGGGCTCATTCCCCGAACCGTCGTCACCCTGCAGAAGGTTGCGCCCATGGGCGATCCCATCGAAATCATGGTGCGCGGGTACGAATTGACCCTGCGCGTCAGCGAAGCGCAATGGATCGAGGTGGAATCGGTATGATTTTCGCACTGGCCGGCAATCAGAACTGCGGTAAAACCACCCTTTTCAACGCCCTGACCGGCTCAAACCAGCACGTAGGCAATTTTCCGGGCGTCACCGTAGATCAGAAAATGGGAGAGGTGCGCAGCGCAAAGGGCTGCACGGTGGTGGATCTGCCCGGCATCTACTCCATTCGTCCCTACACAAAGGAAGAAATCGTCACCCGCGATTTCATCATCAATCAGAAGCCGGACGGCATTATCAACATCGTGGATGCCACCAACATTGAGCGCAATCTGTACCTGACGCTCCAGCTGCTTGAGCTGCGGATCCCCACCGTGCTGGCGCTGAACATGATGGACGAGGTGCGCGCCAATGGCGGATCCGTCAACGTGCAGAAGCTGTCCGAATGTCTGGGTATTCCGGTGGTTCCCATTTCCGCAGCCAAAGGCGAAGGCATATCCGAGCTGGTCGACCAGATGGTCAACGTGGCTCGAAACAGGATCCGCCCCACCGTGACCGATTTCTGCCAGAGTGGTCCTGTGCACCGCTGCATTCACGCCGTGGCGCACCTGATTGAAGACCACGCGGAAAAGGAAGGCATTTCGCCCCGTTTCTGCGCCACCAAGCTGATCGAAGGCGACAACGCGCTGGCCGACCGTCTGGGGCTGGATGAAAACGAGCGGGAGCTGCTGGAGCATTCCATCGTCGAAATGGAGCGCGACGCCTGTTTCGACCGAAACGAAGCCCTGGCCGACATGCGCTATACCTTTATCGAGCGCACCGTCTCTCAGGCCGTTGTCAAATGCCACGAGAGCCGCGAGCATCGCCGCAGCGTGAAGATGGATCGTATCCTGACAGGCAAATACACCGCTCTGCCCGTGTTTGCCCTGATCATGTTTCTGGTGTTTTACCTTTCTTTCAATGTGATCGGCGCTTTTTTATCCGACGCGCTGGCGGCCGGCATCGACCGTCTGACGGCCGTTGTAGACAGCGCGCTGACCGCCTACGGGCTCAACCCCGTGGTACAGAGCCTGCTCATCGACGGCGTGTTTGCAGGGGTCGGCAGCGTCCTGTCCTTCCTGCCCATCATTGTGGTGCTGTTCTTCTTTCTGTCCATTCTGGAAGATACGGGCTATATGGCCCGCATCGCGTTTGTAATGGATAAGCCGCTGCGCCGGCTGGGGCTGTCAGGCCGCAGCTTTGTGCCCATGCTCATTGGCTTCGGCTGCACGGTTCCCGCCGTCATGTCCACCCGCACGCTGTCCTCCGACCGCGACAGGAAAATGACCATCATGCTGGTTCCGTTCATGAGCTGCTCCGCCAAGATTCCCATCTATGCGGTGTTTGCCGCTGCCTTTTTCCCGGAGCATCCCGCGCTGTGCATGATCTGCCTGTATGCGGCCGGCATCGTGCTGGGCATTCTGGCGGCGTTTGTGCTGAACCGTACGCTGTTCCGGGGGCAGCCCGTTCCCTTCGTGATGGAACTGCCCAACTACCGCATGCCTTCCCCGAAAAATGTCGGCCTGCTTCTATGGGATAAGGCGAAAGACTTCCTGCAGCGCGCCTTCACCATCATTTTTCTGGCCACGGTGGTCATCTGGTTCCTGCAGACCTTCGACCTGCGGCTGAACGTGGTAGAAACCGGCGAGCAGAGCCTGCTGGCGCTGTTAGGCCAGTGGATCGCGCCGGTTCTGCGCCCGCTGGGCATTGGAGACTGGCGGGTCGCAACGGCGCTGGTCAGCGGCTTTACCGCCAAGGAAGCGGTGGTCAGTACGCTGGCCGTGCTGCTCGGCACCACCACCGGCAAGCTCAGCGGCGTGCTTTCAGGCATGTTCACGCCGCTCTCCGCCGTCAGCTTTCTGCTGTTTACCCTGCTGTACACGCCCTGCGTAGCGGCGGTGGCTACCTTCCGCAAGGAGCTTTCCTCCCGCTGGGCGACCCTCGGCATCATTCTGCTCCAGTGCGCCGTTGCCTGGGTCACGGGCGCTGTGGTCTACCAGATCGGCTGTCTACTGTAACAGGTTTGCAAAAACCCGGAAAGGAGCCTCATGAAACCATTGGACTGGCTGCTGCTTGCCGGGCTGGCGCTGGCTGTTTTCACCGCCGTACGGTCGCTGCGGCGCGGCAGGGGCAGGTGCGGCGGCTGCAGCGGCGACTGTCTTTCCTGCGGGAAAAACGGGTGCCGGAAAAATGACCGTCGACCCCGCTGAAGCAACCGCCGCCGCGTTTCAGGGCACGCGTTTTTTCCCTGCCGTCCGCCTGTTTGCGTTTTCCTCCCCCCTGCCGCTGCGCCTGTTCTCCGCAGTCGGATGCCCGGGGAAAAACAAAAAAAACACCGTTCCCTTGCGGGAACGGTGTTTTTGCTTGCAGCAGTACGCTTGTCAGTCCTGCTGGGGAGCACCCACGGGGCAGGTGTCGGCGCACACGCCGCACTCGATGCACTTATCGGCGTCGATGACGTACTTGCCGTCGCCTTCGCTGATCGCTTCCTGAGGGCATTCGGACGCACAAGCGCCGCAGCTGATGCATTCGTCAGAAATCTTGTAAGCCATGGTTTATTACCTCCATATTGAACTGCGCCTTCGCGCTCCTATATCATATCATCGCATCGCCAAAAAAGCAAGGGAAACGGACATTTTTTGACGCAAAAGCCAGTTTCCGCCTTCAGCCGTACACCGCGCGGCTCCCGCCGATGAAGGGAAGCCGGGTGTAGGCCATGGTCAGGTGCGCCTGTCCGATCTGCGCCACTCCGGGACAGCGGAAGGGCACCGCCACATCCCGCAGATGCATGCCGATCAGGGTATCGCCGATATCCAGCCCGGCGTCCGCCCGCACGTGGGTCACCAGCGCCGGTGCCTCCATGCGCGTCCACGCCGCCGCGGGCACGCTTCCTCCCGCCTTGGGCTGGGGAACGGCGCATACCCGGTCGTAACCGTGTTTTTCCGCCGCCGCAAGCGGGATGACCAGCGCACGGTTCAAATGCTCGCAGCACTGGAAAACCGGCGTATACCCCCGCTCTGCACAAAAAGCCAACACCGTTTCAGCCACCCATGCGCCCACCTCCGGCGCGCTGGCATGACCGATCACGCCGCCCACGATCTCGCTGGTCGAGCAGCCGATCACCACCTGCGCGCCCGGCTGCAGCCTTCCGGCGGCGCACACCGCCTCCATGGCGGCGCGAAGTTCCCTTTCTATCTGCTGACGCTCCATACCGTTCACTCCTTCATGGCATACATGCCGATCGCCGCGGCGACAGACAGGTTCAGGCTGTCAATGTCCCCGCTGTGGGGAATGCGCACCGCCTGCCCCATCCGGCCAAACCCGGCCGGCAGACCCGCGCCCTCGTTTCCGAAAATCAGGGAAGCCTCCCGGGGCACCCCCGCCGCCACCGCCTCGCTCAGCAGCATCGACCCATCCAGCATGAACGGGTAGAGCCGCTGCCCGGGAAACGCCCGGTGATAGGCGTCAAAATCATCATACTCCGTCACCCGCAGGGAAAAAATGGCGCCCATGCTGGCCCGGATCACATGAGGGTCAAAGCAGTCCGCCGCAGGACGGATGACGGCAATGTCCAGATACCCAAAGCCCAGCGCCGTACGCAGAATGGTGCCCAGATTGCCCGCGTCGGAAATGTGGTGCAGCACCACATGCCTTCCGGGCTGAAGCGGCAGGTACCGTTTTTCCACGACCGCCGCGGCAAAGCAGTTGTCCTTGCCCGAAATGCGGGAAAGCGCCTTGTCCGCCGTCTCGACCCGTATTCCCGCCTGTGCACACCGCTGGACGAGCCTGTCCCGTCCCTCGCCCTCCGCCCGTTCGGACAAAAGAAGGCGGCGCACCGTCTCCGGGCGTTTGGTCAACGCCTCCATGGCGGGGAACATGCCCGGCGCATAGGAATAGTCCAGCGCTCTGTGATATTTTTCAAGACTGGGCATTTTCTTCTCTCCTCACTTGAACAGCCGCCGCATCAGGCGCAGCTTTCCCGGGGTAAAGGGCGGATAGCGCAGCGGCACGTCCGGCCGCGTCTTCTGCCGCAGCACGCTTTTATAATGGGTGAACGTATCAAACGACCACACGCCGTGGTAGCTGCCCATGCCGCTGTGCCCCACGCCGCCAAAGGGCATATGAGACGTGGCCAGATGGATCAGCGTGTCGTTGACGCAGCCGCCGCCGAAGGCGACCTGCGTCATCACCCGTTTTTCCGCCTCCCGGCTGCGGGTGAACAGATACAGTGCCAGTGGCTTTTCGTGACTGTTCACCGCGTCGATGACCTCGTCCAGACGATCAAACGTCATCACAGGCAGCACGGGGCCGAAGATCTCCTCACCCATCGCCGGATCATCCCAGCCGGCATTGCGCAGGATAGTGGGCGCTATGCGCAGGGTTCCCTCATCCGTCTGCCCGCCGCAGAACACCTTCTCCGGGTCGATCAGTCCCCGCACCCGGTCAAAATGCCGCCGGGTCACCATGTGCGGCCACTGCGCGCTGTGCAGTGCGTCCGTCCCATAGCTGCGCGCCCACTCGTCCCGAATGGCCGCCATCAGCTGTTCTGCCACCGACCGATGCGCATACACATAGTCGGGCGCCACGCAGGTCTGCCCGCTGTTGAGCCCCTTACCGAAAGCAATGCGCCGCGCCGCCAGCCCGATATCCGCCGTTTCATCCACAATGCAGGGGCTTTTGCCCCCCAGCTCCAGCGTCACCGGGGTCACATAACGGGCGGCCTTTTCCAGCACCACCTTGCCCACTGCAACGCCGCCGGTAAAGAAAATGTAGTCAAACCGCTGATCCAGCAGCGCCTGATTTTCCGCCCGTCCCCCCTGCACGGTAAACACCCATGTTCTGTCAAAGCACGCGTTCAGCATTTCCTCCATCACCCGCGCCGTCGCAGGCGCATAGGCGCTGGGCTTGACCGCGCAGCGGTTGCCCGCCGCAACGGCGCCGATGAGGGGCGACAGGGTCAGCTGAAAGGGGTAATTCCACGGCGCCATGATCAGCACGAGTCCGTAGGCTTCCGGCACGCGCACCCCGTGCCCCGGCAGCTGTGCCAGCGACCCGGGCACCCTCCGGGGGCGCATCCATTTTTTCAGGTGCCGGCGCGCGGTCTTCAATTCGTCCAGCACCAGCGCCACCTCGGTCATAAACCCTTCCCCTTCGCACTTGCCCAGATCCTGCTCAAGGGCGCGAAGAATATCCTTCTCCCTTGCCCGGATGGCCTTGTGCAGCCTTTCCAGCGCCGCTGCGCGCTCGGCATAGGAAATGAAGGGCTGCTTTTTCTGTGCCGCGCGCTGCGCGGCCACCAGCGCTTCAACCTGCATGGGTCAATTCCTCCAATAGCCGTATGGCCGTTTCTTTTCCCCTTGCACCAATCTCGCCCACCGGCCCTACGCAGGAAGGGCACCCGGCCTCGCAGGCGCAGTCCTCCGCGATCATCCGGCAATGGCGCAGCAGCGCGTCCCGCATGGAAAATGCCTTTTCCGCCAGCCCCACCCCGCCGGGGCAGTTATCGTACAAAATCAGCGTAGGCCGCTCCGTAAAGGGGCATTTGACCTGATAGGTCACGGCGATATCCCGGGGCGAACACATCAGATAAAGGGGTGCGGCAATCCGCATCAGGTTGGCGATACCCAGCATGCCGCCCTGCAGCGCGTCCTTTTCATACTTTGCCGCCGTTTCCTCCGGCAGCGTCACCCACATGGCGGTGGTGTGCATGTCCGTCTCCGGCAGCCTGACGGGGCCGAAGCCCAGATTTTCCCCCGTGTCGAACCGCATCTTTTTGAACATTTTCACCAGCGCGGTCACCTTCACCTCGCCAAACGCCGCCCCGGGCTCTTCTTTTTCCACATCCAGCAGGCTCAGGCTCACATTCAGGTCGGCGTCCGTATAATAATCCACGTCCACCTTTCGGATAAAGGCCTTGCACCCGTCAAAGTCCAGCCTGTCCACCTGATAGGTCTGCCCCTCGTGCAGATAGATGGCGTTTTCATGCAGCAGCATGGGCACCGTGAACCGATCCATTTCTCCCACCACCCGCGGACGTCCCGGATCGGTCACATCCATGATGACAAAGTTTTCCGTCATGGCGGTGCGCAGACTGATCTCGCTGGCTGGAAAATCCTCCGCCGACCAGTGGTAGGCATCCCCCACCCTGCGGACGATGGCCGCGTCCTCCAGAAAAGACAGCATCTCCTCCCCGCCGGGCGCGTTGCCGAGACTTTCGCCCTCCTTGAAGGGCAGTTCATACGCGGCGCATTTAAAATGATTGATCAGCACATACAGATTGTCGGGGTTGAGCAGCGCATGCTCAGGCGACTGGGAAAAGAAATAGTCCGGATGGGTCACAATGAACTGGTCGATAGCTGCGGAAGACGCCACAAAAAAGGTGGCGCTCACCCCGTGCCTGCGTCCTGCGCGCCCCGCCTGCTGCCAGGTGGAAGCGATGGTGCCCGGATACCCGCACAGCACACAGGCCTCCAGCGCACCGATATCCACGCCCAGCTCCAGCGCATTGGTGGATACCACTGCCTGAATATCCCCCGCGCGCAGACCCCGTTCAATGTCCCGCCGCTCGGAGGGCAGGTAGCCGCCCCTGTAGCCCCGCACCCTGCCGGACACGCCTACCGGGTCGCTGACCAGCGCCTTCAGCTGACGGGTGAGCACCTCCACCTGCAGCCGGGATCTGGCAAAGGTGATGGTTTGCACCCCGTTTTGCACCAGCATACTGGCAATGCGCCGGGTTTCGGGCAGCACCCCTTTGCGGATGCCCAGCTGCGCGTTGACCACCGGTGGATTGTAGAAAATCACGTGTTTTTCCCCGCAGGGCGCGCCGTTGTCGTCGATCAGCCGCACCGGACGGCCGATCAGCTTTTCCGCCAGTTCGGCCGGGTTTTCAATGGTCGCGCTGCACAGAATGAACTGGGGGTGGCTGCCGTAAAAAGCGCACAGCCGCAAAAGCCTGCGGAGCACGTTGGCCAGATTGCTGCCAAACACGCCCCGGTAGGTATGAATCTCATCAATGACGATATAGCGGAGGTTTTCAAACAGTTTGACCCATTTGGTATGATGGGGCAGAATGCCGCTGTGGAGCATATCCGGGTTGGTCACCACCACATGCCCCGCCTGCCGCACCGCCTTTCGCGCCGCGCCGGGGGTGTCGCCGTCGTAGGTAAAGGTTTTGATATCAACGCCCATCAGGGTGATCAGCTCATACAGCTCGCTTACCTGATCCTGCGACAGCGCTTTGGTGGGAAACAGGTACAGCGCCCGGGCATCCGGATTTCGGAGGATCTCGTCCAGCACCGGCAGGTTATAGCACAGCGTTTTGCCGGACGCGGTGGGCGTCACCACCACAAAGTCCTGCCCCTGCCGGGCGCATTCAAAAGCCTGCGCCTGATGGGTGTACAGCTTCTGCACCCCGTGCCGGGCCAGCGCGGCGGGAATACGCCCGTCCACCCCCTCCGGCCAGGGCGCAAAGCGCGCCTCCCGCGCCGGCAGCACCTGCCAGCGGGTCACATTTTCCATGAAAGCGGAAGAACCTTTCAGTTGTTCCAGCAATTGGGTCAGATTCACTTGCAGCGCTCCCTTTTCACTGAACCGTCCGTTTCAAAAAAGGGCAAACCTTCGGTTTACCCTTTTCACTTATTCCTTTCCTTCGTACCGTCTGCACAGGGTGTATTTGGACACGGCGGACTGCACCGCCTCCGGGCATGCAAAGCTGAGCACATCCGCCAGATAGGGCGGCAGCACCCGGTTATACTTGACCTCCAGGATGATCTCCTCGCGGTCCAGCACCGGCACGGTGGGCACATCAGGGTTGAAAATGTCCACCGACCCCAGCCCCGACCGCAGACGCTTGTCAAAGGTGATGCGCACTTCCTCCGCCGGGTGCAGATAAGCTTCCCGGTTGTAATCCACGATCACCACCGGATGCAGCAGGTTGATGCGCATTTCCCGGTACAGATCCCGCAGCAGGCCGGAGGCGGTGTTCTCCAGCCCGTCCGGGTCGCCGGCGATCATCTGGTCGGCCAGATCCCGGGGAATCTGCAGGGAACGCTTGGAAATGAACGCGCCCACCTTGGTCTTGCATTCCATGAAGATTTCCTTGTCGGAGTAATTGTAAATGCGCATACGGTACTTGTCCCGATCCTTGACGCCGTTTATCTTGTCGTAATATGCGTCGTCAAACACCGTGTCAAAATACAGCGACCGGATGGCATATTCCCCGCCCCGCGCCGCGGCGTGAGGATCCAGCGTCAGCACGCCCCGCAGGGTGCGGGAAAGCACCTCGTACTGGGTACGGGTGATAAAGTATTTCAGTTCATGGCGAAGCGGCAGCGCCATTTCTTACGCACCCGCCTCTGTCTGACAGGCCACCAGCGTCGCATCATGCACACCCTCGATATCCAGCATGTGCCCCACCAGATCGCTCCGCCGTTCCATACGCACTTCCACCGTCATTTCCGCGCCGGAGCGGGACACGGTCTTGGACCGCATACGGTAGGAACGAACGCTGCGGCGCAGTTCGGCCTCGATGTCCTGCTGGGCGTATTCGTCAAAGTGCAGCACCAGCAGATAGCTGTTGGGCTCGCGGAACTTCACATAGGACAGCGCCAGCAAAATGACGGAAATGCCCAGCACCACCACCAGCGCAATGAGGTACTGCCCCGCACCCAGCAGGATGCCCATGGTGATGGCCCAGAACATGTAGGCCGTATCCAGCGGATCCTTCACAGCCGTACGGAAGCGGACGATGGACAGCGCGCCCACCATGCCCATGGACAGCGCCACGTTGGAGCCAATGGCCATCACCACCGGGGCGGTCACCAGCGTCAGCATGATCAGCGTCAGGGCAAAATTGGGGCTGTAGAGCACGCCCCGGTAGGTTTTTTTATAGACCAGCGAAATGAACAGCCCCACCGCCAGCCCCGCCAGCAGCACCAGCGCCACGTTCAGCGGGGTGAAGTTGGACAGCTGGTTGGCAAACCAGTCGGAAAAAGTGGAATTGTTCACGATGCTCTTGGTGGTCAGCACCTCGGTGAGAAGCGATGCAGCGTTCATGTCGGAATAACCCCTTCCTGTTCATGTACTGATTATTATAGTATACCCTTTTCCTTTTTTCGTCAATTCCTTACAGCTCCGGCTTCTGGGGACGGGAACCGCCGAAATAGTAGACCATTTCCTCATCGGTCAGCCCGAACCTGTCCTGCACAAAGCCGTAGAGACGGTAGGGACGCATCACCATGGTTTCTTCCCGCAGGCGGCGCACGCGCTCCCGCCAGTAGCGCATGGCGCCGTCGGCCGTCAGGGGCGAATCCACGTTGATCTTTTTATCGTTGTACTCCGCCCAGCGTTCAAAGTGAATGGGCATTTCGCTTTCGATCCATGCCACGCATTCGTCCAGCTCCTGCTGCATCACCTCGGTCGTCACCGTCTGGTAAATCAGCCCCAGCTTGGTCAGAAACAGGTCTCTGTACTCGTCCACTTCCAGAATTTTGCGGAAGATGACGTTGTTGATCTTCTGCAGACCCATGCCCGTATCCTTAAGATAGGAGGTGGGGCTGTCAAAGCCGGAATTGAACAGACCGTAGTCCATATCGAAGATCAGACACTTCCATTTGCCGTCCGGCACCCGGTAGAACATGATGTTGCCGGGGTCGCTGTCGCCGAAGAACATTTTGATGGCGAACCAGTCCAGATAGCTGTTTACATCGACGTTTTCATCCAGATAGGTTCTGTCCGCCTGATTGGTGTTGGGCGAGCCGTTCTTGATCTTGTCCCGCATGGCAAGGTAGGCGTCGTTGGTGCCCTGCACTTCCTTGGAGCCCGCCCGGAGGATGGTGATGTTCTCCGCCTCCTCCATGGAAAGCCCCTCGTGCTGGGCGATGCAGTAGGCGTCCTTCCGCTCCCGCATGTTGTAATGACCCCAGTACACGCCGTTGATATACACCGCCACGGGTTTCCACGCCAGCGTAATGATGTCCGTATCGATGTATTTGTCGATCAGGCGGCTCTGCACCCCGTCCACCACCCGAGTCCATACGCAGTCGTTGCCACTGTTGCGCAGGGTGAAGGACTTGTAATACGTGTAGGGTCTGTCTTCAAAGAGGGGGTAGTCGAAGTATTTGCTCCCCGTGGCAGCATTGGCGCGTATCTTCATGGATTTCTGCGGCATATCCAGTGAATAGTCGCCCATCAGATCCAGCTTGATCCCCTGTGAAATGACCGTCTTTCCCGTTTCCTGAACCATCATTTCCACATATGCAGGACGGTTCACCTTGCCGAACTTGCGATACACCGTGTTTTTGTAGGGAATCTTTTCACACACCGCATCCTTGCCTACGGTGAGCAGGCCGGTCTCCTCATTCCACAGCTCATCCGGGTCGATCACCAGCGACACCACGTCCAGACTGTGATAGGTGTTCATAATGTAACTGGCGGTCACGGTTTCCGACGGCTGCAGCCCGTCCCGGAAGGCGCGGGCGCGGATGACCTTTGTGGTGGACACGGTAAAGGGCTCGGTGTATTCCTGACCGTTCAGCGCGGTAGGGATGCTGCCGTCCGTTGTATAGCGGATGTGCGTCCCCTCCGGCGCGGTCATTTCCACCGTGATGATTCCCTCATACAGGCCGCCCGGCAGCGAAAAGGCGGGCTTCTGCGCAAAGCCGTAAAAGCCCGTGCCGTTGGCCGCGCCCGGCGTGGGTGTATCATAATAAAAAAAACCGCCGGCTCCCAGCGTTCTTCCGTAGGACGTATCGCCGGGGATTTCCGGCAGATACAATCTGTCCAGCACCCGTCCCGCCGCGTCCGACAGGGTCATGATCTCGCCCCCCGTGCGCTTGAGGGAAAAAGAGGCGTGCAGCCGGGCGCCGTTGCTGCCGGGATTTTCGGATTTGTCCAGCAGGATCACCTTATACTCGCCTGGGTAAATGACGGTTCCCTGCGGAAAGGTCCATTTCCGCGGCCAGCCGATATTGTCGGAAAGACCCCAGCCGGACATGTCCCAGGACTGGGTGGAGCTGTTGTATATTTCCACCCAGTCGCCGGCCTTTTCCCCCGCAATGGCCGTCACCTGATCTGCGGAGGACATCACCTCGGAAATGAACACGCCCGTCGCGTTGGACGACCGCAGGTATTCGTCGGCACGGTTGGCACCCGTCTGGTTGTTGGCCGCGCCGGGCGTCGCCAGCGTGTACACCTGCCATGCCAGAGAGGAAGGATCCCGTCCATAGGACATGTCCTTGCCCAGATTGTCAATGGTCACCCGATCCACCAGCACCCCCGCCACCGTGGACAGGACGATGGTCTCATGCTCCGCGCTGATGGAAAAATTCGTGTGGGGGTACAGGGTGGACTGCTCCACCTTGTCCTTCCCCGAGCAGAACACAAGGTAATACCCGTGGGCGGGAATGACCGCATTTTCCGGGAACACCCACTTGACGGGCTTTTTGTCGTCGTCGCTCAGCGCCAGCCCCTTGAGGTTGATCGGGGTATCGCCGCTGTTATACAGTTCCACCCAGTCGGACAATTCGCCGTCCTCGTCCCGGATGCCGGAACGGGGCGCCGCCATGATCTCATTGAGCATCAGCGTGCCCGGCTCCACAGTGTAGCTGCTCATGTAGGCCATGTAGCCCTCGTGGGTGTTTTCATAGCCGGGCGAATACTCGTCGGTCTTGAAAAACGCGCCGTCCTCGCCCAGCGCGTAGCTCTCGTTGACATTCAGCGTCGGCACGGTCACCTGATCCACCGCCACGCCGTTCGGATCAAACACGAAAAGCACTTCGCCGTAAGAGGAAATCTTGAACTTGGCGTGCAGCGGTCCGGCAGGGTCGTTCTGATTGGTCTTGTCGCAGAACACGACCACCCGCTCCCCGGGCGCCAGCGTCATTTCAGGAAAAAGAAAGCTGATGCGATCCGACCGGTTGGACAACCCCACATTTTTCAGATTGATCGCATTTTCAGTGGTATTGGTCAACTCCAGAAAATCGCTGAACCGTCCTTCTTCGTCCGGGAGCGCGCTGGCATTGTCGGACATGACCTCCGTAATACGCAGTCCTTTATATCCGCCCGTGCCCGCCGTCCCGCCGTCGTCCGAAGCGCCGGCGTTTACCGCCACCACCACGGGCGATTTGGGCATCAGAAGCACCAGCGCCCCCAGCACCACGCAGAACGCGACCAGCCACGCCATGCGATTATCTTTTTTATATTGAGGCCCGCCTTGCCTGTTTCTCGCCATTTTGTTCTCCTTTCACCTGTGCAGACCGCTCCGTAAACGATCCGCCCGGTCATTATATCATATTTTTTCGCAACAATAAAGTCACAATTTCTTCCCGCGCCGTATTTTTACGTTTTCTTCACATATTCGCCGCCGGCAGGGCATACATTCCCGTGACGGAGAACGTGAAGGAGGAAGAAAAATGAGCGAAATGCTTCCCGCCCGGGAGCGGGCGCTGGCGCCGGAGGACGGCGCTGAAAAAGAAAAAAGCGGCTATTCGCTGTACCGTGACATTGCGGGACGCACCCAGGGCGATATTTACATCGGGGTGGTAGGACCCGTGCGCACCGGCAAAAGCACGCTGATCAAGGCGCTGATGGAGAAAACCGTGCTGCCGCTGATGCCGCCCGGCCCCCGCAGGGACCGGGCGCAGGACGAAATGCCCCAGTCTGCCTCCGGCCGCAGCGTCATGACCACCCAGCCCAAGTTCATTCCCGGCGAAGGGGCTGCGGATATCGATCTGGACGGACAATTGTCCGCACGGGTGCGGCTGGTGGACAGCGTCGGGTTCATGGTGCCGGGCGCCATGGCGGGCGAGGATGCGCGCATGGTGTCCACCCCCTGGTCGGACGCGGACATTCCCTTTGAGGAGGCGGCGCGGCTGGGCACCCGCAAGGTCATGCAGGATCACGCCACACTGGGACTCATCGTCACCTGCGACGGCACCGTCGCCGACATTCCAAGACAGAACTACGTCGCCGCCGAGGAAGAATCCGTCCGGGAGATGAAGGCTTCGGGCAAGCCCTTCTCGCTGGTGCTCAATTCCGCCCGTCCCGAAAGCGCCGAGGCGCAGGCGCTGCAGGCGGAATTGACGGAAAAGTACGACGCCCCCGTCACCCTTTTGTCCGCCCGGGACATGAGCGGCGCAGATACGCAGGCGCTGCTGGCCAACATGCTCCTGTCCTTCCCCCTCCGCGAGGTTCACTTTGACCTGCCCGCCTGGGTGGATGCGCTGGACGAGGATCACTGGCTGGTGCAGCACGTGATGACCCTGCTGCGCGCCCTCTCCGGCCGTCTGCACACCCTCCGGGACAAGGATAAGGCCGCCGCCGCCTTCGCCGCCTCCCCTTACCTTAAAACACCGCAGAATGAAATGACGCTGCCCGGCGAAGGCACGGTGTCCTTTACCCTGCCTGCCGCCGATGGGCTGTTCAATCAGGTGCTCAGCGAACAGTGCGGCGCGGAGATCACCGGCGACGCCCAGCTTTTGTCTCTGCTCAAATCCCTCATGACCGCAAAACGGGAATACGACCGTATGGCCGGCGCACTGCGGGCGGTCAGCCAGACGGGATACGGGCTGGTGCTGCCCTCCATGGAGGAGATCGCGCTGGACGAGCCGGAACTGGCCCGGCAGGGAACCCGCTACGGGGTGCGTCTGCACGCCAGCGCGCCCGCCCTGCACCTGGTGCGTTCCGAGGTGGAAACGGAAATCACCCCCGTTCTGGGCGGCGAGGCCCAGAGTCAGGAATTTGTCCAGTATCTGCAGGCCCAGTACCGTCAGGATCCGCAATTGCTCTGGAGCACCAACTTCTTCGGCAAATCCCTCAAGGAGCTGGTGCAGGAAAGCCTGCAGAGCAAAATGAACCGTCTGCCCGCCGACACGCAGGAAAAGGTGCAGACCGCCCTTTCCCGCATGCTCAACGAGGGCGAAGGAGGCATTGTGTGCATCCTGCTGTGACGTTCCCGCCCGCCCCGCCGGACGTCCGGCGGGGGCGGAGGGGGCGCTGTCACATTCACGCCATCTTTTTGCACTGTACATTCCTGCCGTTTTGCGGTATGATAAGGGTGTGAATTTGTGGATCAAAGGAGCGCCTTTTATGTATACGGATCAGGATTATCAGGCCAACCGTCTTCAACTGAAAAAACGTCTGTGTGCCGTGGGCGTTCCCGCGCTTTTCATGCTGGCAGCCGTTGTGTGGTCGTTTTTTGTCCGCATCAAGCTGCTGACCATTGTGCTGACCATCGTGCTGGGCAGCGGTCTCATCTTCTGCTACGGGCTTCTGCTGTACCCGGTCATCGCCTACGGCCGGCACATCGGCAGCGTCCTCTACGGCCGCACCCATGTCACGCAGGGCGTCTTCAAGCGCATGGAGGACACCCCCGTCCTGCGGGAAGGGGTCTCCTTTTATCCCCTGCTGATCAGCGTGGGCGACCCGGCGGACGACAAGGACGACCGTCTGTTCTACTATGACGCCAACCTCCCCAGGCCTGACTGGCATGCAGGGGACAAACTGACCCTGACCGCCCACGATAAGCAGGTGGGCGCGTGGGAGGCAGCCTGAACAATGCTGTAAAAAAGGAGCCGTCATGTCCGAAAAAGGCTGTGTACTGGTATGCGTGACCCGTCAGCGGGAATGCGCCCGGCTGATCGACCGCGGTCGTGAGGAGGCCGCGCGTCTGCACACCCCGCTGCACGTGATACACGTGGGCGACGGCAAGTCCATGCTGGGCAACCCGGATGCTGCGGAGGCGCTGAACTATCTGTTTTCTCTGGCGCACGAAGCGGATGCGGAAATGAACATTCTCAGCGGCGCCGACGTGCCCGCAGTCATTGCGGACTACGCCCGGCGGGAATCC
This sequence comes from uncultured Clostridia bacterium, assembly GCA_934662505.1. Taxonomy (GTDB): domain Bacteria; phylum Bacillota; class Clostridia; order Christensenellales; family Aristaeellaceae; genus SVGT01. The sequence goes on along the minus strand of CAKUKE010000001.1, from coordinate 276,635 downwards.
GCCTGCATGCTGCTTCTCGGCACCGACCGGACGGGCATTTTTCAAAAGCTGCAGATTCTGCTGCCGGAAACCGAGATCGTAATCTGCCCCTGACCCTTTTGCTTCCCCGGACTGCCCGCCCGCACATGAGCGGTCGTCCGCTTTTCACAGTCCCCCATACTGGACAGATCAGCATCGAGATCCGTCTGACAGCCGGCCGCCGGCCGGCTGTTTTTTTGTATATCGCAGGCGTTTTTTCCGCATACTCTGAACGTTCATATTCTGGAAAAAACGAGGTGTCTCCCATGGCCTGCACGCCGCCTCTGACCTGCGATTATGCCCAAAAGGTGCAATTGCTCCGCGCCCTGACCCGCGCCGATGAAAACGAGGACGTACATTTCCGGCCGCTGACGGTCGCGGGACGGGAGGGAATGGTGATCTATCTGGATGGAATGGCCGACGGCGCGGTCATTGCCCGCTGCGTCATTTTTCCCTGTCAGCGCGCGGCTCCGCCGCCGGAGGACGCGGACATGGCGGATCACCTGCAAAACACCGTGCTGCCCGTGGAGGCCGTCAACCATACCATGCATGCAGAGCAGGTGCTGGACAGCGTGTTCAGTGGGGACGCGGCGCTCCTGTGCCCCGGGATGGAGGGCGCCCTGCTTTTTGACGTGAAGGGGTTTACTCACCGCCCGCTGGGGCAGCCGACCGGCGAAACGGTGCTGACCGGTTCACACGAAGGCTTTAACGAATCCCTCAAGGACAATCTGGTGCTGCTTCGGCGCATGATGCATACCCCCGAACTGATCTGTGAGACCCTGACCGTCGGCGACCGTATCCCCAAGAAAATGGCGCTTGTTTTCCTTGCCTCCGCCGCGCCCGCGGAGACGGTGGCGGAAATGCGCCGCCGTCTGCGTCTATGCCGGACGGATTACGTGGCGGACATGGGCGTGCTGGAGCAGCTGCTGGAGGATCAGCCCTTTGCGCTCCTCCCTCAGGCGCTCACTACCGAGCGTCCCGACCGGGCGTGCAGCTTTCTTGTGGAGGGGCAGCTGATCCTGCTGATGGAAAACGCGCCCTACGCGCTGGTCATGCCCTGCACCCTGACCCATCAGTACCATTCCCCGGACGACACCTCCCTGCGCTGGCAGTATGGTTCCTTCCTGCGGCTGATACGGCTGGCCGGCATGCTTTTGTCCCTGACCCTGCCCGCACTGTACATCGCCCTTTCCCTGTTTCACATTGAGGGGATGCCCGTGTCGCTGATGACCTCCGTGCTGGAGGGGCAAAGCCGGGTGCCCCTGTCCCTGTTTTTTTCCATGGTGCTGATGATGCTGGTGTTCAACCTGATCAACGAGGCCTCTGCCCGCGTCCCCGGCATTTTGGGCAGCGGCGTGTCCATCGTCAGCGGCCTCATTCTGGGTCAGGCCGCCATTACGGCGGATCTGGTCAGTCCGTTGGTCATCGTGGTGGTAGCGCTGAGCGGACTGGGCTGCTATACCGCGCCCAATTATGCCCTGACGCTGTCCCTTCTGATCGCCCAGTTGTTTCTTCTGATTCTCGCCGGGCTGATGGGGTTGGTCGGGCTGATCGGCGGTCTGTTTTTTCTGGCGGTGCAGGCCTGCGGACTGCAAAGCCTCGGCTACCCCGCCGCGCTGCCCGTGTCGCCCGTGCGTCCCGCCAACCCGGACACCGTCCTGCGCCTGCCCATCTGGCGGCAGCGTCTGCGGGGCGCGCTGGCCAGCCCCCGGCACATGCGCAGGGTGGACGGCTCCATGCGCGCATGGGCGCAGCACGGAAGGAGGAAATGAACCGTGACAGACATGCAGACCCGCACCGCCGTCCATTCCCGGGAAAGTCAGCTGTCCCAGCGCTGGCAGGCCTGCCGAAGGGATCAGTACCGGCTTTCCGCCCTTTCCGTCGCCATGCAGACCGGCTGGGGCGCGTGCTTTCACCTGTTTTTTCAGGTGTCCACACCCACGTATCTGAGCATTCTCATCACCCTTTTTCCCGTGGCCGCCTTCTTCTTTGCCGCACGCTTTCTTGCAAAAAACGCCGGACGCGCCGGCGAAAGCCCTCTGTGCGGCGCATTGGGACGGCCTGTCGGCCGCACGGCGGAGATCGTGCTGTCCCTGACCCTGCTGATCGACGCGCAGATGTCCCTGAGCGCGTTCGTCTCCGTCGCTTCCACCCTGCTCCCACTGCTGAGCCGACCCATGCTGTCCGTTATGGGCGCGGCGGTATGCTTCGCCTCCCTCTGGAATACCAACCCCTTCGTCCTGCCCCGGCTGGGCGGCTGGGCTTTTATCCCCATGCTGGGCGCAGTGCTTTTATCCGTGCTGAACCTGTTTCCGCAGGGCGATGCAGGGCACCTTTTCCCGCTTCTGGGACACGGGGCGCCGTCCATTCTGCGGGGTGCGCTGTTTCTGTGCGGTGGTCTGGGCTCCGCCTGCCTTCCCTGCCTGCTGCCAGGCAGCGACATGACGGCGCGCCGGGGGAATGAAAAAGGTGCGAAGGCATTTCTGCCTTTTCTGGGCGCAGTGCTTTTTGGCACGCTCATGGCGGGCATGTACGCCTACCTGCTGCCCGAGCCTCTGCTGAGCGAGCCGGACACCCCGGGCGTACTGATGATGCTACCCGCCCACCTTTCCTCCTCCATCTTTTTCTGGAACCTGTATGTGTGCGCGCTGCTTTTTCTCTTTCTGCTGACCTGCGCCTGCGCGCTGTCCCGGAGCGCCATCCTCCTCACTGGGGGCAGGCGGCGTGTGTCCGCGCCGGTGAAACTGCTGCTGTGCGTCGCCGCCGTGCCGCCCGCCGCATGGCTGGATGTGGACGTACAGGCGTTTTTCGTGCGCCTTTTTCCGTGGCGCGCCGCGCCATGGGCGCTATCGCTGCTGATGATGGGCGTATCCCTCGGCGCGCGTGCGCTGTGGAAGAAAAGGAGCGTGCCATGAAGCGCATCCTGTCCCTTTTGCTGCTGACCGCGCTTCTGCTCTTTGCCGGCTGCAGCCGGTACGGTCCGGAGGAGCAGCTGCTCTGCGTGGTGCTGGGCGTTGATCTTGCCGAAAACGGCCAGATCGTCCTGACCGTCAAATCCCCCACCTACGCCGAGAAGAACGCATCCTCCGACCCCTCCGGCGCGTCCGGCCGTTACATGACGCTGGCCGCGCAGGGAGACAGCCTGCCGGAAATGCTGGTGCTGCTGCGTGCCGCCAGTCCCCGCACCCTCAGCTACGCCCAGACCCGCGCCATATTGGTCAGCCAGCAGGCGCTGCGCGCCCACCCCGAACTGCTTGACGAGCTGGATAAAACCGCCGGTATGCGAGTGCAGGCGGCCATGATCGTATGCCGCGAGTCGGTCGGCTCGATCATACGCGATCTGGAGCCGGACATTGGCACCCGTCTGAGCCGTTCGCTGGACGCAACGCTCCAGTCCAGCAGCCGCAAGGGGATTATTCCATACACATCGCTGCACGCCGCCCGCAGCCTGAGTCAGGATCCCGGTCAGGACGCGCTGCTCATTCTGGCGGCCACAGCGCAGGATGTGGCGCTGCCCGCCTTATCCGGGCAGGCCATGGACGGTCTGGCGGGGCAATTGCCTGAAAAAACCAGCGAGCAGGTCGATTATATGGGTGCGGCGGCGCTGGACGGCAGGACGCTCAGCGGCTTTCTGACCGGTTTTGAGACCTCCCTGTGCCGCTTTCTGCAAGGGGGCATCGTCTCCATATTTCTGGAAACGTCGGGCGGCTACGTTTCCCTGACCCACAGACGTCCTGCCCGGCTGTCTCTTTCCGGACCGCTGGACGCCCCTGTGCTCTGCCTGAGCGTTTCCCTGAACGCCTCGCCCGTGATGGGCGCAAACGTGACGCCCGCCATGATAGAGACCGCCTTTCAGGAAGCGGCAGGCGCGCTGATGACCCATCTGCGGCGCATCCGCTGCGACGCTCTCGGATTCGGCGCGTTGGCTGCGCGCCGTTTTGCCCGGCTGGAAGACTGGCAGCTCTTTGATTGGAAAGCGGTATATGAGAAGCACACGGACGTGGAGATCACGGTTCGCGTCGCCCAGACAGAGCCTTAACAGCCGGATCGCGCAGGCAAATCAAAAAAGCCCGTTCCGCAGGTCAGACCGGGCTTTTTCTTTATTTTCACCAAAAGGCTGCCTGCGCCGGCATCCGCCGGCAAACGCCGCCTTACGCCAGCAGCATCTGCTTGAAAAAAGCTACGCCGCGCACCAGATTTTCCACGCTGATTTTTTCATTGGGACTGTGCATCAGGGCAATGTCCGACGCGGTCAGGCTGAAGGGGCTGAAACGGTAAATGAACGGACACACCCGTTCCATGCGGCGGGCGTCCGACCCGCCGGTGAGCAGATAAGGCACGCAGGGCACGCCCGGGAAATGCACCTGCACCGCCGTGGTCAGCGCATCCCATGCCGCGCCGCAGCAGGGCGAGGTGGCGCTGGGTTCGTCAAACTGCTCCACCGTCAGCAGCACGCCGTCCTGTGCCAGCATCCGCTCCATCCGCTTGAGCATGGAGGCGGCGCTGTCGCCGGGCAGCACGGAGGCCTCGAAGGTCACCCCGGCCGCCTCGCCCCGGTGCGCGTCCCCGCTCAGTCTGCTGATGGCCAGCCGGGTCTGACTCAGGGAGCGTCCGTACACGGTACGGTTCAGATCCCTGAGCAGCGCGCTTCTGCACAGCCACGGATGCGCGGCGGCCAACCGTCTGGAACCGTTCATAATGGGCGACAGAGCCGCCAGCATATCCAGCGTTACCGGTGTCAGTCCGGCCTGGAAGCGCATCCGCAGAAGCTTTTCCGCAGCGCGCAGCAGCCGCGCCGCATCTCCGTCCGCAGGGTCGGTCAGGGTCATACGCAGATGTCCCTTTTCCTCCACGCCAATCAGCGCGGCCGGCGACACGCACATGCGCTCCAGCCGGGTGACCGCGCCGCCCTCGTCCAGCACGAACGCAGGGCGCACCCCCTCCTGAAGCAGGATGTCGCACATATGCCCCATGCTCGTGCCGCGCACCTCTTCATCGCAGGAAAAGGCGAACCAGACGTCGTTTTGCGGCCTTCCGTTTTTTTCCAGCAGGCTTTCCGCCGCCGTCAGCAGGGCGATCAGATGTCCTTTCATGTCCAGACTGCCCCGGCCGTATACATAACCGCCCGTCACCGCGCCTTCAAAGGGCGGGTGTTGCCATCCTTCCCCCTGACGAACAGGGTATACGTCCAGATGGGACAAAAAAAGCAGCGGTCTGGCGCTCCTTCGCCCGGGAAGGCAGCAGAGCAGCGCCCCGCCGTCCACCGTACGCACCCTTGCCGCCTCAAAGAAACGGGGAAACAGCGCGCGCAGCATGGCATGCAGCCGCAGAAAAGGCGTCAGATCGCCCCCTGCCACCGTCGGCTGTTCTATGGCCATGGACAACGCCCGCGCCACCCGTCTTTCCGCCCCTGCCGTTTCCCGCGTCATTTCTGTCTCCCCGCACCGTCATGCTTCCGTTTTTCGTTCAAGGCGCCAACCGCCAGGCGACGCTCCCCACGGCATCTCCAGACCGTTTTCCGCGCGTCCTTCAGTCCTGACTTTATTTTTTCTTCGGCACGCCTGTTTTTTCCTCCAAATCCGCAAATTTTTTTCAAAAAAGGCACGGTGCAGGATGGATTTTGTGTGCGCGGCATGCTATAATAACAAAGTGTGCGCCGTACACCGGCGTACATGAAGGAGGTTTTTCACATGCCCACGACTGCCGGCTGGAAGGTCATCCACATGGCGCGCAGCGAAAGCCACGCACAGGATATTCTTTCCTCGTTGGAGCAGGAGGGCTTTCTGGTGCGTCTCAGACAGGTGTACCGCAGTGTATCCTCCGAAGAAAACTATTATGAGATCATGGTTCCAAGCGCAGAGGCGACGGAGGCGCAGCAGCTTCTGATCGAAAAAAACCTGCTGCTGTGACCAGCGCAAAAGGAGAGAAAAAACATGCCGAATATTGCAGTATTGACCAGCGGCGGCGACAGCCCCGGAATGAACGCGGCCGTTGTCAGCGTTGCGCGCAATGCCGCCGCGTTGAACATGCCCCTGCTGGGCATCAAGCGGGGTTATAACGGTCTGCTGGGTCTGTCCGAAAAGCCGGAGGATGATTTTATCCATCTGGATCTGAACACTTTTCTGGACATTGCCGATCTGCCCGGCACCTATCTGCGCACCGCCCGGTGCACCGAATTCATGAACCCTGAAGTGCGCGCCCGCGCCGCGAAAAACCTGCGCGCCATGGATGTGGCGGGTCTGGTGGTCATCGGCGGCGACGGCAGCTTCAACGGCGCCATGCGCCTGTGCGAGCTGGGTATCCCCTGCATCGGCATTCCCGGCACCATCGATAACGATCTGGCCTACACCGAAATGACCCTGGGCTACGACACCGCCGTAAACGTGTGCGTGGACGCTGTGCGCGCCATCCGCGCCACCTCCCGTTCCCACGACCGTCCCCATGTGGTGGAAGTGATGGGTCGCCACTGCGGCGACATCGCCCTGATGACCGCCGCCTCCACGGGCGCGGAAATTCTGGTGGTGCCCGAAGTGAAGTGGTCCGTGGACGGCGTGGCCGCTCAGCTCAACCGTCAGCTGGCGCTGGGCAACACCCGCGCCACGGTGGTGGTGGCCGAGGGCTGCTGGGAATCCATGAAGCCCTTTGACGTGTACAAATTCCTGCAGCCCTACGGCAAGCAGGTGTTCCCCGGCGAACCCATGTCCTCCAACCGCTTTGCCAGCGTGCTCAAGCGCAAGTGCGGCATGGTGGAGGTGCGTTCTACCGTGGTGGGCTATACCCAGCGCGGCTGCACCCCCACTGCCCGCGACAGCGCCTTTGCCTTTGAAGCGGGCGCCATGGCGGTGCATCTGCTCCACGCCGGCGTCAGCAATCAGGTCATCGGCGTCAAAAATGGCCGCACCTTCCACATGCCTATCGACAAGGCGCTGGCCTCCAAGCGGCACTTCAACCGCAAGCTGTTCAACACCATCAACCAGCTGTAACGTACCCTGCGGCGCATACGGTATTTCGCCTCGCCGCACTCAAAAAACGGTTCCCGGTTCATGTACGACCGGGAACCGTTTTTCTGATGTCGTTTTCAGGCTCAGGCCGCCTTTGGCGCATTCGGAAGGTCGCTTGCCTCCCTGCGCCGCTGCCATAAAACCCGCAGGGCGCAGCCCGCCGGCTGGTGCGTTTTCGAATACAGTCTGACCCTTCGTGCGTCCTTTCAGCCTTTTTTCACAGGAATATGGCGCGGCAATGCACCGCATTCGTTTTATTCCTGCCCGGCCGTTTCAGTCCTTGGGTTTGGGGTGAAAGCACATCGCCGTCAGCACGCCGAAGAGCACCGCCGCCGCAATACCGCCCGCCGTCGCCGTCAGTCCCCCGGTAAAGGCACCCAGCCATCCCTGTTCCTGCACGGCCTGAATCGCGCCCTGCGCCAGCGCATGACCGAAACCGGTCAGCGGCACGGTCGCCCCGGCGGCGGCAAAACGGGCAAAAGGACCATAGATCCCCGCCGCGCTGAGCACCGCCCCCAGCAGAATGTAGCACACCAGAATGCGGGCCGGGGTCAGCTTCGTCCGGAGCACCAGCACCTCTCCCAATGCGCACAGCGCGCCGCCGCAGAAGAAGACCTTCAAGTATGTGATCAGCATGTTTCTTTTCCCTCCAGCACGATCAGGTGCGCCACCCCCGGTATGCTCTCCCCCTGCTGGCTGGTGGTGGGGCTCAGCAGCGCGCCGGTCGCCATAACCGCCGCCCGCCGCCATGCGCCGGAGGCCAGCTTGGGCAGCAGCGCAGCACCCAGCACGCTGGCAATACAGCCGCAGCCGCTCCCGCCCGCGTGCACGTCCTGCGACGTGTCAAAGATGATCCGCCCGCAGTCCATGTGCTTTTTCTCATTCAGCGTCACCTTGCTGTGCGACAGCAACTCATACAGAATATGGCTGCCCACCTCGCCCAGATCGCCGGTCACAATGCAGTCATAGTCCGCCGGCGACCGCCCCGTGTCCGCAAAATGCTTCAGCAGCGTATCCGCAGCGGCGGGCGCCATGGCCGCGCCCATATTGTTGGCGTCCGTCACGCCCAGATCCACCACCCGTCCCACGGTGCCCATGGTCACCCGCGGTCCTTCGCCTTCCTCCGCCAGCAGATACGCTCCCGCGCCCGTCACCGTCCACTGCGCCGCCGGAGGGCGCTGGTTTCCGTATTCCAGAGGAAAGCGGTACTGGCGCTCCGCCGTGCAGAAGTGGCTCCCCGCCGCGCACACGACCCGATCCGCATATCCCCCGTCCACCAGCATGGCGCCCATGAGCAGGCTTTCCGTCAGGGTAGAGCAGGCGCCGTACAGTCCAAAAAAAGGCAGCTCCAGTTCCCGTGCCGCCAGCGACGCGGCCATGATCTGGTTGGTCAGATCGCCGCCCAGCAGGCAGCGCACATCCCGCAGATCCGCATGCGCCTTGCGGACGCACATTTCACACGCTTCCCGAAACATGGCCCGCTCAGCCTGTTCAAAGGAGTCCTGCCCCCACTTGGCGTCGTCCAGTACCCGGTCGAAGCTGCCGCCCAGCGGCCCCGCCCCTTCTTTCGGTCCTACGACGGATGCTGCCGCCGCCAGATACGGTTTTCGTTCAAAACGGATGCTCTGTTCACCGAAAAAACGTTTTTCCATCCCGTTCACCATCCGATCCACGCATACAAAAGCCCCGCGATCACCGACGCGCAGATGCCGTATGCCAGTACGGGACCTGCAATGGTAAACAGCCGCGCGCCCGTCCCCAGCACCCATCCCTCGGGCTTGAATTCCATCGCAGGGGAAACCATGGCATTGGCAAAGCCGGTGATGGGCACCAGCGTGCCCGCGCCGGCATAGCGGGCAATTTTATCAAAAACACCGATGCCCGTCAGCAGCGCCGTCAAAAACACCAGCGTAACGCTGCCGAACATGGCCGCCGCCCCGCTGGACAGTTTCAGCACGGCAGCGCTGATATCGGCAAAGGCCTGCCCCAGCATGCAGATCACTCCGCCTACCCAGAATGCACGCAGACACCCCTGTCCCAGTTTGGACTTGGGCGTCCATTTGCGCACCAGCGCCGCATATTGTTTCCATACCGGGTCGGCCTTCTGCCGGGCTTTCGTCTCGTTACCCATGTTCCTCCTCCTTTTTCTGCCTGCCCGCACCATGGGAAAACAGTCCGCTCCGGGTCTCACGATTGCCGGGGCGGGGCAAATGATCCAGAGGATGGGGAAATTCCGCTCGGCGCATCATGCCGCATCACCCTTTTCCTTTTATTTGACCAGTGCCTGCGCCAGCACTGCGCCCGCAGTCTTGCCAAGCGCCAGCGCCCACGCCGCGCTTCTCATGCTCTGCGCGATGCCCAGACGGGTATACAGCGCCGGAATGACCTCCAGCGCCTCCGTCAGCCCGGCCGCCAGCATGCCGGTGAACATGCCCCCCGCCAGCATACCGGCGACGCCCGCCAGGACGCCCAGCCCCGCGGAGAATGGCTCCGCCGCGCCCAGCGCCGCACCCAGCGTCAGCGCCAGCGCGCACAGCGCCATGCTCCCCCCGTCCAGCACGTCCGACGTACGCTGGGGCAGGTTTAACAGCAGCCACATGGGCGAAACGCTCAACCCCAGCGTCACGCCAAAAAGCAGCCCCGTCAGCGCCTCCGTCATGGTATCCTCGCCGCCTGCTGCTCGGTCTTCTGCTTGTATTCCGCCAGCTTCACCTCCAGCGGAGACACCGTTTTTTTACCCGGCAGCAGGGCATAATAAAAGCTCACCCCCAGCCCTACGCCCAGCGCGTAGGGCACCGTCATCAGCCACGGATTTGACGGTTCCCGGCCTGCCAGCAGCCGGAAAAAAGCGCTCTGTGCCTCCCGCATGCCCACGTCCGCATGAAACCATGTGATGGCCAGCGCGCTGCCCAGAAACAGCAGCGTGAACGCTGCAGCCGTCCGCAGCCCGCCTGCGGCGCGCTTTTTCTCCGCCTGCACATGCACCATGACCTCCGCCGGCCCCAGTGTCGTCACCTGCCCGCATACGGGCAGCACGGCCTGCACAAGCGCAGCGGCAGGCAGCCGCCACACCCCCGTATTCAGCCAACAGGGCACCGGCTGTTTCATCGCCTCCGCCGCGCCTTCTCCTACCCCGTCGGCCAGATCGCCCACCGTCAGCCGCTGCCCGGGGAGAAGGATCACCCGTTCCTTTAATTGCAGATAGAGCATGCTCTCACCTCGCCGTTTAGCATGCCCGCCCGCAGGAAAAAAATGCGCAAAAAAGCCTCCGCCCAGAGCGGAGGCCTGTCTTTCTGAAAAATGTGCGGGGCTTTACTTTCAGGATTTTCTGGCCTGCAGCTTTTTCTGCAGCCAGTCCTTTCCATCCACAAAGCGGGACACGATGAACGCAGCAACATAATCGCCGGCAGCGTTGACCATGGTCGCCGGCGGATCTACCAGATTGCCCAGCGCAATGGCAATGGGATACGCCACCGCCATCTGATCCGGGAAAAAAATGGTGCACAGAACCAGTTCGCCCACCCCGCCGCCGCCGGGAATGCCGCTCATGGCCACGGAGGAAAATACCGAGATCAGAATGGCCGCAATGGCTCTCCCCCCGGTAAAGTCCATACCGAAAATACCGAACAGAAACGCGACCTTGATGATGGCGGACATGGCCGAACCGTCCATGTGCATGGTGGCGCCCATGGGAATGACAATGTCCGCCACGTCAGAGGAAATGCCCGTTTCCTCCGCCACATCCATGTTGGTCGGAATGGTCGCCACCGAAGAGCAGGTGCCAAACGACACCGCCGCCGGGCGGAACAGGTGCCGCATCATGGTCTGCGCGCCGCCCCTGCCGCCGCCGAAATGGGCGTAAAGGGGGAAGAACGCGAACATGTAGACAAAGGACAGCACGTAGTACACCAGCAGCGTCCGGGAATAGTCGCTGATCAGCTGCGGGCCGTAATAGGCGACCAGGTAGGCGAAGAAGCCGAAAAAGCCGATGGGCGCGTAGTAGGTGATGATTTTCACCGTCTTCATCAGACAGTCCGTCAGGCTGGTCAGCACTTTGGCGACCGGCGTCTCCGCGCCGCCCGACCACTGCACGGCAAAACCGAAGATGATCGCCGCCACGATCAGCGGCAGCATGGCTTTACGGCTCCACAGCGCGGTAAAGTCAGACACGGTGAAAAAGTTGACGATCATGTCCGAAAACGACACGCTGCCCACCTCTCCCTCCGGCGGGTCGTAGGAACCCGTTACCAGCGGAACAAGGCGGCACACCGCATACATGACCACCGCAGCGATGGCGGCCGTCACCATGAACGTGGCGACAGTGGTTCCCATGATCTTCCCCGCGCGGCGCATGCTTTTCATATTGGCGATGGCGGAAGCGATGGAGCAGAACACCATGGGCACCACCACGCAGAACATCAGATTGATAAACACGGTACCCAGCGGTTCCAGACAGGTCGCCCCCGGCCACACCGCGCCGACCGCACAGCCGGCCACAATGGCCGTGAGCATGCTGAGAATGAACCAGTACTGCTTCAGAAACTTTTTCATGCTTGATCCCTCACCGTCTTTTACATTGAGCTTTCATCCGATGTTTTCCAGCACTTTGCCATTATAGCATTGCTTTTTTGCACTGAACAGTGTATTATATATCCATAATACTGCAAAAAATGCTGAATGGAGGTCTGCATGTCCGTCGTCAATCGGGGTTATCTGCACGAGAACTACCGTCTTTTTCACTCCAGCGACCAACGGGATCTGGACTTTGACACCCACAGCCATGACTTTCACAAACTCATTTTCTGCCTGACCGGCCACGTCACCTACGTCATGGAGGGCAGCGCCTACCGTCTGGAGCCGGGCGACATGCTCGTCATTCCCCGCCATCAGATCCATCAGTCCAGACTCCACGGTGAAAGCGTGTACGAACGGTACATTCTATGGATCAAAGACGAATATCTTGCCGCCTTCCGCGAACCAGCGCTGACGCGGATCTTTGCCCGTCCCCACCCTGCCGGCAGCGGCCTGTACCGTCCCTCCCCCGCCCGCAGACAGACCATGATCGACCAGTTGTCTCAGGTGGAGCGGTGCGCCAAGGCGGAATTTGACGGGCACGGGCTGATGGCAGATACGTACCTGCTCCAGTTTCTGCTGGAGTTGAGCCCGCACATGACCCAGCCTGCTTCCGCCATCGGCGACGCGGTCACCTCCGATCCCCGCTTCAATGAAATGCTGGCCTACATCAACCACCATCTTCAGGAAGATCTGTCGGTGGAGCAATTGTCCGGGCGCTTCTACCTGAGCCCTTCCTACCTGATGCACGCCTTCCGCCGCCGCACCGGGTGCACTGTGCACCAGTACATTCTGCAAAAACGGCTCATCGCCGCCGCCGCGCGCATCCGCAGCGGCGAGCCGGTGCTTCTGTCCGCGCAGGCCAGCGGTTTTTCAGATTACACCGCCTTCCTGCGGGCTTTCCGAAAAATGTACGGCTGTTCACCCAAGGCGCTGCGGGAATAACCCTTTTCCCCTTCAACAGGGGGGCGGCACGACGTCCGCCCTTCCGTTTGGACGGTCGATTTTCACCCCCTGTTTCATTGCACGAAAAAAAAGCCGCAGATGCGGCTTTTTCAGTTCATGGCCACCTGCTCCATCCGTTTGCCCAGAAAACGAACCGCCTGCGCGCGCACCGCCGCCCATTCGTCCGCGTATACCGGCGTCAGCAGTTCCTTCAGGCAACGGTGGGTCTCCTCCAGCACCTTCCCGTTGCCTGCCAGCGCAAGGGACGCAAGGGAAGCCTCGCCGTGCTGGCGGGTGCCCAGAAAATCGCCCGGTCCCCGCAGCGCCAGATCCCGGCGGGCAATTTCAAACCCGTCGTTTGTCGCGCACAATGCATCCAGCCGTTCATTTTTTTCCGCCATGAGAAAGCACCAGCTTTTCTCCGCGCCCCGTCCGACCCGGCCCCTCAGCTGATGCAGCTGGGACAATCCGAAACGGTCGGCGTTCTCAATGACCATGACCGTCGCGTTCGGCACGTTCACCCCCACCTCAATGACGGTGGTCGCCACCAGCACATCCATTTCGCCCCGGGCGAACGCCGTCAGGGTTCTGTCCTTTTCCGCCGGATCCTGCTCGCCGTAGGTCACGCCCAGCCGCAATCCCCGGAGGGGGCCTCCCGACAGTTCAGCAAAGGTCTGCTGCGCCGACCGCACGTTCAGCGTTTCATTCTCCTCCACCAGCGGACAGACGATATAGGTCTGCCGACCCGCGGCCACCTCCTGACGGATAAAGCCGTACAGCCCTTCCCGCTTGCTTTCGGGCACGATACGGGTCGTCACAGGCGTGCGGCCGGGCGGCATTTCATCCACCACAGACAGATCCAGATCTCCGTAAAGCACCAGCGACAGCGAACGGGGAATGGGCGTGGCCGACATGACCAGCGCGTTGGGCGTCTCCGTTCCCTTATCAGACAGCACCCTGCGCTGCCGCACACCGAAACGGTGCTGTTCATCCGTGATGACCAGCCCCAGCTTCTGATAGCGCACGGCATCCGATAAGAGCGCATGGGTGCCGATCACCGCCTGCCACGCGCCGGAAGCCGTCTGCGCCAGCGCTTCCCGTTTTTCCGCCGCTTTCATGCCGCCCAGCAGCAGACCGCAGCGAACACCCAGCGGCTCCAGCACCCGCTGCGCGCTTTCCAGATGCTGCCGCGCCAGAATTTCGGTGGGCGCCATCAGCGCGCTCTGGTACCCTGCCAGCGCGGCGGCGTACATGGCGCCCAGCGCCACGGCGGTTTTTCCGCAGCCCACGTCGCCCTGCACCATGCGTCCCATGGCAAAAGACCCGTTCAGGTCGCCGATGATCTCGTCCAGCACCCTGCGCTGCGCTCCCGTCGGGGGAAAGGAAAGGCTTTCCCAGAAGCGCTGTGCCGTCCCCGCCGGTACGGCCATGCGCACGCCTTCCGTCCGCTCCCCCCGCAGGATGCGGGCAGCCGCCTGCACGGTCAACGCTTCCTCAAAGGCCATGCGGCGCAGGGCAATATCCAGACTGGCGCGGCTGTCCGGAAAATGTGCCTGCCGCAGGGCGAAATTCCGCTCACACAGCGCGTACCGCCTGCGCAGTCCTTCCGGCAACGTTTCCGGGCAGCAGTCGTCCAGCTGGGTCAACGCCTGACGCATCACGTCCCGCATCAGCTTTCCCGGTATCGACGGGATGGCACGGTATACGGGCGTCAGCCCCTTCTCCGTCACGCGGGTCGGGTTATACAGATGCAGCCGTCCCTGCTTATCCGGCTGTATACGCCCGTACAGGGTCACCTGATCGTTTTCATGAAACTGCTCCGCCGCCCATGGCTGATTGAAAAACACCGCGTCCAGCCCGCCCCGGCCGCAGCTGTCATCCCGCAGCCGCACGTGCACGGTGCATTTACCACGGAACCGCACCGCCTTGGGGCGGTTGACCACAAAGCCTTCCACCGTCACGTCCGAACCGGGCGCCACCTGTGCGACGGGCGTTATTGAGGTGGTGTCCTGATACCCTGCGGGCAGGGTCAAAAGCAGGTCAGTCAGGGTGCATATGCCCGCCTTGCGCAGCGCTTCCAGCCGGGTTTTACCCAGCCCGCGCAGTTCGTCCAGCTGCATTTTCACCCTCCCCTTTCAGAAAAAAAGGACGCGATTCTTCACAAACCGCGTCCCGCCATGCCTTTTTTTATTCTACCGCGATCAGATAGTAGTACAGGGGCTGTCCGCCGCGATGCACGTCCACGTCGCAGTCGGGATACATTTCCTCGATCTCCTTCGCCAGCGCCCGGGCATCCTCTTCCCTGGTATCCTCGCCGTAATAGAGGGTGATCAGCCCGTCGTCCTCGGTGACGATGTCCTTGACCAGCGCCAGCGCCACGTCCGGGATGCTGTCCGACCGGATGGTCACCTTCCCGTTGAGCAGACCGATGATGTCGCCCTCGGTAATGTGCAGGTTTTCAAACTCGCTGTTGCGCACGGCGTAGGTCACGGTGCCCGTACGCACCCGCTGCGCCGCCTCGTCCATCCGCCGGGCGTTTTCGTCCGCATCCAGATCGGGATCGAAGGCCACCGCCGCTGCGATGCCCATCGCCACGTTTTTTGTGGGAATGACCTTCACCGGCTTGGACGCGATTTCCGCCGCCTGCTGGGCGGCCAGAATGACGTTGCCGTTGTTGGGGAACACAAACACCGTTTCCGCATTCACCGCGTCCACCGCTTTTTGCAGATCCTCGATGGAGGGGTTCATGGTCTGACCGCCGTCCACCACGGTGTCCACCTGCAGATCCCGGAAAATATCGGCAAAACCGTCGCCCAGACTGACGGACACCATGCCGAAGGGCTTGGGCGGCTCTTTCTTTTCCTTTTCTTCCCGCTTGCGCACGTTTTCCCGGTGCTGCTCCACCATGTTTTCAATTTTCAGGTTCACCAGCTCACCCAGCTCCAGACCATATTGAAGCGCCTTGCCGGGATCGTTGGTGTGCACATGCACCTTCACATATTCGCCGTCATTGACCACCAGCACGCAGTCGCCGATCCGGTTGAGCCGGCGGCGGAAGGTATCCACGTCCGCCTCGGTGACATGCTCCTTGAGCCGCTGCACCAGAAACTCCGTGCAGTAGGCGAACTGGATGTTCTCCAGACTTTCGTGATCGTCCGTAAACTGTGCCTCCACCGCGCCGACGGTCTGGGGCGGCGTATCGATCTCCTCGCCCCGCAGCACGGCGGCATAGCCGGTCAGAATAAGCATCAGCCCCCGGCCGCCCGCATCCACCACCCCTGCCTGCTTGAGCACGGGCAGCATGTCGGGCGTACGGTTCAGGATGGCCTCGCCGCTTTTGAGAATGGTGGTAAACAGGGCGTCATAATCGTCCGGCGTCATTTCCGCCTGACGCACCGCGTCCTCCGCCAGCACACGGATGACCGTCAGAATGGTGCCTTCCTTCGGCTTCATGACCGCCTTATAGGCCGTGTCCGCACCGCTCTTGAGCGCGGCGGCGAACTGCACGGGGGTAATTTCGTCCACGCCGTCCAGCGCACGGGCAAAGCCGCGGTAAATCTGGCTGGTGATGACGCCGCTGTTGCCGCGGGCGCCCCGCAGCGCCCCCTTGGCCAGAGCATTGGCGGCGTCGCAGGCGCGGTGATACTCCTGCTGGTTGATCTCGCGGGTCGCACTCTTCATGGTCAGGGACATATTGGTACCCGTATCTCCGTCCGGCACGGGGAACACATTCAGCGCGTCCACCGCTTCCCGGTTTTTTTCCAACAGCCCGGCGCCCGCGATCACCATTTCACGCAAAAGCAACCCATCAATGGTTTTGACTGCAATCAAGAGTCGTCCCTCCGTTCGTTCGCGTTACACGCGGATGCCTTCCACCGAGATGTTGACCCGGCGCACCTTCACGCCCGTCATGCTTTCCAGCTTGTACTTGACCACTTCCACGATGGTCTTGCACACCTCGGCCACGGAAATGCCGTATTCCACCACGATGAACAGATCCACATCCAGCTGATCTTCCACCATGCGAACCTGCACGCCCTTGCTCAGGTTTTCGCGGCCCAGCCACTCCACCAGACCGTCCTTGGCGCGCTTGGAGGACATGGCCACGATGCCGTAGCATTCCAGCGCGGCGTAGCCAACCACCTTGAGCAGCACGTCCTCGTTGATGTAAATGGTGCCAATATCGTTTTTGATTTTACATTCCATGACTGCGAACCTCCTTCATAGGTTCCGCCCGCCGTCCAAAGGGACGCCGGGACACATCATAGTATACAGGATAATCGCAAATGTTGCAAGCCCCCCTGCCTGCGCCCTTCAGCGCAGGTGCCAAATCAGGTCGTTGTACTCCCTGATGGTGCGGTCGGAGGAGAATACGCCGGACATGGCGGTATTGGTCACGGCCATGCGCAGCCATTTGTCCCGATCCCTGTAGTCCGCCTCCGTGCGGCGCTGCGCCATGGAATAGGAACCGAAGTCCTTCAGCACAAAATAGGGATCGCTGAAGAGCAGGTTGTGGTAAATGTCCTGCAGCGCGGCGGGGTTGTCGGGCATCAGCGTGCCGTCGATGATCTGCGTCAGCGCCCGGCGCAGTTCGGCGTTGGTCTCATAAATGCGCATGGGCGAATAGCCGCCCTCGCGCTGCAGCGCCGCCACGGTATCCGTGCGCATGCCGAAAATGTAGATGTTTTCCTCCCCAACCTGCTGGCAGATCTCGATATTGGCGCCGTCCATGGTGCCGATGGTCAGCGCGCCGTTCATCATGAATTTCATATTGCCGGTGCCGCTGGCCTCCTTGCCTGCGGTGGACAGCTGCTCGGACAGATCCGCCGCGGGCATGAGCGCTTCCGCGCCGGATACGTCGTAATTCTCCAGAAACACCACCTTCAGCATTTCCCGGGCGCGGGGCGTCCGGTCAATCAGCCTGGAAATGGCCAGGATCAGGCGGATGATCTGCTTGGCCATGTAATAGGCCGGCGCGGCCTTGGCGCCGAAAATGAACGCCCGGGGCCGCATGGTGAAGTTGGGGTCGTCCATGATGCGGTTGTAGAGCACCAGAATGTGAATGGCGTTGAGCAGCTGCCGCTTGTATTCATGCAGCCGCTTGGCCTGCACATCGAAAATGAAATCCGGCGACACCCGCATGCCCTGACGTCGGTAAAGGAAGTCGCTGAAATTCTGCTTGTTATCCCGCTTGATGGCGGCGAACTTTTCCCGGAAGGCCGCGTCTTCCCGGCTGGGCAGCAGTTCGCTGAGCCGTTCGGGCTCCTTGATCCACCCGGTGCCGATGGTCTCGTTGATCAGCGCCGTCAATTCCGGGTTGCAGT
The DNA here is from genome assembly GCA_934662505.1 of uncultured Clostridia bacterium. GTDB lineage: Bacteria > Bacillota > Clostridia > Christensenellales > Aristaeellaceae > SVGT01. The sequence continues at coordinate 258,775 of CAKUKE010000001.1, read as the reverse complement.
TCATCAGCCACCGGCGATGGGTGATGCCGTTGGTAATGGCGCTGAACTTTTCCGGAAAAATCTCATAATAGTCGTGGAAGGTGTCCCGCCGGAGAATATCCCCGTGCAGCTGGCTGACCCCGTTGACGGAATAACTCATGGCGACGCACAGGTTGGCCATGTGCACCATGTCGTAGGCGGTCACGGCCATTTTGGCGATGCGGGGGTCGCAGCCGTTATGATAGCGCTCCGCCAGATCGGCGCACACGCGGCGGTTGATCTCCTGCAGGATCATATAAATACGGGGTACCAGATCCTGCATCATTTTTTCCGGCCATTTTTCCAGCGCTTCCGAAAGCACCGTATGGTTGGTGTAGGCCACCGTGCGGCGCACGATATCGCTGGCCTCGTCCCAGCCCAGTCCTTCCTCGTCCATCAGCAAACGCATCAACTCCGGGATGGCCAGTCCGGGATGGGTGTCATTTACATGAATGGTCATTTTTTCGGGCAGCAGCTGGAAATTGCGCCCGAAGCGGCGTTTGAAATCCTTCAGGGCGTACTGCACCGTCGCGCTTGTGAAAAAATAGTGCTGCTTCAGCCGCAGCTCCTTGCCCTCGTAGTGATTGTCCTCGGGGTAGAGCACCTTGCTGATGACGGTCGCCAGATCGGCCTCCTGCATGGCGCGGGTATAATCGCCGCTGGAAAAGGTGGCAAAGTCCAGCGTCTGCGGGGAGCGCGCCCGCCACATGCGCAGGGTGTTGACCGTATCGCAGTCGTACCCTGCCACCGGCATATCATAGGGCACGGCCACCACGGTATGGTAGTCGTGATGAATAAACCGCAGCCGGCCGCCTTCATTTTTTTCCTCAATCCAGCCGCCGAAGTGCACCTCGCAGGTGTCTTCAGGGGCGGGCACCTCCCACACATTGCCGTTTTCCAGCCAGTTGTCGGGTACCTCCACCTGCTGACCGTCGATCAGCCGCTGGCGGAACAGGCCGTATTCATAGCGGATGGTGCAGCCCATGGCGGGCAGCGACAGGGAGGCCAGACTGTCCATGAAGCAGGCCGCCAGACGGCCCAGACCGCCGTTGCCCAGCCCGGGCTCCGGCTCCTCCCACATGACGGTCTTCATGTCGATGCCCAGTTCCTCAAGCGCCTGACGGTAGTTTTCCTCGCTGCACAGGTTGAGCATGTTGCAGTACATGCTCCGCCCGGTGAGAAACTCCACCGACAGGTAGTACAGCCGCTTGCCCTGATCGTTTTTTTCCTTTTCCCGCGCGGCCACCCATTTCTGCATGATCTGATCCCGCACGGTGGAAGCCACGGCAAAATAGATCTGCTGTTCGGTCGCGTCGGCCAGCGTACGGCCGTTATAGCGCTGCAGCTTGCCGATAATGGACTGCTTGATGCTTTCCTTGTCAAACCTGGTTGTGGGCATAATCGTCCTCCATTTTACACTGTCCGAAAAATGGCGCAGCGTATTCTTCTGCGCCATATGCACCGCGCACAAGCGCGGAACAAGTGGTTTTGCGACCACTTCGACATTTTATTATACGCCATATTTCATTTGTTGTAAACCCGGTGCGAAACCCGTCTGTCCCCTCCCTGATCCCACAAAAAAGCAGAAAAAAAGAGGGACGCCGTCCCTCTTTTTTGAAATCCGCTTTTTAAAACATGCAGCACCGGAAGGCGCTGCCGGTTTTCCGGCGCTTCAGCCGTCCATTTCTGCCGTTTCCTCATCCGGCCAGGGCATATAGCCCTCCTCCACCGTCACGCAGTCGATCCGTCCGTCGCACAGGGTGGTCAGCTTTTCCGCAACCCGCTCATATGCCGCCGCAGGCACCGCGCACTGCGCCTCCACCGCTGCGCCGAAGGACACGTTCTCCGTCCGGACGGGCATGTCCTTCAGCGCGTGGCGCACCCGGTTCCAGTCTGCGTAGGACACCTCCGCCAGAAAGCGGACGGTCGGTATCATCACGGAAACCCCGGCGGCAGCCAGCGCCACGGTGCAAGCCCTGCGATAGGCACGGGTCAGGCCGCCTGTTCCCAGCAGAATGCCTCCGAAATAGCGCACCACCGCCACGCAGCAGTCGGTGACTCCCGTCTGCTTCATGGTCTCAATGATGGGCATTCCCGCCGTCCCGCCCGGCTCCCCGTCGTCGCTGTAGCGCATGACGCCCATGTTGCGGCCGATGATGTAGGCAAAACAGCAGTGCCGGGCGTCCCGGTACTTTTCTCTCGTCTCCCTGAGGAAGTCCAGCGCCTCCTCCTCCGTGGCGCAGGGACGCGCCATGCCGATGAAACGGCTTTTTTCCACCGTAAACTCGTCCGTGCCCGGCCCGGCCACGGTTTTATAGGAGGTCTTTTCCATGGTCACTTCAGCACGACGCGGCAGTAGTTCTTCTTTCCCTTGCGCAGCAGCAGCCCGTCGCTCCCGAAGTCCTCGGGCGCAAAGATCATGTCCACGCTGTCCGCCTTGCTGTCGCCAACCAGCACCGCGCCCTGCTGCACCTGCTTGCGCGCGTCGCTTTTGCTGGTGCACAGACCGCACAGGTTGAGCAGGGTGGTCAGGCGGTTGTCCTCCGCCAGCTGCGCGCGGGTCAATTCAAAGGTGGGCACCTCCGCCGCCGCGCCGCCGGCAAACAGCGCTGCCGACGCCAGCTGCGCCTTCTGCGCTTCTTCCTCGCCGTGCACCAGCTTGGTGCATTCAAACGCCAGCGTCTTTTTCGCCTCGTTGATCTGACTGCCCTCCAGCCGGGACAGGCGGCGCACTTCCTCCATGGGCAGGAAGGTCAGCAGCCGCAGGCACTTTTCCACGTCCTCATCGGCAATATTGCGCCAGTACTGGTAAAACTCGTAGGGCGTGCACAGCGCGGGATCCAGCCACAGGGCGCCCTTTTCCGTCTTGCCCATTTTCTTGCCTTCGTGGTTCATCAGCAGCTTGAAGGTGCAGGCGAAGGCGGCCTCGTGCTCCTTGCGGCGGATCAGATCCGCGCCGGAAAGCATGTTGCTCCACTGATCGTCGCCGCCCATCTGCAGCCGGCAGCCGTAGTGCTTGAACAGCTGCAGGAAGTCGTAGGACTGCATGAGCATATAGTTGAACTCAAGGAACGTCAGACCCCGCTCCAGACGCTGCTTGTAGCACTCCGCCGCCAGCATGCGGTTGACGGAGAACAGGGAGCCGATGTCCCGGATAAAATCCATGTACCCCAGAGAGCGCAGCCAGTCGGCGTTATTGACGATATGCGCCTTGCCCTCGCCAAACTCGATGAACCTCTCCATCTGCTTTTTGATGCAGGCCACGTTGTGGTCGATGGTCTCCACGGTCATCATCCGCCGCATGTCCGTCTTGCCGCTGGGGTCGCCGATCATGGCCGTGCCGCCGCCCACCAGCGCGATCGGGATATGCCCTGCCCGCTGCATGTGCGCCATGGCGATGATGGGGATAAAGTGACCGAAATGCAGGCTGGTGGCGGTGGGGTCAAAGCCCACGTAAAAAGTCGTCGGTTCCTTTTCCAGCTGCTTGTAAAGCTCGTCCTCATAGGTGATCTGCGCCAGAAAGCCTCTCTCCCGCAGGGTATCCAGTACGTTTTGCATGTTTTTTCCTCCTTGCCTGTCGCATCCTGTTTATCGATCAAAAAAGCCGCCCTCCCCGCAGGGAAGGCGACTTTGCAATCGCGGTACCACTTCCGTTCGATGCGCCCGCCCTGCGGCCGCATCCTCACGCGCGCTGTATCCGGCGCACCGGCGCAGGCCTACTGTGTGCTTTCGCACCTTCAGCCCCGAGCTCCGGGACGTATTCAGTCGCCGCGCCGCCGTTTTCTTTCACCTGACGAAAACTCTCTGAAGACGCGCTTCGGTGCCTACTTGCTCCCATCATCGCTGTTGCGTTTCATTATATCCTCCCTTCCCGTTTCTGTCAAGCGTCCTTCGCTCCGTTTCCCGCAGGTACGGCATTTTTTCCTTGTAAGCGACGGCAAAGTATGCTATACTGTATTGGATTATGGGATTTTCTGTTTTGGAGAGGGTTTCACATGTTTATTGCGGACGGTTGGCAGGATTTTGAAGTGCTGGACACCGGCGGCGGGGAAAAGCTGGAGCGGTGGGGCGACGTGGTGCTCGCCCGGCCGGATCCGCAGGTCATCTGGCCCCGGGAGCGTCCCGACAGCTGGCGGCAGGCGCAGGCGCACTATCACCGCAGCGAAAAAGGCGGCGGCGAGTGGACCTTCATGGAAAAGCTGCCCGACCGCTGGACCGTCCGCTATAAGGATCTTTCCTTCTATGTGCGCCCCACCGGCTTCAAGCATACGGGGCTTTTCCCTGAGCAGGCCGCCAACTGGGACGCCATGCGGGCGCTCATCGGCAGCCGGCGCGGCGAGACCCGGGTGCTGAACCTGTTCGCCTATACCGGCGGCGCTACGCTGGCCTGCGCGGCGGCCGGCGCGCACGTGACCCACGTGGACGCCGCCAAGGGCATGGTGCTCTGGGCCAAGGAGAACCGCGCCCTGTCCGGTCTGCCGGAGGAACGCTTCCGCTTCATCGTGGAGGACGCGCTGGCCTTCGTGCGCCGGGAAGCCCGCAGAGGCAACCGCTACGATGGCATCCTGATGGATCCCCCCAGCTACGGACGCGGCCCGTCGGGCGAGGTATGGAAGCTGGAAAACGAACTGTACGGTCTGGTGGAGGCCTGCGCGGAGGTGCTCAGCCCCCATCCCCTGTTCTTTTTCATCAACAGCTACACCACCGGGCTGCAGCCGGCGGTGCTCGGCAATATTCTGCGCAAGACGGTCGCCCGCCGCTTCGGCGGCGTCATCGACGCGCAGGAGGTCTGCCTGCCCGTAGCCTCGGGCGGGGTGCTGCCCTGCGGCGCTACCGGGCGATGGATCGGTCGGGACGGATAACCCCGCCCGCATTTTTCTCACCGTACAACCGCACTAAAAAACGCCATCCGGCAAAGGAGCGCAAACATGGATACGCCGCTGATCGCTTATGAAGACAACCACGTCATCGTCGCCGTCAAGCAGCCCAACCAGCTGACCCAGAGCGACGCCACGGGCGATGGAGACCTGCTGTCTCAGATCAAGGAATACGTCAGAGTCAAGTATGAAAAACCGGGCGAAGCCTATGTGGGGCTCGTGCACCGTATGGATCGCCCCGTGGGCGGGCTGCTGGTATTCGCCCGCACCAGCAAGGCGGCTTCCCGGCTGTCCGAACAGGTGCGCACCCACGAGCTCAACCGTCAGTACGTATGCGTGGTGGAGGGCGACGCGCCCGATCAGTTCACCTATGTGGATTACCTGCAAAAAGACGAAGCGCACAACATGGTGCGTGTGCTGCCTCCTTACCTGAAGCTGCAGGGCAAGGAGGCCATTCTGCACGGGCGCACCATCGCCCGCAGGCAGGGACTGAGCCTCGTCGCCATTCAGCTGGAAACGGGACGGGCGCATCAGATCCGTGTGCAGATGCAGCATGCCGGCTTCCCGCTGTGGGGGGATCACCGCTACGGCCGCGGCAGACGGGGGCAGCAGATCGCCCTGTGGGGCATGCGCCTGTCCTTCACCCACCCCACCACGAGGGATCAGATGATGTTCATCGCGCCCGTTCCCGAATGCGAACCGTGGCTGCTGTTTGAACGGGAGCTGAAAGGGCTGGAAACCGTCTGGCCCCAGATCAAACCCGCCGCTCAGGCGTAAATAGTGAGGAAATATGCGTCAGCCTGTCACGTATGAATTGATCAAAACCTGCAAGCAGTCGGGCGCCCGGCTGGGCGTGGTGCATACCCCCCATGGGGATATTCCCACCCCCATCTACATGCCGGTGGGCACCCAGGCCTGCGTCAAAGCCATGACTTCCCGGGAAATGGAAGAAATCGGCACAAAAATCCTGCTGTCCAACACCTACCACCTGCACCTGCGTCCCGGCGAAGAGCTGGTGAAAAAGGCGGGCGGTCTGCACAATTTCATGGACTGGCATCACCCCATTCTGACGGACAGCGGCGGTTTTCAGGTGTTTTCTCTGGCCGGTCTGCGCAAGGTGACGGAGGAAGGCGCCGCCTTCCGCAGTCATCTGGATGGCAGCGCCCGGTTCATTTCGCCCGAGGTATCCATGGGCATTCAGGAGGCGCTGGGGTCGGACATTGCCATGGCCTTTGACGTGTGCTCCCCCTACCCCTGCGACCACCGCACCGCCACCGAGGCCATGCACCGCACCCACCGCTGGGCCGCCCGCTGCAAAAAAGCCCACACCCGGGAGGATCAGGCGCTGTTCGGCATCGTGCAGGGCGCGTTTTACGAGGATCTGCGCATTGAAAGCGCCAAGACGCTGGCGGACATGGACTTCCCCGGCTACGGCATCGGCGGCCTGTCCGTGGGCGAGCCCAAGCCGGTCATGTACGACATGCTGGAAAAGATCGAGCCCTATATGCCCAAAGAAAAGCCCCGCTATCTGATGGGCGTGGGTACGCCGGACTGTCTCATCGAGGGCGTGCTGCGGGGGGTGGATATGTTCGACTGCGTGCTGGCCACCCGCATTGCCCGCAATGGAACGGTGTTCACCAGAAACGGCCGGCTCGTCATCCGCAACCAGACCTCCGCCGAAGAGTTTTTCCCCATCGAGGAGGACTGCGACTGCTACGCCTGCCGCCACTATTCCCGCGCCTATATCCGTCACCTGCTCAAAGCAGGCGAGATCACCGGCGCGCGGCTGTGCAGCATTCACAACCTGCGGTTCCTGCTGCGCATGATGGAGGAGATCCGTCAGGCCATTCTGGAGGATCGTTTTCTGGACTATCGCCGGGATTTTTACGCCCGGTATGATATGACACGCAACTTCTGATTTTCCGGGGGCAGCGTGCCTGAGCGCTGCCCCTTTCATCATCCATGGAGACCTTTTTGGAGGGCGACGCATGTACAGAGTACTGATCGTAGAGGACGACGAGGGAATCGCCGCAGGCGTGGAACGGCTGTGCCGCAGCTGGGGTTTTTCCACCCTGCGCACGGTTCGTTTCCGTCAGGTGATGGACGATTTTACCGCCTTTGATCCCCACCTGGTGCTGATGGACGTGGCGCTGCCCTGCTTCAACGGGTTTTACTGGTGCGCCGAGATCCGCAAGGTGTCCAAAGTGCCCGTCATTTTCCTCTCCTCCGCATCGGACAACATGAACATCGTCATGGCCATGAACATGGGGGGCGACGACTTTATCGCCAAGCCTTTTGACGGCGGCGTGCTCATGGCCAAGGTGCAGGCCATGCTGCGCCGCGCCTATGACTTTGCACCGCCGGCTCCCGTGCTGGAGCACCGGGGCGCTGCCTTCCGCCCCGACAGCGGCGAATTGACCGTGGCAGGGCATCCGCTGCGCCTGACGCGGAATGAGCAGCGCATCCTCCTGTGCCTGATGGAAAACAAAGGCCGGATTGTCAGCCGGGAAACACTGATGGAGCGGCTGTGGGAGACGGACAGCTTTGTGGATGAAAACACGCTGACGGTCAACGTGAACCGGCTGCGCAAAAAGCTGGACGGCGCCGGGCTCCCCGGCTTTATCGAGACCCGTTTCGGGCAGGGCTATACCCTGTGCAGCGAGGAAAACGACCCATGAAAGATTTTCTGTCCTACCTGAAAACGACACGGTGCGCCATCGTCACCTTTTTGTGCTGCGCCTGTCTTTACGCCGCGGTGTTTTTTCTCTACAGGCTGCCCATGGGCGCCGCCGTGTACCCGCTGCTCCTGAGCGCTTTTCTGTGTGCGGTCGTTCTGGGCGTACGATTCCGGCGCCATAAAAGGCATATGGACGCGCTGCGTGCGCTCAACGGGCTGCCCCCGGCGCTGATGCAGGCGGAGCTGCCCGTCCCCGTGACCCCCGCCGAAGCCCGGACGCAGGCGCTGGTGTGGACGCTTGCGCAGGAAAACGTCCGTCTGACGGAGGAGGCGCGCACCCGTTACGATCAGATGGTGCGCTACTACACCCTTTGGGCGCACCAGATCAAAACGCCCCTTGCCGCCATGCGGCTGCACCTCAGCGCGCTGCATGAAGAACAGGCGCGGACGCTGGGCAGCGAAATGAACCGCATCGAACAGTACGCGGATATGGTGCTGGCCTACATGCGGCTGGGAGAGCCGGGCGCGGATTACGTATTCCGCGCCTGCGAGCTGGACAATGTGGTCCGCGCCGCCGTCAGGCGGTTTGCCGGCGAATTTATCGAGCGGAAGATCCGCCTTGCATACCAGCCGCTGAACGCGCAGGCGGTAACGGATGAAAAGTGGCTGTCCTTCGTGGTGGAGCAGCTGCTGTCCAACGCGCTGAAATACACCCGTCCCGGCGGCACCGTTTCCATTTACATGGAAGCGCCCCGGACGCTGTGCATCCGGGACACGGGGATAGGCATTGCGCCGGAGGATCTGCCGCGGATCTTCGACATGGGCTACACCGGGGTCAACGGACGGCTGGACATGCGGGCCAGCGGCATCGGCCTGTACCTGTGCCGCACCGTCTGTCAGCGGCTCGGGCATCCCCTGACCGCCCAGTCCCGCCCCGGTGAAGGAACGGTCATGCGCATCGGGCTGGAGCAGCACGCCGCGACCGAATAAAATGTTGCAAAAATGTAAGTTCCCCGGCGGAAAATGTAAGCCGATGAAATGGCGGACGTTTTCCGCTTTTGCTATAATCGTCCCGCAAGCAAAGGAAAGGAGCCGGTAAAATGGCCATTTTGGAAGTCAGGGATCTGAAGAAAATTTACGCGGGACGCTTCGGCGGCAATCAGGTGCAGGCGCTGAAAAACGTCACCTTCACCGTGGAGCGGGGCGAATATGTGGCGGTCATGGGTGAAAGCGGCTCGGGCAAAACCACGCTGCTCAACCTGCTGGCCGCGCTGGATCGTCCCACCTCGGGCACCATCCTGCTGGACGGAAAGGACCTGAGCGCCATCCGCGACAGCGACATCGCCGCCTACCGCCGGGATCATCTGGGTTTCGTTTTTCAGGAGTTCAACCTGCTGGACACCTTCACGCTGGAGGACAACATTTTTCTGCCGCTGGTGCTGGCAGGCAAAAGCTACGGTGAAATGCAGCGCCGCCTCGGCCCCATCGCCGCGACGCTGGGCATCGACGGTCTGCTGAAAAAGTACCCCTATGAAGTATCCGGCGGGCAGAAGCAGCGGGCGGCCGTCGCCCGGGCGCTGATCACCTACCCCCGTCTGGTACTGGCGGACGAGCCTACGGGCGCGCTGGACAGCCGCTCCACGGACGAACTGCTCCGTCTGTTTTCCCAGATCAACCGGGAGGGGCAGACGCTGGTCATGGTCACCCATTCCATCAAGGCGGCCAGCCACGCGGGACGGGTGCTGTTCATCAAGGACGGCGAGGTGTTCCACCAGCTCTACCGGGGACAGGACACCGACGCTCAGCTGTACCAGAAGATTTCCGATACGCTGACCATTCTTTCGACAGGCGGTGAACGGCAGTGAAAATCGGTTACTACCCCAGGCTGGCCTGGGACGGCATCCGCAAAAACAGACGGCTGTACCTGCCCTACCTGCTGGCGTGCATCGGTACGGTGACCATGTATTATATCGTATACTACCTGTGCGTCACGCCCACGCTCAAGGGCATCCGTTTTTTCACGACGGTGCAGCTGACGCTGCATCTGGGCAGCTGGGTCATCGCGGTGTTCGCGGCGTTTTTTCTGTTCTACACCCACGCCTTTCTGATGCGCAGGCGCAAAAAGGAATTTGGCCTGTACAACATGCTGGGCATGGACAAGCGGAATATCGCCCGGGTGCTTTTCTTTGAAACGCTGACGGTGGCGCTGCTGTCCGTGGCGGGCGGCCTTGTTTCCGGCATCGTATTCTCGAAGCTTGCAGAGCTTGCGCTGCTGCGGCTGCTGGGGGCGGACGTCAATTATACCCTTGCCGTCCCGGGGGACGCCGTCGTCATGACCCTTGCCGTATTCGGCGTCATTTTTCTGCTGCTGTTTCTCAACGCCCTGAGGCAGATCGGCCGTGTGGAAGCCGTCAAGCTGTTCCGCAGTGAAAACGCCGGTGAAAAACCGCCCCGGGTCAACTGGGTGCTGGGCGCCGCGGGCGCAGTCATCCTGATCGCCGCCTATTACATGGCCGTATCCATTCAGGAACCGTTGTCCGCCCTGATGTGGTTTTTCGTCGCGGTGGTCATGGTCATTCTGGGCACCTATCTGCTCTTCATTGCAGGCTCGGTCATGGTCTGCCGGCTGCTGCAGAAAAACAAGCAGTATTATTATCAGCCCAGTCATTTCGTGTCCGTTTCCTCCATGGCCTACCGGATGAAGCGCAACGGCGCGGGGCTGGCCTCCATCTGCATTCTGGTCACCATGGTGCTGGTCATGCTTTCCTCCACCACCGCGCTGTATTTCGGGGCGGACGACAGCGTGACCCGCCGTTACCCCCGGCAGCTGACCTTTCAGGTGATCCCCCGCTCGTCCGTACCGGAAGGCTTCGAGGACGATTTGCGGCGCGGCTTTGAGGAAGCGGCAGAGCGGAACGGAACGGAAATGCGCAACCTGCTGGATTATCACAGCATCGCCGTCGCGGGCAAAATGGAAAACGGTGTGCTGTACGCCGACCCCACGTCCATCGACCTGTCGCTGGACGTGTACAAAGACGTGGTGCGGCTGTGCTTTGTAGATCTGGAGGGCTTCAACCGTTCCGTCGGCGCTGATTATACCCTCGCCCCCGGCGAGGCGCTGACCTACGGCACCCGCGCCCCGGCTGCAGGTGAAACCGTATCCGTTCAGAACGGTCCTTCCTTCACCATTGCCCGCGTGCTGGACGCATTCTTCCCCGACGGCGAGGCCGCTTCCATGGTCGTGCCTACCGTTTATCTGGTGGTGGCCGACCTGCAGGGCGCCGCATTCGCGCTGAACCGGGCGCTGACCGGACAGACGGATGAGACCCGTCCCCTGCTCTCCTGGACCTGTTCCTTCGACACCACGCTGAATACGGCCGATCAGCTTACCCTCAAGAACGACATGGAAGCAGCGTCCAGAAACGTCCTTCACGCGCTGGACAGCTTCAGCGGCACGACGCATCTGGAAAGCTACGCGGAAAACTGGAGCGATTATCTGGGCACCTTCGCCGGCCTGTTTTTCCTGGGCGTTCTGCTGAGTCTGGTGTTCATTCTGGCCGCGGTGCTCATCATCTACTACAAACAGGTGTCCGAAGGATACGAGGATCAGGCACGGTTCACCATCATGCGCAATGTGGGCATGACGGGAAAGGAGATCCGCAAAAGCATCAATTCTCAGCTTCTGACCGTGTTTTTCCTTCCCCTTCTGTTCGCGGGGCTGCATCTGGCCTTTGCCTTCCCCATGATCTACAAGCTGCTGCTGCTTTTCCAGCTGAACAACCTGACCCTGTTCACACTGACCACGGTAGGCAGCTACCTCCTTTTCGCCGTGTTCTATGCGCTGGTGTACAAGGGCACCTCCAATGTTTACTACAGCATTGTCAGCGGCGCGCGGGAACGGCAGAAGTGAACCGGAGAGCGTCATCAACACAACATGGGAACCCTTCTTCCTTCAGCGGAGGAGGGTTCCCCTTTCTTATCCGGGCAGCCGTATGACTGCCGCGCAGCGCGCCGATGCAAAAGACGGCTTTCCTGCCCGCCGCGTAGCGCAAAAAAGGCGCGCGCCCTGCGCCGCAGAGACAACGGTCTGCGGTGCGGGCACACGCCTTGATGATGCATTGCCCGGAGGCCCGACGGCATGCCCTTTGAAAGGGCTGACGCCTCCTTCGCCGTGCTCCGCCTCCCTTCGCGCCGCTTTTTACACGCGGCGCCCGGGATCACTTTTTCACTTCTTCCAGCGGCTCGGCCTCGTAGGGGCAGTCCAGCTCGGTCAGCTTTTCAGCAGGCGCCGCCCAACGAACCGCGTTGCGCAGAATCTGCCCCACATAGGGGTTCCTGAAGGTGGGATTGGTTTCATGCCCGGGCTGGAAATAGAAGATCTTTCCCCGGCCGCGGTGGAACGTGCACCCGGAACGGAACACATTGCCGGTGGAGAACCAGCCCATAAACACAATGCTGTCCGGCGTGGGAATGTCGAAAAACTCGCCGTACATTTCCTCGTTGGGCAGGGTGAAAGAGGCGGGCAGCCCCTTGGCGATGGGGTGGGTGGGATCGGTGCACCACAGGTGTTCCCGGGTGTCGTCCCGCCAGCGCAGGGTGCAGCTGGTGCCCATCAGGCGGATAAACGGACGGGAAAGATGGGCGGAATGAAGCGCAATGAAGCCCATGCCCCGCTGCACGTGCTGGGCGATTTTTTCCGCCCACTCCCAGGGCACGTCCCGATGGCGCACATGTCCCCACCAGATCAGCACATCGGTGTTGTCCAGCAGCTCGTCGGAAAGGCCGCAGTCGGGCATATCCAGCGTCACGGTGGTGACCTCCATGTCCTTTTCTTCCTTCAGAAGATCCCGGATCGCCCCGTGCAGTCCCTCAGGGTACAGTTTTTTCACCGCATCTTCCGTGCGGTCATGCAGGTTTTCATTCCAGACGGTCACGCGAATGCTCATTTTTACAGAACCCTCCCCCTGTCAAAATCTGTAACATTATAGCACGCACCCCTTCGAAAGAAAAGAGGCGGCGGCAAAAAACTGTTGCATCCCCGTCCGTTTTCTGTTAAAATCAGTCTGTTGAAAACGGATAAAGGAGCAGCGCATCCATGTGTGTCAAACCGGAAGCACCCGTCTGCATCCGCTGCGGCAAAAAGGTAAGCAGAGACGAAGTGGGTCTGAGCAAAAAGCTGATCAACCGCGGCACGGAAACCTTCTTCTGCATCAATTGTCTGGCGGCGCATCTGGGCGTATCCGTCCGTCTGCTGGAACAGAAGATCGTCCAGTTCCGGGACATGGGCTGTTCGCTGTTCCAATAAAAAAAGGAGAACGCATCATGAAACTCAACCGTCCCCCCATGGGCTGGAATTCCTGGAACACCTTCGGGCATGAGATCAACGAGCAGATCGTCATGGAAACGGCGGACAAGATGGTCAGCGAAGGCTATCTGGCCGCTGGCTACGAGTACCTGATTATCGACGACTGCTGGTCCGAACGCCGCCGCGGCGCGGACGGCAAAATTCACGAAGACAAGACCAAATTTCCCCACGGCATGAAGTACGTGGCCGACTATGTGCACAGCAAGGGACTGAAGTTCGGCATGTATTCCTGCGCCGGTCTGATGACCTGCGCGTGCTACCCCGGCAGCTACGACCATGAATATGTGGACGCCCAGACCTTCGCCGACTGGGGCGTGGATTACCTGAAATATGACTTCTGTTATTTCCCCAAGAACGGCAACGCCACCATCCGCTATCAGACCATGGCCATGGCGCTGCGCGCCACCGGGCGGGATATCGTTTTCGCCGCCTGCAACTGGGGACATCTGGAGTGCTACAAGTGGATGCGGATGGCAGGCGCTCACACCTACCGCAGCACCGGCGACATTTTCGATACCTTCCAGAGCACCTATGAGATCGCTTCCTCCCAGCTGCCCCTGCTGTACGCCAGCGGTCCCAGCTGTTTCAACGACATGGACATGCTGACCGTGGGCATGTACGGCAAGGGCAACGTGGCCATGGTGGATCCGGACGACCCCACCAAGGGGCTGCCCACCGACCGTGAATACGAAACCCAGTTTGCCATCTGGGCCGCCTTCGGCGTGCCGCTCATCATCGGCGGGGATATCCGAAACATGAACCCCTTCTGCAAAAAGCTGCTGCAGAACCGGGAGCTGATCAAAATCAATCAGGATGAAGAAAACCGCGCTCCCTACATCATCCATCAGAACGCCGAGGATTTCTCCTTCCTCCGCCATCTGGAAGACGGCTCCATGGTCATCGGCTTTGTCAACGGCCACAGCGAAGACATTCAGATGCACTGCTTCTTCAACGACTTCGGCCTGCCCTACGGCGCGCCCTACAGCCTGAAGCTGACCGACATTCTGACGGGCGAGGATCTGGGCGTGGTGGACGATTATCTCCGCGGCCCCGTTCCCAGCCACGGCTGCCGGCTGTTCAAGGCGGAGTTCGTCAAAAAAGCCTGACCTCCCGCTGTAAAGCGTCCCCGCCTTCCCCGGTTATAAAAAAAGCAAAAGCGCCGCCCGGTTCTGCCGGACGGCGTTTATTATCAGCATTTCAGACGGGAAAACGGTTCGGACGGTCGATCACAGGGGCAGCACCCGGCTCACAAAGTATTTGCACCAGGCCAGCACCTCCCGGCCGTGGTTTCGCAGCCAGTACCGGGGCAATATGTCGCTGCCCACGCCGCAGGCCTCATACCCTGCGTCCCGGGCGATCTGCAGCGCGCGGGGAAGGTGATAGCGGCTGGTCACAAGGGCGACCCGGTTCACCCCTTCTCCCAATAGCTGCCGGGCATTTTTCAGATTTTCCCAGGTATTGACAGACGTAACGTCGGCCATCACATTCTCCGCATCCACACCGTGCGCCACCAGCCATTCCTTCATGACCGTTCCCTCCGGCGCAGGCTCGTTGCTTCCCTGTCCGCCGCAGACCACGATGGGACAGGGGTGCTCCTGCCACAGCTGCAGTGCGGCCTCCAGCCGCAGCTCCAGCTGGCGCATGGGTTTGCCGTCCGCCCCCACCTGCGCGCCCAGCACAATCATGGCGTCAAAATTGCCGTCCGGCGCAGGCACGTGATACTCCATCCACACCAGCACGCCCAGCGCACAGCAGAAAAGAACGACACCGATCAGGATCAAAATCAACACTTTTTTCAAAAACGCTGTTCCTCTTCTTTTGCTTTCCACCTGTTTTCCTTTCAGCCCCGACGCGGCTGCTCACAGGCCACGGCACCATCGTTCATGCCGGTAAAGCCCGTCATCAGACGGTGCTGCTTGAAGCTGACGGCTTCATGCCCCGCCACCAGCACATGGTCGTACAGCGCAATCCCCAGCGCAGACAGGGTCGCGGCGATCTGTGCGGTGGTCTCCACATCCGCCGCGGAGGGCAGCTCGCTCCCCGCCGGATGATTGTGCACCAGCACCGCCCCCACGGCGTTGCGCCGCAGCAGTACGCTGGCCACCTCCCGCGGTGACACGCGCACCTGATTGGGCGTGCCGGAAGCGATCAGATCTGCGTGGATCAGGCACAGCCGCGCATCCAGCGACAGCACATAAAACTGCTCCGCGTGGACGCCGTAAAACAGGGTGCGGCAATAGGCGCCCAGCAGCGCCATATTGTTCAGCGGCGTCCGCTGGGTAAACCGCTCCTGCTGGTAGCGTTTGAACAGCGGCAGCAGCATCAGGATCAGGGTCGCTGCGCTCTCCCCGATGCCCTCCACCTGCGTCAGTTCGCTCATATCCGCCTCCAGCACCCCGCTCAGGCTGCCAAAACGGTTCATCAGCTGATGCGCCAGCGCATTGGTATCCCGTCTCGGGATGGCGTAGGTGAGCAGGAGTTCCAGCAGTTCATGGTCGCAAAAGCCTTCCTTCCGATCCTGCTGGAAACGGGCTCTGAGCCTTTCCCGATGCCCGGCATGATCGTGATCCATTGGCTTTTCCTCCCGCCCTTCGCCTTCAGTCCGCACCCGTTACACGGTCTTATTATAACATGCGCCCTCAAAAACCTCAAGAAAAACCACCGGCTTTTACATTTTATCCAGGAACGCCGCCGGTTTTCTGACCGGCGTGCCGTTCATGCGCGCCACCTCCGGCGCCGGTTTGGCGGTCACCTCCACCCACGCCGGATAAAAGCCCGCGCCCAGCGCGTTGCGGACGGATAGAAGGTTGCTCCAGGCAGCGCAATAGAAGGGTACCTTCCCCCGCCGCATGATCTCCCGGGTCAGTCCGGCGGTCAGCGCCCCCGCGATCCCCCGCCGTCTGTGGGAAGGGAGCACGTCGATGCCGATCTGCCACATTTCCTCGCAGTCCGCCGACGCGCCGGCCAGACCCACCAGTTTTTCCCCGTCGTAGGCGCCCAGCGCCAGCACGTCTGCATCCTTCCGCGCCGCGCACAGCGCGTTTTCCCACGCAGGCAGATACAGCCCGTCGAACGCGCCTTTTTCCATCAGCCGCAGCGAACAGACGCAGTTTTTTTCCTGCACCCTGTCCGGGTCGGGCAGGAAATACTCCGCCATAAAGCAAACCTGATACCCGTAAGGCGCAAGCGCCTCCTCCAGCAGGTGAAGCCGGGGCGCTTCAAGGCAGGCGTACCATGCGCCGCCCGCAAGATACGCCTCCACCGCCTGACGCACGTCCGGGTGCACGGCGGCGACCACATTGCCGCCGTAACTGGCCAGCTGACAGAAAAAAGGCTGGCGGATGTACCGCCGCGCGCCCGCGACCGTCCGAGCCGTTGTGACGATGGGGTGATCCGCACAGAAATCCTCCGCCCGGCAGTTCATTTCCAGCGCCGACTGCGCCATGGCCGTCCGGCGCATCTGCTCCCTGATCAGCACGGCGCCTCCCCTTTCTCAAAAAGCAGCACGTTTTCCACATGCGCCGTCTGGCAGAACATGTCCACGCTCTGGCACCGGACGGCGCGGTATCCGCCGGCTTGCAGGATCCTGCCATCCCTCGCCTGCGTCGCCACGTCGCAGGACACATAGACTACCCGTGCGGGCGCAGCCTGCAATATCGCCCTGAGCACCGCTTCCTCGCAGCCCTTGCGGGGCGGATCCAGCACCACCACATCCGGGCGCAGCCCTCCCCGCACCATTTCCGGCAGCTTTTCCTCCGCCGGCGCCGCGACAAAGTCCACATTTTCCACCCCGGCGCGCCGGGCGTTTTCCCGGGCGTCGGCAATGGCCGCCTCCACCACTTCCACCCCTGTCACATGCCGGGCGTGCCGGGCAAGAAGCAGCGAAATGGTGCCCGCGCCGCAATACAGGTCGGCCACCGTTTCCGTTCCCGTGAGTTTCGCAAAGTCCAGTGCGGTGCGGTACAGCTTTTCCGTCTGCACAGGGTTCACCTGGAAGAAGGACAGCGGCGACAGGCGGTATTCAAAGCCGCACAGGGTATCCGTCAGCCTCTCCTCCCCGTAGAGCAGGTGCATCTCCCCGCCTAAAATCACATTATCGCCCCGCCGGTTGACATTCAGGTATACGGAGGTCAGTCCCTTCACGCCCGTGCGGAGCATGGCGGTCAGTTCCCGGTCATGGGGCAGGGGGGCGCGCGCCGCCACCACCACAGCCATCACCCGGCCATCCCGGCTGACCCGGCTCATCACATGCCGCACCACGCCCTTGCGGGTCGCTTCGTTGTAAGGAGGAATGCCGAACTTGACCATCCATGCCCGCACCACGCCTGTCACCTCGTCGCTCTGTTCTTTGGCGATCAGGCACTTTTCCACATCCACGATCCGGTGGCTGCGGGGGGCATAGTATCCGATTTGAGGGTTCCCCGTCTCCCCGCCCACCGGCAGCGCGGTTTTATTGCGGTACCGCCACGGGTACTCCATGCCGATGACGGGAGGCACGGTCACCGCCATGTCCCCGATGCGGCGGAGCGCGTCTTCCACCCGCTGCCGCTTCATTTCAAGGGACAGTTCATAACTCATATGCTGGCAGACGCAGCCGCCGCACCGTTCATAATAGGGACAGCGTGGCTCACGCCGTGCCGGCGAGGGCGACAGCACCTCCAGCGTTTTTGCAAAGGCGTAGGTTTTCGCCACCTTTTCCACCCGGACGCGCACATGCTCCCCCGGGAGTGCCCCCCGCACAAACACCGTCATGCCTTCCCACTCGGCCAGCCCCGTCTCACCGCCCAGCCGCAGAATATCCATCTCCAACACGTCGTTTTTCTTCATGTTCCGCCCGCCTGTTTTCATCCGCTTCGTTCAGGATTTTCTTCTTTCTATAACTATACATGTAAAAACGCCGTTCCGCAAGGGGCGGGACGTAAATTCGTACCGTCCGGGGCTTTAAAAAGCCGCGCAGTTATGATATACTGGCAGGGAGCAGGCCTTCGCCTGTTTGCCGAACGATAGGGATGCGAGGTTCTTTCGCTTGAAAAAAATGACAAAGCAGACACGCAGCAAGCTGCTCAACGCGCTGCTGATCGTGTTTACCATTCTGATCGTGTTTTATCTGGGCGCGCGAAGCGGCAACATCAGCGACGCGTGGGACGCTCTGCGCAGCGCCAACCCCTGGTGGGTGTGCGCCGCCGGCGCGTCCTGGCTGGTGTTCGCCCTGTTTGAAACGCTGGTGCTGCACGTTTTCTACCGTATGCAGCATGTGCCCGTCCGCTTCGGTTCCTCTTTTCTCGTCTCAGTGATCGGTATGTTTTACTCCAACGTCACTCCCGCCGCTACCGGCGGCCAGCCCATGCAGGTGTTCGCCATGAAAAAGCGGGGGGTTCCCTCGGGCATTACCACCTCAGGGCTGGCGGTCAAGTTTTTCTGTTTTCAGATGGCGCTGCTGCTGCTGGGCGCGGGGCTGTGGCTCATTTTCCCCGGCTTTGTCTCCGAATGCATCGGCGCCAGCCGCTGGTTCGTCTACATCGGCTTCCTGCTCAACGGGCTGGCGGTCGCGCTGGTCTTCCTGCTGGCCATCAATAAAAACATCGTCCGCGCCATCATCACCTTTCTCCTGCGTTTGGGAAAGGCGCTGCACATCGTGCGCGACCTGCCCACCGCTTCTTCCCGGGCAGAGGGTGCGCTGGAAGACTTTCACTCCAGCGTATACATGCTCACCCACCACCCGCTGGAGCTTTTGTGGCTGTTTCTTTTGTCCTGCATTCAGGTGCTGGGGCTGATGAGCGTGGCCTACTGCGTATACCGTGCCATGGGGCTGACCGAGCAGAGCTACTGGCACATCCTGACCCTGCAGATGCTGCTGTATCTGGGTGCTTCCTTTACCCCGCTGCCCGGCTCCACCGGCGCGCAGGAGGGCGGCTTCTACCTCATTTTTCAAAGCGTATTTCCCTCCGACAAGCTGTTTGGCGCGCTGCTCCTGTGGCGCTTTTTCACCTATTACCTGACCCTGATCATCGGCATGGGGTGCGTCATTTTTGACAGCGCCGTCACCATTCGCGGCCGGATCAGGAAAATTGAACTGCCGGGCGCGGCTCCGCCGTCGTCCTGCGGAAAAGAGAATGAACTGGAATGAAAAAAGTGCTTTGTCTGGCTCTGTGCCTTCTGCTGCTCCCCGTCCTCCCCGCGCTGAGCGAGGAGGGGGACATGCCCGCTCCCTCCCACGCCGAGGCCGCCCTGCGCCCTGGTGAAACATGGGACTGCGGGGTGTCCGCCCTGTCCTGGGACTGCGATGCACCGGAGGTCGTTTCCGTCAGCGGCAGCGTTGTGACCGGGCTGGAGGAAGGGTTTGCGACGCTGTGCGCCCAGCTGCCGGACGGCGGCGAATACTGGCTGGATGTGACCGTCAGCGCCGACGCCATGCCCATGCTGATCTCTTCCGCCGTTCGATTTGCCCTGCAGGAATGGCAGAGCAGTCTGGGGCAGACCTTCTCTGATCGGAACAAATACACCGCATGGTACTGCGGCAAGGGAGAAAAATGCCATTTCGGCTGGTGCGGCGCGTTTGTCAATTACTGTCTGGACACTATGGGCGTACCCATGGACGAGCCCTATGACAGCGTGCCCCACGAAAACGGCGAACCCTATGCGGTATACGCCGCGGGGGTCGGCAAGATTCTGACCGGCTTCACCCGGATGGAGCGCCTCGCCCGTATCCCCCGCCCCGGGTATCTGGTCATCTATGGGCAGCGGGACCGCTACAACACCATTCACATCGGCATGGTAACGGATGTGCGGCTGCGGAAGGACGGCACCTATTCCGTGCAGACGGTGGAGGGCAACATGTCCAACCGGATCAAACGCTATAACTACTGCTACGACCCTGCCGACACCACCGAGCACAACATGTCCATGCTGCCCGAAGAGGAGCAGACCGCGCCGGACACCTTCCAGTACAAGGTGCAGCAGAGCGACTGGTTCGTCTACACCTTCTGCGCCACCTATCTTTAATCCCCCTTCGCACTGCGCGCCCTTTGAAAAAAGGGCGTTTTTTTGCACACAAAAAAGGGCTCCCGCTTTTCGGAAGCCCTGGCCCCCTGCGGCTTTACTGGAGCCACTGATCGGCGTGCGCGCGGCGCAGACCGTGCAGCATGGGAATGCCCAGCAGGTAGCACACCAGTCCTTCACCCACGCCCACAAACAGGTAGCATACCACCGAGCTCCAGAAGGTGCCGCCCAGACCGTAGGCCCACACCAGTACGCTGCCCACAATCACCGTATTGCAGATGACGGGCATCGCCGCCGCCAGATATACATTTTTACGAAACTTCCTGGTCAGGAGCGCCGCCGCCAGCGTTGCCAGCGTGCCGAACACCACGTCCTGCCATGGCGCGCCGCAGATCAGATTGGCCGCAAAGCAGCCGATGGCCAGCCCGGGCACACTTTCCGGCATCAGCACAGGCAAAAGCGTCAGCGCCTCCGCCACCCTTAAATCCAGCCCGTTGACGCCGAAACTGATAGGCGCCAGCAGCAGCGTCAGCGCCGCGTACAATGCGCCGACCACGCCTCCCAGACAGATTTTTTTCACAAGATTTTTCTTTTTCATGCCGCCGAATTTCCTTTCCAATGAAAATACCTGTTCAAAATACCACTTTTTTCTGCGCATGGCAAGACCCTCCGTGCGGCATACTCTCCCTGTGGCGCATAAAGCGTATCCGCTGACCGGGCGGAAGCATCGCACGCTTGCCGGGCGAGTCACACACCCGGCCAGGCGCGTGCCTTTATGGCGGCTTTTCGCGCGGACAGCCGCCCTGCGTCTTTCCCCAAGCGTCATCAAGTGAAGGAGGATTCTCATCATGAACGACAAAAATCATCAGTGCATCCATTGCAGCGTAACATCCTGCAAACACCTGAACGAGACGAAAAAGGAATGTTCTCTGGATGCCATCAACGTAGCGCCCACGCCCATGGCCTACTCCGGCGACCCTGCCGATGAGAGCATGTGCCAGAGCTACTGCTGCAAATGACGGGGCCGCATCCCCCCTTCCCCGGTTCGGACGCACCGGAGGAGGATCTGCCCCGCAGCGCAAAAGAGCAGGATCCCTTTTTCGAAACCATGAAAACCGCCTCCGTCACCGAGTGCACAGGGCTGGCGCCCTCTGCGCTTGAAAACGGCTGGCAGCAGGGAAACATTGCGGGACTGTACGCCATCCACGCCCTGAAACGGCAGGAAGCAGACGACGACATGAGCGATGAGGACTGGCCCCGCTGACCCACGGTTCTGAAGGAAAATGCGGAAAACGCCGTCCGGTTTTTCCGGTCTCCGCGCAGCACATTGCGCGGAGACCTTTTCTGTTTTTCAAAAAAATGTTATGCTCCCTACAACAGAACCGGCGCTCCGCAACGTCTATACAGGTGCAAAGGAGGTGAGCGGCGCATGGAGGTTGTCAAGGATCCGGACAGCGTCCGGCGGAAGGAGACCCTGACCCGTCTGGTGGATACCTATCAAACGCCGCTGCTCCGTATGTGCTACCTGTATCTGAAGGACAGGGCGCTCAGCGAGGACGCGGTGCAGGAGACCTTTTTCAAAGCGTTCCGGCAGCTGGACAGCTTTCGGGGCGAATGCAGTGAAAAGACCTGGCTGATGCGCATTGCCGTCAATACCTGCCACGACCTGCGCCGCAGCGCATGGTTCCGGCACGTGGATCATTTCGCCGCGCCCGAAAGCATGCCCGTCGCAGGCGCGGCGCCATCGGAGGAGCACATGACGGTCACAGCGGAAATCATGAAACTGCCGCCCAAGCTGCGGGAGGCCGTGCTGCTCTATTACTATCAGGATCTGTCCGTCACGGAGGTGGGTCAGGCGCTGGGTATCGACCATGCCTCCGTTTCCGGACGGCTCAAGCGGGCCAGAGAAAAACTGTTCAAGGCCCTGAAAGGAGCGTTTTTTGATGAATGACAACAAGGATAAACGGCTGGTTCAGGCTTCCGTGGACGACTGCTTTTCCGCCCTGCACGGCAGTCCCCGGCTGACCCGGCAGGTGCTTCTCCGCGCGCAGGAAAAAGAGACTGCCCCGAAGAAGCGTGTTCCGGCGGCGCTTATTCTGGCCGCCGTCATGACGCTGATCGCCGCGGTCAGTCTGGCCGCAGCGCTGTATCCCAAAACAGCAGAACGCTACGCTGCAGCATACGGGACATCGTACGGCGCATTTCTAAGCAGCGGCGACGTAGCCGATATGAACGAGACCCGGGTGTTCGGCGATGTGCGCTGCACCCTGACGGACGTTATTTATGCCGACGGCACGCTTTACGGCACCGTGGTCATGGCGCCCGCCGAAGGCAAAAACGTAGTGCTTCTGCCTGCCCTGTCCGCAGAGGAGGACGGAGCAGACGCCCTGTCCCCGGACGGTCAGAACACATACCGTCAGCTTGCCGCGCAAAAGAACGCCGCCCTTTTGGCGGTCAGCTGTATCCCTGAGGGCTATGCGGCGGAAGACCGGGTTCTGAGCGGCACGGCAGGGTGTTTCGACACCGCCCTGCCGGACGGCAGCGTGGCCGCCACCTTTGAGCTCCACGGCTGGGAGGGCGGCATTGCCCGGGATCAGGCCTATACCCTGCTATTGACCGTCCGCTGCACCCCTGTGGACGAAAGCGGTCATCCCGCCGCCGAAGCGTCGCCCGCGCTGTGGCAGGTGACGGTTCTCCCCGAAACGAAGACACAGGCGGCCGATGAAGCAGCAAACGCCCCCGCCGGCAGCGTCAGAGATGCGTCAGCGCCGGACGCCGCCGCCACATCCGCCGTCAGCCCGGACGGTCTTTCCATCGTCACGCCCGCAGGGTACAACGGTACGCTGAAAACCTATGCGCTGACCTCTCTCCGCCTTTCTCAGACCGTTGACCCCGCATGGTTCAACACGACGGGCGTTCGGACGCATGAGGGTGACAGCTACGTATTTAATGATGACGACGTGCTCCAGCTCAGCGACGATCTGGTCTGGTATGCCTCCAACGCGGGCACGGAAGAAGTGACGCACCTCAGCGCGAACGGCAAAGCCTTCTCCGAGACCCTGCCCCGCAGCGAAGGTGCGCAGCAGGCCTTCAGCCTGATCGCACGGCTGTACGCCGGAGACAAGGCAGAAAAGGCGGACGAAGCGCTGTCCTTCGTCACCCTGCAGCAGGCGCAGATGGCCGCCGAAGCGCTGCTTGGCAAAATGGGCATTGCGGATATACAGTGCGTCTGGCGCTATGCCGCCGACACGGCCACGCTGGAGACCCTGAACGCAGCGCAGAACCGCCAGATTGCCGCCGGGGAGCTGCTGAACTGCAACCCGTGGCTCGACCCCTTCACCGCCGCGGATGAAGGATACTATCTGGTCTACCGCGCCGCAGTGGACGGCGTGCCCGCGGGCGACGCCTATGCCGACATTGTGCTCTACGTCACCTGCGACGGCGTGCGCAGCGCCGCCATTCGCGCACCCTTCAGCCGCGGCGCGGCCATTGCCGAAAACACCCTTCTCTCTGCGCAGGATGCGCTGAACGCCGCCGTCGACCGCGTCGGTAAAAGCCGGTACCCGGATCTGGCGGACGGTCTGCGGCAGCCCGATCAGGTCGAACTGATCTACACCGTGCAGAATCAGGCGCGGCTGATCCCCGCCTGGCGCATCACAGGATGGGATACGGCCGAACATTCGGAGATCACAGTTCTTGTCAACGCGGTGGACGGTACGGTGCTGGACGCGCCGTGGCTGTGATCCGCCCTGACCGGGGCAGCTCGCCCTTTCACCCCATCGGGCAACGGCAAATCACGGGGCGCCGGGAAACCGGCGTCCTTTTTTGCAGGAAAAACGCCCCGCAAAGCGAACTATACAGGACAACAATTTTTCGAAAAGGACGTGCGCTATGGATTTGATCGCCATCCTCGCCCGGGAGTTTTCGCTCCGTCCCGAGCAGGTTCAAAAGGTCATTGAGCTGCTGGACAGCGGCAACACCATTCCTTTCATCGCCCGCTACCGCAAGGAAGCCACCGGTTCGCTGGACGATCAGGTGCTCCGTTCGCTGGCGGAAAGGCTGGAATACCTGCGCGGGCTGGACAGGCGCCGGGCTGAAATTCAGAAAAGCCTGACGGAGCAGGGTGTGCTGACCCCCGAGCTGACGGAACGGCTGGCCGCCGCCGCGACCCTTGCAGAATTGGAGGATCTTTACCGTCCCTACCGTCCCAAACGGCGCACACGCGCCATGATCGCCCGGGAGCGGGGGCTGGAGCCGCTGGCCGCGCTTTTATCCATGCCCCGGACGCTGCCCCGCCCGCTTGAAGCCCTTGCAGCCGATTACATCTCGGATGATGTGCCGGATGTGGAAAGCGCCCTTGCCGGAGCACGGGACATTCTGGCCGAGGGCTACGCCGATGATGCGGAGCTGCGCAAAGCGCTGCGGACGGTTTGCCGCCGGGGCGTCATCCGCACCGTCGCCGCCGGCGGGGAGGACAGCGTGTACCGTACGTATTACGACTATACAGAGCCTGTGCTCCGCATGCCCGCTCACCGGGTGCTGGCCATCAATCGTGGAGAAAAGGAAGGCTTTCTCCGGGTGACGCTGCAGGTTGACGAAGCCGCCGCGCTATCTGAAATGACGAGACGCTACCTATACCCCGGCACACCCGCCGCACCGCAGGTGCAGATGGCGCTGGAGGACGCCTGGTCACGGCTTCTGTTTCCGTCCATCGAGCGGGATGTGCGCAACGAGCTGACCGACCGTGCCAATGAAGGCGCCATTCGGGTGTTCGCGCAGAACCTGTCCCAGCTGCTCATGCAGCCGCCCATCCGCGGCAAGGTGACGCTGGGCGTGGATCCCGGCTTCCGCACGGGGTGCAAGCTGGCCGTTGTAGACGAAAACGGAAAAGTGCTGGAAACCGGTGTCGGCCATTTCACCATTCCCGGTCAGACCCGGGAGCGGGAAAAAAGCCGGCAGATCATCCGGGGCATGGTGCAGCGCCACGGCGTCACCGCCATCGCCATCGGCAATGGCACCGCCTCCCGGGAAAGCGAACAGTTTATTGCAGAACTGCTGCCCGACCTGCCTAAGGGAGTCGCCTATGTGATCGTCAGCGAGGCAGGCGCCTCCGTCTATTCCGCCTCCAGACTGGCGGCAGAGGAATTCCCCGAGTTCGACGTATCCCTCCGCAGCGCGGTTTCCATTGCCCGCCGGATGCAGGATCCGCTGGCCGAGCTGGTCAAGATTGACCCCAAGGCCATCGGCGTGGGGCAGTATCAGCACGACCTGAAGCAGAATGAGCTGACCGCCGCGCTGGACGGGGTGGTGGAGGACTGCGTGAACCGGGTGGGCGTAGAAGTGTCCACCGCCTCGGCGCAGCTGTTGTCCCATGTGGCGGGCATCGGTCCGGCACTGGCAAAAAACATTGTGCAGTACCGGGAGGAACACGGCATTTCTTCCCGTGCAGAGCTGAAAAAGGTGCCCAAGCTGGGTCCCCGCGCCTTTGAGCAGTGCGCAGGCTTTCTCCGGGTGCAGGACAGCAAAAACCCGCTGGACGCCACCGCAGTTCACCCTGAAAGCTATGCCGCCGCCAAAGCGCTGCTGGACGCGCTGCACCTGAGCGCGCAGGATGTGCGCCGGGGCGGCATTTCGGACATCGACCAGAAAGCGGAAACGGTGGGGCTGCCCCGTCTGGCCGCCGACATCGGCGTAGGACTGCCCACGCTGCGGGACATGATCGCCGAATTGAAAAAGCCCGGGCGCGACCCGCGGGACGACCTGCCCAAGCCCGTGCTCCGCACGGACGTCATGGACATCAAGGATCTCACGCCTGGCATGGAGTTGACCGGAACCGTCCGCAACGTGATCGATTTCGGCGCGTTTGTGGATATCGGCGTGCATCAGGACGGTCTGGTGCACATTTCCCGCATGGCCGACCGCTTCATCCGCCACCCCTCCGAGATGGTCAAGGTGGGCGACGTGGTTCGGGTGTGGGTGGTGGATGTGGATGTGCAGAAAAAGCGTATTGCCCTGACCATGGTCAAAGGACGAACGTAAGGAGACCGGAAAATGCCCATTGAACAGACCTTCGACCCCGCGCCGGGGATGCTCTCCCCCGCGCATATCGCATCGCCCGTCCCCGGTTTCCTGGAAACGGTCGTCGTCACCTTTTCCCCGCCGCTGGTTGATCTGATGACGGAAAAGGGCGGCCGGGAGCAGATCAGCGAACTGCACGCAGGGTACACCCTGCCCATCTACCGCTTCACCCATGAAGGGCACCCCCTCGGCGCATATTTTTCGCCGCTGGGCGGCTCCGCCTGCGGCGCGCTGATGGAAGAAGTGATCGCCAAGGGCGCCAGACGTTTTCTGTTTTTCGGTTCCTGCGGCACGCTGGAAAAAGGCGTGGACGCCGGGCACATCATCGTTCCTACCGCCGCATGGCGCGACGAGGGAACCAGCTACCACTATCTGCCCGCATCGGATGAAGTGGCCGTACCCACCGCGCCCACCCTGTGCCGGGTGCTGGACGCGTTGGCCGTTCCCTACCGTACGGGTAAGACCTGGACGACCGACGGCTTCTACCGTGAGACCGCCGGCAATGCGGAAAAACGGCGGCAGGCCGGGTGCCTGTGCGTGGAAATGGAATGCGCCTCCGTGATGGCCATCGGCCAGTTCCGCCGCATCCCGGTCTATCAGTTCGTCTACGGAGCAGACAGCCTGTCCGGAGAAAGCTGGGATCCCCGCATTCTGGGCAGCGTTTCCTCCGACCTGAAGGAACGGCTGGCACGGCTGGCGCTGTCCGTCGCCGTCCGCCTGAAGGACGCGGAAAAAAGCGAAAATGCCTGATCTGCTGCGAGCTGGTTTTCTTCGGTTCGTCCATCCGCCTTTTCTATCCGCCGCGCCGATCCACCGTATGCTTTCACGCCGCCTTTCCGGGCGGCTTTTTCTGTGCCCTTCAGCCGGCGCTTCAGGCTGAAGAGCGGTTGACAGAACCTGTTTTGTCTGCTAAGATGGTGGATATATTTGTTTCAGTCAGAAAGCGAGGTTCCCTATGTTTTCCCGTCGATACCCCTGGCAAAAATGCCTCATCGCGCTGGCGGGCAGCGCGTTTCTGGCCTTCGGGCTGTACAACGTGCACTCCTTCTCCGGCATCACCGAGGGCGGCGTACTGGGCATGACCCTGCTGCTGCAGCACTGGCTCCATCTGTCCCCGGCCGTCTCCAGCTTTGTGCTCAACGTGCTTTGCTATCTGATGGGATACAGGACGCTGGGAAAGGACTTTGTGTTTTATTCCATTATATCAACAGCCGGTTTTTCCATCGTTTACCGCATCTGCGAATGCTTTCCGCCCCTGTGGCCCGGTCTTGCCGAGCTGCCGCTGATCGCAGCCCTGCTGGGCGCGGTGTTCGTGGGCGTCGGCGCAGGCGCCTGCGTACTGGTGGGCGGCGCACCCAGCGGCGACGATGCGCTGGCCATGAGCCTTTCCCGCATCATCAGGGTCAGAATCCAGTGGGTCTATCTGCTTTCGGATCTGGTCGTTCTGGCGCTGTCCGCCACCTACATCCCCCTGAGCAGACTGGCCTTTTCCGTATTGACGGTCATCCTTTCCGGGCAGATCATCGGGCTGATGCAGCGCATCCCGCTTCCCGCCTCCGTCCAGCCGGAAAGTTGATTTTTTTCACGCAAAAAGCGCCTGAAACAGGCGCTTTTTTTACGGTGCAAACCGCAATAAGGACGTATCGTTCTGCAGGCTGTCCAGACTGTACACCAGCAGGCATTTCGCCTGCGGCCAGTCCGTCAGCACCTTCCCCGCCCCCTGCAGTTCGTACCGCAGATCCACCATGACAATGCGCCGGAAATGAGGCGTTAAGAACCCGACCAGACTGTTGGCAAAGCTGTCCTTGAAAACAATCAGTGTTTCATCCGTATCCGCATCCAGATTTTCGATCCACGTTTCCCCACGGTTAGGCCCGGTAAACACCCGGTAAGCGTCCTCCGTATCTCTGTACTCCTCAAAAAACAGGCTGTCCCGTGTTTCCTCTCCGGGAACGGTCAGACGCACCCGGCAGGGCGGTTCATAAACCGTCAGAGGGTCGGGCGCCATCCCGGCCAGCGCGGTCTGCGCGCGGGTAGACCCTGCAAGGCTGCCCATCTCCAGCAGACGGTAATCCGAGAGGGGACGGGGCGCAATGCCCAGCGCCGCAGCCGCCGCCTGATAGGCCAGGTAAGCACCCGTCTGGTTCCAGTGATGATCCGTCCGGTAAAACACCGTCTGTCCCCTCCATGCCGCCCGTACATCCGCCAGCGTCGCGTCCGTCCGACCCGCCAGAGAGGCAAAAAACGGCGCGTCGTCATACAGCGCCCGCTGCCAGGGCGGAAGAGCGGCGTATGTTCCCGCCTGCGGCACCGGCAGAAGCACGGCCTCATGCCCCCGGCAAAGCGTCGTCAGCCGTGTCAGCCGCTTTTCCAGCGCCTCCTGCCGGAACGTCAGCGGCGACTCCACCGCCCCGCCGTCCAGCGTAGGCCATGCGGCCAGCGTCATGCCCCGTCCCGTCAGCACCGTCAGATACCGCTCTGCCGTCACAAACAGCTGCCTGCCGGGCAGATGATCCACCAGAAAGGCTTCCCATTCCTCCACGCTGCCGCCCGTCGGACGGGGTGAAAGCGTCCGTCGCTCCAGCCCGGATTCCCGCGCCGTGCTCAGCAGCGCCCCCATCCCCAGCGCAAGCGCCGCCGCCCACGTCAGGCACAGGAAAAGCCTCCGCCTTTTCACCATACCGTCCTCCTAAAACTGAAAGTATAAAAACGGATGATAGCTCTGCCCTGCCAGTGCGCACAGGCACAGCAGCGCGCATGCGACGACCGCCGCCGTCTCCTGCCAGCCGTGCAGGAGCGCTTTGTCTTCCAGATGATGACAGAGGAAGCAGACGCCCAGCACCGGCAGAAAGGACAGCCCCCACGCCAGCGACAGGGGCGACCAGACCCCCTGCAGACCCGCCATGCCCCGCAGCATTGTGCCCGCCCCCGTCAGGGAAGGAGACATGAACACTGCCCAGCCGATCAGCGTCAGGACAAACGTAGCCATCCGCCGGAGAAAGGGCGGGCTTTTTTTCATAAAACCGCCTGCCAGCTTTTCTGCCGTCAGAATGGCAAACCAGTACACGCCCCACGCCAGATACTGCCACCCCGCGCCGTGCCACAGTCCCGTCAGCGCCCATGTGACCAGCAGATTGACCACCGTGCGCGCCAGCCCGCAGCGGCTGCCGCCCAGCGGGATATACACATAATCCCGGAACCATTGGGACAGGGTGATATGCCACCTGCGCCAGAAATCCGACGGACTGTCGGCACGGTAGGGCTGGCGGAAATTCTCGGGCAGTGCAATGCCCAGCATGCGTCCCATGCCCACGGCCATATCCGAATAGCCGGAAAAATCAAAATACAATTGCCACGCAAAACACAAAACCGCCAGCCAGCTGCCCAGCAGCGTGCCGTCCGCACCGCCAAAGGCGGCCAGCGCATCCGCCAGCAGCAGTTTTTTTCCCAGTCCCCGCAGAAAACGCATCATGCCCGCCCGCTGCGTCGCTCCGTCGGGCGGCGTCATGCTCTGCATCTGGCTGACAAAGTCCTCCGTCCGCAGAATGGGGCCTGCCACAAGCTGGGGAAAAAAGGACAGATACAGCGCCAGTTCCGTCCATTTCCGCATCCGTGCCGTTTTTCCCCGCCGCACATCCGCCAGATAGGAAACGCCCTGAAACGTGTAGAAGGAAATGCCTGCCGGCAGCGTCCAGCCGCCGTGCCACCCTGCAAGCGGGGCATATTTCAGCACCAGCAGCGGGCAAAGCGCTCCCAGCAGCAGCCCGCCATAGAGAAGCCGGCTGCCCGGACGTTTCTCCACCAGCCATGCGCCCAGATGAATCCACAGGGAAAAAAGCAGCAGCAGCGGCAGCGCTTTCGGCTGACCCAGTCCATAAAAAAGGATGCTGGCGCACAAAAGCAGCCCCTTACGGATCCTGCCGCGCGCAAACTGCGCACCCAACATGACCAGGGGCAGAAACAGCAGCAGAAAAGCCGCTGAGCAAAAGGCCATTTACCGACCCTCCTCCAGCGCGGCCATCACCGCATCCCGCTGCGCGCTCACCGCCATGTACACCCGCAGGCCGTCCCGGCGCACCTGTCCCTGCCGCAGCAGCGCGCACACGTCCGGCAGATAGTTTTCCGTTTCGCTGATCCGCTGGGTCAGGTAGTTTTCAAGCGCCTGACGGATATGCTCCGCCGCAGCGTCGTTTGCCGCCTTGAACAGCGCCAGCATATCCCCCTGCAGGGGCTCGGACGCCACATACAGCGCGCCCTCCGCCACTTCGTCGCTCTGGATGCCCAGCAGCATGTCCAGATCCTCGCTGTCCATGACCGTCGTCTCCACGCCCGCCTTTTCCCGGGCGTTATCCAGCGCCTGACTGACGGTCGTCAGGGGCTTTTCTCCCCCCTGACACCCGGCCAGCAGCACCAGCACCGCCGCAAGACAGATCAGCAGGATCGTTTTCCGCTTTTTCCTCATGGCTCTCTCTCCTCCTCCGCGAACCGGCGCAGCGCCTCCACCCACGCCCGATTGCCTTCGTCGTTCAGGTGGCACAGGCCGTCCTGCGCAAACTCTTCCTTCAGATACCCTTCCTCGTCCGTCATGTCCTGACCGATATCCAGATAGGTCACATTTTCTTCTTCGCACATTTTCGACAAAGATGTGTTATAATCCTGCCAGAGGGTGCGATAATCCTTCTTCCGGCAAAATGCGCGGGTAACGGGCGTGAGGGACTGGAAAACGATGCGCGTGTCCGGCGACACCTCCCGCACCAGCATGATCAGCCGCCGGGCGTAGCCGATATGCTTGCCCACGTCCTCTCCTGCGTAGTCGTTCAGCCCCAGCAGCACAAACAGCCAGCCGGGCTGCAGCTTTTTGACGGCTTTCTGCAGGGTGCATGCCTCTCCGCCGAAGAACAGGTTGGCATGCCCTTCCAGCAGGTTTTTCCGGCTGGCCACGTACAGCATATAGCTTTGCGCGGTCAGAAACCGCGCCCCGGAAAGCCCCGCCGGCGCGTCCCCGTCCAGTGTTTTCAGGTACGCCCGCAGCCCCTGCGTCACGCTGTCGCCCACAAACACCGCATCCTCATAAAGCCCGCTTTCCGCCTGCGCGCCAATCGCGCCCATGCCCAAAAGCAGGCACAAAAGCAGACAAAATAGCCGTTTGCCCCGCACGTCTTCTCTCCCCTTCCAACGTTTTGCTCTATAATAAGACGTAAAACGGCACAAAACGGTTGCAGATTTCAAAAAATTTTTTTCTTCTTGAACCCCGGCTCATGCCTGCACGTCTTGATAGATGAAACCGCCATGAAGGGAGGAAGGCACCATGCGGCAGGAAGAACTGCTTGAAATCGCGCTGGAGCAGGAGCGCACCCTTTACCGGGTCGCCCGGACACTGCTGCGTTCGGACGCCGACTGCGCCGACGCGGTGCAGGACACCCTTCTCAAGGCTGCGGCGCACGCCCACCGGCTGCGGGAGGCCGCCAGCGCCCGGGCATGGCTGACCCGCATTCTGGTCAACACCTGCAAGGACATGCTGCGCCGTGAAAGGGCGCACCCCCTCATTTCCACCGACGCCCATCCGGGTATCCTGGGCGCCCTGCCCGCGCCGGAGGAAGGGCGCCTGAACGAGGTCATGGGCATGCTGGATGAAATGGACGAGACCCTCCGCGTGCCCATGGTGCTGTTCTATGTGGAAGGGTTCACCGTGCGGGAAATCGCCCGCACCCTGCGCATTCCGGAGGGGACGGTCAAAAGCCGGCTGTGGAACGGCCGCAAAACACTGCGTGAAATGATGCTGGAGGAGGCGCTGTAAACATGAACGATGAACAGTTAAAACGCATGCTTTCGGACGCCTTTCCCTCCACCCCTGCCGTCTTTCACCGGCGGCTGACAGACACGGCGGAAAAGATCCGTGCCCGGGGCAGGCAGCGCACCCGGCGGATCATCGCGCGGGGGTTTATGTTCGCCCTGCTGGGCGCGCTGCTCCTGACCGGCGCGCTGGCGGTAGCAGACCGTCTGGGCGTGCTCAACTTTTCCGGCGATTCCTGGTACGACACCCTTCCCCAGGCGCGATCCATGGTGCGCACCAATCTGGCCATGACACGCACGGGCGCACTGGTCTGGCGGGTGGAGGAGGCCGTGTACGACGGGCGGGTGCTGCGCATCCTCTATTCCATGACGGACACCACCGTCACCACCCCCTGGACGCAGGCTGAAAAGCAGGACAGTGCAGAAACGGCAGGCA
Source organism: uncultured Clostridia bacterium (assembly GCA_934662505.1). Taxonomy (GTDB): domain Bacteria; phylum Bacillota; class Clostridia; order Christensenellales; family Aristaeellaceae; genus SVGT01. The sequence continues at coordinate 226,532 of CAKUKE010000001.1, read as the reverse complement.
GCTATTCCTATCAGGCCCGCGTCCGGGAGGACGTTACGCTGGCCTGCGACGGCAACGGCTCCATTTCCGTGGATGGCATAAGCGTCAATCTGCGCAGCGTCATGCAGCGGCTGGGCGACGCCCCGGGCAAGATCGAGTACTGGGTGGACAGTGCGCTGGAATACTATGACAGCGAAACGGACGACTACGTCGCCTACCATCCCGGAGACACGCTGTCCATCGAAATGGATTTCGCCCGCATGAGCGATTTCAGCGACAGATCCGCACTGCCGCCGCCCCTTTCCTTTACGCTGGACAGCAAAAACGCCGCCGCACAGTACGAGGTGACGCTGCCGGACGACGTGACCCTTCGGGACGGCGAGAAGCTGCACTTTACCGACGCGCATTTCTCCCCTGCCAGCATCGTGCTGCGGTATACGGTCACCATCCCCCGTGCCAGCCTGCCTGAAGATTTTCCCATGGAAAACGATCAGGATCAGATTTTTGACTGGGAAATGGCGCAGATGGAATCCGGAAGTGAATTTGTAGACGTGGCGGGCAAGTATCTTGCGGATACGCTGCTCAACGCCCGGGGCGAACAGATGGGACGGAGCCGGGACTGCTGGTCCGGCAGCCGGACGCTGGATGCAGAAGGCAACCTGACCGTTACCATCTACTATGAAGGCACCCCGGACGAGCGGCTTACCCCTGTGAACTATCTGGTCGTCAACAGTCAGCGGGTCGCCATTCCGCTGGAATACGCCCATCCCGCCTCCTGACAGCCGCCCGAAGCGCGGCGCACCCGCCTTTGGGGGACATACCCTGCCTGCTGCGTCTGCGATGCCGTCATCCTCTGTGCGCAGGCGCTTCTTTGCGCCTGACGGCTCCCAATGCGTGCCGTTTCACCCTCCCGCCGCGCACCCCGGACGGCTGCTTTTCCTGCATGCCCGATGGCTGTGGTCAAGCCGCACCTGCGTCCGGCGCCTACAGGGCTTTTCCACCCGAAAACCGCCACAGGCAGCGGGCAGGGCAGCCGGTGCGCTGCCGCTTTTCTCCGTACACATGGAGGCGCCTGATCTTCCCTCCCGCGGCGTACCCGGATAACAGGCAGGCGCCGCGGAAAGCCCGCTCCCTTTTTCATCCGTATATGGTGCCTCCGCCGTGCCCTCCTCCTTTTCCACACAAAAAAGCGCCGGCTGTTCCGGCGCTTTTTTCATGCGTTTTTTGCAGGCAACCTGTCACTTCTGTGTGGCGGGCTGAATGAGCCGCACGCCCCGGCGCACCACATAGCTGGTGTCCAGCCAGTAGCGCAGCCCTCCGAACCCGCCGGTTTCAGGATAATACACGCTGCCGGGAATGTCGGAGGGATCCGTCGCCTCCACATAGCTGCCCGCCTCATCCTGATAATAAATGCTGCCGCTTTTGATGCGTTCAAAGGTGGCGGAAGGGGCGGAATCATAAATCAGGCACTTTTCACCGCTTTCGTCAAACCCTGCTGCCAGCGCGATATGCCCGCTGACAATGGCAAAGGAAAACACCGCGCCGTTTCGCGCCTTGCCCAGTATCTCCGCCTTGTTTTTATACAGTTCGTAGCGGGTTTTAAACCCGAAATCCCTGGCCGCCCGCCCGATCAGCGCATCGTTGACGGTGCCCCCTTCATACAGACAGGCGGCGTAGGTCACTGCCAGATTCTCAGGCAGAGTGTTCTCTCCCTCAAAGCCCAGCAGCTGCAGCGCGTGAGACAGGGTGAAAATGGCGCACCCGGAGCGCTGCAGGTCGCTGTTTTTATAGGCTTTATCCGCCCACCAGCCATCCTGCTGGCTGTAAAGGGCGATGCTTTTTTCCGCAGCCGTTTTCGCACGCACAGGCAATACCGCATCGCCGATGCGGAGCGCCGATGGCCGCAGGTCGGTCTGCACGGACCAGAGCGCATACCGTCCCTTTTCCGCACCGTTCCCATAGGGCATGATTTCCGCTTCGACCGTCGTGAAAACCGCTGCGACCGCGCCCGTTTCATCCAGCGCCTCCACCTTGCTGACCGAGGCGGTGGTCGTAAAGGTCAGGCCATCATCCCCCTGCACGGCGCTGTCGCCATAAAAGCCGGGAGCCTCCGGCTGCGCCGTGACGGCAGCCCACTTGCCCGCGCCGCGGCCCGTGCCGTCCAGCGCCATGCACAGCAGAGCGCTGTCCCCCGCCGCACGCAGCGGCACTTCGGTCTGCCACACCCGCTCGCTTCCCTGCAGAACGGATGCGTCCTGCGGCAGCGTCACGGGCGTCTGCTCGCCCAGCGTCACCTCCAGCCGCTCCGCATCCGCCGTTGTAACTGCCCGCACCCGCAGCGTATCCTGCCAGGCGGCGCCCCCGCTGCCATCGACCTCCACGGACAAAACTGCCGCGCCCTGCCTTGCCGGCTGCTGCCAGATGAACAGGTAGGCCTGCGCCGCTCCGCAGCGCAGCGCAACCGTGCCGCAGCGCACGTCGCCGGTATGATTGTCTTCCACCGTCACCCGGAGCATTCCCTCCGACTGGCGGCAGGTGATAAAATCCTCCGACGCTTCCCACGTCCATTCCCCGGACGCAGTCACCGTCCAGCTTTTTTCACCTGCACCATCCATCCAGGTCACCTGCTTGTGACCATCCAGCAGGATAACGTCCGTACTGGCGGACAGGGTCTCTTCCGTTTCTTCGCCGTTATCCGCCGTCTGGCGCAGTTCAACGGTCGTTTCCCCGCCGCCGCAGCGCAGGGTCACATGCCCGGTTCGACCCTGTTCATCCGATGGGGCGACCGTCACGGTCAGGGTATCGCCATTGCCGCCGCAATCCCCCGTCAGCATAATAAAATCATCCGTTGTCGATGCGACCCACACGCCGTCGGACACGATCGTCCAGCGCTGGATGCCGCCCTGACTGCCAAAGGCCGCCCTGCCGCCGACCACCTGTACACGGCCGGACGCAGACGCTGCCGTCTCCTGCTTTTCTCCTTCGCCGCCCGTTACGTAAAAATCACCGGTCAGCACTCGCTCCCCGCCGTCCGGGTCTGTACAATAGACCCGCAGCGTGTAGACGCCCGCCTGACGGGTACGGTACCCGCCCGACGGATACACGGTATCCTCCCCCGTCCAGAGGGTCTGACCGCCCCGGAGCAGTTCGTAACGGTACGCGGCAGCCTCCGTTCCGCTCACCTGAAACCGCACCGTCTCTCCGACCGCGACCGTATCCTCCTCAAACTGCACGGCGCCTTCCCCCAGCGCCGTCGCCGCCAGCGCGACGCACAGCGCAACCATTGCAAGCAGCTTTCGCATCCGCCCATCCTCGCAAAACATTGATGTTTTATTATACCAGATTTTCGTTTTTTCCGCAGCTTTTCCCGCGCAAATTTACATTTTTCAGCAAAAAAGCGTCGGACTGACCGACGCTTTTCGTTAGGACTGCGTTTTCGCTTTTTCCCTGCTGTGGGCGGCCAGAAAAGCAGGCAGCGCCGCCTGCCCCTGAGGCGTGACGGGCTTGATCCACTTTCCGGAACGGAGGTGACGGTGCATCAGCAAAAGCCGGATCGGCTCATCCACATAACAGCAGGCGAAAATGACCAGAAAAGGAGCCTTGAGCCACAGACCCGCAGCACACACGCAGGGCAGCATGAGCCCGTACATGAAGGCAATTTCCAGCACCGTACCGAAGGTCGCGTCGCCGGCCGCCCGGAACGTGTCGTTCTGCGTCCAGTTGCACATGCGGATGACCGCCGCCGCACAGTAAATGGTCAGCATCCCCGTGCCGATGGCCAGCGATTCGCCGCTCAGGCTCATGGCGGTCAGGATCGGCCGGTGCACCAGCAAAAGCACCACGCACACACAGAAAATGAAACTGCCGCACAGGTACACCAGCCGGCGCGCCCGCTGGTAAGCCGTTTCCAGCTCGCCCGAGCCCACCCCGTTGCTCACCAGCACGCTGGATGCATTGGCAAACCCGGCAAAAAAGCCGATGATCAGCCCCTCCAGCGTACGGAACACCGCTGTAGCCGCAATGGCTTCCTCACTCTGGCGACCCAGTACGATGTTGATGACCATGTTGCCGATGCCGATCAGCAGCTCATTGCAGATGATGGGAAGACACTTGCGGAAATAGGCGCCGATCAGCGCCCTGTTCCAATGAAAATGCCGGCAGAAGCGCGTCAGATAGGGATGATGCTGCTCGTGCGCCGCGATCATGACCACCGCTGCGTTCACAAACGCAGCGCATACCGTTGCGACCGCCGCGCCGCGCATGCCCATTGCAGGCGCGCCCAGACGCCCGCCAATGAGCATCCAGTTCAGCAGCACGTTGACCAGCACCGAGGCGACGGAACCATAGAGCGGCACCTGCGCCTTGCCGGTGGAGCGCAGAAGGGCGCTGGCCGCCATGGCGTAGATCTGCAACGGGTAGGCGAACCCTACGATGCGCAGGTACTCCACCCCCAGCGCCTGAATATGGGGCTTATCCGTGTACAGACGCATCACCACATCCGGAAACAGCACCGCCAGCAGCGCAAAAATGACGCCCACCGTCATCATGCAGGTCAGGGTCATGCCATAGGCGTTATTGACGCCGTCGTCATCCTTCGCACCGTAATACTGGCCGAAAAACAGCATGCCCCCGCCCACAAAGCCCCAGTAGCAGGCGAACATCAGAGAGGAAAACTGGGCGCACAGTCCGACCGCGCCCACCGTCTGCTGGCCGAGGGGTGCCAGCATCATGGTGTCCACCATGCTGCCGGTGGTCGTCAGCAGGTTTTGCAGCGCCACGGGAATGGCGATCACCGAAACCGCCTTCAAAAACTGTTTCCAGTCAAAAGACCCTTTTTTCTTCACTCTGCATTCCTCATTTCAAGCATATACAAAGCTGATTATATCATACTTTTCCCACGCATGGGAAGCGCCTTTGCTGCGCCTCCAGATTTTTTTGTGCCGCAGCATAGACGGCGCGCTGAAAAATGCGTATAATAAACGGGACTATTCTGACAGGAGTTTACGCAAGATGAACATTCGCCTGATCGTCATGGACATCGACGGTACCCTGCTGGGCAGCGACGGCGTCATTCCCGCCGAAAACATCCGCGCCATCAAGGAAGCCCAGCGCCGGGGCGTGATCGTGGGCATTGCCTCCGGCCGCATCGCCGGCAACGTGCTGTGCCTGATGGAGCGCAGCGGGCTGCGCTGCCCCGTCATTTCCCTCAACGGCGGACGGGTGGCGGACGAAAACAACGTGACCCTCCATCAGCAGTTTATGGAGCCGTCCTCCGCGCAGGCCATTTTTGATGTGATCGACCGTCACCGCACCAACTACAACATCATGGGCGACGGTTTTCTCTACACCCGCCGCAGTGAGGCGCTGACCAGCCAGTGGGAGCTGGCCTTTGCGGACGAATTACACCGCTTCAACGTGCAGTACGTGCGCAACACCGGCGAAGGAGCACTGTACGCCCGCAGGCCGGTGAACAAATTTGTGCTGTTCGACACGGATGAACTGGAGGACATGCGCCGCGAGTTGCAGCCCGTCCCCCACATTACCCTCACCCGCTCCGCCGCCAGCAACATTGAGATCATGCCCGAAGGCGTGGACAAGGCGACGGGTCTGGAAGTGCTTGCCCGTCATTTCGGCATCCCCATGGCGTGCACCATGGCGCTGGGCGATGAGGGCAACGACCTTCCCATGCTGGAAAGAGCCGGATGGGGGGTCGCCATGGGCAACGGCAGCGACGATGCGAAGGCCGCTGCCAAAGCGGTAACGGACACAAACGACCGTGCGGGGGTGGCGCAGGCCATCGACCGCTATGTGCTGGGCAAAGCCTGAACGCCGCTTTGCAGACAGCCGCTTTGCCAGCCCGACGGGTTTTCCACCTGTGTCCGCACGGCCGTCGCAGCCCTGTTTTCCCGAGCATTTTTTCAAATGAACGTGCGCACAAAAAGAGCCGCCGCGTTTTACGCGGCGGCTCCCTTTTGTTACACAGAAGATTACTTGGAAGCGTTGTAGCGCTCGGTGTAGATCTCGATGTAGCGATCCAGCTGCAGATCCTGCAGTTCCTGGAGATAGTTATCCCAGTCTTCGTCGATATCCACTTCGCCCTGCACCCAGGAAGCAGTGCGGGTTCTGAGCAAGGACTGAATGTCGGTCTTGATGACGGACAGTTCGTCGTTGGTATCGGTATCGAAGATGTAGCAGCTGGGCATCACTTCATGGGTCGCATAGGGCGCATAGAAGTTGTTGATGGCGTCCTTGGTAGCCATGTCTTCAGAGGGGATGATCTTGGCATAGGTCTCATCGGACACATAGCTGTTCGCGCGGAAGGAGGACTGAGAAATGTTCCAGATATCCCAGTTGGAATCGGCGGGCGGGGGAACCACGGAGTAGGTGCCGTCGTCATTGGCGATCAGGCCGCCTACGCCATCCGGAGGATTGATCAGGCCGTATTCCAGCTGCAGGCCGTTCTTTTCGGAATAAGCGGTCTCGATCACGCGCCAGGCCGCGTCGATGTCCTTGCAGGACGCAGAGATGGCGAAGGAGATGGGCCGGGTGGGAGAACCGCTGACATTCACATACTGGTTGCCGTTGGCATCCTTCATAGCGGGCAGCAGCACATACTGGTCAGCCGTCTTGGCCATCAGGGCTTCAATGGTCCAGGCCAGACCCACGCCGCCGATCGCGGTTTCGCCGCCGCAATAGGCATAGTAATCCTGCCAGGGCTGGGTGAAGGTTTCGGGATCGGCCAGGCCGTTCTCGAAGCACTTGCGCATGAACTTCATCAGATCCTTGAACGCCTCAGTATTGGCGGTCCAGGTCAGGTTGCCTTCGTCATCCACGCAGAACCAGTCCACATCGGTGTTCTGCACGATGCCAAAGCCATTGCCGAAATAGCCGGCAGCTTCCGCGAAGTCCACGAAGGGGATTTCGTCCGCTTCGCCGTTCTGGTTGGGATCGCCGGTCTTGAACGCCATCAGGCAATCGAACAGATCGTCCAGATTATCGGGAACTTCCTTGCCCAGGTAATCCAGCCAGGTCTTGTTGATGAACCAGCAGTCGGACACCTTGCGGTAGCAGTCCTTGTTGTAAGCGGGGATGGAATAGATGGAGCCATCCGGATAGGTGATGGGGGTGAGCAGCTCAGGATGATCTTCGAACATCTTCTTGACGTTGGTGCTGTTCTCGATGTAGTCGTTGAGCTTCACAAAGGCTTCCAGATTGCTCTGCATATCAGAGACGCTCAGGTTGTAAGCGCCGATCCACAGATCGGGCATCTGGTTGGTGCCAATGAGGATGGACTTGCGCTGCGCCCAGTCGGACTTGACGGTTTCCCACACCAGGTTCACGTTCGCTTCCTCAGCGATCTGGAGCCAGATGGGGCTGTCGTCAAAGGCAGGGCAGGCAGAGTGCTGCGCGATCACGGCGGTCAGCGTCACCTTTTCGTCGCCCTCGGCGTACGCAAAGGAGCAGCAGGCCAGCGCAAGCGCCAGAACCAGCAGCAGGGATACGATGCGTTTCATTGGGGTTACCTCCTCTTCTTTATCTCCATACCCGCCGCTCAGGCGGCGCGGCATAAAGTCAGCCTTTAATCGAGCCCAGCATAACGCCCTTGGCAAAGAACTTCTGCAGGAAGGGATAAACAATCATGATGGGCAGGGTAGATACCACGATCAGGGCGTACTTGATCTGCTCGGCCGTCATCAGACGGCTGGAATAGTCCATGCCGGTCTGATCAGCAGATTCCTGGGTGCTCAGCAGAATATTGCGCAGCACCATCTGCAGCGTGGTCTTGGCTGGATCGCTGATATAAATCAGCGCTTTGTAATACTCGTTCCAATAGCCCACCGCATAGTACAGGGCGATGACCGCGATGATAGCACGGCACAGCGGAATGCCGATGCGAATGAAGAAGGTGGTGTAGGAGCAGCCGTCCAGCCGCGCCGATTCGAACAGCTCCTCCGGGATATTGCTGGAAAAGAAGGTGCGGGCGATGATCATGTTGTACACGCTGACCGCGCCGGGCAGCACCATGACCCAGTAGGTATTGAGCAGCCCCAGATCGCTGATCACCAGATAGGTGGGGATCAGACCGCCGCCAAAGAACATGGTGATGGTGAAAAACAACATGATTCCCTTGCGGAAGGGCAATTCCTTACGGGACATGGCATAGGCGGCCAGCAGGGTGGTCACCACCGACAGGGCGGTGCCGCCCAAGGTGTAGCCGATGGTGTTTTTCAGTCCCGTCCAGATGCGGGGATCCTCAAACACCAGCTTGTACCCCTCCAGCGTCACGCCGCGGGGGATCAGGAAGGTCTTGCCCGCCAGCACCAGCCGGGGGTCGGAGAAAGAACCGACCACCACGAAATACATCGGGTAGAAGCAGATAATGAGCGCAAGAAAGCCCAGAACGTTGAACAGAATATCAAAGGCAATGTCTTCATTTGTCCGTTGACGGCGTTTGATCAGCATGTTCTTTTCCCCTCCTCACCACAGGCTGTAGTCGCTGGTCTTGCGTGCGATGATGTTCACGATGAACAGCATGACGAAGTTGACCAGCGTGTTGAGCAGGTTCACGGCGGTAGAGAAGCTGTACTGCATGGACTGCAGACCCATCTTGTAGGTGTAGGTACTGATGACCTCCGACACCGTCTCGTTGGACGCGTTCTGCATGAGGAAGATCTTTTCAAAGCCGACGGAAAGCACGCTGCCCGAATCGAGAATCAGAAGAATGATCATGGTGGGCACGATGGACGGAATGTCGATGTGCACCATGCGCTGCCAGCGGTTGGCGCCGTCGATGGTCGCCGCCTCATAAAGCCCTACGTCGATACTGCTGAGCGCCGCCAGATAAATGATGGTGTTCCAGCCGGTATGCTGCCAGATGCCCGAGAACACATAGAGCCACCGGAACGCGGCCTTGGAGCCCATCAGGTTCACCGGCTCCGCCCCCAGCACGTCGCAGAAATACTTGTAAATACCATTCTTGGTGGAGAGGAACACGGTCAGCATGCCCACGATGACCACGGTGGAAATGAAGTGGGGCATATACGTGACGGTCTGGATGACCCGCTTGTACTTTTCATTGCGCAGTTGGTTGAGAATGAGCGACAGCGCAATGGGGAAAGGAAAGCCCAGCACGATGCTCATGCCGCTGATATAGAAGGTGTTGAGCACCACCGTTTTCATTTTCGGCAGGGACAGCATACGGTTGAAATGCTTCATCCCGACCCAGGGGCTGCCCCAGATGCCCAGCACCGGCTTGTAGTTTTTGAACGCGATCTGGATACCGTACATGGGCACGTAACTGAAAATAAAGATCAGCACGATCGCCGGCAGCAGAAAAAGATACAGCTCCCAGCACTGCTTCATGTGGAGCCAGGTCTTTTTCCTGTGTCTCAGATCCGGTTGCCTCGTTACGCCTGTCATCTTCCGCCCACCCCGTTTGTTTTTTATTAAATATTATTTTAGACATATCGTTTTTATTTGTCAATATACTTTTCAAAAAAATGTTTGTGCATTCTTCTATTTTCATGTCATTTTCGGCTAATATATTCTCTTTTTTCCCCGTCATGCGGACGAAATTTCATTTTTGTCCGTTTGCAGGGGACAAAAAGCCGTCCGGCAGGGAGGCTGTACTTTCGCTGTTTTCAACATAAATATGCCGGATTCATGGTTATATATTCATTTCAGCCGTGTTTTATCCATATGTATGCTTCAAACAGAAAAACCGCCCCGGAGGGCGGCTGCCGCAGCGCATGTTTTTTCAGAATGGCGGCTGTATTTCAAAGCAGCGTCCGTCAAGAGCGGCCAGCGGACCGTCCTGAAAGTGCAGCGTCAGTGACGACGCGCACAGCTTCAGCCTGCCCACCGATTTGAGCCGCCGGTTGAACGCCCGGTCACCGTACACGTCGTCCCCCAGAATGGGGTGGGCCAGGTAAGCCAGATGGGCTCTGATCTGGTGGGTACGGCCGGTCAGCAGATCCACCTGCAGCCGGCTTAGCTCTCCTTCCCGGCTCAGCGTCCGGTAGGCGGTCACAATGGGACGCGCGCCCGGCGTTTCATGGGAAATGACCCGTACCCGTCCTACCCGGGCGTTTTTGATCAGATACGCCCGGCACACCTTTTCCGGCGGCCGCATTTCGCCCCGCACCAGACAGGTGTACTCCTTTTTCAGCGTCCGCTCACGGAAGGCCTGATCCAGCGCCGCCTGACTTTCATCGTCCTTGGCCAGTATCATCAGCCCGCAGGTCTGGGTATCCAGACGGTGGCACAGCCGGGGGATATAGGCCTCGCCCGCCCTGCGCCGCATCATGGACAGCACCGTCATGCCGGCGTTTTCATCCTCCACGCACAGCCCTGCCGGCTTGTTGATGAGCACAACGCGCTCATCTTCATACACAACGGGCAGCGCAGCGGCAAAGGGGGTAAACAGCTGCATTTCCGCCCCGGGGCGCACCGCGTCCTCCGGGCGCACCCGCTGCCCGTCCATTTTCACATCCCGGTTTTCAAACGCGCTCCGCACGACATGCGCCGGCAGAAGGGGCAGGCATTTCTGCACATACGCGCCCAGCCGCGATGCGGGCTCGTTTTCCGCCGCCCGCCACACATACGCGTCCATCAGTTGAGCACCGCGGGGGGCATGCCGATCCACCGCACCGTCTGCAGATGCAGCTGACGGAGCGCGGAAAGCATCCGTGGCGTCGGCAGGACGCAGAGCATGCTCTCCAGCACCTCCCGCATTTCTTCAAGGGTTGCTCCCTGCTTGGCCATCATCCGCAGATCCTCCAGCGCCTCGTCCTCGTCCACCTCCGGCCGCAGTGCCCCGTGCAGCGCGGCAGCCATCGCCCGGGCGCTGGCCGCTTCCTCGGGCAGCATGCCGTTCATGCCGCCCAGCATCATCTCCGGCGTCAGGTGCAATTCATCCCTCATTTCCGTCCGCCGAAGACTGCTCAGCAGCGTTTCCGGATCGTACAGTCCCGGGTGCACCAGCAGCATGTCGTCCTGCTCTCCCCGGCAGTATTCGAAGGACGACTGGAGATACCGCTCCACCAGCCGTGCGTCCCCGGGCAGTTTGTGCCCGGCCAGCTGCTGGAGAAAGTGCCTTGCGGGCACCTGCGCGTGCAGGAACCCGGAAATGTACAGCAGCGCGTGCAGCGTCGCATTGAAGCCGAAGAGCGCCTGCCGCACGGCAGGATAATCCGGGCTGGACAAACCTTCCACCACCGGCGCCAGCAGCGGCTGCTGCAGTGTCAGGGTGGCGGTATCCTGTTCTTCGTCAATGCGGATCACGCACCACAGCCGCCTGACCAGCGCCTCCGCAGCGCTGATGTCCTCCCAGTCGTCCAGCACGGTCTGACCGTCGGATACCACCATCCGCTTGATCAGGCCGTCCTCCCTTTCGGATAAAAACATGGCTTCCCGCCGCGCGCTGTCCATGACCGCCCGGCGCAGGGCGTCGGGCGTGGGGATCAGGCGGCCGCCCGCCTCCGCCGCATAGAAGGACCCCGGGTAAATGTCCTTCATTTCCGACGGCGTAATATCGTCAAACAGACCCCGCTCCGGGCTGCGGGTCAAACGCTCCTGACACGCTTCCAGCTGCTGTTCCCGCAGCACGCTCATCACTTTGTCGCTCCAATGCGCCCCGGGGCACACGTTCATTCTCTGCAAAACACGACCTCCCGCCGCGCACGGATATGCCGTGCGCATGCAGATTCATTATACCGTCTTCCCCGCCTCTGTCAAGGCTTTTTGCGGGTTATGGCAGCGCTGGAAAAAGCAGGAGGACGCCTCATGCCTTCCGGGATTCGTCAAACAGGTGCGGGTTTTCCCGCAGGAGCGCAGAGACGGTTTCAAAGGTTTTCCGGGCGCTCAGCACCAGCACATGGGCACTCCCGAGCACACCGTCCCGCAGCGCGCCCGTCCGCCGCAGGGCTTCTTCCGCCCGGCCGTACTGCTCCGAGGGCGACCCCTGATGAGGGCTGGAAGTAACCTCCACCCGTCCGCCGTCAGGCGTTATAACGGTAAACCGCTTCGGGGGCGCCAGACGGTTCGGCACATCGTTCCATTCCTCCACCCCGTGGATGAAGGTGCAGCTGGTCAGGCCGCACCCGACCATCAGGATCACCCCGTTCCGCTCCATCAGCTTATGCCAGCCCGAGGTCGGCCCGCAGGGGGTGTGGTTCAGATGATCCTCCCTGAGCACCTCCGCCGCATCCGCGCCGAAAGCGGCCAGCGAATGAGTGGGATGCCAGGAACGCACCACACCGGGGCGCTTCATAAACAGGTTGGGCAGCAGCCCCACCACAGCCGCCGTGCCGCGCACGTCAAAAACAGGGTCGTCCATGTTCGCCACCGTCCACGTGAGCGCAGGCAGCATGACAAGCCCGGGGGCGAAATAATCGCACAGCGCGTCCAGCACCGTGTCCGCGCCCCCCTCTACCGAACCGATCGCCTTCATGGAGCTGTGCATGAGAACGGTGTCCTGCGGCCGAAGCCCCATGTTCTTCAGGTCGTTTTCCAGACTGATTTTCGTATGCATGTTCTTTCTTCCTTTATATATAGTATCCGGCGGCAAAAATGCCATATCCTTCATGCAACAGTATATCACGTCCGCCGCCGGCGGACAATACGTCCTGTTTATCCGTCGGATATGAATTTTTCCATTTCGTTTCCTGCATCTCAGCTGCATATAACGCATATTCAAATTGAAAACAATGTATTTTTACTGTATTTATGAATTTTTTTAATTGTTTCCTGCATTTTCCCTCTTGTCACTCTCTGGAATGTGTGCTAAAATGCGTTCAATCTTCCGAAGGGGTTCATCTTCCGGGAGAGGTTTTACCGATGAGATCGCCGACCGGGACGCGGGAAGCGCTCGTGAAAGGGAGGATGTCCAATGATGACAAAGGAACGCCGGGAAGATAAGCGGCGCAAGACGCTGATTATTTCCGCCGTACTGCTGCTCTGCTTTATTGCCTGTATTATTTTCATGCCGGCAGCACCGCAGAAAATCCTCTCCGCCGCAACGGTAGCGCTCATCGCCGGCCTGCTTTTTTCGCCGGACGATCTGGGGCGTTATGTCTGCAAGCGTATTCTGCTGGCCATGCTGACCATTCTCATCATCGCCGCCATCACCTTCTTTGCCATGTACGCCATTCCCGGCGGCCCCTTCGCCAAGGAAAAGGCGCCTTCCGCCGAGGTGCAGGCCGTGCTGGAGGAACGGTTCCATTTAAACGAGCCTCTCGGCCAGCGCTTCCTGCTCTATCTGGAAGGCATGCTGCAGGGCGACTTCGGGGTCTCCATCAAGACGGGTCGTGAGATCAGCGTCACCATTTTTGACAGCTTCGCCGTGTCTGCCAAGCTAGGCGGTCTGGCTGCGCTGACGGCGCTGGTGCTGGGCATCACGCTGGGCTCCATCGCCGCGCTCAACCGGGGCAAGGCGGCCGACCGGATCATCATCTTCTTTACCACCCTGTTTGTCGCCGTGCCCAGCTTCGTGGTGGCGACCCTGCTGCTGCTCATCTTCGTACTGCGTCTGGGCTGGGTGCCCGGCTGGAGTGTGGACAGGCAAAGCTATGTGCTGCCCATCATCGCGCTGGCGCTCTATCCCATGAGTTACATCACCCGCCTGACCAAGACCAGCATGCTGGACGTGCTGGGGCAGGACTACATCCGTACCGCCCGGGCAAAGGGTGTGAAGCGTTTCTTCATTATATTTAAACACGCGCTGAAAAACGCCCTGATCCCCGTCATTACCTACGCCGGCCCCATGATCGCCTACATTCTGACCGGCTCCATGGTGGTGGAAAGCGTATTCACCATCGGCGGGCTGGGCACCAAATTTGTCGCCGGCATTACCAACCGGGATTACCCCATGATCATGGGCACCACCATTTTCCTTGCCGCACTGATGGTCACCATGACCCTGATCAGCGATCTGGTGTACAAGCTGGTGGATCCCCAGATTACCTTTGACTGAGGAGGCGAGAGACCATGCGTACCTTTGATACCAACAAAGTTCCCAAGAAGCAGCTGCTCAGCCTCCAATTGGATCTGAAGCAGTTTGAGCCCGCCACGGATGAGGAAAAGGCGCAGCATGAAACCATGCGGGAGTCCACCACCTTCTTCCGGGACGGCATGCGCAAGCTGTTTAAAAACCCGCTGGCCGTAGGCAGCATGGTCGTTCTGCTGGTCATTATCCTGACCATCATATTCGCGCCCATGATCTGCCCCTACAGCTACAGTTCCATGGTGACGGTGGATGGCAAGCGGGACAAAAGCGCCAAGAATCTTGCTCCCTTTACCTATTCCAAAATGGAGCAGCAGGCCATCGACCGGGGCGAATACATTTTCCCCCACATTTTCGGAACGGATGAGCTTTGCCGGGACTACTTCATCCGGGTGGTATACGGCGCGAGGGTATCCCTGCTGGTCGGTCTGTTCGCCAGTCTGATCGTGCTGTTCATCGGTCTGCTGTACGGCTCCATCTCCGGCTATGTAGGGGGTCGGGTCGACCTGATCATGATGCGTATTGTGGATATCATCTACTCCCTGCCCGACACGCTGATGGTCATTCTTCTGTCGGTCGTGCTGGATCAGGTGCTGGGCAAGTCCCTGGAGGGAACCGCGCTGGCAAAAATCGGCACCAACATGCTTTCCCTTTTCCTGGTGTTCGGCGCGCTGTACTGGGTGGGCATGGCCCGTCTGGTACGTGGACAGATCCTGTCCATCAAGCAGAACGAATACGTGCTGGCCGCCAAGGCCATGGGCGCCAAGCCCGGGCGGATCATCCGCAAGCACATTCTGCCCAACTGCATGAGCGTCATCATCATCTCCACCGCGCTCCAGATTCCCAGCGCCATCTTCACCGAAAGCTTTCTCAGCTTCATCGGTCTGGGTGTGCAGGCGCCCATGCCCTCTCTGGGTTCGCTGGCCAATTCCGCCCGTCAGGCGCTGCAGATTTACCCCTTTAAGCTGATTTTCCCCGCTGTCGGCATTTGCCTGATCGTGCTTTCCTTCAATCTGCTGGGCGACGGTCTGCGCGACGCCTTTGACCCCAAGCTGAAGAGGTGATGCAACATGAGTGAAAACAATCTGCTTTTGCAGGTGAAGGATCTGCATGTATCCTTCTTTACCGATAACGGCGAGGTGAAAGCCGTCAACGGCGTATCCTTCAATCTGGAGAAGGGCAAGGTGCTGGGCATCGTGGGCGAAAGCGGCTCAGGCAAGAGCGTGTCCGCCTACTCCATTCTGCAGATTCTGGCGGATACGGGGCGCGTCACCCAGGGCGAGATCCTCTATAAGGGGGAAAACGTGCTCAAGTACTCCGAGCAGCAGCTTCAGTCCTTCCGGGGCGAAAAGGTATCCATCATCTTTCAGGATCCCATGACCAGTCTGAACCCGGTGTACACCATCGGCAATCAGCTTCGGGAAGCCATCCGCATCCACACCGACCGTACCCCCGAGCAGGTCAGGGCGCGGGCGCTGGAAATGCTCCAGCTGGTAGGCGTGAACGAGCCGGAAAAGCGGCTGAAGCAGTACCCCTACGAGTTGTCCGGCGGCATGCGGCAGCGGGTGATGATCGCCATGGCGCTGGCCTGCGAACCGGACATCCTGATTGCCGACGAGCCCACCACCGCGCTGGATGTGACCATTCAGGCGCAGATTCTGGAACTGATGCAGTCGCTGCAGAAGAAACTGGGCATGGCCATCATCATGATCACCCACGATCTGGGCGTCATCGCGGATATCTGCGACGAGATCATTGTGATGTACGCCGGGCGGGTATGCGAACGGGGCACGGCGGACGCCATTTTCTACAACCCCTGCCACGAATACACCAAGGGGCTCATCCGTTCCATTCCCAAGATCTCCGGCAAGCACGAGCGGCTGGTGCCCATCGCCGGCTCCCCGGTGGATCTGATGAACATGCCTGCGGGCTGCCCCTTCGCCGCCCGCTGTGATAAGGCCATGAAGATCTGTCTTCATCAGGCGCCGCCGGAATTCCGCATCAACGACGAGCAGATCGCCGCCTGCTGGCTGAACGTGAAAAAGGTATACGAAGAAGCAAAGGAGGGCGCCGATCATGAGTAACCATCTGGTGGACGTGCGCCACCTCAAGCAGTATTTCTCCGTCAAGGCAGACATGCTGACCAAGCTCCCCCTCAAGGCGGTGGACGACGTATCCTTTACCATCGACGAGGGCGAAACGCTGGGTCTGGTGGGCGAAAGCGGCTGCGGCAAGACCACGGTAGGCCGCACCCTGCTGCACCTGTACAAGCCCACGGGGGGCGAGGTGTACTTCGACGGACAGAAGATCACCTCCAAAAACATCGGTCAGTTCCGCAAGGATATGCAGATCGTGTTTCAGGATCCCTATTCTTCCCTGAACCCCCGCATGACGGTGGCCGACATTGTCGGCGAGCCGCTGGACATTCACCACCTGTACGCCAGCAAGCAGGAACGGAAGGACAAGATCGCCCACCTGCTTGAAACGGTAGGGCTCAACAGCGACCATGCCCGCCGCTACGCCCATGAGTTTTCCGGCGGTCAGCGGCAGCGCATCGGCATTGCCCGGGCGCTGGCGGTCAACCCCCGCTTCATCGTGTGCGACGAGCCCGTATCTGCGCTGGACGTGTCCATTCAGGCGCAGATCATCAACACCTTTGAGGAATTGCAGGAAAAGCTGGGCATCGCCTACCTGTTCATCGCTCACGACCTGCTGGTGGTGCAGCACATTTCCCGCCGCATCGCGGTGATGTATCTGGGACGGATTGTAGAGATCGGCGACGCCAACGACATCATTGAGCATCCGGTGCATCCCTACACCCGCTCGCTCATCTCCGCCATTCCGCTGCCCGACCCCGAGTCCGCCCGCACCCGTCAGCGCATCATTCTGGAAGGGGACGTTCCCTCTCCCCTGCATGTGCCCGAGGGCTGTGCGTTCCGCACCCGGTGCCCCTACGCCACGGAAGAATGCGCCAGAGTCCGTCCCGAGTTGACCGACTTTGGCGACGGCAGGCAGGTCGCCTGTCTTCATGCTCACGATATCACCCGGTAAACGCCGGTGATATAAATATTCAGAGGAGGTAAACCCTTATGAAAAAGCTGCTTGCTATGTTGCTGGCCGCCGTCATGCTGTGCTCCGTGTTCAGCTTCGCGATGGCTGACGAAGGCTCCGAACCCGCCTGGGCGGAGTATGACCAGTTGATTGCCGATATCAAGGCGTCCACTGACTTTGCCGCCCGTGCCGAACTGATGCACAAGGCGGAAGACATGCTGATGGATACCGGCGCCGTGCTGCCCATCTATTATTACAATGATGTGTACATGGCCAAGCCCGACTTCACCGGCTTCTACTCCAACCCCTACGGCACCAAGTTCTTCATGTACGCCGCCAACGGCGACAAGACCACGGTCAAGATGCAGCTGGCCTCTGAGCCCGATAAGCTGGATCCCGCGCTGAACTCCACCGTGGACGGCGCGACCCTGGCCGCCAACTCCTTCGCAGGCCTGTACTCCTACGATGCGAACGGCAATGTGGCGCCCAATCTGGCCACCGGCGTGGAAGTGTCCGAAGACGGTCTGACCTACGTCTTCACCATGCGTGAAGGCCTGAAGTGGTCCGACGGCACCGATCTGGACGCCAACGACTTCGTTTACAGCTGGAAGCGCGCCGCCGCCACCGCGACTGCCGCCGACTACGCCTACATGTTCAACGGCATTGAAGGCTATCCGGACGACCTGAACGTGACCGCCTCCGAAGACGGCAAGCTGTTCACCGTCAAGCTGACCGCGCCCTGCGCCTACATGATGGATCTGGCTGCCTTCCCCACCTTCTTCGCCGTGCAGAAAGCCTGCGTGGAAGCTGCTCCCGACAAGGATACCAACCCCGGCGCCTGGGCGCTGGAAGCGGGCTTTGTGTCCTGCGGCGCCTACACGCTGGAAAGCTGGACCCATGACCAGTCCATGGTGTATGTGAAGAACCCCTACTACTGGGATGCTGAAAATGTGAAGATCGAGCGCATTGAACTGATGCTCTCCGACGACGACACCGCCATCTTCACCGCCTATCAGAACGGCGACCTGGATTTCATCGACTCCGTGGCTACCGATCAGATCGCCGCGCAGCTGGATAACCCCGAGTTCCACATCGTGGACGAGCTGGGCAACTACTATGTGTGCTTCAACGTCAAGTCTCCCCTGTTCGACGGCAAGACCGTGGAGCAGGCCGCCAATATGCGCAAGGCGCTCTCCAAGCTGGTCGACCGTCAGTACATCATTGACACCGTCGGCCAGACCGGTCAGAAGATCGCCACCACCTTCATCCCGGTGGGCATGGCCGACGGCAACGGCGGCGTGTTCCACGCAGTGGATGGTGAAGGCTACTACGGCACCGAAGTGGATGTGGAAGGCGCCATTGAGCTGCTCAAGACCGCAGGCTACGAATTCGATGAGAACGGCATGCTGTCCGCCGAAACGCCCCTGTCCTTCGAGTATCTGACCAACAACACCTCCGGTCACGTGGCCATCGCCGAGTGCCTGCAGCAGGACTTCGCGGCCGTGGGCATCAACATGACCATCAAGTCTCTGGACTGGAAGGTGTTCCTCAACGAGCGCAAGAGCGGCAACTACGACATCGCCCGCAACGGCTGGGTCGCTGACTTCAACGATCCCATCAACATGCTGGAAATGTGGACGACCGACAGCGGCAACAACGACATCCAGTTCGGTAAGTAATCCGCTTCATCCATCCCTCCTTGGGGGACGGCGCCGACGCGCCGTTCCCCTTTTTCATTTCAGCTCAAAGGCCTGTGCGGCACCCCCGGCCGGGTCATTCACCCCGCTGCGCCGCCTCGCCGCCTTTTCTCACCTTGCCCGGCTTTGCCCCTCTCGCCGCACTGGAGCGCCGCCCTGTCGCGCGGTCTGTACGGGCTTCCTCAAAGGCGCTCTCCGCACCGGGCTCCTCATCCTTGCCAACGCTTCTCTTCCTGTGCTATAATAAGCCGATTGTAGAAGGCAGATCGTTGATCGGGAGGTTTCCATGGATTACGCCGCTTTTCTGGAAAATGCGGGTCGCGTCCGCCCCAGCCGCCGGCAGGCTGCATTCATGCGCGACCCGTTTTACGCCTTTGTGCATTTTGGCCCCAACACCTACACCAACCGGGAATGGGGTCTGGGCAACGAGAGTCCCTCCCTGTTTCAGCCCACGGCGCTGGATTGCGACCAGTGGGTGGCCGCCATCAAGGCTGCGGGCATGACCGGTCTGGTTCTGACGGCCAAGCATCACGACGGCTTCTGCCTGTGGCCCAGCCGTTTCACCGAACACAGCGTCAAAAACAGCCTCTGGATGAACGGCAGGGGCGACGTGGTGCGCATGGCGGCAGAGGCCTGCCGCCGCGGCGGCATCCGCTTCGGTTTTTATCTTTCTCCCTGGGATCGCAACTGTCCCTTCTACGGCACGGAAGCCTACAATGAATACTATAAAAATCAGCTGACCGAACTGTTGACCCAGTACGGCGATATTTTCTACGTCTGGTTTGACGGCGCATGCGGTGAAGGTCCAAACGGTCGCCGGCAGCAGTATGACTTTGAGGGCTACATCGATCTGGTGCGCCGTTACCAGCCAAACGCCTGCATTTTCAGCGACACCGGGCCGGATATCCGCTGGTGCGGCAATGAAAGCGGCCGGGCGCGTCATGCGGAATGGATGACGGTGCCCTTCGAGCTCTGCCCGCTCGCAGACCGGCAGACGGAAGGCTCATTGCTGCCCGGGGGGCTCCCCGACATCTATAACGACTGGGGCGATCTGGGCAGTCTGGATGTGATCGCCTACAGCCGGGGGCTCGCTTTCTGCCCGGCGGAGGTGGACATGTCCATCCGCCCCGGCTGGTTTTACCACCCGGAAGAAGCGCCCCACGAGCTGGAGAAGCTGCTGCAGGCCTACATGACCAGCGTAGGCGGCAGCGCAGCGTTCAACCTGAACGTGCCGCCCATGCCTTCCGGCCAGTTCGACCCCCGGGATGTGCAGCGCCTCAGCGAATTGGGAAAAGCGCTGCGGCAGCGGTTCGGCCGTGAGGTGGACACGGCCGGCTGCGTTACCCGGGAGGAGACCAGCCCCACCCAGTGTGTGTTTCACGTACGTTTGCCCAAGGCGGCGGCCATCCGCTGCGTATCCCTGTCGGAAAACATACAGGAGGGTCAGCGCATCGCCCGGTTCCGGCTTTCTCTGCCCGGCGCACGGGAGACCCTTTTCTCCGGCGCCACGGTTGGCGCGCGGCGCATCTGCCCGCTGGGCAGCGCCGTTGAGACGGATGCGCTGGACGTGCATATTCTCTCCGCCCGTGGACGGGTGGAAGACCTGGTCATCCGCCTGTACTGATACTACAGCAAAGGAGCGCGCATACCCGTGCATACCCCCGGTGCCGACGATACCGTCGCCCTGCCCAGAGATTTGAAACGTGCCAACCGCCAGAGCATTCTGCGGGTGCTGCGCCGCGGCGAAGCCACCACGGCGGCGGCCATTCATGCCGAAACGGGCATCAGCCGCCCCACCGTCATGCGCGCCCTGCAGGACTGGCGGCAGGCAGGCGTCGTCAAATCGCTGGGGCTGGGCAGCGCCACCAGCGCGGGCGGCAAAAAGCCCGAGCTGTTCGTGTTTGCCGATCCCCGTAAGATCCTGTGCATAAACCTGTGGCCGCGGGAGATCACGCTGGCGCTGTCCGGGCTGACCGGAGACGTATACGGGCTGACCGCCTTTCCCTGTCCGCACGGCGATACCCTTGCCGGCGCGCTGAATGCGCTGAAGGACGCCTCAGCGGCGTTTCTGCCGCAGCAGGGCGTCGCCCTGACCGATCTGTACGGCGTAGCGCTCAGCGTACCCGGCACGGTGGACGCAGCGTCCATGACCCTGCGCTACAATTCTCAGGCGCCCGGCTGGGGTGTCAACGTGTGTCTGGCAGACGCGCTGCGTCCCATTTTCGGCAATGCAGTGCGCTATGCGGCGGACAACGCGGGCAAGGCCGCCGGCCGCGCCGTGCTGCCCGACCGTCCCGACTATGCAGAGCGCCGGCTGCTGACCCTGTTCACCACCTGGGGCGTCAGCGCCTGCATGATCGAGCGGGGGCACGTACTCAGCGGGCGGGACAGCCTGATCGGCGAGATCGGCCACATGCTCATCAGCGACACCGGTCCGGCGCTGTGCGGCTGCGGCAAGCGGGGCTGTCTTGAAAGTCTGGTCAGCCTGTCCCATGTGCAAAGCCTGCTTGAGCAGGCGGGGGCAGCGCGGCTCTGGCAGGAGGAGCCCCTCACGTTTCGCCGTCTGTTCCGCTTTTCGGAGATGGGTGACCCGGCCGCCCGGCAGGCCGTCCGCTATCTGGCGCACTGTTTCGCCGTGGCGCTGCACAACCTTTCCCTTTCCTACAATCAGGATACCGTTCTTTTTCAGGGCGACTTTGCCTGGGCGGACGAGCATTTTCACCAGTCTCTGCTCATGGAACTGAAGCAGTTCCGTTACTACCCTGCGGGCGACCCGTTTTCCCTGCTCTATGACCGGCGCGAATTGCCCCTGCTTTCCGCCCGGGGCGCAGCGGCGCTCCTCCGCCGCACATATTTTAACGATCTGACATAGCCGTCCGGCTCGCGTACACCTGCGCGATGGCCCGGGCGGCCTTTTCCATATCATCGGGAGTGGTGTGCCGCCCGACGCTGATCCGCAGCACCTGCCGCGCTTCTTTTTCCGTCAGTCCCATGGCCGTATAGACAGGGCTGGGCGCTTTTTCCCGGGCAGCGCAGGCCGCGCCCCCGGACAGCCATACGCCCATACCGTCCAGCCGGGCGATGGCCTCCTCCGCGTCAAGCCCCGGCAGCAGCAGCGCCGCTATGCCCGGCAGACGCGCCGCGCCTGCCCCCAGCAGGCGCAGCCCGGGCACGCTCTGCCTGAGGCGCGCCGTCAGCATATCCGTCAGCGCGCGCTCCCGTTCGGCGCGCGCCGCCATATCCGCCGCTGCCAGCGAAGATGCAGCCCCGAAGCCGCAGATAGCAGGCACGTTCTCCGTCCCGGCGCGCATCCCCATTTCCTGCCCGCCGCCGGAGATCATCGGCCGCAGGGCGACCGTCTGCCGCACGGCCAGACACCCGACCCCTTTGGGGCCGTATACTTTATGGGCGGACACACTGACCAGATCCCACGGTGATCGCTCCAGCGGAACATGCCCGAACGCCTGCACCGCATCGCAATGGAAGAGCACCCGGTGCTCCCGCGCCGCCGCATATATTTCGTGCACGGGCTGCAGCACCCCGGTTTCATTGTTGGCGGCCTGCACGGACACCAGCGCCGTATCCGGGCGCAGCGCCGCCGCTACCGCTTCAGGGTGAATCACCCCTTCCCGATCCGGCTGCACCAGCGTGACGGCACAGCCGAACGCCTGCGCCGCCCGAATTACGGAAGCGTGTTCCTGCGCGGACAGCACCACGTGGCGCCCCGCCGCCTGAAACAGCGCCCAGCTGTTGCTTTCCGTTCCGCCGGAGGTGAAATAAACCTCCGCGGGATCCGCACCCAGCATGGCCGCCACCTGCCTTCTGGCGCGCCGCACCAGCCGCGCCGCCTCCCCCGCCCCTTCATACAGCGCGGATGGGTTGTACGCCGCCCGCTGCGCCTGCGCCATCGCCTCCAGCACCTCCGCCTCGGGCAGGGTCGTGGCCGCGTGATCCAGATAAACCGCCGTCTCCCTCATCGCTCATGCCCCCCGCACCATTTCATTGTACACGCTTTCATTTGGAAAGAAAAGCCCCGCGCCTCTTGACTTTTGGCGGCGTTTCGCATAAACTTTCCTGTAGAAGGTTAAGTAATAACGTTTCATAACCATGCATGCAGCACGCGAGGCATTGAAGGAGGAAAAAAGAATGGACAGAACCGCTGCCCGGCGGAAAGCCGAAGCGCTGGTCGCCCAAATGACGCTGGAGGAAGCCGCCAGCCAGCTGCGCTACGACGCGCCCGCCATTGACCGTCTGGGCGTACCCGCCTACAACTGGTGGAACGAGGCCCTGCACGGCGTAGCGCGCGCAGGAACGGCCACCATGTTTCCCCAGGCCATCGGCATGGCCGCCAGCTTTGACCCTGCCCTTGTCCGCCAGCTGGGCGGCATTGTGGCAGAGGAAGGCCGCGCCAAATACAACGCCGCCAGCGCCCACGGAGATCGGGACATTTACAAGGGGCTGACCTTCTGGTCGCCCAACATCAACATCTTCCGCGACCCCCGCTGGGGACGGGGACACGAAACCTACGGCGAGGACCCCTTCCTGACCGGCGAAACGGGCGCCGCCTACGTGGAGGGCATTCAGGGAAACGGGACGGTGCTGAAGGCCGCCGCCTGCGCCAAGCACTTTGCCGTCCACTCCGGCCCCGAGAAAACAAGGCACAGCTTTAACGTTTGCCCCAGCCGCAAGGATCTGTATGAAACCTATCTGCCCGCCTTCCGGAAGCTGGTCGTTCAGGCGCATGTGGAGGCAATCATGGGCGCGTACAACCGGGTGGACGGCGAACCCTGCTGCGGCAGCCGTCAGCTGATGGTGGACATTCTGCGGGGGCAGTGGGGGTTTGAAGGACATTACGTGTCCGACTGCGGCGCCATTCAGGATTTTCACCGGTTCCATCAGATCACCGACACCCCCGAGGAAAGCGCGGCGCTGGCGCTGAAAATGGGCTGCGACGTAAACTGCGGCTCCACGTACGTCTATCTGATGAAAGCGTTTGAAAAAGGGCTGGTCACGGAGGAGGAGATCCGCCGGGCTGCCATACGTCTGTTCACCACCCGCTACCTGCTGGGCATCATGGAAGGCTGCGAATACGACCGTATTCCCTACGAAACGGTAGCCTGCGCACCGCACCGCGAAAAAGCGCTGGAAGCCGCCCGGAAGGGATGCGTGCTTTTGAAAAATGACGGGCTCCTTCCGCTGGACATGAAAAAGATCCGCACGCTGGGCGTCATCGGCCCCAATGCCGACAGCCGCCGGGCGCTGATCGGCAATTATCACGGCACCGCGCCCCAGTACGTCACCGTGCTGGACGGCCTGCAATCCGCGGTGGGCGACAGCGCGCGCATCCTGTACGCGCAGGGAAGCCCCCTGTTCGGCAAGGCGGTAGAATTCAGTCTGGCGCAGGACAACGACCGGCTGTCCGAAGCCGTCACGGTAGCGGAGCATTCCGACGCGGTGGTGCTGGTGGTCGGTCTGGACGAAACACTGGAGGGCGAAGCGGGCGACGCCAGCAACGCTGACGCTTCCGGGGACAAGACCAGCCTGCTGCTGCCCCAGGCACAGCGGGTGCTCATGGAAGGCGTGCTGGCCGTCGGCAAGCCCACGGTCATTGTGCTCATGAGCGGCAGCGCCATCGACCTGCAGGATGCGGGAAACAGCGCGAACGCCGTGCTGCTGGGGTGGTACCCCGGTGCGGAGGGCGGACGCGCCATTGCGGACATTCTGCTGGGCAGATGCTCCCCCTCGGGCAAGCTGCCCGTCACCTTCTACCGCAATGAACAGCTGAGCACCATGCCGGACTTTTCCGATTACAGCATGCGCGGGCGCACCTACCGCTATCTGGAGGACACGCCCCGCTACCCCTTTGGCTACGGCCTGACCTATGGCGACGTATCCGTCCGCAGCGCAGCGGCGCGCTTCACGCCGGCGGGCGTATGCATCGACGCCTGCCTGTTCAATGACGGCCGGGTCTCCACGGAGGACGTGGTGCAGGTCTATGTGCAGAACGAGGGCAGCGTTCACGCGCCCCTCCACCCCCGCCTTTGCGGTTTTGCGCGGGCGCATTGCCCTGCGGGCGAGGAAGTGCACGTTTCTCTGACCGTCGACCCGGCCTGCCTGACCGTTGTGGACGACGAGGGCCGCTCCGTTCAGGAGGGAACGCCCGTGTTCTACATCGGCATGGGACAGCCGGACGCGCTCACAGCCGCGCTGACAGGGCACGCCGCCCTTCGGGTCGTCCCCTGCGGGGAGGCGAAGCCATGACCCCCTGTCTGCTGGGCATCGATCTGGGCACATCGGGCACCAAAACCATCCTGTTTGATCCGGAAGGGCGGGCGCTGGCCTCCGCCTCTGCGGAATACCCCCTTTACCAGCCGCAGAACGGCTGGGCGGAGCAGGATCCGGAGGACTGGTGGCATGCCGCCCGGGATACCATTCGCGCCGTAGTGACCCGCTCAGGCGTCGACCCGTCCTGTATCCGGGGCATCGGCATCAGCGGCCAGATGCACGGTCTGGTGCTGACGGATGCAGACGGCGCCCCCCTGCGCCGCGCCATCCTGTGGTGCGACGGCCGTACGCAGCAGGAGTGCGACGAGATCACGGAGACCGTCGGCCGGGAACGGCTGATCGCCCTGACGGCCAACCCGGCGCTGACCGGCTTTACCGCCGGAAAGCTTTTGTGGGTGCGGCGGCATGAGCCCGGCCTTTTCGCGCGGGCGGCGCACTTACTTTTGCCCAAGGACTACCTGCGGCTGAAGCTGACCGGCGAATACCGCTGCGATATGACAGACGGCAGCGGTACCAACCTGATGGACGTAAAAAACCGCTGCTGGTCCCGGGAAATCTGCGACCGGCTGGAGATTCCGTCCTCCCTTCTGCCGCCCCTGCTTGAAAGCTGCGAGGCGGCAGGTACCGTCACACCTCGCGCCGCTGCTGAAACAGGGCTGGCCGCAGGCACGGTGGTAGCCGCCGGCGCAGGCGACAACATGGCCGCCGCCATAGGCACAGGGGTGGTCGCGCCCGGCGCGGCATTCATCACATTGGGCACCTCAGGCGTCATCTTTTCCCACGCCGCCAAACCGCAGATCGACCCTGCCGGGCGGGTGCACACCTTCTGCGCCGCCGTGCCGGGCGCCTGTGCGGTCATGAGCTGCACACTGGCCGCCGGCCTGTCCCTCAGGTGGTTTCGGGACTGCTTCTGCCAGCAGGAATGCGAGGAAGCACGGCTTTCAGGGACGGATCCCTACGCCGTCATGGATCAGGAAGCGGCGGATATTCCCATCGGCGCAGAACGTCTGGTTTTCCTTCCCTACCTGATGGGTGAACGAAGCCCCCTGATGGACAGCCGCGCCCGGGGCGCCTTTATCGGGCTGTCTGCCGTGCACGACCGCCGGCATATGCTGCGCGCCGTCATGGAGGGCGTGCTTTATTCTCAGCGGCAGAATCTGGACATTCTGCGCGCCATGAAAACCGTACCGGCCGTACTGACCGCCTGCGGCGGCGGGGCGAAAAGCCCCCTGTGGCGGCAGATGACGGCGGACGTGCTCGGGCTGCCTGTGCAGACCCTGGAGAACGCCGAGGGTCCCGCGCTGGGCGCCGCCATTCTGGCCGGCGTAGCCGCCGGGATCTATGCAGACGTCTCCGACGGCTGCGCCCGGACGGTGCGTTCAGCCGCCGTTCTGCACCCGGACGCCGCACGAACCGCCGCCTACGAAAAGGTGTACGGCGTGTACCGTTCCCTGTATCCCGCCCTTCGGGACAGCTTTCACGCGCTGTCCCGGCTGTGATTTTTTCTCAGAAAGAAAGGAGCGTTTTTCCATGTTTGCAAACCTTCCCACGGTTCGGCCGGGCGTCATTGCCGTCAGCCGGGACTGTTTTCCCGTTGAGCTCAGCCAGACCCGCCGTACCGCCCTCGTGCAGGCCTACGGCGAAGGGCTGTACGAATGCCCCGTCACCGTTGAAAACGAGCAGGACATGCTGCGCGCAGTTCAGGACGTCAAGGAAAAGGGCTGCAATGCGCTGGTGGTATTTCTGGGCAACTTTGGCCCTGAGACCCCGGAAACACTGATCGCGCGCTACTTTGACGGTCCCTGCATGTTCATCGCCGCCGCAGAAGGGGACGGCGATATGATCGGCGGGCGGGGCGACGCATACTGCGGTCTGCTCAACTGTTCCTACAATCTGGGGCTCCGCCGCCTGAAAAACGGCTATATCCCCCCGCAGCCCGTCGGCACCGCCGGGAAGCTGGCCGAGCGTATCCGTGCCTTTATCCCCATCGCCCGGACGGTTCTGGGTCTGAAGGGACTGAAAATCATCACCTTCGGCCCCCGCCCCCAGGACTTTTTCGCCTGCAACGCCCCCATCAAGGGTCTTTACGATCTGGGCATAGAGGTTGAAGAAAACAGCGAACTGGATCTGCTGGTCAGCTACCGTGCCCATGAAAGCGACCCCCGCATTGCCGACGTCTGCAATGAAATGGCGAAGGAAATGGGCGAAGGACGCTACTATCCCGAGCTGAACGCCCGCATGGCGCAGTATGAACTGACGCTGACGGACTGGGCGGAAGCCCATCGAGGCGCACGGCCGTACGTAGCCTTCGCCAACAAGTGCTGGCCGGCCTTCCCCGGGCAGTTCGGCTTTGAGCCCTGCTATGTCAACAGCCGTCTGGCCGCCCGGGGGATCCCCGTCGCCTGCGAGGTAGACATTTACGGCGCGCTGAGCGAATACATCGGCGCCTGCATCAGCGGAGCGCCCGTCACCCTGCTGGACATCAACAATACCGTGCCCGGCTATATCTATGACGAAGACATTCAGGGACGTTTCCCATACCGGCTCAGCGATACCTTCATGGGCTTCCACTGCGGCAACACCCCCGCCTGCCGGCTCTGCGAAGACCGCGCCGTCAAATATCAGCTGATACAGCACCGCCTGCTGGAGCCTGCCGGAAGCGCGCCCGACTTTACCCGGGGCACGCTGGAGGGCGACATTGCACCCGGCCCCGTCACCCTGTACCGTCTGCAGTGCGACAGCGAAGGAGTGCTGCGCGCCTATGTGGCGCAGGGTGAGGTGCTGCCCGTAGCCACCCGCTCCTTCGGCGGCATCGGCGTTTTCGCCGTGCCGGAAATGGGGCGCTTTTACCGCCACGTGCTGCTGGAAAAACACTACCCCCATCACGGCGCCGTAGCCTTCGGCCGCTTCGGCAGCGCTCTGTTTGAAACGTTCCGCTTTCTGGGCGTCGCAGATATTGATTATAACCATCCAGCAGGCCGCCTCTACCCCACCGAGAACCCCTTCGACTGACTTTTTCACGCCCCGGGTCATACCGCCCGGGGCTTTTTTCCGCCTTTATTTTCTGACCATTCTTTGCTTTTTTGTGCAAACTTTTTTCATTCCTTTGTATTGTCAATTTTCCCCGTTCGCCTTATAATAAGCCATGATCTTACTTTGGGAAAGGAACCCTCGAAAATGATGGAAATGACACTGCGTTGGTACGGTTCCCGTTTCGACACCGTTACATTGGAGCAGATTCGTCAGATTCCCGGCGTCAAAGGCGTCATTACCACGCTGTATGACACCGTGCCCGGCGAAGTCTGGAGCCGTGAGCGCATTCGCGCCATGAAGGAAGAAGTCGCCGCCGCAGGTCTGCATGTGGCAGGCATTGAAAGCGTCAATGTGCACGACGCCATCAAGGTCGGCTCCCCGGATCGGGACATGTACATTGACCACTACATGGAAACGCTGGAAAACCTGGGGCAGGAAGGCATCCGCATGGTGTGCTACAATTTCATGCCCGTTTTTGACTGGACCCGCACCGAGCTGGCCCGTCCCCGTCCGGACGGCTCCACCGTGCTGGCCTATACGCAGGAGGCGGTGGACGCGCTGGATCCTGAAAAAATGTTCGCCTCCATTTCCGACCACACCAACGGCGCCATCATGCCCGGCTGGGAGCCGGAACGTATGGCGCGGGTAAAAGAGCTGTTCTCCATGTACCGGGACGTGGACGATGAAAAGCTGTTCGCCAACCTGAAGTATTTTCTGGAGCGCATCATGCCGGTGTGCGACCGCTATGACATCAACATGGCCATCCATCCCGACGATCCGGCATGGAGCGTGTTCGGCCTGCCCCGCATCATCATCAACAAGGAAAACATCCTGCGCATGATGCACATGGTGGATAATCCGCACAACGGCGTCACCTTCTGCTCCGGCTCCTATGGCACCAACCTGAAAAACGACCTGCCGGATATGATCCGCTCCCTCAAGGGGCGCATCCATTTCGCCCACGTGCGCAACCTGAAGTTCCACTCCCCCACCAATTTTGAAGAAAGCGCGCACCTGTCCTCCGACGGCAACTTTGACATGTACGAGATCATGAAAGCCCTCTACGACATTGGCTTTGACGGTCCCATCCGTCCCGACCACGGCCGCATGATCTGGGGTGAAAAAGCCATGCCCGGATACGGTCTGTACGACCGGGCGCTGGGCGCCGCCTACCTCAACGGTCTGTGGGAGGCCATTGACAAGGGAGAAAAACGCCATGCAATTAAATAATGAAGGCTTGAAAAACACCGCCTGGTGGACGGATCACGCCTACCGTCTGCCCCGCTTTGACCGTTCCGCCATGGCGGAAAAAACAATGCAGGCGCCCCGGTGGGTTCATTTTGGCGCGGGCAACATCTTCCGCGCGTTTCAGGCGCACTGCGCCCAGACCCTGCTGGATGAGGGTGCGGCAGACACCGGTCTGATCGCCGCTGAGGGCTATGACCCGGAACTGCCCGAGCGCATTTTTCACCCGCATGACAACCTGAACGTGCTGGTCACGCTGAAAGCGGACGGCACGCTTGAAAAAACGGTCATCGGCTCCATCGCCGCCGCGCTGCGGGCGGATCCCGCCTTTCATGAGGACTGGGCAGCGCTGACCCGTGCTTTCGAGTACCCCGGGCTGCAGATGGCTTCCTTCACCATTACGGAAAAGGGCTACCACCTGACGGGCGCCGACGGCGCATGCCTGCCCGACGTGGCCTGCGACATGGTCTCCGGACCCGCCCACCCCGTCAGCTACATGGGCAAGGTCGCCTCCCTGCTTTACACCCGTTATCTGGCGGGACGGCTCCCGCTGGCCATGGTCAGCATGGACAACTGTTCCCATAACGGCGACAAGCTGCGGGACGCCATGTTCGCCATGGCGGACGGCTGGGTCAAAAACGGCTGTGCAGACGAGGGCTTTGCGGATTACGTGCGCAACGGCCGTCTGGTCTCCTTCCCCTGGACGATGATCGACAAGATCACCCCCCGCCCGGACGCCGTGGTGGAAAAAACGCTGACGGAAGACGGTCTTGCGGACATGGCGCCCATCGTAACCGCCCGCCATACCTACGCCGCACCCTTCGTCAACGCGGAGGAATGCGAATATCTGGTCATTGAAGACGATTTTCCCAACGGTCACCCTGCCCTCGACAAAAGCGGCGTGCTCTTTGCCGACCGGGAGACGGTGGACAAAGTGGAAAAAATGAAGGTGTGTACCTGCCTGAACCCTCTGCATACGGCGCTGGCCGTTTTCGGCTGTCTGATGGGCTTTGAACGCATTGCCGACGAAATGCGGGATGAAGATCTGCGCCGGATGGTGGACATTCTGGGTTACGCCGAAGGGCTGCCCGTCGTGGTCGACCCGGGAGCCATCCGTCCCAAGGCGTTTATCGACGCGGTTGTCAACGTGCGTCTGCCCAACCCCTTCATGCCCGACACCCCCCAGCGCATCGCCACGGACACCTCCCAGAAGCTGTCCATTCGCTTCGGCGAAACGGTGAAAGCGTATCTGCGGTCGGATACGCTGCGTGTGGATACGCTTCGCGTGATCCCGCTGGTGTTCGCCGGATGGCTGCGGTACCTGACGGGTCTGAACGACGCCGGACAGCCCTTTACCCTCAGCCCCGACCCCCTGCTGGAAACGCTGCGCAGCCGGGTAGATACGCTGAGGCTGGGCGACAACCCCGGTCTGAAGGAAGCCGTCGCCCCCATTCTGCGGGACGAAACCATCTTTGGCGTGGATCTGTTCCAGATCGGTCTGGCAGAAAAGGTCATCGCGCTGCTTGCCGACATGCTGTCCGCGCCCGGCGCCGTGCGGAACACGCTGCACCGGGTCGTCTCCGAAGCGTAACGGTGCCCTGATTTGCGCATGCGTTTGCATGCGCTCTGGCGGAACATGGCAGGCTCCCGGATGATCAAGCCGTCAGTCTCCCCGCTCTCTCGTGCGCTGCCACGATGTTTTTTCCCACTGATGACAAATAAAAAGTCCCGTTCCCGGTTTGTACCGGAGGCGGGACTTTTTTTCATTTTTCCGATGAAAGTGGTTTCTTTCCACATGCACAAGGGAAAACCGTTGCCCATCTCAAAGCTCAGATCGCAAGACGCATCTTTCCGCATGCGCAGGCACAAAACGGCGCATGGCGCTTACGAGCCCGCTTTTCATTTCTGATCCGGGAGCACTCCGTCCGTTCCATGTGCCCGGCACGGTGCATTCTTTCCTCGTTCACGGTCAGGAGGCGGACAGATTGCTCCCTTCCTCGTTTTCAGACTGCCGCTCCATACGCTGCCACGCCTCCGGCAGCCGCTCCACATCTCCGGGCAGCAGCAGCCCGTCGTCCGTCACCCGTCCAGTCCGGCGGTCGTCCATCTGCCGGCGCAGCGTCTGCAGCCGGCGGGTACGGTTTTCCACCCGCACCGTCAGAAGGGCTTTGCTTTTGTATTTGTCCAGCAGCGCCCGCGTGCCCATGGCCGCCGGAATCGCCGCTACCGCGCCGCCTGCCGCAAAGGCCAGCGCCCCCACGCCCATGGCCGCGCCTGTCTTGGCCATACGGTACACGGTGTTTTCCGCCGCAGCGCGCTGATCCTTTTTGCCCATAATGACCTTGCACTGCTCCGTCACGGCAATCAGCGCAAAGGGCAAAGCGCAGCCCACTGTATCCATCATGTCGCCCAGTACGCCGCTGTCCTCCATCAGCCCCAGATCCACCGCAAGATCGTCCACGTAATTCAGCCCGGCCGTCAGCGTGTCCACCAGCGTATCCCGCTGCCTTTTTCTGTACTTCTCCACCATTTCCTGATAAGTCGCCATGATGATGTTCCTCTCGTTTCAGGTCTGCTCATAAATCGTTTTCATCGCCCGTGCATCCGTCGCCATGGTGCCCCTGCATTCGCAGATGACGGTTGCGTCGTAGCCCCTTTCCCTAAACAACGGCGCCAGATGTTCAAAGCGGGGGCCGTACCCCTCCTCGGCAAAGGTGCGGTGCTGCTTTTCCCCCGCAGCGGTAAACTCAATGGTCGAAAAATGCACGTGCATGCGCCGCGCCCGAGGCAGCCCCAGCACCTGCTCCGCCCTGTCCAGCACCCGTGCGAAATCCTCCGTTCCCCTCAGGCACCCGCCGCCCAGCGCATGCAGATGGGCAAAATCGATACAGGGCGTCAGCCGCTCATCCAGCAGGCAGAAATCCAGCGTTTCCTCCAGATCGCCGATCTGTCCCTTTTTCCCCATGGTTTCAGGACAAAGCGTCATATCGGCAAAGCCCGCGTCGTCCAGCCGGCGCAGTGCTTCTTTCAGGTGTTCGCGGCACATTTTCAGTGCCTCGTCCCGCTGCATTTTCATCTGCGAACCGATGTGCACCACCATTTCCCGGCCGCCCAGCGCCCGGAGCGCGGTCAGACCGTCCAGCAGGTACCGGAAGGACGCTTCCTTCTTTTCAGGATCCGGGTTGGTCAGATTGATATAGTAGGGCGCGTGCGCGCTGACGGTGATTCCGTTTCCTTCAGCCTCCGCGCGGATTTGCGCCGCACTTTCCGCCGACAGGCGTACGCCCCGTCCGAACGGATATTCATACGCGTCCAGCCCCATCTCCCGCAGCCACGCCATGGCCTGCCAGGTGTTTTTGTAGCCCTGTGCGTAAAAGCTGTCCTCATTGCCCGCCGGACCAAACCGCATACGTCCCATCTCCTTTTCTGGTGTACAGGTTTATTATACTCCCTTTTTCCCCCTTGCGTCAAACAGAGAGGCGCTCCGTCTGTTGACGAAGCGCCCCGCCGTCTTTTTACTTCTGCTTTTTTCCGCCCAGCGCACCGCCCGTCATTTCCTGAAAGGTGCGCCCCATCTTCTGAAACATGGCTTTTCCGCCGCCCGTCTGCGCCAGGGTGAACACGACCAGCGCCACAGCCGCCAGACCCAGAATCCACCACAGCCCTGCGCCGGTGCCGGCGCTTTCCTCCGCGCCGTCCGATGCGCCGTTCCGATATCCCACGTCGCTCTGGCTGCCTGCCGCACCCGTCACTCCGCCGTAAAGGGTACGGTACAAAACATCCGCCATATAACCGGTGGACTTGATCACCTCGTCCTTGTCGTTGGTATAGGTGCCGAATTCCAGCAGCACCGCCCGGCTCATCAGATCCTGATTATACGTTCCCTTGCCGATGTAAATGTCCTTGACCAGCCCCGGGTAGGTCTTGTCCGCCACCGCCTTGAGCTTCGCCGCAAAGGCCTTATTGGCCGAGGCGTTCTGATTGGCGCGCCCCACCAGCAATCGCACCTGCGTCGTTGCGTCACCCTTCACCTTCGTTTCGTAGGCGGCCGGATCCTTGATCCCATCCCGGTGAATATCGATCACCGCATCCACCCCGTTTTTCAGCAGTGCCGCGGCCGTGGCGCGGCTGCGCCGGTACGCCCCCGCATCGTGGGGATGATGGGTTTCCGTACTCTGGTGCACGGTCACTCCTTTTGCCTCCAGCGCATCCGCCAGCGCAGCGGCCACATCATAAATGCCGCCCCGCTGCTCGTCGCTGCTTTTCCCGTCGGTCGGTGTATAGCTTTCGTCGCTGTGGGTGCAGTAAAGGGCAATGGCCTTGCGCATGCTGGTCACGCTGAAGGCGTCCCCCTCCGGGAAACGCACCTCCGGCATGGGATACACGCCCACCCGTGCCAGTTGCACCGTGCCGGCCGTCTCATCCACCGCCGTCACCCGGTAGTGGGCGTTATCCTGACCGATATACTCGTCTCCCGCCTCTGGCGCCCCTGCATAGCTGGTAATTTTCTCACCTTCGCACAGCAGCGCGTATTCCTTTTCCGCCGCTTCGTCCGCATGCGCAGCAGCACCGAAAAGCATCACCCCCGCCATGCAGAGCACCGCCGTTATCCTGCGCACCCTCATCGCGCTTTCTCCTTTCTCCGGACGGGCGTATCCACCGGGTCGCTGTTTTCCCGCCGGTTGGCGCGCACGCCCCGTTCGATCACCTCGCCCACCAGCTCGCTGAGCAGTACGGCCGTAAAGCCGCTGATGACCGTCACGTCCATCAGCCCTGCGCCGCCCAGCACCAGCCGCTGACCGACGCCGCCCGCCCAGTTCACCAGCGCCACCGCCGTATCCGCCAACAGCACCCCCGTCACGCCGCAGATGAACGCCGCCCGGCGGGAACGCCCCAGCAGGTACGCCACCGCGCCGCCTGCCAGACCGTAAATGTAGTTGGGATCCACCGCCATGCTTTCAGGCTCATCCGGCAGCACCCGCCCCAGTGCAAACACCAGTCCGGCGGTGATCAGGCTGCCGATGACCGCCCGCCAGAATTCCCGGGACGTGTCCGTACGGATCAGCAGATAGACGCACACGCCCAGCGGAACGACCGCGCCGCCGATGTTCAGGGACACCTGTCCCAGCTCCACATTGGGCAAAAGACCGCCCACAAAAATGGCGGCTATGATGACCAGCGCCCCGCGGTCGGTCAGCTGCATTTTATCCAGCACCCGCTGACCGACGCCCAGCAACACCAGAATGGACGCAACCGCCAGCAGAATATAGCCGATGGACATCTGTTTTTTCCTCCTTTTTTTCGTCGCCCTGTCCGCGTTTAGCTTGCCCGAAAGTGTTTTTATTATGCTTTTCCCCTTCGAAACTGTACTTATATGGAAAACTATGGTATACTGAATACGGTTTTTGATTAAATTCAGCGGCGTTTACGCCGTATTATGAAGGAGGGATTCCATGCTGAACCAACAAGTGGCTCAGGCTGTTATCGAAGAAGCGCTGAAAACCGGCGGCGACTTTGCCGAGATTTTTCTGGAAGACCGTCTGAACAACGTGCTGACCATGTGTTCGGGCAAAATCGAAACGGTCAATTCCGGCCGTCTGCATGGCGCAGGCGTACGCATCTTTTCCGGGCTGCGCAGCGTCTACGTCTATACCAACGATACTTCTGAAAAAGGGCTGATGGACTGCGCCCGCCGCGCCGCCTCCGCCATTTCCGCACAGAACGAAACCGCAGCCGCCCGGCTGGCCTTCGCCGCCTGTCAGAACGTGCACATCATCAAGGAAATGCCCTCCGCGGTCGCCGGCGCCCGCAAGGCTGAAAAGCTGCGCGCCGCCAACGCTGTCGCCCGGGAATACGCCGAGGTGAAGCAGGCGGCCATCAGTTATCGGGACAGCGAACAGCGGGTGTGGATCGCCAACAGCGAGGGGCTGTTCACCAGCGACCTGCGGGTGTACACCCGTTTCTCGGTCAACGCCGTGGCTTCCAACGGTACGGAAAACCAGTCCGGCTACGATGCGCCCGGCGCCATGCAGGGCTTTGAGCTGTTTGACCGCACCGTAGACCCCGAGGCGGTGGCGCGCCGCGCCTGCCGGCAGGCCATTACCATGCTGCACGCGCCCCTGTGTCCGGCGGGACAGATGCCCGTAGTCATCGACAACGGCTTCGGCGGCGTCATTTTCCACGAAGCCTGCGGCCACAGTCTGGAGGCCACCTCCGTAGCGCCCGGCAACAGCGAATTTGCCGGCAAGCTGGGGCAGAAGATCGCCGCCGACTGCGTCACCGCCATTGACGACGGCACCATGCTCAACGAATGGGGCAGTGAAAACATCGACGACGAGGGCATGAAGCCCACCCGTCTGGTGTTGATCGAAAACGGCGTGCTGAAAAATTACATGATCGACAAGCTCAACAGCCGCAAGATGGGCATGGCGCCCACGGGCAGCGGCCGCCGTCAGGGCTACATGTACGCGCCCACCTCCCGCATGCGCAACACCTTCATCGCCCCCGGCACGGACGGCGAGGCGGAAATGATTGCCACCATGGGCGACGGTCTGTACGCCAAATCCATGGGCGGCGGGTCAGTAGACCCCTCCACGGGCAAATTCAACTTTGCCGTCAACGAGGGCTATCTGGTCAGGGACGGCCGCATCGTCCACCCCGTGCGCGGCGCTTCCCTGATCGGCCGCGGCAGCGAGATCCTCACCCGCATCGACCGGGTGGGTCGGAATATGCAGATGGCGCAGGGCATGTGCGGCTCGCTGAGCGGTTCGGTGCCCACCAACGTTGGCCAGCCCATGATTCGCGTGAGCGAACTGACCGTGGGCGGCGCCCAGTAAAGGAGGGATTTTCATGACTGACTTCATTCACGCGCTGCTTGCCGCCGCCCGGGAAGCAGGCATCGAAGCCGCCGAGGTTTATACCGTGGCAAACGACTCCTTCCGAGCCATGTGCCAGCAGGGCGACATCAACAACTACACCGTCAACAGCACCCGCGGGCTGTCCCTGCGCGGTCTGGTGAACGGTAAAATGGGCTACGCCTCCACGCAGGCCTTTGACGAGGACGCCATCCGCATGCTGGTAACGGGCGTGAAGGAAAGCGCTTCCCTCATCGACGACGACGCCGTGCAGCAGATCTATCCCGGCGACAGCGAATACCCCGTCGTAGACGACTATAACCCCGCGCTGGACGAGGTGAGCGAGGACGCCAAGCTCCGCTTCGTGCTGGAAGCTGAAAAGGCTGCCAAGGCCATGGATCCCCGCATCGTGTCCGCCACCTACGACATGGTGTCCACCGAGTCCGGCACGGTACGCATCGTCAACTCCTATGGGCTGGATCTGTCCGCCCGTGACAACATGGCCGTCGCCTTCTTCAATGTGCTGGCCAAGGATGGAGACCGGGTCGCCACCGGCGGCGAGCTGATCGTGACCCGTGATTTCTCCGAGCTGAACGCTGAAAAGATCGCCCGCAAGGCTGTAGACAAGGCGCTCTACGCCCTGACCGCCGAGCCTGTGCCCAGCGGCACCTACCGCTGCATCTTTGACGCCTACGCCATGAGCGACATGCTGGGCGTGTTCAGCGATATTTTCTCCGCCGAAGAAGCGCAGGACGGTACCTCGCTGCTGGCAGGTAAGGAAGGCGAAACCATCGCCTCCCCCGTGGTCACGCTGGTGGACGACCCGCTGCTGCCCGGCGGTCTGGACAGCCGGGGCTTTGATGACGAAGGCGTGCGCGCCTGCACCAAAGCCGTGGTGGAAAACGGGGTGCTCAAGACCCTGCTTCACAGCCTGAAAACCGCCGCCAAGGCGGGCGTAAAGTCCACCGGCAACGGCCGCAAAGCAGGCTATGACGCTCCCATCCACGTAGCGCCCAGCAACTTCTTCTTCCGTCCCGGCGAAAAGGATCTTCAGCGTCTGATGGCCGACATGGGCGACGGTCTGGTCATCACCGAGGTCAGCGGTCTTCACGCAGGCGCCAACAGCGCCAGCGGCGACTTTTCCCTCATTGCCGAAGGCTACACCGTTAAAAATGGCGTGAAGGATCAGGCGGTGGAACGGATCACCGTGGCCGGCAACTTCTATCAGATGCTGAAAAATGTCCGTGCCGTCGGCAGCGATCTGGTGTTCCCCGGCTCCGGCGTGGGCAGTCCCTCCGTGGACGTGGGCGAGGTCAGCATCGCCGGTAAATAATCATTCCCTCACGTTTTCTCCGGGACGCGCAGCGCGGCGCGTCCCGGCTTCGTTTGAAAGGAATACCATGTACTATTACGAGCTGCATCTGCATACCCGCGAAACCAGCCGCTGCGCCAAATCCAGCGCGGCGGACATGGTGCGCACCTATAAAGAAAAAGGTTTTACCGGCATTTGTGTGACGGATCACTTTGTCAACGGTTACTCCTATGCCAACATGGAAGGCACGTGGGATGAAAAAATCGACGCCTTTGTGAAGGGGTACAATGCCGCCAAGGCCGAAGGCGACCGGATCGGTCTGGACGTGTTCTTCGGCTTTGAATACACCCATGGGGACAATTCGGAAGACTACGTCACCCTGGGGCTGACGCCGGAGTTGGTGCGCACCCGGCTGATTGACTGCGACAAATGGGAACTGGATCGGTATCTGGACACGGTGCACGCGCTGGGCGGCATCGTCATCCGTGCCCACCCTTACCGCCGGGCGGACTATATCCCCTCCCAGCCCCGGGAATACCCCGGTCAGGCCATTGATGCGGTGGAAGTATACAACGGCGGAAATGCGCTGGACAGCTACGACGAAGAAGCCTACCAGATGGCGCTGCGCGAGCACAAGCCCATGGTCGCCGGCTCGGACACCCATCACGTGAGCACCACGGCGGTCGGCTACATCGGGCTGGATGAAAAGCCGGCGGATTATGCCGCGCTGTGCGCCGCCATCAAGGCAGGCAAGGCGCACGTCATCCGCCGTCCGAAATGCCTCGCATAACGCCGGGGTTCACCGATTTTCTCTGTCAAACGCTTTCATACAAAAAACGGAAGGCCTGAAGCGCCTTCCGTTTTTCATTGTTTCTCTTTTTTCCCCGTCATTCGTCCATCTGCGCCCGTGCGCCGCCTGCCAGACGCTTTTCTCCGCCAAAACGCCGGTTGAAATGCGCCGCCCATGCAGCAGCTCAAACGCTTCACTGTTTCCAGCCCTCAGCGGAACATGCGCTCTGGCCGCTCCAGAAACAGGCGCAGAAACTGAATGTGGCTCAATTCCTCATACCGGCGGCGTTTCATGACGCCATCGACGATTTCGATGATCTCCGCGCCGGGAATGGCCGTCAGAATGGGCGAATGGGTCGCCAGAATAAACTGGCTGTCCTTCGCCCCTTCCCAGATGGTCAGCGCCAGCGCATACTGTTTTTCAAAGCTCAGCGCCCCTTCCGGTTCATCCAGCAGATACAGTCCGTCCGGATGCAGCCGGGAAATAAAAAAGTCCAGAAACCCTTCTCCGTGCGACTGGCAGGCCAGATCGCCCGCGTAAAGCCCCGCCAGATCCTCCAGCGTATGGGCGTAGGGCATAGAAGCGTAGGCCTTGTCCGGAATGGCGTCATCCTCCCGGATACGGATCAGCTCGCGCCGCGCTTCTTCCTTGGCGCGGGACACCCAGCCGATGTAGGCGATAAAGTCCTCCGCGGAAAAGAAGAAGTTGTGACGCGCCGCCCGTTTGCGCAGCGTAAAGGCGCCCTCCGCCGCCTCCGCTGCCCGTTCCCGCTCGATCACCCCCTGCCCGATGCGCACGGCATTCAGCTTTGCCGCCAGCAGCGACAGCAGGGTGGACTTGCCGCATCCGTTATCGCCGCACAGAATGGTGACCGGCGCGTTCAGCTGCCACGATGTCATGTTCGCAATGACCGGCACATCAAAGGGGTACCCCGCGCCCTGCCGGTTTTTAGTCAGCCGGTCGGCATACAGCATGCTTCTTCCTCCGCTCCGCGGCGTATCAAAAGTCCTCGCGCCGCGGAGTCTTCCGGTTCAACGGTTCCAGTTCCGGTTTTGCCAGCGGTATTTCATCCGCCCCCATGCCATTTTTCCCTCCTGCCAGAGCTGCGGCCCGAAGAACAGGAAAAACGGCAGCAGCGACAGCAGCAGACTGAGCTTCATCGCCCATCCGCCGGCAAAAAACAGCGCGATCAGCGAAATGCTGGACAACAGCGCCAGCCATTTCATTTTGACCGGCAGCACGAAAAACAGCATCACCGGCATGTCCGGGTTCAGCATGGCGTAGGCCAGAAACAGGGAAAGGTTCAGATAGGTGTTGGTCGCGTATCCCATGAGAAAACCGGAGGCAATGTTGCCCGCCACACCCAGCAGGTAGTACAGATTGAACCGTCTGCTGCCCCAGCGGTTTTCCAGCGCGGTACCGATCATATAGTAAAAATACAGCGACAGGAGAATGAACAGCAGGCTGCTGTTGGGCGGCAGCACGGTAAAGGTAAGAATCCGCCACACCTGCCCTTTCAGAATCAGCGCCCGGTTAAACACCAGCACGCTGGACGCAGAGACCTGAAACGGCAGAAAATCCAGAATGAACACGCCCAGCATGGCCGTGCACAGATACCTCATCAGGTTGGGAATATAGAAGCGACCCATCCGCCGCTCCAGGTTGTCCAGAAACTTCATATACCCTCCTCTTTTTTATGCAGCCCCGTCTGCATCTGCCCCCGTACGTATTGCGAGGGGGTGCAGTGGTAGCACGCCCTGAAGGCGCGGTAAAAGGTGCGCAGGCATTCAAAGCCCGCATTGGCCGCTATTTCCAGCATGGTCTGCTCGCTGTCCAGCAGCATTTCCGCCGCCCGCCTGCAGCGGATGGTCGTCAGATACGCATTCATGGAGCAGCCCAGATGATCCCGGAACAGTCTGGAAAACCTGTTTTTGCTGTATCCGAAATGCCGTGCCACTTCCTCCAGCCCAAGCGGCCCCTGATAGTGCTCCTGCAAATAGTTGAGCACATCCCGGAGGGTACTCCCCATGGGTCCCCGCTGCTGTCCCGTCTGCACCTCCGTCAACCCCACACGGTCGACCAGCATGCCCAGTACCGCGTAGGAAAAGCCCTTGCGCGTCTCCGCGCCGTACCCTTCCCAGCCCTGCGCCAGCAAAGGCAGCAGATATGCAAGCTCGGCGCTTCCGCCCTCCTTCACATCCCACACCTGCTTTTTGAAAACGGCCTTTTGCAGACGTTTTTGCAAAGAAGGCACGCTTCCCAGCGGAATGGTCATCACCACCCCCCGGTTGTGTTCCTCGCTGATATAGGTGTGAACGGCATAGGAGGAGCAGATCAGCAAT
Source organism: uncultured Clostridia bacterium (assembly GCA_934662505.1). Taxonomy (GTDB): domain Bacteria; phylum Bacillota; class Clostridia; order Christensenellales; family Aristaeellaceae; genus SVGT01. The sequence goes on along the minus strand of CAKUKE010000001.1, from coordinate 185,942 downwards.
TGTCCCTGCCGCACGTGCATCGTCTGACCGTCCACAATGGCGGTCAGCATTCCCTCCGTGACGTACACCAGTTCCACGCTGTGATGAAAATGGGGCAGGCAGCAGTCGTCCTCGCTATTCCAGCAGTCTGCCGTCGTGTGATCATCCCGGATCCGTTCGTAGGTATTCATCACCGGCAAGTCGTCCTTCATGCGCCGTCCCCCCTCGCGTATGCTATCAAACGCATGCGAAATTGTCAAGCCAACGTTCCTTATCCCCGGAGCGCCGCTTTCCCGTCGCCCGTTTTGCGCAGCCGCATCGCCCCGACCAGCACCAGCGTGGAAAGGATTTCCCCCGCCGCCAGCACCAGAAACGCCGTGCGCAGCCCCGCCGCGTCCAGCAGATTGCCCGTCAGCGCGCTGCCGATGGTCAGCCCCAGACCGGCATACAACATGTCGCTCATGCCCTGCATGGTCGTCTGGAACCGCTCGGGCACCAATTGAGCGATCATTTCCCGCCGGGCGGGAAGGTGCAGCCCCCATGCCGCCCCGTTGATGACCATCAGCCCGACTGACAGATAGAGATTGCCGCACAGAGCGACCAGCGCCGTGCAGGATGCATACAGCACACAGCTGAGCAGCATCCGCTTTTCAGCAGACAGCTTTTTCAGCGAGCCCAGTCCCTGCATGAACAGACCTTCCGTCGCCGCATTGAGGAAATACATCAGACCGAGGTGGCGGGAGGATCCGCCCAGCATTTCCAGCACCTTGGGCATAAAGTTGTACATCGGCTGCGCCGTGACCCCCAGCACAAGGAAAAAGAGCAGTACGCCCACCAGCCGGGGCGTCATCGTTGCGCGCAGCGCAGCGGCCATGCCCGTCTTTTTCTCCGCCGTGTGCGGTGCGCTCTCCGCCGCCAGTTCAGGCACCGTCAGCGCCGCCGCTACCAGCAGGCACAGGGTGATCCCTGCCGCCACCGGCATCAGCCCCAGCCCGAAATGATCCAGCAGGAAACCGTAAAACAGCCCTTCCACCGCGACCGCGATACTGCCCATGCCCCGCAGCCTGCCGTACGCCCCGGTGCCGTCCGGCAGCGCCTTGATGAGCCAGCTGTCCAACACGCAGGCTGCCGGGTCCTTCATCAGGCCGATAAAAACGATGGAAATCGCCATCTGCCAGAGATTTTGGGAAAAATACAGCGCTACAAAAGCCAGATACTCCGCCACACAGCAGCCGATATAGACCGTCCGGTTCCGCCGCGTCGCATCAGACAGCGCCCCCATGATCGGCTGTCCCACCATGGACGCAACGGTCAAAAGCGCCGTCAGATAGCCGATCTGGCTGCTGGACAGGCCGCGGGCACTGAGCAGCGTAACAATGTAGAGAAAAAATGTGCCGATATATGCCCAAAATGTGGCCTGCATCAGACCGAACCGCCGTTCACGGCTTCCCAGCAACCCCTTCATTCCGCCGCGCTCCTTTTCCTTTTGCCGTTCATTTTATGGATCATCGCCACGCTCCCCATCAGCGCGGCGGGGAAGATCAGCGCGAACAGGAACCCTGTCCGCATGCTTTCATCCGCCGCCTGCGCGACGCCGCCTGAAAGCGCGTCGGCCACCAGACCGACCAGCGCAGGTCCCGCGCTGCACCCCACATCGCCGCCCAGCGCCAGCAGCGCAAACATGGCCGTGCCGCCCAGCGGCATTCTGCCCGAGGCAAGGGTCAGCGTACCCGGCCACATGACCCCCACGGAAAAGCCGCACACTGCGCAGCCCGCCAGCGCCATGCCCGGCCAGGGGGACAGCGCCGCCATCAGGTAGCACGCCACACAGAGCGCGGCGCACACCGTCAGCGCTCTCTCAACCGGCCATTTGCTGCCTTTCCCCGTACCGAAAAACACCCGTCCGCAGCCCATCATGGCCGCAAACGCGCAGGGTCCCATCAGGTCGCCCACGGTTTTGGATACGCCCAGCCCCTTCTCCGCAAACAGGGACGCCCACTGGCACATGGACTGCTCAGAGGCGCCCGCGCAGATCATCACCGCAAACAGCAGCCAGAACACCGGCTGCTTCAGGATGCCGCCCATCGTCATGGTACGCCCCGCCTCCGCCAGCTGATACATGGGCACCCGCAGAAATGCAGCGAGCCCGGTCAGGGGCACCAGCGCCCACAGAAGGGGCAGATACGGCCAGTTTTCCGTACCAAAGACTGCAAAATAGCCGGTGGACAGCACGACGACCCCTACCAGCCCCCAGCAGTAAAAGGAGTGAAGCAGGCTCATGGCGCCGCCCTTGTCCTCCATGGGCAGGCTTTCCGTAATGGGGCTGATGAGCACCTCCATCAGCCCGCTGCCCACGGACGCCACCGTCATGGCGATGGCAAGTCCCGCATAGGCGCTGCTCATCACCCGTGGAAGCACGCTCAGCAAGCCCAGCCCTGCCACGCACAGCCCGAACCCCACCACCGAACAGGCGCGGTACCCGACCCTGTCCACAATGGGCGCAGACACAAAATCCACGATGATCTGCACCACAAACAGCAGCGCGATCAGCCCGCTCAGTTTCGTCAGAGAAACCCCGTAGTCCCGCTGAAAGGTGACGAACAGCAGCGAGGGCAGATTGATCACCACCGCCTGACTGATATAGCCCAGATAGCACGCCTTCTGCGTATCCCGCCAGGTGAGTTCTCTTGACATGGCACCCTTCTCCTCACAAATGCACGTTCACGCTGCCCCAGAGCATCAGTGCAAGCCCCAGTACCAGCACCGCGATCTGCCACCACGGCAGACGCTTTTTCTCCGACCGCAGCAGCTGGTAAAAGAATGCGTAGGGAATCAGGTCGGCACAGTAGCGCGCCCCAAACTGATATCCGCCGAAGGTACGGTGGGTCATGAGCAGGAAAAAGTGGATGAGCGCCGTTATGACCACCACCCCGCGGCTCCATGTGACCGTATCGCGTATGCAGTCCTCGATGAACCACACCGCCATCAACAGCAGCACCGGGCAGGCAAAGGCCACCGCAAAGCCGAATTTTTCCGGCTCCCACCGACCGTCCCGCAGGGTGAAGGGCAGCTGCGCCAGCGCGGTACGCAGGTTGTCCGCCAGATGTCCCAGCGAAAACTGTACGCCTCCCTGAAAGGAAAACTCGGGCAGGTAATTGTGTCCAAACTCCAGGGGATTGCCGAAACGGACGGCATTATACCCCGCCAGTGCCGCAGCTACCGCCAGCCCCGCCAGTACCCCTTTCCACAGCCGTCCGGCCATGTACCGCACGCCCTTTTCCCGGCAGAGGGTGCAATAGACAAAAAACAGCGGCAGCCCGTACAGTGCGTTAAAGGGACGGCACCCCACCGACAGCGCATAAAGGAACAGCGCGCCGGTAGGCTTATCCAGTGTCAGCAGGCAAATGGCGGCAACCGTCAGGAAAAACGCCAGCACCTGCGCATGATACCAGACCGCCCCCTCCAGCGTAAGGGGCAGCAGGGAAGACGCAAAGGTGAACAGAAACGCAGTCAGCGCCGCCTGCCCACGACGGTAGCCCGCCCGAACAAAGGCAAAATACATCATCATGCAGGCGCCCAGCGCATACGCCTTCACCAGCAGATTATCCGGCGTATCCATGCCGAAGAGAAAGGTGAGCGGATAAAGAATCACCGACGGCAGCGGCGGAAAGGACACATAGTATTGTCCGTTGAAGATAGCCAGTTCCAGATACTCCGCATTCTGCACCCATGCGTGACCCTCCCGCCATGCCATTGCCTGCCGGGTATAGGTGTTGTACGCGGTCGACCCTGCAAATCGGATCCCCGTCAGGGCGTGCAGCACCGCCCACATGACCAGCGTCACGGCCGCCAGCAGCAGCGGCGTCATCCACGCTGTTTTTTCCTTCCGCACGGTCTCGTCCCCTCCTGCGTGTTTGAAATGATACAACTATTTTATTATAGCAGATAATGAATGCGGTCACAAGGTTTTTCGTTTCCCTGTCACAAACTGACGCGCTCCGCGCCGGAGGTCAGAAATGTTTTTGTACCGCTGCTTCAGCAGGGTCAAACAGGCAGATAAAAAAAAGAAGGGCGTTCCCTGACGGGAGCGCCCCTGCGAATGGTTAAAAATTACAGCTTGATCTCCTCATGCTTTTCGGAGCTGTCGTAGATCGCCTGCATCATCCGGGAAGTGATGATGGCGCTGTCGATGTGGGAAGGCTGCTTTTTGCCGGTCTTCACAGAATCGATAAAAGCGTTGATCTCGTTTTCAAACGCGGGGGTGGTGCGGAACTTGGGCATGGTCTTGATCAGCTGATCGCCATCGGTGGTGTAGAACACGAAATCGCCGCCGTAGGTCAGATGGATGCCGCCCTTGTCTCCCATGAACTCGATGAAGGACGCGTCTTCGTTGCCCATGTTCTCAGCCCAGGCGCCGTTGATGGTGATGACGGGGCCGGCGGTGCGCACCAGCGCGGTCACGGAGTCATCCACATCGTAGGTGCCGTTGAGATCCTTGGTATCCTCAGCCCACATGCCGGTGTACACATAGTTGGCCATATCCACGCCCAGCTTGCTGAAGGCTTCGCCGGTCACGGTCTTGGGCTCGGGGTCGCCGGTGCAGTACATGACGATGTCCAGATAGTGGACGCCCCAGTCGATCAGGGAGCCGCCGCCCGCGATGGCCTTGGTGGTGAAGGCGCCGCCCAGACCGGGGATGGAGCGCTGCGCACGGAAGGACACATACACATGGTACACTTCGCCCAGCTTGCCGTCGTCGATGTACTTCTTGATGTGACGCACGCTGTCGTTGAAGCGGTTGACCACGCCGATGTTCAGGGTCTTGCCGGTTTCATGCTGCACCTTCTGCATTTCCAGCGCTTCGGTATAGGTACGGGCGGCAGGCTTTTCGCACAGCACGTCCTTGCCGGCGCGCATGGCGTCGATGGAGATCTGGGCATGCATATAGTTGGGGGTGCACACGGACAGCGCCACCACTTCGGGGTCAGCCAGCACGTCGTGATAATCCTTCACGGCGATACCGCAGCCGTACTTCTTCACAGCGGCTTCCGCCTTTTCCAGAATGATGTCGCAGAAATACTTGATTTCCACTTCGGGGTTCTTCATGTAGGCGGGAATGTGGGCGTTGTTGGCAATGGTACCGCAGCCGATGATCGCGATTTTCATGATGATTTCTCCTTTTTTAAATATATATCTACAAGGTTTTCCTTGCAGGTAACGGTTTCTTTCGTCCGGCCTTACACGTTTTCAAAAAACGGCGTGCCGTCTTCGCGGCAGAGCACTTCATTTTCGTCAAACTGCAATTTTGTCGGAGTCGTCTGCATGTATTTGAGAATCTCGTCCATCCGCACACTTTCGGCAAAGGAAAGCAGGGTAAAGGCCACGCCGTGGCGTCTGGCCCGTCCGGTACGGCCGATACGGTGGAGATAATACTCGTTCTCATTGGGCAGATCGTAGTTGATGACCGCTTCCACATCGAACACGTCGATCCCGCGGGCGGCCACATCCGTACACACCAGAATGGGGAACCGGCCTTTTTTAAAATCCGCCATCACAGTGGAGCGCTTGGACTGGGGAATATCGCCGTGGAGCGCCTGGGTATCGTACCCTGCCTTGTTCAGCCGTTCGCTGAGCCGGCGCGCCATATCCTTGGTGTTGACGAAGATCATCACCCGGCGGTACTCGTCCGCATCCAGCAGATACAGCAGCCGCTCGTATTTGTTTTCCCTTTCCGCGGGCACCACGTACTGGGTGATCTGCGGGCGGTTTTCCTTGGTGGCGGCAATGGTGATCTCCACCGGGTCGTGCTGATATTTCCAGGACACGGTCATCACGTCCTGATTGGTCGTAGCGGAGAACATGACGAACTGCCGTGCCGGCGGGATTTTGTCGATAATGTGGCAGACATCCTTGACAAAACCCATGTTCAGCATTTCATCTGCCTCATCCAGCACCAGCGTGTGCACGGCGCTCAGATTGGCCGTGCCGCGGTGCATATGATCCAGCATCCGTCCGGGCGTCGCCACCACGATCTGCGGTTTCTGCTTCAGCTTGCCCAATTGACGCGCAATGGGCTGGCCGCCGTAGAGCACGCAGATGCGCACCTCAGGGATAAACGCCGCAAGCTTCTGCAGCTCCTCGCCGATCTGCACCGCCAGCTCCCGCGTGGGCGCCAGCACGACTTCCTGGATGCGGCTGTCCTTCAAATTGATATACTCCAGCATGGGAATGCCGAAGGCTACGGTTTTCCCGGTGCCGGTAGGCGCGATGGCAATGATGTCATGCCCCTCCATCATCACGGGAATGGTCTTCTCCTGAACAGGGGTCATGGACGTAAAGCCCATTTTCGCCACCGCATCCAGAACTTCGCCGGACAGATCCAGCGTTGAAAAAGCGTGTGTTTCCTCGGACAAGGGTTTTCCTTTCTCGGCGGGAACCTCCCGCGCCATGCATTACTCAAAATTACGCCTTATTGTAGCACGAAAACCATTTGGGGTCAATGAAGCAATGCAATTTTCCATGAAAAACAGCGTACGATGATAAATGAAAAATCAAAATGGAACCCTTGTGCTCCGCGTCTGCGAATGCCGCGCCCCACGGACGGCTATGCCGTCAGCCAATCCGCCGTCCCATCGCCTGGCCACGCCCGGTCTCTCCACCCGGCGGCATTCCCGCAGCGGTCAAAACAACTGGCCGCGCTGATGAAGCAGCCTCTTTCCCCGCCGCAAGATTTTTTGACTCGACCATTGACAAGACGCGCAAAAGCTGATATACTGAGAGAGCGCTTTGGCGAGGCCGTCCGCATTGAGCGTGGAGAGATGGCCGAGTGGTTGATGGCGCTGGTCTTGAAAACCAGTGATGCCGAAAGGCACCGGGGGTTCGAATCCCTCTCTCTCCGCCATTTTTCACCGCCGCGCATGACCGACCATGGAGAAGTACCCAAGTGGCCGAAGGGGCTCCCCTGCTAAGGGAGTAGTGCTGGATAACGGCAGCCCGGGTTCAAATCCCGGCTTCTCCGCCAAATGCCTGGAACCCTTGATAAATCAAGGGTTCCTTCGTTTTTTGGGCAATGAACGCAGAAGCGTATCTGTACCCCTTTATTGTGTATTATGTGCGTCTATGACTAACGCTATGACTAACAAGTTTTTTGCTGGCTCACCATTTTTCACCCCTTGTGCATGTCCAGCAAACCTGCGCACGTCTATGGAGAAGAAAACACAAAAGCGCTTGTTTTCTTCGTTTTCTTTGTGTATAATGGCGGGACACGATAATACAAAGGAGGCGAAAGCCATGCATTCAAAAGCTTTCCCGGTGATCGATATGGCCGAAACCGGCAGGAACATCCTGCGTCTGCGCAAAGAACGCGGCATGACCGTTCGGGATCTGCAAGCTTACTTCGGCTTTGAAGAGCCGCAGGCCATCTACAAATGGCAGCAGGGAAAAAGTCTGCCCACCGTCGACAACCTGTACGCGCTGAGCGCTTTGCTGCATGTGCCAATGGAGGACATTCTGGCGCCTGCAAACGCAAAATCGAATATGATGATGCTTGAGCAGCAGGATGAGCCCTGCTGCTCAAATCATTTTAAGCCCGGCTGCTTTGGACACGGCAGGAATCGGAGCGCACTTCAACCATTTTTTCTGACGTGCTGTGCTTGAGGGTTCCTCCGAAGAGGATGCCCGCCGCTCACGCGTCAGGTCATTTGCCCGAAGGCGTTTATTGTACGGCGATCTGCCGCTTCTCTTTTTGAATGGAGACGTTTGATTGTGCGTTCGATTGCTGGGAAAAACGAATGGACGAACGGACGCATGACACAGAGGGACGATGGAAACGCAAGCCGCAGAGCGTTCATCCTGTAACTCTTGCAGGAGCATTGTTTCATCTTTTTATTTTGTGCAGCGTTATAGTTCATCTGCACCTGAACCGATATCCGTGCCGCGCCTATCCCTGCCGCTTCCAAAGCAGCCGGAAACGAGGATCATTCCTCGTTTCCGGATTTTGCAAATGCGCTGAAAACTTCTGCGAAGCTGTCGTTCACATCGAACGGCGTCTCATAGACGACCTCCGAATTGACCAGGCAGCGGTCAAGCTCCGCAGACACTGCGTCCGCCTTTCGATTCATCTCTGCGGCATGATTGCGTACCACTTTACGGTCGAAATTGATTGTGGTCACCCGCCGGACGTCGCAGCGATAGGACACCTGATTTCCTTCCTGATTGAAACGGTAGCCATTGCCGCCGCCGTTGACGAGCACCTCGGAATTGCGGACGTCCGCCATGCGCTTCAGTACACGGGCAATTTCCTGACGTTTTGCATTCAGACCGACCTCACTGTCCATATCGATGGGAAGCGTGTTCTTTGCGGCATGGATTGCCCTGCTCAGCCGCTCCCGCTGCTCCATCAGATACATCAGGAACTGAACGATCTCGGTGATTTTGTCCGCAAACTCCGTGGGCGGAGTATCGACGACAGTCTCATTTTCAGCGCCGTCGAACACCTTTTTGCGCAGAAAGGTATTTTCGACCCGGGTAATGTTGGCATCCCGATTGAGGATACCTTCGGCTTCGTCCATCAAGTCGCCCAGTTTATTCTGAAAACGAAATGCCTCTTTCAGATTCATCCTGCTCACTCCTTCAAATGTTCTTCGCGGATATATTTTATCCTCTCATACGCAGTTTGTCATTGAACTGCTGGTTTAATCGGTGCTCTTTTTAGCGATGCCGGTGCAAATGCCAAAAACGGCGGCACAAATGATGAAATCCATGGGATGACCTCCTCATTTTTCATTTTTATAATCCATGAAATGGGCTTCGATAAACCAGCCGTCGGAAATGTTCAAAAGCGCGTCTGGATTATTCAAAACCTTGGTTCCCATATTTTCATAGTTGATTTTTTGCATCGTTTCCTCGCTGATGATGATCTGAAAAACCTGCACGCTGACCCGATTCGCATACTCGTCGAGAAAATTGGCGTTGCAGTTTATGGTGATGTATGGGATGTTGTGGCACATCCTTGCGCGCATGCAGGTCTCCAGCGTGTTTCGCACAAAGCGGTGATGAATGGCCTTGATTTTCCGGCATTTGAACCCGCATCCAGATTTACGGCGAAAAAGTCTCCTTCTTTTTTGCAGGACTTGTAGGTAAATGCCGGGCGGTCTTCGATCGCCTGTTTGGCTGCGGTCGAAACAGCAGTCAGGGGCGGCATGGAAGCATCATTGGGGACGGGCGTCGCAGTGGCTTTTTTGATTTTTGTCGGCGCGGCTGTGACGTAGGCAGTCGGCTTTGCGGTCGCAATGGTTTTTGTGCTTGCTTTCTCGGCATTCCCCTTTTGGCGGTAGCCGTTTGACAGCGCCGTGATCGCCGCGATTACCAAAAACGCCATGATGATGTTAAACAGGCACCCTCTGTTCTTCTTTTCAGACCCCATGTTTTTCCCCTCTCATCTATACGAGCTGATTCTTTTCTTTGTAATTTGTTCTTCACTCAACCTCCATTCTCCTTCTTTTCGCTACTTTTCTAGTCATTTTCTCTTTTTTTGACATTTTTATCTTCTGCACGGGAACTCTCCGCAAGAATTCATTTTCTCCCCTGCATCGCCATCTTTGCGGGGGAAGCGCCGCCGGCCAACCGTTCGTTTTTCGGTCGAGCCATTGCGTTTATCCGCCGTTTGGTTTATACTGACTTCATCTGCGCGGCTCAGGAACGGCTTCGCCCCTTCCCCGCGCCATGAGGTGATGCTGATGCTGTTTTATTTCATCCGCCACGGCGACCCCATCTATGACCCCGATTCCCTGACGCCCCTTGGCAAACGTCAGGCGGAAGCCATCGGCCGCCGTCTGGCGCAGACGGGAATCGACGCCCTTTACGTTTCTTCCTCCAACCGTGCCGTACAGACCGCAGCACCCCTGTCCGAAATGCTGCATCTGCCCATGAATGTGCTGGACTGGTGCAGCGAAAGCCACGCATGGGAGGAATTCACGTTTTCTGCGCTGCCAGACGGCAGCGACCGCCGCTGGGTGTTCGACCACCCGGCCACCCGCCCCGCCATGGCGACGGATGAGGTGCGGGGACTGGGCAGCCGCTGGTATACCCATCCCATTTTCGCAAAAACCGGCTGCACCGGCGGCGTTGCCCGCATCGCCGCCGCTTCGGATGCGTTTTTTGCCCAGCTCGGCTATGTGCACGACCCGGAAAAGCACACCTACCTGCCCGTCCAGCATCATGAAAGGCGCATCGCTCTGTTCGCCCACGCCGGCTTCGGCATGGCATTCCTTTCCTATATGCTGGATATTCCCTATCCCCTCATGTGCAGTTTTTCCTATACCCACACCGGCATGACGGTGATCGACTTCCACCCGGAGAACGGTGTTGTATACCCGACCGTTTTACAGTACTGCGGCGACGGCCATTTGTACAGAGAGGGGCTCCCCACCCGCTACAATAACGGTCCGGTCATCTGACCCGGCCGACGGCTTTTCGCATGCTTTTTCTTACTGACTAAAAAAGACGGGTTATAAACCCGTCTTTTTTCAAGTGGCGATTTCATATCACTTTTTCGATCAAACGGCACCATTTGTGGTTTTTTCTGCTTCATTTTCTTCTGCATTTTCATCGCAAGTGGAAGCGTCGTTCATTTTTTTTGCCCGGTTGCGCACGTGTTCCTGAATGAGCGCGTACGCCGTGGCCGCCAGCGGAACGCCGATCAGCATGCCCGGAATGCCCGCCAGCCCGCCGCCCAGCGTGACCGCAACCAGCACCCATATACCGGGCAGACCAATGGAAGAACCCACCAGACGGGGGTAAACCAGATTTCCCTCCACCTGCTGCAAAATCACGATGAACACAAGGAACCACAGCGCCTGCACAGGATCCACGGTAAACACCAGAAATGCGCTGAGAATGGCGCCCACGTACCCGCCGATAATGGGAATGAGCGCCGTCGTACCGCTGATGACGCCAGCCATGACGGCGTAGGGCATGCGGAAGATCATCATTCCCACCGCGCACAGCACACCCAGCACCAGCCCGCTGGCGCACTGACCGATAATAAAGCTGGAAAACGCCTTATGCGCCACGGCCAGCCCGTGCCGCAGCCGCACCAGCCAGGCAGGGCGCAGGTAAATATCCATCAGCCGGTCCGCCTGACTGCGCAGCCTGTTTTTTCCCAGCAGCAGAAACAGCGCAAACACGATGGACATGAAAAAGTTGACCACGCTGCCGCCCACCACCGTGACCACCGTCACCGTCGAGGTCAGCACGTTGGGCAGCCCGCCCGTCACATAGGACAGCAGCGACGTGCCCAGCGCGTCCATATCCAGCTGCATGCTGCCCACTAACTGCTGGATCAGGGGCACATCCTCGTTTTCTGTGATCCATATCTTCAGCTGTTCCAGCAGACGGGGAAGCTCCTGACCGATCAGTTCAAACGCGCTGATCAGCCCGGGAATGATCATGCGCACCAGCAGCACTAACATGCCCAGAATCAGCAGCAGCGCCCCAATGACGCACACCGGCAGCCGGGACACCTCCACGGCTCTTTTCTTCGAATGGGGAAAGTAGATGCTTTCAAACAGACGGACGACGATGTTCATCATGTAGGCGATCACCGCGCCGACCACCAGCGGCTGGGAAATGCGCCGCAGAATTCCCAGCGCCTCCAGTACCCGGTCAAAACGCAGAATGGCCAGCACCAGCAGCGCCGCCAAAAGCATATAGCGGACGATTCGCCGATCCTGCGGGGTCATTCTTCTTTTTTTTCGTCCGTTTTCCACGCGTTTTTCCTCCCCGGTTCCGTTCATTATGCCTATTATAGCGTATTTTGCCGTTTTTGAAAAGATGCCCGGCATAGTGGCCGGACATCTTTTACACACCGGGCGCCGCGCCGAACCGTCAGTCCGCCGCCCCCAGCGCCTCCCGCAAAACCTGCAGGTTTTTCCGCATGCCCGCTTCGTAAGCGTCCGGGGCGCCGTCCCCCGTTACCAGCGGATCCAGTTCGTATACCGGCGCGCCCGTTTCCTGCTGCACAGCCAGCGCCGCGTTGCTTTCATACTGGGGCTCGGTGAACAGGGGCGGATTGCCTGCCTGAACGACCTTATCCACCAGCTCCGTCAGCATCCGGGGCGATATCCCCTCGTCCGGCTCCAGCGCCACCACCGCCACCACGTTCAGGCCGTACGCCTTTGCGAAATAGGAAAACGCCTCATGAAAGGTGACGATGTCCCGCCGGCTGAGGTTTTCAAGCCCGGCACGCAGTTCTTCATCCAGCGCCTTCAGACGCGCTACGCAGGCCGCGCCGTTTGCGGCAAAGGCCTCCGCGTGCTCCGGCATGGCTTCGGACAGCCCCGCCACCATATTCTCCACCATCCGCGCAGCGTTCTCCGGCGCCAGCCAGATATGGGCGTTATAAGGCGTTTCCGCCCCCGGCTCGTTGGCCAGAAGATCGATCCCTTCCGAGCTGTCCACCACAGGAAGATCAGGGAAGCCTTCTGCCACCACCGGCAGAAAGCTTTCCATGCCCGCGCCGTTGATGACAAAGACGCACGCCGTCTCCAGCGCCCGCATGTCCTGCGTCAGCAGCTGATAATCGTGCAGACAGCCTGTAGAAGGCGCGGTCAGGCAGCGCACGCTGACCCCCTCCACCCCGGCCGTCACATTCTGCAGCAGCACATAGACCGGATAGAAGGAGGCGACCACCTCTTTGTCGTCTTCCGCCGCGGCGCAGCCGCCGACAGCCAGCAATACCAGCGCCATCAATCCCGCCAACAGTCTTTTTTTCATATCTTTCCTTTCCATGTTCACCGTTGTTCGGGGCGTTTGCCCCATGAATGCCATTCCCTGAAAGCTTGCCCGTTTTCCACCCGACGCAACCCAGCGGCAAAAAATGAGCGGCGCGTCCCCGTTCCCGGCGTTTTCTGTGAAACGAAGAGGCGTTCCTTTGTGAAAAAGAACGCCCCTCCGCTTCCATTGTTTTTTACTTGATCGCCTTGGTCGCGATTTCTTCCTGGAACATGGCGATAGCGTCGTCCAGCTTCATGGTGCCGATCACCTCGCCCTTGCGGGTACGCACGTTGACGGTGCCTTCTTCCACTTCCTTATCGCCCATCACCAGCATGTAGGGGATCTTCATCATGACGGCCTCGCGCACCTTAAAGCCGATCTTCTCGTTGCGCAGATCCAGCTCGGTACGGATGCCCAGCTTTTCCAGCTTTTCGCGCACGGCCTTGGCCGCCTCGTCGGCGCGGTCGGTAATGGTGAGCACCTTCACCTGCACGGGCGCCAGCCACAGCGGGTACGCCCCGGCGAAATGCTCGGTCAGAATGCCGATGAAGCGCTCGATGGAGCCCAGCACCACCCGGTGGATCATGACGGGGCGGTGCTTTTCGCCATCCGCACCGGTGTAGGTCAGATCGAACCGTTCAGGCAGGTTCATATCCAGCTGAATGGTACCGCACTGCCAGGTACGTCCCAGACAATCCTCCAGATGGAAGTCGATCTTCGGCCCGTAGAACGCGCCGTCGCCCTCGTTGATGGTGTACGCCACGCCCAGATCGTCCAGCGCGCCCTGCAGACCGTTCGTCGCCATTTCCCACATTTCATCCGTACCGATGGAATTTTCAGGACGGGTAGACAGTTCCACCTTGTAGGGGAAGCCGAAGGTCTTGTACACGCTGTCGATCAGCCGGTAAACGCCCTTGATCTCATCGCGGATCTGGTCGGGCGTCATGAAAATGTGGGCATCATCCTGCGTAAAGCAGCGCACACGCATCAGGCCGTGCAGGGCGCCGGACAGCTCGTGACGGTGCACCAGACCCAGTTCGCCCGAACGGATGGGCAGGTCGCGGTAGCTCCACGGCTTGCGCTGATACACCAGAATGCCGCCGGGGCAGTTCATGGGCTTGATGGCAAAGTCCATCCCGTCGATCTTGGTGGTGTACATGTTTTCCTTGTAATGATCCCAGTGGCCGGACCGCTCCCACAGGGCGCGGTTGAGCATGATGGGGGTTCTGATTTCCTCATAGCCCGCTTCCCGGTGAATCTGCCGCCAGTAGTCCTCCAGCAGGTTCCGCAGGATCATGCCCTTGGGATAGAAGAAGGGGAAGCCGGGGCCTTCGTCCCGGATGTCAAACAGATCCAGATCCCGGCCCAGCTTGCGGTGATCCCGCTTCTTGGCCTCTTCAATGCGCTGCAGGTACGCGTCCAGATCTTCCTTCTTGGTAAACGCGGTGCCGTAGATGCGCTGGAGCATTTTGTTTTTTTCATTGCCCCGCCAGTAAGCGCCGGCAATGGAGGTCAGCTTGAAGGCCTTGATCTTGCCGGTGGAGGGCAGGTGGGGGCCGGCGCACAGGTCGGTAAAGTCTCCCTGACGGTAGAAGGAAATGACCGCGTCCGCAGGCAGATCGTTGATCAGCTCCACCTTATAGGGCTCGCCCTTTTCCTCCATAAAACGCAGCGCCTCCGCCCTGGGCAGTTCAAACCGCTCCAGACGGTCGTTTTTCTGGATAATCTTCTTCATTTCCTTTTCCACCGCAGTGAGAAACTCGGGGGTAAAGGGCTCGTCCACGTCAAAATCGTAGTAAAAACCGTTGTCAATGGCGGGGCCGATGGCCAGCTTGGCCTCGGGCTTCAGGTGCTTGACCGCCTCCGCCAGCACATGGGAGGCCGTGTGGCGCAGCACCCGCTTGGCCTCATCATCCTCAAAGGTCAGAATCTCCAGCGTGCAGTCATGGTCGATGGGTCTGACCAGCTCCACCAGTTCGCCGTCCATGCGGGCGGCCAGCGCCTGCTTTTTCAGTTCCTGGCTCAGCTGACCCGCGATATCCAGCGCGTTCATGCCGTTTTCAAATTCCCGAACGCCGTCTTTCAGAGTAATCTTCATTTTTTCCTCCTGTCAATTGGGGCAGGCTCGTTTTTGAGGATACAAAAACGCCCGTCCCATGCTGGTTGCATGAAGGGACGAGCGTGAAAAAGCTTCTTCACCCGCGGTTCCACCCTTATTGCCTGCCGAAGCAGGCCGCTTTCAGGCCGCGCGATAACGGGCGCGAAACGACGCCGGTCGGAAGGCGGTACCCCCCGCGTCCGTCTGCGCGCTTGCACCAACCGCACGCCTCTCTGAAGACGGGAATACGGGAAACATGTCCTTCGTCACCCCGACGATAGGTGCATTATACAGCGTCCCGCTGCCCCTGTCAAGGGTCGTCAGACAGCCACCCGAGCTTTTTTTGCACCGCCGTCCGGTCGAAAAATGCTTTGCCTTTCCCGGGCAGGGTGTGTTATACTGTCACCGGTGCGAAACGGCGCACGGTTCGTCCGTCCACCGTCACTTCCTCATTCCACATGGCGGCCGGACGCACCCACAGCTCCCGGGTGCCATACAGCGCGCGATAGACCGCCATGGGCTCCAGCGTTTCGGAATGAACGGCCACGTCCGTCACCTGATAAAGCCCGCCCTTGTAGTGGCGGTAGACCCCGGCAGGCACCCGGATGCGGGCGCTCTCCGCCGCAATGGCTGGCGCAATGCGCGGCCACTCCCACAGGTGGCCAAAGCCCGCCCGATAATCCGGGTTGGACGCTATTTCCTCCGGATATACCCACCGTACCTCGGCCACCTCTTCCGCATGCAGCCGCATGCGCTCAATGGGCACCGTCTGGTGGAACAGGTACACGTCCCGGTGAAACTGACCGGGGTCGTCCGTTACGCCCAGCAGCAGCCTGCCATGTTCAAAATCCGGCGTAAAGCCCAGCTCCTCCTCGACCTCGCGCCGCACGCCCGTGCGGCTGTCCTCGCCCTGCACGACGGCGCCGCTCGTGCCCGCCCAGATGTCCGGCAGCAGCTTTTTGCACGCCGCCCGCCGCTGGATGAGCATTTGCCCCCGTTCGTTGAGGAAATACGCATCCACCACCAGATGATAGTCCCCGGGGGCAAGAGGCTCCCCCCGCCCCACCGTCCGTCCCGTCAGATGACGGTCGCGGTCATACACGTCCCAGATTTCCATCTTCATCCCGCCTTCCATGGAGGTATTTATGTTTTCGGATGTTCTGCTTTCTCACCTTGACCGATACCCCAAAATGCAGCTGCAGGACTGCGTCAAGCTGGCCTATCAGGCGGAGTTCGGCCCCGGTCATCTGCTGCGCGACAGCGCCAGAGCACTGAACTTTCTTCGACAGGAAATGGCGTCCGCCCAGCCAAACGGCGATCCGCTCTACCTGCCCATCGGCAACGGGCTGTGCCGGGTGAGCCTGCCCGCCTGCGTGCAGCGCGGTCTGTCTCCCGAACAGGTTTTCGATCTGTTCGCCCGCGCGGCGCTGACCGTCAAGGGGGACAAACGCCTTTTTCAGAAAACACTACGGGAGATCCCCGTGCTCATCGACGAGGGGCTGCTCCCCTATGACGGCGGCGAAGCGGACATTTTTCTCATCCAGTATGAAGACAAAGGGTGCCCGCCGCTGCACCATTCGGACGCTTACCGGCAGGCCTACCATCCCGCCTACCGGGTGGTGTGGCAAAAGCAGTTCAGAGACCTGCTCCGTTCGCTGGGATGACCCGTTCGTCCGCGCATTCCACAAACCGTTTTATTATACCTTCTGCCTGAAAGCCTGTCAAATCAGAAACGGCTCCCTGCGGAGCCGTTTCTTTTTTATTCAAGCGTACTGGTAATGCGTTCCCACTCCCGGAGGATGGCCTTCTGATGGCTGACAGCATAGGGACCGGTCGCCTCCGCCTCGCTCATGACCCGCGGGAAATGGAGGCAGACGTGACCGACCAGATCGTTGCCGGAGGTGTGATCCACCTCATGGCCATGGCTGTGGGTAGACGCCAGATAGACCCTGCCGTCGCTGAAAATGACCCACACGGCCTTGGGCGTCCAGTTGTTTTCACCGCACACCTGGTTCATGATGGCCGCATCCTCCGCCGTCGGCGGCTCGCTGTCGGCGTGCTTGCCCAGCGAGAACATGTGCAGCGAATAATGCAGCCCCGTATCCGGGTCGTAAATGGTCACATCGGGCATCTGCCGCGCCCGGCTGCGGATTTCGGTATACCAGTTGGCGTAGCGCACCTCGGAGGCGCTGGGCGCCCTGAATGCGGAGGAACCGCTGCCGCTGGTCACAGTGCCGGCCGTCTCCGTGGGCGCTGCGGTCGCACCGCTTACGCCCGTTGCCTGCTCCGAATACAGCCGGTTCAGGGTCTGCACGCCGGCAACGCCGTCGCTGCGCAGACTGTTCTGGCGCTGGAACGCTGCCACCGCGTTATAGGTGCCGATACCGAACAGCCCGTCCGCCGAAACGGTGTAGCCCAGTTCGTTCAGACGCTTCTGCATGGCGCGCACTTCCTCGCCCTGACTGCCCAGCGAAAGAGACGCGGCAGGGCTCGGACTGGGCGCGGCCGTTGCCCGCGGCGTGGGCGTCGCCGTCGGCGCCGCCAGCGCACTGCTGCCGTAAATCAGGTTCAGCGTTCTGCTCCCCGCCATACCGTCGTCCTTCAGACCGCTGCGCTGCTGGAATGCCGCCACGGCACGGGCGGTGCGGGTACCGTACATGCCGTCCACTTCACCGTCAAAATAGCCCAGCTCCTTCAGACGGTTCTGAAGCAGACGCACCTGCTCTCCTGTCGCGCCGATTTTCAGCAGCGTCTCCGTATCCGGTCCCGGCGTGGCAGTCGCCGCCGCTTCATCCGCCCGCACTGCCGTCTCCGCGTACAGACGCACCTGCGTGTCATAGCCCGCGATGCCGTCCACCTTCAGCCCGTTTTTCTGCTGGAACGTGCGCACGGCCAGAATATCGTCGCCGTCATAAATGCCGTCCGCTTCGCAGGTATAGTACCCCAGTTCCGTCAGGCGGCGCTGCAGCGCCTTGACTGCCTGTCCCCGGGTGCCGGAATGGATGACGATCACATTTTCGTCCGTCAGCGGGGTGCCGACGGGCTGAGGCGTTTCCGTCGCGGCGGCAGCCGTCTCCCATGCGGGTTCCGGCGTGGACAGCGCGTCGGGAACCGGCGTCTGGGTAGGGATAGGGGTCTCCGTGCCTGCCGCAGCGGTCATTTCCCGCAGCGCCGCACGGGTCTTTTTGCCCACCTTGCCGTCCACATACAGTCCCTGCGCCTTCTGCAGGTTTTTCACCGCCTGCTCCGTCGCCCGGTCAAAGGTGTCCGTAAACATCCCGTGATAATACCCCAGCTCGGACAGAAGCGTCTGAAGGGTCATCACCGCATCGCCCCTGTCGCCGTACTCCATGTCCACGTCTTCCTTCAGCGGCAGGGTCTTTACATCCGTCTTCTTTCCCCGGCTGTTATAGGGACGTCCTTCAAAAAGCAGCTGCTGCATGGCGGCGTCCGCCGTCCCCGTCTGGGTGAGACCGTTCTTTTTCTGAAACGACCGGACGGCCAGCGCCGTCCCGCTGCCGTAGGCGCCGTCTACCGTGCGGGTATAAAAGCCCAACTCGCTCAGCGCGCTCTGCAGCACCCGCACACAGGCGCCCTCGCTGCCCTGCGTCATCTCCGGATACGCGTCCTCCTGCGCGGGGGCGTCGCCGTAAAGATACACGTCCGGCACGTTTACATACTGGGTCATCACATAGCCGGTTTTGTTTTTATAATTGACCTGCAGGTAATCCCCCTCCATGGCCAGAACGGTCACGGAAGTGCCCTTTTGCAGGGTCATGATCCACGCGGTGCCCACGCCTTTTCCCCGGCGCAGGTTCACATTGGAGCGCGTGGTGGCGGTAAAGGGGTACACCGCCTGCTCTCCGCCCGCCGGTACGCCGGCCGCCAGCGCTTCGCTGCTGTAGAGTGTACGCTGGGTCTCCGTGCCCGCTTTGCCGTCTGCCTTCAGGCCGTTTTTCTCCTGAAAATCCCGGATGGCCTGCACCGTTCCCTCGCCGCAGACCCCGTCCACCGTACCGGTATAAAAGCCCAGAATTTTCAGACGGGTCTGCAGACGGGTCACGTTCGCCCCCCTGTCCCCCTGTCCGATCAGAACATAGGCTTCCTCCGTCTCCTGCGGCGCCATGCCGAAGTCGCTCTTTTTCACATAGCCCGATGTTCCTTCATAGGACACGGCGTAGTAGTCGCCCGTTTCGCCGGTCACCAGCACCGCCTCGCCGTGGGGCACGGTGGCTGCCACCCCTCCGTCCGTCCCGGCGGACTGCCTGAGCACCATCTCGCCCGACGTGATGAACACAAAGGGATACGTTTCCGCCCCTCCGGGCAAAGCGCAGGACAAAGCAAGCACCAGACACAAAAGCGCGCATAACCCCCGTCGACGCATGACAAAAGACCTCCAGCATTCAGTGGTTGTTTCATTTTAGAATAAATGTGAAAAAATGTCAATCATTCTCTTTATATTTTCGTAATATTTACATTTCTTTCCCTTCCGCCCCGCTATTTTTTGCAGCTTGTGAAAAAAGTTTTGACAAACCCACCCCGCCATGCTATAGTATGTACGTTAAACATATGGCATTGCAAAGGAACAGGTTTTCCGCCTGAAAGAGAGCGCGTCCCGGCTGAAAGCGCGCATGGAAAACCGCCCGCCTTTGGGCCGCGGCCAATCCCCGCCGGGCGGCGCCCGTTATCAGCCCTCAAGCGGACGCGCTGCGGCGCGTCAAGCAAGGTGGTACCGCGAAGATCCCTTCGTCCCTGCGTGGATGAAAGGGTTTTTCTTTTTTCAACCGATCGACAAGGAGGTTTTTTCCCATGGCAGGCGAAAAAAAGCAGGAATTTGTTCAGCACATTACGCCCCGCAGTGAAAACTTCTCTCAGTGGTACACGGACGTGGTCACGCAGGCCGACCTGATGGACTACACCCCCGTGCGCGGCTGCATGGCGCTCAAGCCCTACGGCAACCGGATCTGGGAGCTGATTCACGAACAGATGGATCAGATGTTCAAGGAAACGGGTCATGAAAACGTTTCCATGCCCATGCTCATTCCCGAATCGCTGCTGCTCAAGGAAGCCGAGCACGTCGAGGGCTTCGCGCCCGAGGTGGCGTGGGTCACGCAGGGCGGCACCGAGCCCCTGCAGGAACGTCTGGCCGTGCGTCCCACCAGTGAAACCATTTTCTGCACCATGTTCGCCAAATGGGTGCATTCCTGGCGCGACCTGCCCCTGAAGTACAACCAGTGGTGTTCCGTCATGCGCTGGGAAAAAACCACCCGTCCCTTCCTGCGCACCGCCGAATTCTGGTGGCAGGAGGGGCACACCGTGCACGCCACCGCGCAGGAAGCGGAAGAAGAAACCCAGCAGATGCTGAACGTGTACAAAACCTTCTGCGAAAAGAACCTGGCCGTGCCCGTGTTCGCCGGTCAGAAATCCGACAAGGAAAAGTTTGCCGGCGCGCAGGCCACCTATTCCGTGGAAGCCATGATGCAGGACGGCAAAGCCCTGCAGGCAGGCACCAGCCACAACTTCGGCACCAATTTCGCCGTTCCCTTCAACATTCAGTACCTGTCCAAGGACGGCAAGCTGGAATACTGCTATGAAACCAGCTGGGGCTCCTCCACCCGCCTGATCGGCGCCATCATCATGACCCACGGGGACGAGCGCGGCCTGAAGCTGCCCCCCATGATCGCCCCCATTCAGGCCGTCATTCTTCCTATCGCAGCGCACAAGGGCGGCGTGATGGAAAAGTGCGAGGAAGTCTTCTCCGCCCTCAAGGCCGCAGGCGTGCGGGTCAGGCTGGACGACCGGGACAACGTGTCTCCCGGCTGGAAGTTTAACGAATGGGAGCTCAAGGGCGTACCCGTCCGGGTAGAGCTGGGACCCAAGGACATCGAAAAGGGCGTCGCCACGGTCATGCGCCGGGATACCTTTGAAAAAGTGCAGCTGCCGCTGGATACGCTGACGGAAAACCTGAAGGCGCTGCTGGACGACATTCAGCAGAACATGTTCCGGCAGGCGGACGATTTCCGTCTGGCGCACACCAAAGACGTGCACAGCTATGATGAACTCAAGGCGCAGGTGGACGGCGGTTATGCCCGCGCCATGTGGTGCGGCGACCGTGCCTGCGAAGACAAGATCAAGGAAGAAACGGGCGCCACCTCCCGCAACATGCCCTTTGACCAGACGCCCTTTGGCGATGTTTGCGTGTGCTGCGGCAGAAAAGCCAAAAAGATCATGTATTTTGCCAAGGCTTATTGAGCCCGGGCAACGGCTGTCAGCAACAAAAAAGTCCGGCAGATACACTGTATCCGCCGGACTTCTCTTTTTTTCATATATGGCAGAACGAAAGACAGACTCAGGACGGAAGACAGGCGCGGTTTTTCATTTCTTTTCCGCGCAGGCGGTCTCAATCCAGTACCGTTCCACCCATTCCCGATCGTCCGGCTCCCACCGTTCGCCGTCAAACACGCCGCCGTTGGCCCAAATGGTGCGCCGGCTGCCTTCATTTTCCCGCCCGCAGGTGACCAGCACCCGGTCAAGCCCCATTGCATGGCACCACAAAAGCGTCTCGCCCAGCATGGCCTTCGCCACGCCCTGCCGCCTGTGCTCCGGGTGCACCGAATAGCCGATGTGCCCGGCAAACGCCGTGAGATAGTCATTCAAACAGTGCCGCACCTGCACAAGACCCAGCAGTACCCCGTCGGCAGGCCGGACGTACATCAGCTGCGTCGCAGGCACCAGTTGATCCGGCACCAGCGCCGGGTTTTCCATTCGCCGGCAGTCCGCCAGCCAGTCCGCCGGGTCTTCCTGCCGCGCCAGACTGCCCGCGCCGTGCAGATGTTTGCCCCTTTCCAGAAAAGCGGTGCGGTAAGCGCTGATCTGGGGCAGCCAATCCTCATCCGGACGGATCAGTACGCAGCCCTCCATGCCCCTCACTTCTTTCTGAACAGGTATTTGTCGATTTCCTCGTGCATTTCGGCCGGCACGGTGGTTTCCACGGGAATCACCGCACCGTTGACCATCTTTTCCGCCAGCAGCAGCGCAGGGTGCAGAATGGCGCCCAGTCCCTCCGGGGACAAAAACGCGCCGTCGTCCCGGCGGGTATGCATCTCTCCCGCGCCCGCGGCCGCGCCGCGGAACAGGTTGATGGCCGGAACGTCCCGATCCGCAAACGGAACGGAGTCGCTGCTCTGGATGCTCTGCCGCGTTTCAAAGGCGTACCCCGCCTCCTTCAGCACCCCGTCCACATAAGCCACCGCGCTTTTTTCACCCGTGACAAAAGCGCAGTTGCGTCCCAGCACCGGTCCGCCCACGTCCAGATTGAACATCAGCCGCACATTTTTCAGGTCGTGCTGCGCCGTATACGCCTTGGCGCCCAGCAAGCCCTGTTCCTCCGAGCCGAACCAGCAGAAACGCAGCGTACGTCTGGGCGGATGGGCGGCGAAATGCCGCATCAGCTCCATGATGGACACGCTGCCCGCCCCGTTGTCATACATTCCTCTGGAAAAGAACACGCTGTCGTAATGGGCGCCGAAGACGATCTCCTCCTCCGGCTTTTCGCTGCCCGGCAGCACCGCGCACACATTGTGGCTGGTGCGGGTGATCTTTTTGCTTTCCACCACCAGCCGCACCCGTCTGGCGCCCCGGCGCACCATGTCCATGGCGTCCGCGCAGCGCAGGTTCACCGCGACCGTGCCGCCAAAGGCCTCCGTCAGCATGGGACGCAGCTTCCACTGTCCATGATCCGTCCTGCCCGGGTCATCCTGATAGTCGCCGCTGAAGGTGATCACCGCCCCTGCGCCCGCACCCTTCAACGCCTCGTACACCCTGTAGCCCGGACGGCGGTTGACCAGCACCGCCTTGCCCCGAACATCCGTCAGATTGGCGGGCAGCCCGTCCTCCACATAGGCAAAGTCCGCCTCCATACCCTCCGGGGGCGTGCTGTCGCTGCGAAGATAGCCGGTGACCGGGTAGACCTGACGGTAGGGGGAAAGCACCTCCAGTTCCGCTTTGGTCACCTCGCCGTCCTCCACCTCAAAGGGCTCCAGCGCGCACGTCACGCCGAAGGAAGCGGCTTCCTCACACAGCATGCGAGCCGCCCGCGCCTCCGCCTCCGAACCGCTCACCCGTTCAAAACCCAGCTTTTCCATCAGGGCAAACGCCCGCTTTTCATCCACGCTCATTCCTGCATCCTCCGTCATCCCGCAGCGCCGCACCATTTTTTCCATGCTTCCTCATCGACGCCCACCGTCACCTGCGTACCGTTGCGCACAATGGGCGTACGCAGAAATTCCGGGTGCTCCGTGAGATATTCCGTGATCCGCTCCCCGTCGTCCGTATGCGCCACGGGGTGAGAAAGGGCGGCGATGTTCTGTCTGTCCACCAGTTCCCGCGCGCCTGCGCAGCGGGCGAACAGCTGCACCTCCCGCAGCCCCAGCCGATGCTTTTTCAGATCCACCAGCTGATAGGGAACCCGCCGTTCCTTAAAGAAACGCTCCGCCTTCTGCACGTCAAAGTTCCGCTTCAGGACGTATATCTGAATGTTCATGCCTGCCCGTCCTGCTCAAAGGGCAGCGGCAGACGGTTCTGCCCGTCGTCCCACAGTTTTTCAAGGCGGTAGTACTCCCGCTCCTCCGGGTGGAACAGGTGCACCAGCACCGTACCGTAATCCAGCACCGCCCAGCGGCCCTCGGTCGTACCCTCCTTCCGGCGCAGCGCCACGCCCCATTCGGCCATTTTTTCGTCCACATCGTCCGCCAACGCCCGCACCTGCAGCGCGCTGCGTCCGGAGGCAATGACCATATAATCGGTAATCACCGTCATCTGACCCACGTGCAGCACGGTAATGTCCAGCGCCTTTTTGTCATACAGAAGCTGCGCTACGCGTTCGGCAAGGTTTTGCTCCATGTTCTTTTCCTCCTTCTTCATGCTTGTGTCCTTCACACGGGTCCCCGCTGTCCCAGCAGCGCCTTTTCCGCTTCGGAAAGACGTTTTTCCAGATCCTCAATGGTTTTCTGCCCCGCGCTGTTAAAGGGCTTTCCCTGCCCCTCCAGATAGGCCCGGGTGCCGTAGAGGGAGGCCAGCGTAGCCGCCCGCAGAGAATACTGCGCCAGATAGCGCATCCATGCCAGCCCTTCGTAGTCCTCCCGGGTAGGCTCAATGGCGTCGGCCACAAAAATGCACATGTCCAGATCGGTCATGCCTGCGCGCCCCGTCGTATGATAGCGGATCGCGTCCAGCACTTCCTCATCCCGCACGCCGAACAGTTCCTGCGCCAGCACCGCGCCCACCATGCCATGCATCAGCGCGCCGGAGGAAAGCACCCCCTCGTCGCTGGTCAATCCGTGCTTTTCTGCAATTTTCCGCTGCTCCCGCACGCTCATGCCCTTGGCGCAGTCGTGCAGCACCCCTGCCTCGGCCGCCTTGAGCACCGGCAGCGAAAAGCGCCGCGCCAGTTCCACCGCCGTCTTGCGCACGCCCAGCGTATGCCGGAAGCGGCGTTCATTCATCATTTCCCTCAGTCTGGGCAAATAGTTGGGACGGTACAGGCCGTTCATCGCGATAAAATCCATGACCGCGTCCGGCACATCCGCGCTTTCTTCGCCCCGCGCTACCGCTTCCCGCACCCCCAGCGAACTGACAGTCAGGGGCATCATGGGCGCCAGACGCACCCTCGCCCCGGCCTTTTCCAGCTTCAGCAGCGGCTTTGTCATGTCTTCCCCGGGGCGGGGAAAGCAGAGAAAATCGCACAGGACAAACAGCTCCCGCGCTCCCTCCCAGTGGGGCATGGAGCGCAGCTTGTCCGCCCCCGTCAGAAAAGTAAAGGCCGTGTCCGGGTATTCCCGCATCAGCCGCCTGACCAGATGAAGGGTGTAACTGGGCTCCCGCCGCATGTCCAGCGTGGTCACACGGATTCTTTCTTCGCCCGCGACCGCCAGACGGCACATGTCCAGACGGGCGGACGCAGGCGCGCTCACGCCTTTTTTGTGCGGCGGACAGCCGGCCGGCGCCAGAAGCACCTCGTCAAGATCGCCCACCGTCAGCGCCGCGCGAGCCAGCGCCAGATGTCCCGCGTGGATCGGGTCAAAGGTTCCTCCCAATACGCCCACGTGCCGCAAACAACATCATCTCCTGATGATAGTATAGCAAATTTCGGGCACAATGAAAAGAGCAAAAATTCGGAGGCGCCTATGCAGGAATACTTGCAGAAGACCCGGCTTTCCTCCTGGACGGACGCGCTGGGCGAAGGAGCGGCGGCTCTTTTTTTCTCCGTCGGGCTCTTCGTTTTTCTCTGGGGCGCCCGTCTGCCCGCGCTGGCGGCGGGGCTGGCGCTGTTCTGCATGCTCCTGTGCCTTTCGCGCGCAGGCAGAAGACGCAGGCTGGGACGGCGTGAAGCGTTCCTGCGCCGGCGCATTGGCGGTGAAATGGCTCTTGAGCGGCTGCTGCTGCGCCCGCCCGAGCAGGCGCACTTTGAAGCCGCGCTTCTTCTGACCGCCCCCTGCCGGCTGGAAATGGTGCGCCTGACGCCGGGCGGTGTGCTGTGCCGCCGGGACGGGCAGCCCGTGCTGGTCGCCTATCTGCAAAGGCACCCGTCGGAGCATGTGACCGCCGGGGACATGGCCGCGCTGCAGCGGGCATGCCTGCAGGAAAACGCCTCCCGGGCGCTGTGCTGCGCCCCCGCGCCTCTGACCCGGGAGGCGGCACGGCAGGCGCTGCTGCAGCCGAACGTGGAAACAGTGGAAAAAGAGCAGCTGATCTCGCTGTTCGGGCAGGCCATGCCCGCCACGGACGGTCAGCTGGCGGCGCTCAAGCGGCGCCGTGCGGCGGAAATGGGCAGGGGACGCTGGCGGCTGGCATTCGTGCCGGAAAAAGCCGCAGGGTATATGCGCTATGGATTCGTCATGCTGGGGCTGTACCTGTTCACGGGTCTGGCCTACTACGCCGTACCCGGCGTGTGCCTGATGACCCTCGCCGCCGTCAGCCGCTGCCTGCCCGCCCGGGGACGTCATTCAAAAAAGGCATAAGAAAACCGTTCCCCGCCTGACACGGAGAACGGTTCTGCGCGGCTGGTAAGGGCGCACCCCTCAACGCAGGCGCAGGCAAAAAACGGAGCACAGGGTCAGGACAGCAGCACCCGGTCGCTGTTGAGTCCTTCATCTCCCGCCTTTTTCTCGAACAGGGCGATCAGATCCTGTTTATCCAGACGCTGCTTTTCTTCACCCGCCACCTCGTAGAGGACAGTTCCCTCGTTCATCATCATCAGCCGGTTGCCCAGCCGGATGGCGTCGTTCATGTTATGGGTGACCATCAGGGTCGTCAGGTGGTTTTCCGCGATCAGCCGCTGGCTCACCTCCAGCACCTTGGCGGCGGTTTTGGGATCCAGCGCGGCGGTATGCTCGTCCAGCAGCAGCACCTTGGGGGCGCGCAGCGTAGCCATGAGCAGCGTAAGCGCCTGCCGCTGACCGCCCGACAAAAGCCCCACCTTGTCCGTCAGCCGCTTTTCCAGTCCCAGATCCAACTCCCGCAGCCGCTCCGCATACTCCCGCCGCTCCGCATTGGTAATATACCAGCGCAGACCCCTGCGCTGACCGCGGCGAGCCGCCATGGCCAGATTTTCCTCAATGGACATGTCCGCCGCCGTTCCCCGCATGGGATCCTGAAACACCCGCCCGATAAAGGCCGCCCTGCGATGTTCGGACAGCCGGGTCACGTTGGCGCCGTCAATTTCAATTCGTCCCTCGTCCACAGGAAACACGCCCGCAATGCTGTTGAGCAGTGTGCTCTTTCCGGCGCCGTTGCCACCGATCACCGTCACAAAGTCGCCGGGCGACAGGGTCAGGTTGACCCCCTGCAGGGCTTTTTTTTCATTGACCGTCCCGGGGTTGAACACCTTGACTATGCCCTCTGCCTTCAGCATGACGTTTTTCCTCCCTGCATGGAATGCCTGATGGTATGCAGATACTGCCTGAACCTGGGCAGAGACAGCGCCACGGCCACCGTCACGGCGGTAAACAGCTTCAGGTCGTTGGACGGCATGCCCATCTTCAGCACCAGCGCAATGATGATGCGGTACACCACCGCGCCCAGAATGATGCCCACAAGCCGTCGGTAAAAGCCCCGCCCGCCAAAGAGCACTTCGCCAATGATCAGAGACGCCAGTCCGATGACGATACTGCCCGTGCCCATCTGAATATCCGCAAAGGCCTGACACTGGGCAATGAGCGCGCCGCTGAGGGACACCAGCCCGTTGCTGATGATGAGACCGAGAATTTTCATGGTGTCGGTGTTCACGCCCTGCGCGCGCACCATATGGGGGTTATTGCCGGTCGCGCGGATCGCGCTGCCCAGCTCCGTCCCGAAAAACCAGTACAGGGCGGTGATGACCGCAAACGTGCAGAGCAGCCCCACCGCGATCATGGCGCAGGTCTTGTCCAGCCCCAGCTTTTCAAAGGGCGTGTATACCGTGCTCATGCGCAGGATGGAGATATTGGCCCGGTTGCCCATGATCCTCAGGTTGACCGACCACAGAGCGATCATGGTGAGGATGCCGGACAAAAGCGCGGGGATCTTCAGCTTGGTATGCAGAAGACCCGTGCACGCGCCCGCCAGAAGGCCTGCGCCAAAGGCGCACAGCGTAGCCAGGTAGGGGTTGACCCCTTTGGTCATCAGGCTGCAGGCCACCGCCGCGCCCAGGGTGATGGAGCCTTCCACCGTCAGGTCGGCCACATCCAGAATGCGGTAGGTAATGTACACGCCCACAGTCATGACTGACCAGAGCAGACCCAGAGATACCGCGCCCAGCAAAACTTGCGTCATTTCCTTCACCGTCCGAATCATTCTTCGCCGTCCCAGCCGTGACGGTCAAAATGGGGGCGGTCACCCGCCCCCGCCTTTCCATGCGCCGCTTATTCGCCGGCGGTTTCCATTTCGTGGGCAAAAGGCTTGAGTTCCTCAGGAATTTCGATGCCCAGCTCTTCCGCCACGGTAGCGTTGATGTAGTATTCAAACTTGGTCGCCTTTTCGATAGGCATTTCGGACACGTCCGCGCCCTCCACCAGCACCTTGACCGCCATCAGACCCGTCTGGTAGCCCAGATCATAGTAGTTGATGCCCAGCGTCGCCAGACCGCCGCCGGAGCACATGCCGGACTCACCGCAGATGATCACTTTCTTCGCTTCCACAGCCACGCCGTACACAATGGGCATGGAGGAGGCCAGAATGTTGTCGGTGGGGATGTAGATGGCGTCGCACTTGCCGCACAGTTCCTGCGCAGCCTGCTGCACATCGTTGGAGTTGATGATGGTGGTTTCCACATAGGTCATGCCCGCCGCTTCGATGGCTTCCTTGGCCATCTGCGCCTGCAGAACGGAGTTGTCCTCGGAGGCTGTGTAGAACACGCCCACCGTCTGCGCATCGGGCACAAACTGCTTGATCAGGCCAATCTGCTCCGCCACGGGGTTGATGTCCGTGGTGCCGGACACATTGCCGCCGGGCTGCTCGTTGCTGTCCACCAGCCGCGCCACCACGTAGTCGGTAA
Source organism: uncultured Clostridia bacterium (assembly GCA_934662505.1). Classification (GTDB taxonomy): domain Bacteria; phylum Bacillota; class Clostridia; order Christensenellales; family Aristaeellaceae; genus SVGT01. The sequence goes on along the minus strand of CAKUKE010000001.1, from coordinate 157,560 downwards.
TGGCGGTGCCCAGGATGGGAATCTCCGTGGTTTTGCCGGCCATGGTCTGCGCCGCGCCCGTGCCGATGGCCAGCACCAGATCCATCTGGTCGGATACGAACTGATCCGCAATGGTGGACATGTTGGTCACTTCATTCTGGCCGTTTTCCAGCCGCAGCGTCAGGTTCTTGCCTTCCTCCAGACCGTTATCCTTGAGCGCCTGCACAAAACCGTCCCGGGCGCTGTCCAGCGCCACGTGAGTCACCACCTGAATGACGCCCACTTTATACGTAGTTTCCTCCGCTGCCGCACACAGACAGCCCAGACACATCATGACCGCAAGACACAACGCAAGGACCCTTTTCATCGTTTCTTCCTCCTTAGAATAAAGTAAATAAATATTCATCCGGTATACGCCGGTATGAACCGTAGGGAGCAGGCCGCGGGGTCAAAAAACGCCCTCCGCGCATCTCACGCAGAGGGCGGAATGAACGTTCCGCGGTACCACCTCATCTTCGCCGCACACCCCGTGGAGCGCGCAGCCTCAGCAGGCAACAAACATTGCCATTTCCCTGTAACGGAGGAATTCCGGCGCGCCCTACTTGCCCGCTTTCGGGGTTCAGGCTGCGGCTCGCGGGATGTATTCGGAGTCAGGCGCGTCATCCCCTTTCACCAGCCGGGGACTCTCTGGCACGCGCCGGGCGGCTCCTACTTCTTCCCGGTCATCGCCTTTGATGGGGTGATTATATATTCGTTTTTTGTAAATGTCAAGCTAAAAACACTCAAAAAACAGCGGCACTTTTCATGGCTTTTATGCTTCCTATTATATAGACGTCTTCCTGTTCATTCCCGCACGGCGCACGGTGTGCGTCACACAAGGACAGACGCGCCGATGAGCAGCTGCGCCAGATAGTACGTGCCCAGACAGATGTAATCATACGGTTTGCCGGTAATGGCACGCATGTAGCGGATGGACAGCAGGAAATCGGAAAGCACAAACAGCGCCGCCCCGCACAGGAGCATGCCCTTCTGCGTGACGGCCAGCGCCAGCATGACGCACAGCACCGTCGCGTAGTACAGGCAGTAGCGGGGCTTGACGTTATGCGCAGCGCCATACTTGTTTTTCAGCCGGCCGTACTGAGACAGGCAGGCGGCAAACAGCACCGCAAACACGATCAGGCTCCGCCCGTCCGGCGGCGCGGCCAGCACATAGGCCGCCATATAGCAGCCGTGTCCCAGCGCAAACAGCCCCATCCCGTACACAAAGCGCAGATCCAGCACCACGTCCGCCGCCGTGCACACGCACAGCCCCACGAACAGCAGCCATCCCGGCGCGGCTGCCTGACGAGCCACGCAGCCGTACAGACACAGCCCGGCGGCGGCGGCGGTGCTCAGCGCCTTGAAGAACAGTTCCCTTGCCCTGCGTCTCGGTTTTTGAAACTTCAGGTGCTCATATATCAGGTAGGCCGCTGTCATGACCAGCACGACAGCGACGGAAAAGGCATTGACCATGCCAGCCCCCCTCTTTTTGCTTTTTCTTGATAAAGATTATATCACACAAAGGCACCGCTGTCAAAAGCTTCCTTTTCATGTTGCTATTTTCTAATTTTTATGCCATTTTATCTATTTACATTACGACCGAAAAAAATACAATGTTCATGACGCAATCTACACACACTTTGCTCCACACGAATGGAGGTGTCCGCTATGGGAACCAGCCGACGCATCTTCAATCTCGTCAAGCCCTACCGCAGACAGATGGCGCTGGGGCTTATGCTGCAGTTCATCGTCATCCTTTCCCGTCTGGCGTCGCCCTATGTGACTCAGGCCGTCGTCAACGACGTCATTGAGGCTCGGCATCTGGAGTGGCTCATGCCCTTGTGCGGCATGCTGCTGGCGCTGGTGCTGGCGCGGGCCGGGGCGACGTTCGGCCGCTGTATCCTGTTTGAGCGCATTTCCCAGAATGTCAACTGGGATCTGCGCACAGGGCTGTACGCCCATCTGGAAGAAATGCCCTATGAGTTTTACGACAAGCACCGGGTGGGCGAGATCATGTCCCGCATGACGGGCGACCTGGACGGTGTGCGCAACCTGATCGCCAACGGCTTTGTCACAGTGTTTGACAACGCGCTGTGCTTTGCCGGTTCACTGGTGTTCATGCTGTTCATGTCCTGGCAGGTCACCCTCATGATCCTCGCCTTCACCCCCGTCATCGCCTTTACCGCCTGGCAGTTCAACAAGCGCATCCGTCCCCTGTTCCGGGACATGCGGGAGCAGAACGCCGTGCTCAACACCCGCACGCAGGAAAACCTGGCAGGCATGCATGTGGTAAAAGCCTTCGCGCAGGAAACGCACGAGGAACAGCTGTTCAACGAAGAAAACCGCAAAAAGCTGACCTACGACCTGAAGGCCACCTGGGTGTGGAGCGACTTTGTGCCCTTCATGGATCTGCTCAGCGCCCTGTGCACCCCCGTGGCGCTGGTGGGCGGTGCTTTTCTCACCGTCCGGGGGCTGATGGACATCGGCACGCTGGTCGGCGTGACCGGCTATATCTGGATGCTGACCAACCCCATGCGGCAGTTGTCCAACATCATCAACATGCTGGCGCAGGCCATCACCTCTGCCGAAAAGCTGTTCTACTATGTCGATCTGGGCGCCTCCATCAAAGAACCGGAAAACGCCGCCGTGCCTGAAAAATTCGAAGGGCACGTGGTGTTCGATCACGTCAATTTTTCCTACGGCGACCACCCTGTGCTCAAGGACATCACCTTTGAGGCCAGACCCGGGCAGACCATCGCCGTCATGGGCGCCACGGGCGCGGGCAAAAGCACGCTGGTCACCCTGCTGGGACGCTTTTACGACATTCAGTCCGGTTCCATCGTCATCGACGGGATTGACGTGCGCAGGCAGGCGCTGAAGCCCCTGCGCCGTCACATCGGCTATGTCGCGCAGGAAACCTTCCTGTTTTCGGACACGCTGGCGGACAATATCCGCTTCGGCTGCCCGGACGCGGACATGGAACGGGTGAAGAAAAGCGCTGACGTCGCGCAGGCCACCGAGTTCATCGACCATATGCCCGAGGGCTACGAGACCGTGGTAGGCGAGCGGGGTCTGGGGCTCTCCGGCGGACAGAAGCAGCGGGTGGCCATCGCCCGCGCGGTGCTGATCGACCCGTCCATTCTGGTGCTGGACGACAGCACCTCCGCCGTGGACATGGAAACGGAATATCTCATTCAGCAAAAGCTCAAGGAGGTGCTCAAAAACCGCACCACCTTCATCATTGCCCACCGGATCTCCTCGGTGAAGAACGCCGACCTCATTCTGGTGCTCAAGGACGGCGCCATCGCCGAACGGGGCACCCACAGGGAGCTTTACGCGCAGGGCGGTATTTACCGCCGGATGGTGGACGACCAGATGTCCTCCGCCGTGAAAGTGGAAGGGGAGGTGTGACCGTGGCACGCATCATTCGCCAGCTGGACGACGAAGCGCTGGAAAGACCGTTTAACAAAAATCAGTTTCTGCGATTGCTGGGCTACATGAAGCCTTACAGAAAGAAAGTGCTCCTGTCCCTTTTGCTCATGCTCATCGCCGCGCTGTGCTCGCTGGCCAGCCCCTATCTGATGAGCCGCGCCATCGGCGAAATAGAAGGCCGCACCTACGCCGCCATTCCCTACCTGATCGGCGGCATGGTGGCAGTGGCGGCGATCGGCGCGCTGTGCACCCGTCAGCGCATCCGCTGGATGGACGTGGCGGGCAAGCAGGCGCTGGCGCAGCTGCGGGAGGATCTGTTCTCCCACATCCAGCACATGTCCTTTTCCTTCTTCGACACCCGTTCGGCAGGCAAGCTGCTGGTGCGGGTCATCAACGACGTCAACGCCCTGAACAACCTGTTCACCAGCGGTCTTGTCAACGTGCTCATCGAGTGCGTCACGCTGGTCATTCTGCTGGTCATCATGTTCGTGGTAGACTGGCGGCTGACCCTGATCGCCCTGTGCATCATTCCCCTGCTGCTGCTCATCGTGTTCAAGCTGAAAAAGGTCATGCGCCTGCGGTGGCAGCGGGTGCGCATGAAAAACAGCACCATGAACGGCTACCTGCACGAATCCCTCACCGGCATGCGGGTCACCGAATCCTTTGTCCGCGAGGATGAAAACGCCGACACCTTCCGGAGCGTCAACAGCGACATCCGGCAGAGCTGGATGAAGGCCATCACGGTCAACACCCTGTTCTGGCCCGCGCTGGACATCACCGGCACCATCGGCACGGTGCTGGTCTACATTTTCGGCGTACGGTTCATGGATACGGGGCTGTCTCTGGCCAACCTGCTGCTGCTCATCTGGTATCTGGGACGGTTCTGGGAGCCGCTCAACACCCTTTCCAACTTTTACAACGACCTGCTCTCCGCCGCCGCGTCCATGGAGCGCATTTTTGAAATCATGGACACGGAGTCGGACATTCAGGACATGGAAGGCGCTCAGCCGCTGCCGCCCATTGAGGGACGGGTCTCCTTCGATCACGTCACCTTCTCCTACGATCAGGAGAAGACCGTGCTGCACGACGTGTCCTTCGACATCCCGGCGGGCAAGACCATCGCGCTGGTAGGCCCCACCGGCGCGGGAAAAAGCACGGTGGTCAACCTGATCAGCCGCTTCTACGACCCCACGGGCGGCCGGGTGCTCATCGACGGTCACGATATCAAGACCGTGCAGCTTCATTCCCTGCGCACCCAGATGTCCGTCATGATGCAGGACAGCTTCATCTTCTCCGGCACCATCATGGACAACATCCGCTACGGCCGTCTGGACGCCACCGACGAGGAGGTCATTGCCGCCGCCAAAACGGTCAGCGCCCACGACTTCATCATGCAGATGCCGCGGGGCTATCAGACCGAGGTCAACGAACGGGGTTCCTCCCTCTCCGCCGGACAAAAGCAGCTCATTTCCTTTGCCCGCGCCCTGCTCAACGACCCCAAGATCCTCATTCTGGATGAAGCCACCTCCTCCATTGACACCCATACCGAAATGCTCATTCAGAAGGCGCTGGAAAAGCTGCTGTGCAACCGCACCAGCTTCGTCATTGCCCATCGCCTGTCCACCATCCGCAATGCCGACACCATCATGGTGGTGCGGGACGGCACCATCGCCGAACGGGGCACCCACGAGGAGCTCATCAGGATCCCCGGCGGGCACTACCGCGGGCTGTGCGAGGCGCAGTACCGCTTCATGTCGGCGGAGGAGTAAGGCATGAACGAAAACGGGCGGCTCATGTGGCTGGACTGGGTCATGGAGATCCAGAGTCTGGCGCAGGCCGGTCTCACCTATGGCCGCGATCCCTACGATCTGGAGCGCTACGCCCGCCTGCGCGACATCGCCGCAGAAATGGTCGCCCATCAGACGGAATTGCCGTTTGACCGGGTGAAAGACCTGTTCTGCAACGAAACCGGCTACCAGACCCCCAAGGTGGACACCCGCGCCGCCGTATTTGACAAAGGCAGGCTCCTGCTTGTCCGGGAACGGGACGGCCGCTGGTCGCTTCCGGGCGGATGGTGCGATGTGAACCTGTCCGTAGGTGAAAACGCCGTCCGCTGGAAGAAGCGGGGCTGTGCGTCCGTGCGGAACGGCTGATCGCCGTGCAGGATCGGAGCCGTCATAACCCGCCGCCCTACCCTTACGGCGTTGTCAAGGTGTTTCTGCTGTGCGCGCCGCTGGGCGGCGCCTTTATCCCCAACTCCGAAACAACGGAGCGGCGGTATTTCGGCAGAGACGAGCTGCCCGAGGCGCTGTCCGTGGAAAAAAACACGAAGGCGCAGATCCTCATGTGCTTTGACGCCGCCGTCTCCCCGGCGTGGACGCCCTGCTTTGACTGACGGTGCGCCGGGCAGATTTCCGTTTCGTCTTCCGGGAAACATTGCTTTTTCTGCGTTTTGCGGGTATAATAAGCGCTGAATAGACCTTGTTCGGAGGATTTTGCCATGGATATGTTAGTCAAGCTGTACAACGTTGCGGACGACCCCGCTCTTTTTGAGCAGCTGCGGCAGGAGGGGATCACCTTCCGCCGGGTCATTGCGCCCGACCTGAACCGGGTGCTGGATTTTGTGCGGGAACACTTCAGCGAAAACTGGGTCAGCGAATGCACGGTCGCCATCATGCGGGGGCACTGCTGGATCGCGGTAAAGGAAAAGCAGGTGATCGGCTTTGCCTGCTATGACACCACCATGCCCGATTTCTTTGGACCTACCGGTGTGCGGCCGGATATGCGCGGCCGCCAGATCGGCAAGGCGCTGCTCCTGCGCGCGCTCCTTTCCATGAAGGAAATGGGCTACGCCTACGCCATCATCGGCTGGACGGGGCCGCAGGCCTTCTACGCCAAGTGCGTGGGCGCCACGCCCATTCCGGACAGCATCCCCTATTCCTATCACAACATGATCTGCGTCGATACCGACGAGCAGAAAGGAAGCTGAACCCTTATGAAAAAGTATCGTTTTCTCATCATCGGCGCCCATCCGGACGACCCGGACGTCAGCTGCGGCGGTCTGGCCGTTCAGGTGGTGCGCAACGGTCATGACGCCGCGTTTCTGTCCGTGACGGACGGCGGCGCAGGCCACCAGAGCATGAGCCGGGAAGCCATTGCCGCCCGCCGTCAGCTGGAAATGGCGCATTCCGCCCAGATTTTCGGCATCCCCTATTATTGCCTCGGGCTGCCCGACGGTCTGCTGGAAGCGTCCCTTGAAAACCGGATGAAGCTGCTGCGGTTCATCCGCACCTATCAGCCGGACGTCATCATCACCCACCGGGTGAACGACTATCACCCCGATCACCGGGCCACGGGTCAGTTGGTGATGGACTGCTCCTACATGGCGGGCGTGCCGCTGGTGTGCCCCGACGTGCCCCCGCTGCGCTATGAACCCGTCATTCTTTCCATGGAAGACAGCTTCACCCGGCCTCTGCCCTTCCAGGCGGACATCGTGGTGCCCATCTCGGAGGACGTGACCGAGATCAAGATCGCGGGCTCACTGGCGCACATCTCCCAGTATCTGGAATGGCTGCCCTGGATCGATCACCGGGAAGACATTGAGAATGCCGGTTCTCTGGAAGATAAGAAAGCCATGCACCGCCAGCGGATGCTGCGGCGCTTTACCGCCCACACGGCGCAGTACGCCGACCGTGTGCCCGCCGGCACCCGGTATGTGGAAGCCTACCAGATCGACGAATACGGCGGCGAAATGACCGACGAGATCCGCGACGTCATGCTGGGAAAAAAGTGATTTCCACTATTGAATCAAATACCAGATCAAAAAACGCGCCTCCGGGCTTACAGCCAGGAGGCGCGTTCATTTTAAAGCAGTCTTATATCTCCGCCTTAAAGCAGCCCTATATCTCCGCCGCGTCCATTTTTCTGCCGTTTATTCGTCGCAGAAGGGACAGGGCGCGCAGAAGCTCATCGTTTCTCCCGTCGCAGGGTGGGTAAAACGCAGCGAATAGGCGTGGAGCATCAGCCGCGGCGCAGGGGGCATATGGGCGAAGCCGTACAGCGGGTCTCCCAGCACCGGGTGTCCCAGCGAGCGCATGTGCACCCGGATCTGGTGGGTGCGCCCGGTCAGAATGTGCACGTCCAGCAGGCTCTTATCCCCCCACTCCCGCAGCACCGTCCATTCGGTCACCGCCATGCGTCCCTCCGGATCAATGGCCATTTTTTTACGGTCGTCATGGCTGCGGCCAATGGCCGCCTCGATCCGCCCGGACGGCTCCTTCATCCGCCCCAGCACCATGGCGCGGTAATGCTTTTCCATCTGTCGGTCGGCCAGCTGCCGGGACAGGGCGGCGTGGGTCGCATCGTCCTTGGCCACCAGCATCAGCCCGCTGGTGTCCTTATCCAGCCGGTGCACAATGCCCGGACGTTTTTCCCCGCCGATACCGGAGAGGTGATCCAGATGATACATCAGCGCGTTCACCAGCGTACCGTCCGGGTTGCCCGCCGCAGGATGCACCACCATCCCGGCGGGCTTGACCACCACCGCCAGATGCGCGTCCTGATAGAGCACCTCCAGCGGCAGGTTCTGGGGGACCAGCGCCGTCTCCTTTGTTTCGGGCACCGTCCAGCACACCTCCGCGCCTGCATCCGGCCGCAGGGAGGGCTTATCCGCCGTCCGTCCATCCACCGTCACCTGCCCCAGCCGAATCAGCCGCGCCGCCTGCGAGCGCGAAATGCCCGCCTCGGCCATCATCACGTCCAGCCGCCGCCCGTCTGCGGTCAGGCCGTTCTTTTTTTCTTCCGTCATTTTTCCTTCCCGCTTTTCCAGTTCTGTTTTTCAAACCACAGCGCGCTCACGGCGCACAGAACCGCGCCCGTCACGATGGCCACGTCCGCCCCGTTGAAAATGTAGAACCGAACGAACGTCAGTTCAAACAGATCGATCACATATCCGTAAAGCAGCCGGTCGACAAGATTGCCCACGGCGCCTCCCAGCATCAGCCCGCAGCCCAGCGCGGAGAGGCCTCCGCAGGCGCGCTGCCATGCGAACGCGCCGCCCGCAAGAATCAGAAGCACGGTCACCGCCGCCAGCACCGCGCCGCCCCCGGAAAACAGGCTCATGGCCGCGCCGGTATTAAAAGCCGTCGTCAGCCGGATCACCCCGGGAATGAGCACCCGATCCCGGTGCATCAGACCATATTTGAGCGCCTGATCCGCCGCCAGCGCCCCCAGCGCCCCCAGCCCCATCTCCCAGCGCACCTTCGTTGTTTTTTTCATTTTGCTTTTCCCGCCTGTCAGTGCATTCTTTTTTCCACCATTTCCACCACGCGCGCCAGAAAATCGCCGATCACAGGCAGGTTTTCCGCCGCAATACGCTGGAGCGCCAGCAAGAGGAGCGTCCCCAGCAGCGCAAACCCCACCGTCGCGCCCAGTCCCCGCAGCACGCCCTGCCAGAACGCATCCCACGCCCTTCTGCGGCGATCGCTCTGAAAGCGCACGTATTCCGCCAGACGCATCCTCTCCGCCGCTTGGATGAACCGCTCCATTTCTTCCCTGTTCACGCCGCCCGCCTCCCTGTCAGAAGGGTGCCCGCCGCGCCGGTTTATTATAGCATAAACCGGCACAGTTGGCAAAACGCACCCTTTCATCCGCCGGGCATACGCTGAAGGAGAACGGGTATGAAACGCGGAAAAGCGCGTCATAATGCAGAAAGGGGTATGAACATGATCGCAGCCAAATTCGGCGGCACCTCGCTGGCCGACGCCGACGCTTTTCGACGGGTCGCCGCCATCGTGCAGGATCAGCCGGAGCGCCGCTACATCGTTCCAAGCGCACCGGGCAAGCGGGAGCAGAGCGATATCAAAGTGACGGATCTTCTTCTTGCCTGTCACAAGGCCACCGCGGCGGGCTGCCGCTTTGAGGGGGCGTGGAACCAACTGCGCGCCCGTTTTCTCGCCATTGCAGACAGCCTGGGGCTGTCCCTTGACATGGAAGGCGCGCTGACCGAAATAAAAGAACGCATGCCTGCCGAAAGCGCCGACTGGGCCGCCAGCCGGGGCGAAATGCTGTGCGGGCGGATGCTGGCCGACTATCTGCAATTTGCCTTTATCGACCCCGTAGATACGATACGCTTCAGCGCGGAAGGACAGTTCCTGCCCATGGAAACGGGGGCGCTGCTGCGGCGCAAACTGTCCGGCGTCCGGCGCGCGGTCGTTCCCGGCTTTTACGGCGGGGACGAGCTGGGAAAGACGCACGTTTTTTCCCGCGGCGGCAGCGACATCACCGGCGCGCTGGTCGCGCAGGCGGTCAATGCGGATGTGTATGAAAACTGGACGGACGTATGCGGCGTACGCATGGCGGATCCCCGGGTCATCCCGGACGCCCGATTCATCGACGCGATGACCTACAGGGAGCTGAAGGAGATGGCGCGCATGGGCGCCAGCGTGCTGCATGAGGACGCCCTGTCCCCCGTCCGGGAGGCGGGCATCCCGCTCAATATCCGCAATACCTTCGAGCCGACCCACCCCGGCACCCTGATCACCTGCACCCCGGCGCAGGAACACCCCGGGCAGGCTGTGACCGGCATTGCCGGCGGAAAGGGGTACGCCCTTGTTGCCATAGAAAAAAACGGTCTGACGCCCGCGCTGGCGCAGACGGCGCTGGATGCACTGGCGCCCGGCGCCCTTCTTTTTGAGGCGCGCCCCGCAGGCGGCGACGTGGTCACCGCTGCGATACGGGTATCAGGCGGCGCACCCCTGTGCGAAGAAACGCTGACCCGTCTGCGCCGCAGCATGCGTCCCGACCGGGTGACCGTTCAGGAAGGGATGGCGCTTTTGTCCGTCATCGGCCGCAGCGCCGCCTTTTCTGCCGGCATCGCCGCCCGGGTGCTGACCGTGCTGTCCGCGCAGGGTGTCGCCGTCCGTCTGGCGCACCTGAACCCCGCGGCCTTTGGGCTCCTTCTGGGCGTAGATGAAGGGGACTATGCCGCCGCCGTCCGCATTCTATATGACGCTTTTATTCGCGAATGACGCCGTCTTTTATACAATCTGCATATTTTATTTGTGTTTTGGTCAAACCTTTTCCGATTTTGCCAAAGCACTTGACGGTAGACCCCAAAATCTGTTAAAATAAGGTGCTTGATTCGGATGGGTTGAAAAACTTTGTCTTTTCGCTTTCAGGCTTCGACGACGCACGACTGGGCGCCGCCCCTGCCGCAGGTCATTTTGCGCGTTTTCGCCTCTCCGTCAGTCAAACATCATAACCCGTGCCAATGGCGCTCACCGGCGGCCTCTGTTTTCCCATCTTCTATTCAACGCCCGGTGGGTGCCTGACGTATTTTTATTTTTTCAGGAGGGGCTTTTTATGAATTTTTCCGGCAAAACCATCCTCGTTTTTTTGGAAGAGGACAACATTCAGCGCGCCTACTTCCGCGTACGCCCGCTTTTATCCGACGAGGGCGCGCTGGATAAAGCGGCCGCCGAACAGTTTCCGGACGAAGGATACCTGCGCATCGTGCCCGACAAGAACGAACAGCACACCTTCAAGGAGCGCATGCGCACCCTCTGCGGACTGTGCGTAGTCGATCTGTCTGCGCTGCCGCCGGAAGTCAACAAGATCCGCACCAATAAAAACTATTCCCCCGCCCGGGGTGAAAACAACCAGTTCATTGTTTATTCCGACGCGGTGCAGCCCCTCCCCCGGGACGTTTTTTTCCAGGTGGTTTCCGAAAAAGAAGTGCAGACCGCGCTGACGCCGCTGGTCTATACCCGCAACGGCGCCAACATTCAGGGTCCCTTTGACCACGAAACGGGCGCGCCTGCCGGCGACACGGTCAAGCTGCCGCCGGACAGCGCGGACATTCATTCCGTGACCCTGCCCGACGGCCGGGAGCTTCTGTTCTACTGTTCCGCGCGGCAGCCCCGTTCGGAGGCGCCCGCTGCCCCGGCGCAGGAAACTGCCGCAGAGGCGACCATCCCGTCCGACGTGCCCGCCGCATCGGCAGCGAACGCTGGTATGCCCGCAAAGGCTGTGTCTATGGAAAAAGCGCCGCAGGGCACACCCTCTCCATGGCAAAAGCAGCTGGACGCCATCATGCACGGCGAGCCCGAACCGGCGCAGCCCACCGAATCCCGGGAGACCCCTGCCGAAAAGCCGACGGAGTCGAAACCCCAGCCGGGCTACCGCAAGCCGGACATGCAGAGCGCGCTGGCGCAGATTCAGGCGCTCAACGGTGAATTGAACGTATCCTCCCCCATGAAGGAGTCCCCCGTTCGGGCGGCTCAGGCGCCTGCGCCTGCCAGCAGCAAGCCGCTGGTAGGCACCCGGCTCTACGCGCCGCTCCCCGTCCGCCGCGTTTCCGCGCCCCGGGCGCACAACAGTCTGGCCGAAACGGTGGAACTGCAGCGCAATGTGAACCGTTATGAGACCCGCTATGAAGCACCCGGCGCGGTCATTGCCGCCAACGCGCCCATGAGCGAAATGCAGAACCCGGTGGAGCAGTTCCGCCGTTCGCTGCAGAAGGTGTGGCAGATGCCCGACACCCACCGTCAGGTGGTCGACGCGCTTCTTGGCGCGCCCGGCATCCGTCAGTCGCTGACCCGCGCCCTTTGCGACGGCCAGTCCGACCTGACCATCACCGCCATGCACAGCCAGCTGCAGGAACTGGAAGCGGAACGGCTGATGCTCCTGATGCAGCTGGACGACGTGAAGAACAACCGCCAGAAAATCAAAAACGAACTGCTGAGCGAGCTGGCCGGCGCGGAAAAGGACGCGCAGGAAAAGCTGGAAGCACTCACCCGTGAAAAGCGCGCCTCCGTGGACGCGCTGAACGCCCAGCAGGCGGAGCTGCTGAAGGAATGCGACGCGGCGCTGGAAAAGCTGGCCGATACCCCCTGGCAGACCCTGCTTGTTCCCAGAGCCGGCGCGCAGATTAGCGGAGACGAACTGGTTCGCCGCACCCTTGCCTGCCTGAAAGCGCAGGGGTTCCTTGCGGACGAAGACGACGCCCGCGCGCTTCTGACCGTGCTGGCGCTGACGGACAACGGTCAGCTGCTTCTGGCCGCCGACAGTCTGTCCGACGCGCATCAGGCCGCACTGGCGCTGGCCGCCGCGCTGGGCGTTCCCTGCCGCCGTATTTATGAAAAGGAATTGACCGCTGCCCCTGTGCGCGTGCCCGAGGGCGGCGACGCTCCGGCACTCACCTGCGGCAATCTGGTGCTGGACAGGCCTATCCCCCGCGCCGTACATCTGGCGCTGGCCGACAAGCAGATGAGCCCGCTTTCTCAGGAAGGAAGCGCCGCCGGCACATACCGTGCCGACCCCGTGCTGTGCGCCGATTTCGCCACGGATGACAGCGCCGTGCCCTCCCCTCTGCCCAGCTTCCCCGCAGTCAGCCTCGCCTGTCTGCGTCAGGAAATGCTGAGCGATGAAAGCCGCCTGACCGATGATACCCAGACCGCCCTGCACGGCATTTACAGCGCGCTGCGCGAAGCGGGCGCGCCTCTGCCCATGACGCTGCGCCGGAAGCTGCAGGCGTTCGTAGCCGCCACGCAGGATCGGCTGAAGGGCGGCGTGGCCGCCGCGCTGGATTACGGCGTGCGCGCCGTGGTGCTGCCCCATGCGGAGGCCTATGCGCTGGAAAAGGATCTCCTGCGCCCCGTCATGTCGGCGCTGCCCCGCTCTCTGAAAGGATTAAACGCATGATTCAATACGTGGAAATCACCAGTGTGCTGGGTCGGCACGTCAAGCTGTGGCGTTCCCTGCAGAAAAGCAGAGCCGCCCGGGTGGAAAACAGTCTGTTTCTGGCGGAAGGCGAGCATATGACCCAGGAAGCGCTCCGTTCCGGCACGGTGGAAGCGCTGATCGTCCGGGCAGACGTGCTGGACAAATACCGCTACATGACCGATCTGGCCTGCGTCAAGGTCTACCTGACCAGCACCCACGTGATGGAAGCCGTCAGCGAAACCAAAACACCGCAGGGTGTGATGGCGCTGTGCCGTCTTCCCGCGCCGGCCACCGTGCGTGGGACGCATCTGGTGGCGCTGGACGGAGTGCAGGATCCCGGCAACGTGGGTACGCTGATCCGCACCATGGATGCAGCGGGCTTTGACACCCTGCTGATGGATGAAAAAACCGCCGACCCCTACGCCGGGAAAACCATGCGCGCCTCCATGGGCGGCGTGTTCCGGGTGGGGCTGGAGCGGTGCCCGGATCTGTGCACGACCCTGCGGACGCTGAAAAACGAGGGCTACGCCATCTGGGCGGGGGATCTGCACGGCGAACCCTTCTTTGACCGCGCCCCCTTGGCGGACGGCAGGGTATGCATCGTCGTCGGCAACGAGGGCGCGGGCGTACGGCCCGAGATTCTTTCTCTGGCCACCCATCGCCTGAAGCTGCCCATGGCGGGCGGCGCCGAATCCCTGAACGCGGCGGTCGCGGGCAGCATCATGATCTACGATGTGCTGCGGGAGCAGAACACGAAAAAGTAAAGTGCAGGGACTTCGGACGGTCTGTATTCCAAGCTCCCGGGCGAGCAGGGCTTTTTTCCGGCGCGCACGCGCGGAAAGCGCCCCGCAGGCGGAGGGCTGCCGTTCCAAACGAACGCAGGGCGTTTTTTCGCCGCACATGCGCGGAAAGCGCCCCGCCGCATCGGGATAAAGCTTTTCATTCTGCGGAAGACATAACGTGTGTCAAAAAAACGGTTTTGACGTGTAAAAGCGGAAGGGAATTCCCTTCCGCTTTTTTGATTGCTCTGCCTGATCCTGTCGGAAACCCTTCCGAGCCTGTCTCTCATTCATTTTTTCGTCATGTGTATCGGCGCAGGCGTGTTCCGTCCTTCCGCTTATGCACCCTGCCGTTTCCCACCCCGGTCGCTCCCGCCATTCCCGCTGTTCTGTGCGCCACGGCCGTTTGCAGACGGTCTCATTCCACAATTTCCAGTCCCAGCAGACGGGACAGCGCCATCGCCTGCACGCCGGTCACCTTCAGCCCTCTCAGCGCGGACGGTTCCACCCGCAGCGCGGTAAAGGCGCAAGCAGACAGATCCAGCCCCTTCATGGGGACGCGCTGCCACTCGGACATTTCCAGTACGCAGTCCGTCAGCCGCCAGTCCCGCCAGCCGACCTCCAGAAACGCGCTTTCCTTCATCACGCAGTCGCGCATGTCCACCTGCTGCACCTTTTCCCTTGCTAATGAGAAATAATTCATCAGGCAGCCCTCGAAGGCCGTATGCATGAGGCTTCCCTCTGCAAACTGCGCGCCCGGCATGCGGCACCCGGAAAAGACGACGCGCTGACAGGCGGACTTCTGAAAGGCCGCACCCGTCATTTCACAGCGCTCCAGCACACAGTCGACAAATGACACGCGCCGGTCGCCCATCTGCGTAAAATCGCACCGCACGAAGCGGCACCCCCGGAAATCCAGCGCCTCCTCGCCCGTGGGCAGCGTCTGATCCTGAAACAGCCCGTACGCCACGTCCTCCATGCTTTCCCGGCCTGCCGCCACGGCAGCTTCCAGGTCGGAAAGTACAAACGTCTCCGGCAGCTCCGGCTCCCGCCTGTTCATATTGCCCCCTCCTTTTTCTTTTGCCATTGTAACACATGAGATAAAGATTGTAAAATACGGCCGATGGGCGTATAATAAGCACGGATCGAACGATTGATTTGACGAAAGGCGACAAGCGAAGCATGAACCAGATTACGGATTTTAAAAACCGACGCGTTCACATGATCGGCATCGGCGGCAGCAGCATGTCCGGCCTTGCCGAAATGCTTTTGCGGGAGGGGTACACCGTTTCCGGATCGGACAACGCCGCCTCCCATGCCGTCGAGCGGCTGCGGAACATGGGGATCGAGGTACACATCGGCCACCGTGCCGAAAACGTGCACGGCGCCGGACTGATCATCTTTTCCGCCGCCATTTCGCCGGATAACCCGGAGCGGCTGGAGGGAAAGCGGCTGGGCATTCCTGAAATGGAACGTTCCACCCTGCTGGGCGAAATGATGCTGGGACACCGGCACGTGCTTTGCGTATGCGGCGCTCACGGGAAAACCACCACCTCCTCCATGCTGGCGGAAGCGCTGCTGGAATGCGGTCTGGATCCCACCGTGCACATCGGCGGCCGTCTGGACGCGCTGGGCGGCGGCTCCAGAGTGGGCGGGAAGGACTTTTTTGTGGCGGAGGCGTGCGAGTTTCATGGCAGCTTCTGGGAAATGCACCCCACGCTGGCGGTCGTGCTGAACATCGACGCGGATCATCTGGACTTTTACGGCGACATGGCGCACATCGAGGCAGGCTTTTTCCGTTTTCTTCAGCTTCTGCCGCCGGACGGCGTGGCGCTGGGCTGGGGCGAAGACGCCCGGATCATGGGGCTGTTTGACCGGCTGGATCGGCGCAGGGTGACCTTCGGCATGACGGACAAGTGCGACTATTTTCCCTGCAACCTTTCCTACAGCGACACCGGCTGTCCCCGGTTTGACGTGGCGCTGAACGGCCGCATCCTTGCCCACGTGACCATGCAGGTGGCAGGCAGTTTCAACGTGCTCAACGCGCTGGCCGCCTTTGCCGCCGCCCACCTGTCGGGCGCGGACGCGCAGGACATTGCCGCCTCCCTGAGCCGTTTCAAGGGCGTGCACCGCCGGTTTGAACTGACGGGCATCATCGACGGCGTCAAAATGTACCATGATTACGGTCACAACCCCACCGAAATGCGCGCTGCCCTCAGCGTGGCCCGGCAGCAGCGCCCCGGCCGGCTGTGGGCGGTCATGCAGCCCCACACCTTCAGCCGGGTCAAAAGTCTGTTTGACGATTACCTCACCTGCACCCGGGAGGCGGACTTCACGCTGGTGACGGATATTTTCGCTGCCCGTGAAAAGGACCCGGGGGATATCCGTTCGGAAATGCTGGTGGAAGGGATGCGCCGGCAGGGCGTGAACGCCGTGCTGACCCCCTCGTTTGACGATGTGGAAGCCTATCTGCGCGCCCACTGGCAGCCCGGCGATCTGGTGCTGACCATGGGCTGCGGCAACATCAACCTGCTCAACGAGCAGATGCAGCTGCACGGAGATACCCGGAAATGAGTTTTTGAGGGGGAAAGGTTGCATAACCGTCTTCCCGCCGTTTCGCTGCCTGACAAACCGTCAGCGCGCTGCACCCCGTTCCTTCCATGGAACGGGGTGTTTTTTGAGCACCTGCGCTGAATTTTTTTCTCAGGCCATGAAAACAGAAGACACCGCCCGGCACAGCATCCGTCCGGCCGCTTTTGACACGTAAAAAAGGAGCGTTCCCTCAGGAACGCTCCTTTTAGATGTTTCGCCCAACGTCCGTCTTCAGGACTGCATATCGGAAATGACCCGCAGTGTCACGGAAACGTCCACATATTCGCCGTCACCCACCTTGTCCAGATCAATGCTGGTCTGGTCGGCAAACTGTTCCATTCCTTCAGCGCGGAATACCTTCACGGTGATAACATCGCCTTCGTTATACTCCTGCAGCTTGGCGATCAGCGCCGTGCTGGAGGAGCACACCTCGTCGTCCACGGCCACGATGATGTCGCCCACCTTGATGCCCGCTTCCGCCGCGGGGGAATGTTCCTCCACCTTGGCCACATAGGAGCCCATGGGCAGCTTTTCACTGACCTGACTGGACAGCGTCTTCACCGTTACGCCCAGACGGGGCTTGGACAGCATGCTGTCGTTGGCGGAAGCGCTCTGGCTGTTCGTCGTCACAGGCGTACCGTCATAGCTGCGCAGCACTTCCTCGATCAGCGGCTTGGCCACGTTGATGGGGATGCACATGCCGATGTTATCCACCTGCGTGGAGGAAGAGGAGAAGCCGGGGGACGCATACTTGCGGGCGGGAATGCCCTGCAACTGACCCAGCACGTTGAACATGCCGCCGCCGGAGTTGCCGGAGTTGATGGCCGCGTCCACCTGAATCATGGTGTTGGTGGTGGTATACCGACGGCCGAAGCGGTCATAGTTGGAATCGGTCACTTCACGATCCAGCGCGGACACCACGCCCACGGTCACCGTACGGGCAAATTCCTCGCCCAGCGGGTTGCCGATGACGACCGCCCATTCACCCACCTGCAGCGCATCGCTGTCGCCCAGCGCAACGGGCGCCAGATCCAGCCCTTCCACCTGCAGAACGGCAATGTCCTTGTCCGCGTCATAGCCCGCCACCACAGCGGCGTGTTCCTCATCATCGTCCGCCACGGTCACGGTCAGCCGGGCGGCGTCCTCCACCACATGGTAGTTGGTCAGCACGTGACCGTACTTGGTGATCACCACGCCGGAGCCGGTCGCGGCCAGCTTTTCGGTGGTCTGATTTTCGCCCCGGCCGTAGCCGAAGCCGTAGCCGTAATAGGACGTAACGTTCTGGTAGTTATTGATGCCTACCACGGAATTGCGCACCTGCGCAGCCACATGCGTGAACGGGCTGCTGACCTGACTGGCATCCGTAGAGGTGCCGACGATGCCGTTGATCTCATCCTCGGAGAGCATCTTGCTGTCTGCGCCCGCCGAAAGGGAAATGGCGCTGAACACCATGATCGCCGTCATCAGCAGTGCGGCCAACCCCCACAAACGATTTTTCTTCATATGTTTTCCCTCCTGTCACCGGGCGTTTTGCCGCCCGTTTTGATCTTTTTACCGCTCCCCCTTGGGAGTGTCTTTATCATAGCAGGCATTTTTGAAAAAACTTTGAACGAAATATGAAACGTTTGTATTTTATTTTTCCCATCCTGCCCTCCCGGCATTCCCTTATTTCCTTGACAAATCGCCGGCAAACGGCTATCATGGTGCGGAGAGTGCAAGGAGGAGATCGCTATGTCTGAAAAACTGACCATGGACAAGCTGGTGGCGCTGTGCAAGGCCCGCGGCTTTATTTTCCCGGGCAGCGACATTTACGGCGGCCTGGCCAATTCCTGGGATTTCGGCCCTCTGGGCGTCGAGTTCAAAAACAACGTCAAAAAGGCCTGGTGGCAGAAGTTCGTTCAGGAAAACAAGTACAACACCGGTCTGGACAGCGCCATTCTGATGAACCGGGAAGTGTGGGTGGCTTCCGGCCACGTAGGCGGCTTCAACGACCCGCTGATGGACTGCCGCGCCTGCAAGGCGCGCTTCCGCGCAGATAAACTGATCGAGGACTTCACCGGCGGCGCCGAGACCGGCGACGGCTGGACCAACGCCGAACTGGAAAACTACATTGCCAGCCACGACATCGTGTGCCCCGTGTGCGGCAAGAAAGACTTCACCCCCATCCGTCAGTTTAACCTGATGTTCAAAACTTACGCAGGCGTGACCGAAAACGCCGCCAATGAGATCTATCTGCGCC
The DNA here is from genome assembly GCA_934662505.1 of uncultured Clostridia bacterium. Classification (GTDB taxonomy): domain Bacteria; phylum Bacillota; class Clostridia; order Christensenellales; family Aristaeellaceae; genus SVGT01. Next base: position 138,777 of record CAKUKE010000001.1, on the reverse strand, counting down.
CCGAAACCGCGCAGGGCATCTTCGTCAATTTCGCCAACGTCATGCGCACCACCCGCAAAAAGCTGCCCGCCGGCATTGCGCAGATCGGCAAATCCTTCCGCAATGAGATTACCCCCGGCAACTTCATTTTCCGTGTGCGCGAATTCGAGCAGATGGAGCTGGAGTTTTTCTGCAAGCCGGGCGAGGATCTGGACTGGTTCCAGTACTGGCGTTCCTTCTGCCGCGACTGGCTGCTGGCGCTGGGCATCAGGGAAGAAAACCTGCGGCTGCGGGATCATGAGCCGGAAAAACTGGCTTTCTATTCCAAGGCCACCACGGACTTCGAATTTCTCTTCCCCTTCGGCTGGGGCGAGCTGTGGGGCGTGGCGGACCGCACCGACTACGACCTGACCCGTCACAGCGAGCACAGCGGCAAGTCGCTGGAATACATGGATCCCGTGACCAACGAGAAATTCATTCCCTACTGCATTGAGCCCTCTCTGGGCGTGGAGCGTGCCGTGCTGGCCTTCCTGTGCAACGCCTACGACGAGGAAACGCTGGAAGGCGGCGACGTGCGCACCGTGCTCCATCTGCACCCTGCGCTGGCGCCCTTCAAGGCGGCCGTCCTGCCCCTGCAGAAAAACAAGCTGGGCGGACTGGCCAGCGAAATCTACGCCGACCTTTCCAAACACTTCATGGTGGACTACGACGAGACCGGTTCCATCGGCAAGCGTTACCGCCGTCAGGATGAGATTGGTACGCCCATCTGCATCACGGTGGACTTTGACACCGAAACAGATGGCACGGTGACCGTCCGCAACCGGGACACCATGACGCAGGAACGGGTGCATGTGAGCCAGCTGAAGGATTACATCGAAAAAATGCTGGCGTTCTGACCGTTTTTCATAACGCCGCGTCTTTGAAAGGACGCGGCGTTTTTTCTGCCTTTTTTTATGGATAAAACTGGTTTTTTCGGGCAGAATATGCCTGAAAGATGTAAATTTAGCCGCCGCAGCCGACCGTCTTTCCGCCCGCCCCTTGTCGAAAAGGAGCGCATCTGTTATAATACCCTCGTATCTTTTTTATCGTCTCCATGCTTACCAAGGAGGTTTGAAGCCTTGAGCAATATCAACGATCAGGAAAACAATGTTTTTACCCGCACCACCCAGCAGGCCATTAAGCCCCCCGCCGACACGACCCGCGTCCGTCAGGCGGAGGACGCTTCTTCCTTCCGCGCCGCGCCGGTGGAGCGCCACCGCCGCAGCGACCGTTACCGCTCCGCCGGCGACGCTTCTTCTTTCCGTCCTGCGGCGCAGCCCGCCGAGGACAACCGTTTTCAGGACGGAGGCACCGCCGCGCCCCAATGGGCCCGCCGCATGCCGGAGGACACGGATCCCGCGCTGGAGCGTTATACCGCCCGTCCCCGGGTGCCCGCCGACGATTACGACGAGCCTGAGGAAAAACGCCGGCCGCTGGTCGGCCGTATCGTGCTGGCCGCCATCGTGGTGCTGGTGCTGGCCGCCGGCGCGTTTTATCTGCTGGGGCCTTATTCTCCGCTGAAAAACCGCTCCGTCGCCGCCGGCAAGCAGCAGACCGCCGAAGCGCTGGAATTCAAAGCCGTCTCCACCACGGGCGTGACCGGCGCGCCGCTGCAATTGCAGCTGAGCACTTCCCCCGTGGTGACCGCCGTTCAGCTGGTGGACGACGACGGGGTGGAAATCCCCTGCACCTTCGAGTGCGTCAATCCTGAAGACGAAAGCCATCGCCTGTGGACCATCCGCGTGGTGCTCAACCAGCCCTTTGAAGGCAACGTTTACGCCCGCATCCGAGACAACGGGGAGAACTGGACGACGACGGAAAAGAGCCTGTATCTGACCGTGGCCGTTCCCCCTGCCGCGACGGACGCGCCCTCGGTGCAGGCAGCCTTTGTCCTGACGACCGAAGCGCCGACAGACGCCCCCACGGATATTCCCACCGAAACACCGACGGATGTTCCTACGGATATTCCCACGGACGCTCCCACGGATACGCCGACGGACGCGCCCACCGTCATCCCCACGCAGGCGCCCATCATTGCCAACGCCGTGATGACCAGCGTGCCCACCGAAGTGCCCACGGAAATTCCCACCGAGGCGCCGACGGCAGCGCCCACCGAAGTGCCCACGGAGACGCCCGTGCCGACGGATACCCCCGTCCCCACCGAGGCGCCCACGGCCACGCCCGAGCCTTTGACGGCCTCCGCCGCAGATGGCGCCGCGCCCGATGACCTGAAGCTGACCGAGACCCTGTATCAGGGCGCCAAGTCGCTCTCCTCCTTCAGCCGCGAAAAATCCTACATCGCCCGCTTCCCGGACAACTACGCCTTCAACAACAAAACGGGCGTGTACACCTTCCGGGGCGATAACTTCCGCCGCAACGCCGCCTTCGGCACCGTGGAAGTTGCAGACGGCCAGATGGACGTTCTGTGGAGTTATGATCTGGGCTCTCTGCGCACGGCGGACAGCGGCACCCTCTACGGCGTCGGCTGGAACAATCAGCCCGCTATCGTCAAGTGGACAAAAGAAGTCCGCGAAATGATGAATGTGAACGAGGAAAGCAAGAACTCCGTGCTGTGCGAGGTCATTTTCTCCGCGCAGGACGGCAAGGTCTACTTCCTCGACCTGAAGACCGGCGCAGCCACCCGCGACCCCATCGACATCGGCTATCCCATGCGGGGCAGCGTGTCAGTGGATCCGCAGGGTCGACCCATGATCTCCTTCGGGCAGGCCATCTCCAAGCTGCCCAAGAAGACGGGCGCGATCGGCTATTACCTCTACAACCTGATCGATCAGACCCAGCTGGCCTTCATCAACGGCCGTTCTTCCGACAAGCAGAAGCAGTATTCCCAGAACGGCGCCTTCGACGGCTGCAGCCTGTTCGTCTTCGGCAATGGGGCGGATGCCATGCTGGTCGCCGGTGAAAACGGTCTGCTCTATACGGTCGACCTCAACGCCGAATTCACCTATCCCACCAGCGCCTCGCCGGATACCAAGGCCTCCCTCACCGTTTCGCCGGACATCTATTACCTGCGCGCCAAGACGGGCAGCGAAAAGGAAGCCCGCACCTCGGTGGAAAGCGCCATTTCCATGTATCGCAACTATGTATTCCTGGCGGACGGGTACGGCATCATCCGCTGCGTGGACACCGACACCATGCGCACCGTATGGGCGGTGAATGCGGGCGACAACACCGATGCGGCGCCTGCGCTGGACGATGCGGACGGCACCATTGCCCTCTACACCGGCAACACGGCCTTCAGCCGCCTCGGCAGCAAAAAGGACGTGACCATCCGCCGCCTCAACGCCATGACCGGCGAGGAAGCGTGGCAGTATACCGTCAAGTGCGCCTACGACAAAACCGAGCAGTCCGGCTGCAAGGCCAGCCCGCTGGTGGGGCAGAACGACCTGAACGGTCTGGTCTACTTCACCGTCAATCAGGTGGAAGGCGGCGGCAGCCGGCTGATCGCGCTGGACAAGCAGAGCGGTCAGGAGAAGTGGCGCTATGACATGAAAGCCGAATCCATTTCCTCCCCCGTGGCCGTCTACAACGAGGCCGGCAACGGCTGGGTGGTGCAGTGCGACAGCGCCGGCAACGTGACCCTGCTGGACGGTCTGACGGGCTATGTGTGCTCCACGACCAATCTGGGCGGCACCATTGAAGCCTCTCCCGCCGTGTACCGGGACAAGCTGGTGGTCGGCACCTGCAGTAAGGACAATGCCAAAATGTACTGCCTGCAGATCCGCTGAAAAACGCAACGCAAGCCGGGGCATGCCATGCCCCGGCTTTTTGAAAGGACGGCTTCCGATGAACAAACGATACCTGATGGCGCTGGACCAGGGCACCACTTCCTCCAGAGCGATCCTCTTCACCTTTGAAGGCGGCATCGTCGCCTCGGCCAACCAGGAATTTGCCCAGCACTACCCTCAGCCCGGCTGGGTGGAGCACGACCCGTCGGACATTCTCAACACGCAGATCGAAAGCATGCGCGCCTGCGTGCGCAAGGCGGGGGTCGATCCCCGGGAAATCGCCGGCATCGGCGTGACCAACCAGCGGGAAACCACCCTTGTGTGGGATCGGCAAACCGGCGCGCCGCTCTACAACGCCATCGTCTGGCAGTGCCGCCGCACTGCGGACATGGTAGACCGTCTCACGGAAGAAGGCTATGCGCCCATGATCCGTGAAAAAACCGGGCTGATCCCCGACGCCTATTTTTCCGGCACCAAGCTCAAATGGCTGCTGGATCAGCAGCAGCTGCGCGAGCGCGCCGCGCGGGGCGAGGTATGCTTCGGCACGGTGGACAGCTTTCTGTGCTGGCATCTGGTGGAGGGACACCCCCATGTGACGGACGCCACCAACGCCGGGCGCACCATGCTGTTCAACCTGCACACGCAGGACTGGGACGATGAACTGCTGCGCATGCTGGACATTCCCCGCGCCGTTCTGCCCCGTGTGGTGGACAGCGCCTCGGTGATCGGCTGTCTGCAAAAGGACATTCTGGGGGTGGAGATCCCCGTAGCCGCCATCGCCGGCGATCAGCACGCGGCGCTGTTCGGGCAGGCCTGCTTTGAGCAGGGCATGGTGAAAAACACCTACGGCACGGGCTGCTTCATGCTGATGAACGCAGGCGACACTTTCCGCCTGTCGGACAAGGGGCTGCTCACCACCATGGCCTGGCGCATCGGCGGCAAGCCGGTGTATGCCTTCGAGGGCAGCGTGTTCATGGGCGGTGCGACCGTGCAGTGGCTGCGGGACGAGTTAAAACTGATCCACCACGCCGACGAGACGGAGCAGATCGCCGCCTCCATCCCTTCCACCGGTGGCGTGTACCTGGTGCCGGCCTTCACAGGGCTGGGTGCGCCGTACTGGGACATGTACGCCCGGGGCACGCTGGTAGGCATGACCCGGGGCACGGGACGGGCGCACATTATCCGCGCCGCGCTGGAATCCATCGCCTATCAGTCCGCCCAGCTGTTCGACTGCATGGGCAAGGTCTGCGGCACATCTCCCGCCGCGCTGCGGGTGGACGGCGGCGCCAGCGCCAACCGTTTTCTGATGCAGTTCCAGTCGGACATTCTGGGCGTGCCGGTGCAGCGCCCCGCCGTAGCGGAAACCACCGCGCTGGGCGCGGCGCTCATGGCCGGGCTGGCGCTGGGCGTTTACAGCAGCCTGAACGACACCGCCCGGGGGTGGCATGCAGCAGAAACCCTGACCCCGCAGATGGCGGCAGAGGAAAAAGACCGTCTGCTCGCCGGCTGGAAAAAAGCGGTGGACGCAGCGCTGTGCTGGGCGGAAATGCAGAAACTGTAAGCCGAAAATGAGACGGGCGCCGTTTTCCCATTGTCAGCGTTCTCCTTCCGCCTCTTTCCCCGGCCTGTGCGCGAGAACGAAGGAACACGTTGTTTATGGCTGTATCCTCCCGTTTTCCCTTCTTCATCCGCAGACGGTGATATCCGCTGACGAGCGGGACGCCGTCCACGGGCGCCGCCCTTCTTCATCAATATGCAGATGAAGACGCGCTTTGTTTCCGCCGCGCAGTCGCTATCCTGCTGCCTGCCCCACCTGCGGCAGCATTCCCCCAGACAGGCAGTATGAAAACGTACATACAGACGCGCCGGCAGGTTTTCTTCCTGCCGGCGCGTGTTGATAGGCTCTGCCGTTTTTCGCGCGCCCTTTTACGCGTTTTACCGTTCGGGCATGCTGCTGACATACTTGCGCATGTGCAATAACGCGTTTTTCTCCAGCCGGGACACCTGCGCCTGAGAAATGCCGATTTCCCCGGCCACCTCCATCTGGGTGCGTCCCTCAAAGAAGCGCAGCCGCAGAATTTTCTGCTCCCGGTCGTTCAGCCGCCGCATGGCCTCCTTGATGGCTATTTTTTCCAGCCAGTCTTCGTCCAGTTCCTTCTCGTCCTTCACCTGATCCATCATGTAAATGGCGTCGCCCCCGTCGTTGTACACCGGCTCGAACAGGGACACGGGATCCTGAATAGCCTCCAGTGCGAACACCACGTCTTCCTGCCGAACGCCCAGCTCCTCCGCCATTTCGGCCACGGTCGGCTCCCGGTTGAGCCGGATGACCAGCCGATCCCGCGCCTGCAGCGCCTTATAGGCGGTATCCCGCAGGGAACGGCTGACGCGGATGGGGTTGTTGTCCCGAAGGTAGCGGCGGATCTCGCCGATGATCATGGGCACCGCGTACGTGGAAAACCGCACGTTCTGACTGACGTCGAAATTGTCCAGCGCCTTGATCAGCCCGATGCAGCCCACCTGAAACAGATCGTCCATGTTTTCGCCCCGGTGGCTGAAGCGCTGCACCACGCTGAGCACCAGCCGCAGGTTGCCGCTGATAAATTCCTCCCGCGCCGCCGCGTCGCCTCCGTGCACCAGGGGAAACAGTTCACGCATCCGTTCATTGGTCAGCACCGGCAGCGCCGATGTATCCACGCCGCATATTTCCACTTTTCCAGTCGCCATACTGCCACCTCCGTCACTTGCAGTATGGCACCGCCCCGGTGCGGATATTCAGCCCGTTTTCAGGAAGTCGTACGCGTCATTTCGACCTGAAGCCTGTTCAGAATACGTTTTTCCAACCGGGAAATGTAGGACTGGGAAATGCCGATTTTATCCGCCACCTCCTTCTGCGTCATTTCCCGTCCCCCGTTCAGGCCGAAGCGCAGACGCATGATTTCCTGCTCCCGCGCCGTCAGATGGGACAGCGCCGCGGTAAGCTGCTGTTTTTCCGCGTTCTCCTCCAGATTGCGGTACACCAGGTCGCTTTCCGTGCCCAGCACGTCGGACAAAAGCAGTTCGTTGCCGTCCCAGTCGGTGCGCAGGGGTTCGTCCAGCGATACCTCCATCCGAGTGCGGTGATTGCGCCGCAGAAACATGAGCACCTCGTTTTCAATGCACCGGGAGGCATAGGTCGCCAGCTTGATCTTTTTATCCGGGTCGAAGGTATTCACCGCCTTGATCAGTCCGATCGTCCCGATGGAAACCAGATCCTCCAGTCCCACATCGGTATTTTCAAATTTCCTTGCGATGTACACCACCAGCCGCAGGTTCCGCTCGATCAGCACGCTCCGGGCTTCCTCATCGCCCTGCCGGAGCCTGCGGGTCAGGCGGCTCTCCTCCTCCGCCGTCAGAGGCTGGGGCAGCGGTTCCGCGCCGCCCACATACCCGACCCCGCCTGACTGCAGACGGGATAAAACCGCGTAAAGCCATGCCTTCAGTTCAACGATGCTCCGCACCCCTTGTCCCTTCCTTTCCTCACCGTTCCCCACATCCGCACCGCTTCGCCGGGCACCAGCGCCCGGGAAAGGGGCTTCATCGAAACGGCCACCACCATATCGCAGCGTATTTTTCTTTTTCCCCACCGTATTTCCGCCCGATCGGGCCGAAAGCATGGCAAAAGCGCGTCGCCTGACACCGTACGCGCACGAATGAGCCGCACGCCCCGCTGAAGGGTCCACCCGCTTCCGGGCAAAAGCGTCCCCAGCGTATCTCCGGACGCCACCAGAACCGGGCAGCCTGTCAGCCCGTCCCGCAGATCGTTGCCCGTATCCACCCGTCCGGCCAGCACGACCCACCGTCCCCGCCAGTGCAGGCGAACGGTGCAAAGCGTCCCGTCCCGCGCCGCCCGCGGCCGCAGCCCCGGCCAGAGCGCCAGCCCCAGCGCGCTCAGATAGCAGCAGCCCAGCGCCCAGCCGCCGGGGAGAAAGCGCTTCGCCGCGCTCTCCACCCCGCAAAGCAGCAGTCCCACCGCCCACAGCGCACTCATCCCCCGCACAAAGGCATGTGGAAAAGCCAGCGCCGCCATCACCGCCGCGCCCAGCGCCAGCGCACCCAGAGACGACGCGGCGCCGCCCGGCGCCAATGCCGCCAGTGCGCACACGCCGCCCGCCGCCATGGCGGCCAGACACCGCCAGACCGGCATCCGCACCCCCAGCCATCGTGCGGCCACGGCCAGACACAAACCGTCCATGACGAGGTTCAGCCCAAGAAAGCCGTCCGGCGACAGCGTCATTTCTTCCCGCTCCTTCCATGTCCCACTTTACGCTTCTTCCCCGTCCCGGCGTGTCGATTCAGGACGCAAAGAATGTCGAACCGTCCCGCCTTCTTCTTCAAAATGTGACGCTTCACTTTGGGACACCCGTCCCCTTTCCGGCAGGAAAGCGCCGCTCATTGTCGAAACCCTTTTCCATTCCAATCAAAAGCGGAGGCTATGCACCATGGAAGAAAAAGCGGTTTTTATGAACATGTGTCAGGTGGTCGACCCGGAGGGACGCTGGCTTTTGCAGGAGCGGGCGGACGAAGATTACCCCGGTTCCATTTTTCCGGGCGGTCATGTGGAAGCAGGCGAAACTTTTCAGGACGCGGTCATCCGGGAAGTGTTTGAGGAGACCGGTCTGACCATTAAAAACCCGACGCTGGTGGGCATCAAGCACTGGACGGAGGATATCCATTACGTGGTGCTGATCTACCGCGCCACAGAATACGAAGGCACCCTCAAATCCTCCGACGAGGGACGCGTGTACTGGCTGGATCCCAAGGACATCGACCCGGAAGCCATGGTGGGCGACTTTGCGGACAACCTGCCCCTGCTGAAGCCCAACGGCGGCGTACGGGAATGCTGCTACATCGAAAATGAAACAACCGGCGTCTGGAGCACGCTCTACCGGGGGTAACCCCCCCTCAGGGGAGCCTTTTTCCCGGCGCCCCGTGGGCTGCCGAAAAAAACGGAACACGCAGGCTGCTCCTTCCGCCCCGCCCACTGCTCCGCATCTGATGGCATTGAAACCGCATGCAGCGTTTCTGTCCGCTGCACGCTCCTCTGCCCGCGGCTGACGGCGGCGGCTGCTCCGTGGGCAAACCCCGCGAAAGCAGGGTCTTCCTGTCCTGCCGCCTGCATACGCCGCGCCGTTCTGCATGCGGCTCTCACCCAAACAGAGCTTCCCTGCCCGCAGCTGACGGCGGCTGACCGTCCGGTTCGCCCCGTCTGCCGCGGCTTTTTTTCATTTGCCGTCTTGCGGAATACCGTGCCCGTCAATAACCGTCCCGCGCATACCGTCTGTTTTTCCTCCGTTGTTTGCAAGGTGACTGCCTTTTTCATTCTTTCGCATGCAAAAAAGCACAGTTTTCCCTCTGTCCTTTGTTTTTTTTCGCAGGCAGGGCACGCAGGAAGCTGTCGCCCACGTTTTCGCGTTTCTGTTTCACCGTCGGTTTTCCAGTCTTTCTCTTACCGACTGCTCTTTTTCAAGCCGAATCCGTGTTTCCCGTCTTTTCAGTTGTCAGCATTTCCTATTTTTCTCCCATCTATTGCAAGTTGTGCATTTTTGTTGTATAATGTGAGCAACAAGAGCAACCCATTGATTCATTTGGAGATGATCGCATGTCCAGAACCTGTATTAACGACTGCATTGTTCGTTCAAGGGACACCAGCATTCTCGAACCGCCGCTGCTGGTGGGCAACATCTATCTGGTGCAGATCGGCGACATCACCGCCCATCTGGGCTGGGTATGCGAACCCCACATCCAGTTCTGTCACGAAATCGTACTCATCACCGAGGGTGCGGCCATCATGACCTTCAACTCCCAGCACTTCAACCTCAGCGCGGGACAGATGGTCATTATTCCCGAGGGCGTGGTGCACGATGTGCGCTATGTCAGCCCGGAAAGCACCCGCATGCTGCTGGTGGGCATCCATTTTGCGCCCAGCGCCGACCCTGTGCTGGTGGAGCATTTCACTTCCCTGCACCTGCAGCTCATCGACTCTCCTCCCATTCTGGTCAACCTGTTTGAGGCGCTGATCGACGAATTTTTCTCTCAGGAAAACTACCGGATGCGCATGCTCCAGTCGTTAGTCTACGCGGTGCTGCTCAAGTCCTACCGGCTGTCCATCCGTAATGACGACGATACGGACGCGACGCCCTCCTGGCGGAAGGAGTTGCCCGCCGACCCACTGATGCGCCAGCTGTGCCAGTATATCCGCAGGCACGCCGCAGACATGACCACGCTGGAGGAAGTGAGCCAGAAATTCTCCTACAGCTATTCCTACCTGTCCCACCACTTCAAAAACGTGGTGGGCTACTCCATGAAGGATTACTGGGATTACTACCGTTTCCAGTATGTATTCAAGCTGATGCGGGAAACGGACATGTCCCTGACCCAGATCGCCGAGCGGCTGCATTTTCAGTCCATCCACACCTTTTCCCGCTCCTTCCGCAACAAATTTGGCGTCGCCCCTTCCGAATATCGGCGTGCGCTCACCATGGATGTGCACAATATCCGGAAAACCGCAACATAAAATGACCAATTTCCGGGTGCTTCTGCTAAATACGCAGCGGCGGGAAGGATATATAATGAAGTCGTTGACAAAAAACAAAACGCGGCGGCTCGCCGCGAAAGGAAGGGTTCACCATGTCTTCTTTTCTTGCAACGCCGGTGGATTACGCGCGGCACAACGATGAGGTGCGCCGCGTGATGGAGGCGTTTGACGCCGGCAAGCCCATCCGCGTGCCCCTGCAGCTCAACGGCTCCATTACCAACTACTTTCAGAACCCTGAGCTCAACACGCCCCGCTACACCTTCGAGCAGTTTTTCACCGACCCGGAGGTGCAGATCAACGCCCAGCTGAACTACCAGTACTGGCGGCGGCACAACCTGCTGTGCGACTACGAAATGGGTCTGCCGGACAAATGGTACCTCGGTGTCGATTTTCAGAACTCTCTGGACGGTTCCTGGGCGGGCGGGCCGCTGGCCTATCAGGGAGAATACCTGCCCGACACCCTGCCCATTTTCGACAAGCACAAGGAAAAGCTCTACGACATGCCCAAGCTGCTGCCCATCGAAAGCGGGCTGCTCAAGACGGGCATCGAATTCATCGACTACATGGAGGACTACTGCAGGCATCACGAGTACATGGGACGTCCCATCGTATCGCCGCACAACTATCCCGGCGAGGGCACCGACGGCGTGCTGGATCTGGCCTACAAGCTGCGGGGCGCCGCCAACCTGATGATCGACATGCTGGAGGATGAAGAATACTACGCCGACCTGATGGAATGGATCACCAACAACCTGATCCACCGCATGACGGAAATGCGCCGCCGCTCCCATGAACGGTGGGGGACGACATATTCCTCCTTCTTTTTTGCAGACGACGCCATCACCATGATCTCCCACAGCATGTACAAAGAATATGTGCTGCCCTATCACAAGCGGCTGGTGGACACCTTCGGCTACGGGGAGAAGGTCTCCATGCACCTGTGCGGCAACGACATGCAGCACTTTGGCGGTCTGACCCGAGAATTGAACATCGGTATGTTCGACACCGGTTTTCCGGTGGATTTCGACAAGATCCGTCAGGACGTGGGCGACGACGTGCTCATCTGCGGTGGCCCCACCATCATGACCGTCAAGGACGGCACCCCGGCGGACATCCGCAGCGAAGTGCAGCGCATTCTGTCCACGCAGGTGGCGAAAAAGGGCAACTTCATCATGATCGCCGCCAACAATATGGCGCCCTGCACCCCCGTGGAAAACGTGCAGGCCATGTACGAGGCGGTGCACGCCTTCGGCACCTACCCCCTCGGCTGACCCGGAGGCGTTCGGGCGCACCGCGGGCTGCCTGAAAGCTCCAGAGCCGGCAACGTCCGCTTTCAGAGGGGAAATTTCTATTGCCGGCTCCTCATGCATGCAGCAGCGGAAAGAAAACGTGTTTCCTGTATGGTTATACCGCCTTCTCTGTTTCAACCGGTCGGACGGCTTCCCGCCCGGCTTTTCTTTTTCAGCAAAAATTTGGCATATTCATCTATTTTTCATCCGTCAAAAGCTCATTCTTATATATTATATTCAAAAGTTGTCGCATGATTTAATTTCAATTGACAGTATTTGCACCTTATCGCAGCATAAAATGCACAACAAACAACCATCACTGTTAAATACATCCCCTCGAAAGGGATTTATAATAATGGTGAAAAGCGGAGAAAAGCAAACCGGATTATATATGTTTTCTTTCAATCGCGTAATCCGCCGTTCGTTTTCCCTTTCACGATTGTAAGTCGGCGGATGCCGACTACAAAATAATAGGAGGTAGTAACCATGAAGAAACTTTCCTTCCTGCTCGCGCTGGTTCTGCTTCTTTCCTGCTGCGCAGGAATGAGCGCCCTGGCCGAGGAAACCGTCACCTTTACCTGGATGTATCCCCTGGGTCAGGGCTTCCAGGTGGTGGACAGCATGTCTGAAAACGCCACCATCAAGCGCGCCAACGAGGCCAACAATGTGGAGATCATCTTCCAGCATCCCCCCGTTGGCCAGGAAACCGAACAGTACAACCTGATGCTCAACGGCGGCGAGCTGCCCGACATCATCACCCATGGCTGGGGTCTCCCCGAGACCTTCCCCGGCGGCCCCGATAAGGCCATCGCGGACGAGTATTTCCTCGACCTGACCCAGCTGATCAAGGACAACGCGCCCAACTATCAGCACATTCTGGAGACCAACGAAGTGGTCCGCAAGGCCGTCACCACCGATAACGGCGCCGTGTGGAACATGTGCATGGTCGACCTGACCGCCCAGCCCGAATGGGACGGCCCCACCATCCGCAAGGACATCTTCGACAAGTACGGTCTGGAAATCCCCGTGACCATCGACGACTGGTACACCGCTCTGAAGACCCTGAAGGAAAAGGCGCCCGCCGATTACCCGAACTTCAAGTATCCCCTGATGGTCGGCACCAACGGCTTCGGCGATTTCAACTCCTTCCTGGGCAGCTTCAACGCTGATGACACCTTCCAGCTGAATGAAGAAGGCGAAGTGGTCTTTGGACCCATCACCGACAACTACAAGGCTGCTGTGGAAAACATGGCCAAGTGGTACGCCGAAGGCCTCATTCAGGAAGACTACTCCGTGTGGAACGACTTCAGCAAGGAATTCCAGAATGCGGAATGCGCCGCTGCCACCTACGTTGGTTTCTGGAATTTTGACTCCTGGACCGAAGCTGGCAAGGCCATCGATCCCAACTACGAAATGCTGGGCGTCGCTTATCCCAAGCTGACCGCCGACGGCGAAATCCCCCACATCTCCTACACCCAGACTCAGGCTCGCGGCTATGCCACCGTTGTGACCGCGGACTGCAAGAACCCCGAAAAGGCCGTGTCCTATCTGGATTGGTTCTACTCTGAGGAAGGCAGCCATCTGGCCAACTGGGGCGTGGAAGGCGAAGACTACACCATGGTGGACGGCAAGGAAGTCTACACCGACAAGATCGTGCGCAACGCCGAGGGCGTGGACATTGCGACCATCAACTTCAAGTATCTGTACAGCCACGGCGCGTTCCTCCGCGACTGGACCCGTGAAAACGGCTCCTACGGCGAAGAAGCCAATGCCTGCCAGGTTCGCTGGGGCACTTCCGCTGATGACAAGTACATGATGCCTGTGACCCTGTCCTACACGGATGAAGAGTCCAGCGAATTCAACAACATCATGAACGATGTGAACACCTACGTCAACGAAAACACCACCGCCTTCATCACCGGCAAGCGCTCCCTGACCGAATGGGATGACTATGTTGCCCAGATCAAGGCCATGAACATCGACGCCGCCACCGCCATCGAAAAGGCTTCCTACGAGCGCTGGCTGGCCCGTTAACCCTATCCCCTTAAAAAGGCTTCCGGCAGAGGAGGACACGCTCCTCCTCTGCCTTTCCTTTTATCTTCCGCGTCTCCTGATCACGTTGATTACGCAGTTTTGCCGGCGTCCTTCGCTTCCTTTCCGGCAAGCGCCAGATGAAAGAAGGTATTCAGGTTGAAAAACGCAACCGTTTCTGCCCGCGCGCCCATGTCGGTCGGCGACAAGGTGTGGCGTTTTCTCAAAAGGGAATGGAAGCAGCGCAAATGGCTGTATCTCATGTCCCTGCCCATGTTGGCCTTTTTCCTCATTTTCCATTATTACCCCATGTACGGCGTCGTCATCGCCTTCAAAAACTACCAGCCCCGCAAGGGCATTCTGGGTAGCAGCTGGGTAGGCTTCAAGCACTTTGAACAGTTCTTCAATAGCTACTACTTCGTCCGAATTCTGAGAAATACCGTACTCCTGAGTGCGCTTTGTCTGATTTTCTGCTTCCCCGCGCCCATTATTCTGGCGCTGCTGCTGAATGAAATTCGCTGCGAACCCTACAAACGCGTGGTGCAGACCATCACTTACATGCCCTACTTCATTTCCATGGTGGTTGTGTGCGGCCTTGTGCGCGACTTCTGCGCCAAGGACGGCGTCATTTCCTACATTGTTCAGTTAGTAGGCGGCACGGATAAAAACCTGCTCACGCTGGAAAGCGCATACCGACCTATATACATCGGATCACAGCTATGGCAGTATGTAGGCTTTGACAGCATCATCTACATGGCCGCCATTTCCGGCGTAGACGCCGAGCTGTACGAAGCAGGCGCCATTGACGGCATCACCTCCCGCCTGCAGCGGATGTGGTACATCACCCTGCCTTCCATCGTCCCCACCATCACCATCCTGCTCATCCTGCAGATCGGCAACATCATGAACGTGGGCTACGAAAAGACGCTGCTGCTGTACAACGACAGCATCATGGAAGTGTCCGATATCATCGCCACGTTCGTCTACCGCAAAGGTCTGCTTGAATCCAACTACTCCTACAGCGCCGCCGTTGGCCTGTTCAACTCCGTCATCAACTCCATCCTGCTGGTCGCCACCAACGCCATCAGCCGGAAGGTGACGGAAAACAGTCTGTGGTGAGGAGGCGAAAAACATGAGAGAATACAAAACTCCCTTTCAGCGCTTTGTAGATGTGTTGATCTACCTGTTTATGGCACTTCTGTGCTTCACCTGTCTGGTACCCCTGATCCACGTGGTCATGGCGTCCTTCTCTGAACCGCTCCAGCTGGAATCGTTCCGCGGCGTACTGTTCCACCCACTGGGCTTCACCTGGAAGGGCTACCAGCTGGTGCTGCAGATCCCCAGCATCAAAACAGGCTATATGAATACCCTGTTCCTGGTGGTGGTCGGTACCGTTTCCAACATGGTCATGACCTGTCTGGCCGCGTGGGTGCTCAGCCAGAAGCGCTGGTGGTACTCCAAGTTCCTCATGGTGCTCGTCACCTTCACCATGTTCTTCTCCGGCGGTCTCATTCCCTCCTACCTGCTCGTCAAGGATCTGGGCATGCTGGACAGCCGTCTGGCGCTGATCATTCCCAACCTGATCAGCGTGTGGAACCTGATCGTTATGCGCACCGGCTTTATGAACGTGCCGGACAGCCTGTCCGAAAGCGCCCGTCTGGACGGCGCCAACGATTTCACCATTCTGGTTCGCATCATCATTCCCCTGTCCAAAGCCGTGCTGGCGGTCATTCTGCTGTACTACGCCGTCGGCTACTGGAACTCCTGGTTCGGCGCCATGATCTACATCCGTTCCCGCGACAAGTACCCCCTGCAGCTGGTGCTGCGCGAGGTGCTGGTGCTGGAAAGCAGCGGTTCGGGTATGACCAATCAGGGCGCATCCAGCGTGCTCAACACGGTCAATGCGGACAATATCAGCCAGTACAAAAAGCTGGTGCGCTATACCACCATCGTTATCGCGACCGTCCCCGTGCTGTGCTTCTACCCCTTCATTCAGAAGTACTTCACCAAGGGCGTTATGATCGGCTCCCTCAAGGGCTGACGTGTATTCCTTCGCCGCCGTCAGCGGCACGAAAAGACCGGGTGTTTTACCCGGCCTTTTCTTT
The DNA here is from genome assembly GCA_934662505.1 of uncultured Clostridia bacterium. Classification (GTDB taxonomy): domain Bacteria; phylum Bacillota; class Clostridia; order Christensenellales; family Aristaeellaceae; genus SVGT01. The sequence continues at coordinate 123,011 of CAKUKE010000001.1, read as the reverse complement.
TCCTCCACCTTTCCAACGGGAACCTTACTGACGAAAGTCGAGGCCACAGATTTGCCTGAATTTACGGCCATTTTGTGCAGAAAGCAGGGCGCAGAGCGGGTATCGGCGGCAATCCCGTCCCAGATATGAGCCTGCCGTTGGGCGGGTCAGGGCATCTCCGCATGCAGACGGCATCCATTTCCGCACGTAGTGCTTTGAAAACATTGCGGTAACACATCCGCTTGCACACAGCGCTCCGCTGCATGGTTCGCCGATCTCACCGCACTCTCTGCATATCTGTACGCAGGCGACACCCGTTTCCGCACGCAGTGCTTTGAGGGTGTTGTAATAACGCATCCGCGTGCACACGGCGCTCCACTGCATGGCGCACCGGTCTCACCCGTGCTCTCTGCATATCCGTGCGCAGGCGGCGCCCCGCGACCGGTCGACCCGTATGAGATCAACGCCTTCTGACTCCATGCCCGGAATGGGCGCCATTTTTTCGCATTACAATTTCCCTCTGCCCCTTGCGCATTGCTTGCACACGTCAGAGGATTCACGGATAACCGCCGGAACGCCGCCGCTCCTTGCATTCCCTGCACCAGTCGTCTTCCTTCCCCTCATCCTTCTTTGTTTCCAGTCTCACTTTGCCGAGCATCCGCCGCCATAAAACCGCCCTGTCGCATTCTCCCCGTTTACTGGCCGTCAAGCAGTTTCCCATCCTGCTCCACGATTCTCTTTCAGGCATTCTACATCACATATTCCTCCTATATCCGGTAAGCAAAGGAAAAAGCCGCGCCGGGTGCGGTACCCGACGCGGTTCTTTCTGTCTACGCAGCCTGCTGCGTTCTTTATGTGCCTTTCAGCCTTGCCTTCTGTCCGCTCTGCCGCTCCTTTGCGGTTCTTACGCAGCCTGCTGCGACGCTTTGTCTTTTTTCTTACCCTTGCGTACAGCGGAGCTTTTCCACACGCACCCGCCGTAGCCCGCCAGCATGGTCATCATGGGCATCAGCACCTGCGCGTAGCGGGTCTGCACTTCAATGAGGAGATACGCCAGCACATAGCCTACCAGCAGGATGCCCGTCAGCAGCAGCTTTTCGTTGCGCCGATCCAGCATGCCCTTCACCGCCCCCATCAGGGTCAGCGCCGAAATGGCCAGCATGGACGCACGGCACAACCCGGGCAGATCATTCCATGTGAAGTTTGCCTGCTCCTCCGTTTCCGTCAGCGTGGAGAAATAATCGAAGTAGTTGCCGATGTAGGCTTCCGCCTTGTAGAACATCAGGCCGGGCAATCTGTCCTTCTGCCGCCAGCGCCGCCTGATGGCCTTGCTCAGCAGATCCTCATCCGGATTTTCCACCTGCTTGACAAAAAGATCCGCATCCGCCTGACTCCATCCGGCGTTGGTATCCGCATTCAGCCCCACCATCACCTTATACTTCAGGTAGGGGCTGGTGATCGGCCGCTCCGTCGCGCCGATGCCCAGCACGATCTGATTGGCGATCTCCACCACGCCGAAGAACGTGCCGAAGAACAGGGCAAAGCTGAGCAGCAGACTGCCCATGCGCCGTCCCTTTTCCCGCCAGGTACCCTGATCCACCGCCGTGACGACCAGACGGTACAGTCCGAACAGCGCAATGCCAATGAGCACCACCGCCATTTCCGTACGCATCAGGTGGGACAGGGCGATCACCACGCCGCCGCACACCCATTGCAGCCACTGGTGTCTGGCGCGCGCCGGTCTGAACAGCACGCACAGCCCCGCTGCCAGCAGCGCGGTGGCAATGTGCTGGCAGGTCAGCACGGATACGGTGACCAGATTGAAGCAATTGAACGCCTGCAAAAAGCCCGCCATGAGCCCCGCCCGCCGGCTGCCGGTCATGTGTTCTCCGGCACGGCAGATGAACAGGCAGGTCATGGCCGACCAGAACACATTGGAAATCTGCTGCGCCAGCACGGATGCGCCGAACAGCCGGACAATCAGTGCTTCATAGAGCACCCACGGCATCAGGTTCGGCCATATTTTGGAGAAAAATACGGTATCTTCCTGCGCGCGCCAGGCGTCCCGCGGCATATTCCAGAAGGAAACCGCCGATTTGTGGGCAATGTCGAAATCGGAAATGGGCGGAATGTTCCACATCAGGAGCACCGCCGTCCGCGCCGCAGCAGCCAACAGCAGCACCGCGATCCACCCGAACCGTCCTTTTTCCATCAGCCGCGCCAGCAGATAGCATCCGCCCGCCGTAACCACGGCGCCGCCCAGAAAGATGAAATTCCACCCCGTGTTCACCGCCATGCGCCAGACGCTGAAGAGCATCATCGCCGCTACCAGTACAAAAACCAGACCGTGGGCAGCATGCCTGACCACCTTTCCAAAGGCGCTGGGTTGTTCCTCTCTCATGGTTTTTCTCCCCTTTTTTTTGCCGTCAGGCCTTTGTTTTCACTTCGAACCGGGCGCGCGGCCAAGCGCCTTCACCGATGATGGTTTCCTCTGCGCCCTGCGCGTCCCTGAGCGTCGCCCTGCGCCCCGCAGGCAGCGACACGCGCAGCACTTCCCGATCCCACGCCACGGTCATCCGACCGTCAGGCAGGTCGTGCCATGCAGAGAAGTGCGCCACGTCCTCCGGAATATGAGGCGCAACCGTGACCGTTCCGTCGTCGCAAAGCAGCATGCCCGCCACGTCCTCGTACAGCCACGCGTCCACGTCGGAATACATGTGATGGTTCTGGGAGTTCTTACCGTCCCAGCATTCGCCCAGCGTTCCCGAGCACAGATCCAGCATGTGGAGGTAGCCCGGGAAGCCCTCCTGCCACAGCATCCGCCACGCCAGATCGAACCGTCCGCCGTCGGTGAGGGCGCGGAAAATATGCTTCGCGCCGAAAATGCCCACATACAGCCGTTCGCCGTCCGCCGTCACCCGTTCGGTCAGACGGCGCAGCGCGTCCTGCCTGTTTTCCGTCAGGTCAAACGCCAGCCGGAGCGCCAGCAGGGTCTGGCCTTCTCCCTCCCCCTCCGGGAAGGCGCGAAGGAAGGCACTGCGGATCTCCTCTGCCCGTTTTTCCGACGCGCTCGCCTGTTCGTCCATCCCCAGCACCCGGCAGACCCGGGCGTAGGTTCGATGCATTTCCCGGGCGTAGGCGGTCAAAAGCGCCGCGTCGGGGCATTTGATGTACCGCTCCGTTTCAGGCGGACACCAGTCGCCCAGACCGTCCGGGAAAATATCGTTTTCCTGCATGCCTTCCAGAAATGCCAGATAACGAGCCATCATGGGCTGATAGCGGCGCAGCACGTCCGCATCCCGGGTATAGCGGTACACCTGCCACGGCAGTTCAAAAATCACGTAATCCCATGTCGTCCCGGTGCCCCACTCGTATCCCCAAATGCTGGTAGGCGAAATACAGGAAACGGCGCCGTTGGGGCGCTGACCGTCGGCCAGATCGTCCAGATACTTCAGGTAGGCCTGCTTCATATGGAAGTTCATCAGCGCCTGCGGAGAGGACAGATGGGCATCGCCCGTCCAGCCGTTCTTTTCCCGATGAGGACAATCGGTGGGGATATGGTGGAAATTGGTCAGGGTGGAACGCCGGGCGGCGTTATGCAGCCGCATCAGCGGTTCAAAATCCGTCTCCATGCCGCCTGCGTCCTTCAGATCCGTATGGAAGCACCGGGCGGTCATCTCCCGAATGACGGTGTGGCCGGTGGCATACACGTAGCGAAAGCCGTTATAGCCGAATTCGCTGTGCCAGGTTTCCTCTTCCTCGCCCGAAAGTATGTACACGTCCTCCTGAAAACGGTCGCTGTAGGTGCAGTTCGTAATATCTTCCTTTTCCGGCACGCCGCCCTTTTCCAGCACTTCAAAGTACTTGAGGGTCACCCGGTCGCCCCGCCTGCCCTGCACGGTGATCTCCACATTGCCGGACAGGTTGACGCCAAAGTCGTACACCACGCCCTCGCCCCAGGGCGTCACGGTCACGGGCAGCAGCTCCTCCTGCAAGCGGATGGGAGGCATCCGCTGCTCTTTCAGCACACCGCCGGGGCCGTGGCTGATCAGCGCCTGCTGCCACGGACCTATCTCCGCCGTACCGTCCCAGGTCTCACCGTATCGGAGGGAATTGTACGTCGTCCTTGAAGTCGCCCACTGCCAGGTGGTATCGGAGGACAGAAGCGTCCGTCCATCGCCCGTCAGTTCAAAAATCAGCTGCGGCGCCGCCCGCCACGCCGCATGCTCAAATTCCCACGCGTTCGCGGCGTTCTCATGATACCAGCCGTTGCCCAGCGTAATCTCCACCCGGTTTTCGCCCGGCTGCAGCAGCGCGGCCACAGGTTTCACATTATAGTAGACGGTTCTGTCATACGCGGAAAACGCAGGGGTGAGCAGTTCGTCGCCGACCCGCTGACCGTTGATCCGCATCACATAAAACCCCATGCCGGACACATAGACGGTCGCATCCGCCGGAACGCTGTCCAGCGTAAACTGCTTCTGAAAAACAGGGGCGGTATCCTGCGGCATAGCGCCGGGCTTGATCCATCGGGCGTGCCATACGCGGTCGGAATTCATGGACATATCCTCCTCATGATCATAACGGTCGAATTTATTCCATTATAACACACCCGTCCCCTGTTTGACCACCGTTTCCAGCCGTTTCATGCACATTTCAGCATATTTTTTCCTTTAAAAATAAAAATGAACAGTTTGGGGCGCAAAAAGCACAGCAAAAAGCCTCCCCCATCCGGGAGAGGCTTTTCTGCCGCGTTTCTGCTGCGGTCATTCCTTGTCGTGAAGCTTGCTCAGCGCCTTTTTCACTGCTTCCAGAACCACCGCGTCCTTTTCAGTGGTTTCCATATGGCTCACATGCGCCTGTGCTTTGGGGTCGCCCAGTTCAGCCAGCGCCGTCACAGCCGCCGCGCGGATCTCTGCCTTGGGAGAGCGCAGCAGCGACACCAGCGTGTTGTAGCTGTCATCGCCCTGCACCTTGCCCAGCGCCGCCACAGCCTGCATAACCACGCCCGCGTCCTTATCGTTCAGATATTTAATGATCCCCGCCGCATTTTTCTTTTCGATCGCCTTGGCGATTTTGTCGGACTTGCTGCCAAACAACATGATGGTTCCGCCTCCTTATTTCGCATACCTCACGGTATGTAAGGAAGTATAAAACGCAAATAAGGCAGAATTGTGTTCGATATGGTACAAAATCATTAAATATCGTCCTTTTCAGTCCGTGGGCACCCTCCCTTTTCGTCGTCATGACCCATTCAAAAAAAGTTTTAAAAACTTTTCCAAAAAAACGCAACATTTTCCCGTGCGCCGCCGTCTTATAAGTGTTTGTATCTGTTTGATGCCGTTTTCAGACGGCAGAAAGGAGAACGTTTCAAATGAAGCGATCGATGAAATGCATGACCCTTCTGACGGTTCTCATGCTGCTGGTATCCCTGTGTCCCCTCGCACTGGCCGCGGAAGGCGACGTGACTCTCCGCCCAATGGACGTGGACAACACCAACGCCTATAACGAAGGCGCCTGGTGCATCCGCGCCGAAGGCGACAAACTGTACATCGGTGCAGGCAACGCCATTTACGTATGGACCCCCGGCGACGCGGCGGAAAAGCCCTATGTGACCGGGCTGAACACTGACCGCGTGATCACCGACGACACCGACGCGGACGCAGATGCCGACACGGCTGACGCGCCTGCGGAGGGTGAAGCGGATGACAGCGCCTATTTCCTTTCAGGCTTCGACGTGAAGGACGGCGTGATCTACGGCTACGACTTTAACAGCAATTACACCGTTTTTTCCATCCGGCCGGATGAAAACGGCAAGCCCGTTTACGGCGACGCGGTCAAGCTGGATCTGGACGACCTGATGACCGACGAAGGCGACTATGCCTACCTGGACGTCTCGCTGGTCAACGTCTTTGTGATGGGCGAGCGGCTGTATGTCAACGGCTCCGACTACAATGCCAATCAGGCGCTCCTGTTCAGCTTTGATCTGGCTACCGGCGAACGGGTGGACTACGATCTGCCCTTCGTCCAGCGCGCCGCGCCCTATAAGGACGGCAAGCTGATCTGCCAGACCATCGACACCATGAACGCCTACGACGAGGAGACCGGCAATATCAAGCCCTTCTCGCTGACCGTCTTCGACCCGGAAACGGGCGATGCGGAAGAGGCGGCGCAGGTCGACCTGCCCTATCACCGCATCTACGGCATGCAGTACGACGCGGACAGCGACACCCTGTACCTTGCCCTTGCCAACAAAATCTACCGCATGGTCGGTCTTGAAAATCCGGAGCTGTGCGCCTATCACCCCGCCAATGATTTCTACGAATACAACGGCATCAGCTACAACGCGCTGCTCAGCGGCGGCCTGTACGTGATCGACGAGCAGTCCTCCGGCATCTATGTCCGCTCCACCGACCCGGCCAAGCTGCCCACGCAGACGCTGTCCATCTACAATTCCTTCAACAACAAGCAGCACCAGAAGGCGGCTGCAGCCATGGACGACGTTCCCATTTTCTTTGAAAACGACAGCTATTATTCCAGCGCGCAGGAGCTGGGACAGGCCATGACAAGCGGCGACAACCGTTTCGATATCCTGCACGTCACGTCCACCAACGTCGACTTTGACCGCATGGCGGCCAAAGGCTACTGTCTGGATCTGTCCTCCAGCAAAATCCTGACCGACTATGTGAACGATCTGTATCCCTTCATGCGGGACGCGGTGGTCAAGGACGGCAAGCTGGTGGGCGTACCCATCAGCACGTACGCCTATGGCATGAAGGTCAACAAAAAGGCCTTTGCTGAACTGGGCATTGAAAACATTCCCGACAACTGGCTGGATCTGATCGCCTTCATCAACGACTGGGCGAAGCCGGAAAATGAGGAAAACCGGGAAAAATACTGTGTGTTCCAGTGGGAAGGCACCTATAAAGAGCAGATGTTCTACAGCATTCTGTCGGCCTACAGCGATTACTTCGTGGCCAACAACCAGCCCCTTTCTCTGGACACCGACATGTTCCGCCAGCTGATGAACGCGCTGAACGACATGGACGCCTCCAGTCTGGAGGTGACCGTCACCTGGGACGAGGGCGACATGCCGGAGGAGCTGGAGGAGCTGTACAACAAGACCCCCCTGTTCTACGACAGCGCCACCTATGATGTGAACTATTACGATTACAACGACGGCGGCGAAATGTGGCCCCTGAAATTGACCCCCGATGTGGAGATCGCCCTGCCGCTGACCGTTCGGATCATGTTCGTCAACCCCAACAGCGCCAATCAGGAGGCGGCCATCCGCTACCTGGAGGCCTATGTGCAGGCAGCTGACGCGGAGACGCTGGCCAACCTCAGCCCCAACCACAACGACCCCATCGAAAGCCCCTACTATGAGCAGAGCCTCATGTATCAGCAGCGGTACCTAAAGCAGCTGGAGGCCTCGATCAGCAAGGCGACGGATGAAACGGAAAAGGCAGACCTGCAGGAGCAGTACGACGCGCAGGTCAAGTACATGGCCGAGTTTGAAAAAACGGGGCGTTACTCCGCCACCGCGGAATCCATCGCCGAATACCGTGCCGTCATGGTTCATGCCTCCCTCGCCACACCTTCCATCCTGTACAAGGGCGACAGCGACGATTTCTGGACGCTGCGCGAACGGTACGTGGACGGGCAGATCGGTCTGGAGCAGTTCATTTCCGAGGGTGAGGGCAAGCTGCGCCTGATGCAGCTGGAAGATCAGTAATTCATTCCTCCTTTTCTCTGCGGCGGGAAGGACGTCACGGGCGCCCTTCCCCCGCTTTCGCCCGTTTTTCACGCGCCTTTCAGCTGTGAAAAACACTGACCAACAAAAAGGACGCAAGCAACATGTTTCACAAGAAGAAAAGCCTGCTGTTGTTTCTGCTGCCGGGTCTTGGCATGCTGATGCTGTTCTATCTTATCCCCTTTATAGGCGGCATCTACTATTCCATGACCGACGGCACCATCCACAACAATTTTGTGGGCTTTGCCAACTATGTCCGGGTATGGCAGAACGAAGTGTTCCGGCTGGGCTTCAAGAACACCATGGAGCTTTCCCTGCTGTGCGCACCCACCATTTTCCTTCTGTCCTTTATCCTGGCCGCCATGCTGCGCACCCTCAGGGAAAAAAGCGTGGGCTTCCGCAACGTGCTGGTCATGCCCTATCTGATGCCCTCCTCCGCCATGCTGCTGGTGTGGCTGCTGCTGTTTGACTACGGCGGTGTCGTCAATCAGGTGTGGGCGGCGGTGTTCGGCCACCGGGTGCTGTGGCTGGAAAGCGAGGCGCTGCGCGCGCCCGTGGTGCTGCTCTACATCTGGAAAAACGTGGGCTTTTCGGTGGTCATTTTCTCCGCCGCCCTGCAGAATGTACCGGACGCCTATTACGAGTTTGCCGCGCTGGAAGGCGCCAACGCGTTTCAGCGGGAAACGAAGATCACCCTCCCCCTCATTCTGCCCACCGCCTTTCTGGTGTTCGTGCTGGCATGGGTGAACGCCTTCCGCATTTTCAAGGAAGTGTACTTTATCGGCGGTGCTTACCCCCGGGACGCGGTATACACCCTGCAGCACTTTATGAACAACAAATTTGCCAAGCTGGACTATCAGGACGTGACGACCGCCGCCTATTCCTTTGCCGTGGTGGTGCTTCTGCTCTTTGGCGTCATGTACCTGAACAAGTCCGTACGCTCCAACGACGTGTAAGGAGGGCGGCATGAAACACAAACTGCATCTGCGTCCCGGCCGGGTTCTGTGCTTTGCGGTGCTCTGTCTCATCTGCGCCGTCATGCTGGCTCCCATTGTGCTGACCTTCCTGTATTCCTTTTTCCCACCCGCCGAAATCAAGACCTATCTGGCCGGTCGGAACAACTACGACGAAACGCATTGGCTCCCGCTGCTGCTGTCCCCCGCGCAGGTATCGCTGCGGCAGTATTACACCATCCTCATTGAAAAGCCCATGTACCTGCAGCTGTTTGTCAACTCTGCCCGGTACACGGCGACCATCCTGCTGGGGCAGGCGCTGCTCATTCCCATGACGGCCTATGCGCTGAGTCGCTTCCGCTTTCACGGGCGGGATCTGATCTTCTTTTTCGTCCTGATGCTCATGCTGCTGCCCTTTCAGGTCACCATGGCGCCCAGCGTCATCACCATGCGGCAGCTGGGGCTGATGGGCACTTCCTGGGCGGTGACGCTGCCCATGATGGTATCCCCCTTCTACATTTTCCTGCTGCGTCAGTACATGATCGGCCTGCCCAACGAGCTGCTGGAGGCCGGCATGATCGACGGCGCCGGCACGGTGCGGAGCTTTGTGCACGTGGTGCTGCCCGTGTGCCGCCCTGTGATCGGCGCAGCGGTCGCCCTTTCCTTTGCGGACTGCTGGAATCTGGTGGAGCAGCCGCTGATCTATCTGGGCGGCTCTCAGAGCAAAATGCCCCTGTCGGTCATGTTCAACCAGATCAGCACCGACAACAGCGAGATCGCCTTTGCAGGCGCGGCGCTCTACATCCTGCCCGCGCTGCTGATCTACCGCTATTTCCAGGAAGACATCCTGCTGGGCATCCAGCTCAGCGAACTGAAGTAATCACAGAGGGGAGCGCAATTTTTCTATGACGCGAAAACAAAAGGCACTGAAGGGGCTGATGGTGCTGGCTCTGGTCATCGCCCTGTGCATGTTCTTTGCCCGCACGGTGCAGACCATCACCACCCCCAAGGTGCAGCGCATTACCGCCACCCGGGGCAAACTGGAACAGAAGATTCAGCTGACGGGCAGCATCTACTTTGAGGATACCGAGTCCTTCAAGGTGTCCGAAGCCCGCAAGCTGGGCATCACCGTGGATCGCATCCGGGTCAAGGCGGGCGCGTATGTGGAAGAAGGCGACGTTCTTTTTACCGCCTACGCAACGGAATATGACAGCAAAATGAAGGAATTGCAGACCAAGTACGACGAGGCGGTGGGTAAGCTGGCCGAGGAATACGCCGCCCACATCCGTCAGCAGCAGCATTCCGAGCACAACGTGCTCTATAACCAGCTGATGGACGACATGGACGCCTACTACGTTGCCGTATACCAGGTCATGGCCACCGCCGTGGAGGAAGGGTATACCCTGGGCAAGGAAGACACGTGGGACGCCATTACCGACGCGCCGGAAAAGACCGCCGCAGCTCTGCAGGTGTACGTTCAGGCGCGGGACGCCATGAACGCCAGCGCGACCAAGCTGCGCCTGCTGTACAAAACCGGCAGCGGCCGGGTCGGCGAGGCCACCTTCGACTATATCAAGAAGATCGACGGCTTTAAAAGCGACATCGCCAAGGTGCAGCAGGACATGCTGGAGCTGGATGCGCTCAACACGTCCCTGACGGCCATCCGCGCGCCCCGCGCCGGCTACGTCATGGAAATCGCTGTCAAGGAGGGCGAGGCCTATGACGGCAGCAAAACCGCCTATGTGCTCAGCGCCGAAAGCGCCGAACCCTCCCTTCGGGCAGACATCACCTCCATCAGCAAGACCATCAGCAAGGGCAATAAGGTCGAACTGAAGGACAGCGGCGCATCCACGCAGGTGGAGGATGTGCAGGTGACGGGCGACGGCAAGAAATACGCCGTCATCAAGCTGGACAGCAAGACCCTCAAGGCCGCCGGCGGCATGTCCCGGCTCATTGGCCGCGACGACATCGCTCTGGTTTTGACCTATAAGGCGGCCAAATCCACCACCCTGCTTCCCGCCAGCGCTGTGCGCAGCGACGGCGGCGACAGCTATTACGTCTATACCGTCAACCGCAGCTACGGCGGCCTGCTGGACAGCAGCGGCTACGTGCTGAGCAAAACCACGGTGACCGTGCTGGAAAAGACGGATCAGGTGGTCTCCGTATCCGAAGACCTGTCCTATGTGGAGATCGCCGACCGGGAAGACCGGGCGCTCAAGGACGGGCAGGCGGTGATGGATTATGTCGATTAAGCGTGCCGTCGCTCTGTTCCTGTGCTGCGCCGTCATCGGTCTGTGCGTCTATCAGACCGGTCAGGTGGAGACCGGGCTGCAATACGTGCTGCCCGCGCCTGCCTCGCATGTGGAAAAGGACGAGCAGGGCAATCTTCCCGACAGCGAAATGAAAAAGCTGCTCCTTCAACTGCAGAGTAAGCAGGAGGACTGGTCCGCCACCCTGTCCGCTCTCGGCGCGTCTGCCGAAAAGGCAGGGGTCGAGCTGAAAGAGGCAGGCGGCAAAAGCGCCGTCTGCCGTCTGAGCGGTCTCTTTGGCAGCGAGGCCGCCCTCCCCCAGCGTTATCTGGTGGCAGGCCGCCGGCTGTACCCTGAGGAGCTGACCGGCAGCGACCGGGTCATCCTGCTGGACGAACAGCTCGCCATTGCCCTGTTCCGCGTAGGCGACCCGGTAGGGCGGGAGGTCATTCTGGACGGGCAGACCTACACGGTGGCGGGTATTCTGACCCACAGCCGCGCCGCCGGCGAGCAGGAAGCCTACGGCGCCTATGCGCCCCTGCTGGCGCTGGACGCCCAGCAGCTGGACATGGACGTTCTCACCGTCTGGGGAACGGCTATTCCCGGAACGGGCGCCGCCAGCAGTTTTCAGAAAAGCATGGCCGAGCTGAGCGCGCAGGGCGATTTCTACAACCTGCAGCAGGAACGCTTCCGCACCCTCCTGCCCCTCAAGGCGCTGCTGATCGTGCTGGGGGTGCTTCTGCTGCAATGCGGCTTCCGCTTTTTCACCATCGGTCTCCGCGCTGCGGTGGAAGATATTCGCGACCGGCTGCGCATTCGCTTTGCGGTGCAGCTGTCCCCCCGCATCGCACTGTACGTGCTGGGTGCCAGCGCCGCGCTGGCCGTTCTGCTGGCCGGCTGCTACTATCTGGCGCAGTACGCGCTGCAGATCGTCTACACGTTCCCCGAATGGGTGCCCGCCGTGCCGGTGGAGCCCTCCGACATCGCCGGCACCTTCTGGACAAACCGCACGACGGTCACAAAGCTGGTGGAATACCGTTCCAGTCAGCTGTTGACATACCGCTTTTTCCGCGGCGCGCTGTGCGGCGCGTGCGCGGTGGCCGGCGGGCTGCTGCTGCCCTGCTACGGCGCCCTCCGCCGCTGGATGAAGGAAACCTTCCCGCCCTTCTGGAGCGCCGCTCCCGCCGACAGTTCTCAAGCCGGCGACGCCGTCTCCGGCGGCTCCGACCGTCCCGGCAGTGACGCGTCCCAGCGGTAACAGCGACGGTCGCAGGGTATCCTTATCTTCGGTTTGCTTCATGCAAGGGTTTTCCCCTCGCTCCCGGTCTTCGGACCGGGCTTTTTTCGTGATGAAAGGCGCAAAAGACAGAAGTAAAAAAACGCCCGGCAACCTGCCGGACGTTGAACAAAGATTGTTTTAAAGATGATTGTACGCTCTCCAGCGACCGCCTGCGCACTGCGGACGGTTTTCTTTTCCCACCGTGCCTGCGCCGCATTTTCCCTTCGGCATCCGCCTTCTCAGCGGCGGCCGGATGTTCTCCATCAGCGAGCAGCGGAACAGGAAATTATCCTGCGTCACAAAGCTGACGTATTCCGAAAGCTGGTCGAGGGGCATATTCCTGACGTCCACACCGCCGATGGCAATGCTGCCCGAGGAAACGTCCCAGAAGCGGGCGATCAGCTTCGCCACCGTGGACTTGCCGCCGCCGGAGGATCCCACCAGCGCGGTAAAGCTGCCCTGCGGCAGCTTCAGGTTCACGCCGTGGAGCACCTCGTCCTCCGCCCTGCCGGTATAGGAAAAGCGCACGTCCTTCAGTTCCACGCCGGTACCCTGCACGGCAGCGCGTTCCTTCGGCTGGGGCAGTTCTGGCATTTTCAGAAACGCCTGCAGACCCTTGACCGTGAACCCCACCTGCCGCATGTTTTCGGAAAACACCTCCAGCTTGGCCAGCGAACCGACCATGGAAATGGACAGCATCACCGCCAGCGCGGCCAGCGGCGCGGTGATGGTGCCGTTATGAACCAGCGCCAGCGCTACGGGGAGGGTGCCGATCAGCGTGGAGGGAAACAGGGCGAAACTCAATTTCATGGTCAGATAGGTGGACGACAGCCACTTGACCACAAACGTGCGGAAGTCCGTAATGGCCTTGGCGTATTTTTCATAGGATACGCCTGCACAGCCGAACGCCTTGATGACCTCAATGCCCTCGATGTATTCGACGATGGTGCTGTTCATGTACGCGCCGGCCTTGTCGCAGGTATCAAAGTTTTTCCCGCTGATCTTGAAGGTCAGCCCCATGCAGACAAAGGAAAGGGGAAAGGTGACCAGCGAAGCCAGCGCCAGCCGATGCACAGAAGCGCAATGATGCTCACAATGGGCAGCACCACATGCCCCACGCCTTCCGGCATCATGTGCGCCAGCGGCGGCTCCAGATTCTCGATCTTATCCACCATCATGCTTTTGATTTCGCCGATGGTGTGGTTTTCCACATCGCCCAGGGGCGCGCGCAGAAAGCGATCCGCCAACCGCAGGCGCACCCCCTCCAGCACGTGATAGGCCATGTGGTGGGAGACGCCGGTGGACAGGGTAAAGGCGGCAATTTTGACGCCATAAGCCAATAGCGCCCACAGGCACCAGCCCACGATGCCAGCAGTGTCGGCCGTACCCGCCACAAACAGGCAGATGATCCGGTACATGCAGTAAAACGGCGCAAGTCCTGCCGTCACGCTGACCACCGACAGGATCACCGAACCGAGCATTCTTTTCTTTTCGCCTTCCGCATAAGCGAACAGCGACTGAAGCCAGCCTTTTTCCTTCGTTTTCATTTTTGCCTCCTCTTTTCCGCGTGATCCTCCGGGAACGCCCGCCTGAAACGAGCGCCGCTGCGACTCTGGGGACGACCCCGCTTCCCCGCGCCGCAGCTTTCCACCGCACGCTCCCGCCTCTCAAGCAGTTAGTTTTATCTAACCAAATGTTATTTTACCGTATTTTCCGCCGCCCGTCTATTCCAATCAGACAAAATTATTCCGCAGAGCCAGCAAAATCCCGCCTGCCAGCCCTTTTTTTCACCGTCCGCACAGGGACACCGGTCGTGGGTAAAGCGCCTCCGCGTCTCACGCCGTCCGGAATGCCGCAGCCCCGCCGCCCTGCGGCACAGGGGGGACGATGCCTGAAAACGCGGCCTTTTCCGAACAGGCTTGACGCCAGCCGCCTGGCCTGCTATAATGTGCACCGTACAATGCACATCATTGAATGTTCATGATGAAAGGACGCTGTCCCTCATGGCTCCCAGAAATAAATTCACCAGAGACGAACTTGTTGCGGCGGCAGAACGTGTCGTGCGCCAGAAAGGGGCGGAGGCTCTGACCGCCAAGGCCATCGCGGACGGGCTGGGCATATCCACCCGTCCCATTTTCACCTGCTTCGGCAGTATGGACGAGGTCAGAAGCGCGGTTCGCGCCGCCGCCGAGGCCCTGTACGACCGCTACACCGCGGAGGGGCTCCGGCAGCCCATCCCCTTTTTCGGCTTCGGCGTCCAGTACATCCGTTTTGCAAAAGAGGAGCCGGAATTGTACCGTCTGCTGTTCCTCACCAGAGGAGCCGACGGCCGCAGCGGCGCGATCGAGGCGATGCGCCGCTCTCAGGCCATCGTTCGGCCGTCGCTGCAGGCCATTTACCACATCAGCCCGGAAGACGCCGACCGTTACTTCCGCGACCTGTGGCTGGTGGTGCACAGTCTGGCGACGCTGATCGTCACCGGCGGCTGCCCCTACTCCGAGCAGGAGATCGGCCAGATTCTGACGGGCTTCAGCGTCAGCCTCTGCAAGGCCATCAAGGAGATTCCGGGCTTCACGGCAGGCAGCTTTGACCGGGACGACGTTTTCAGCGCGCTTATCCGGCAGCAGCCAAAGGAATAAACGGCGCCGGTAATGGCTCCTATGGAAAAACAATTCCCCTTCGCCAAGCGGATGCGACCGATGGATTCCGGCATGCGCTTTCCCATCGCCGCCGGCATACTCATCCCGCCCGTCTCTCCCGCCCTGCGCAGAAGAAACGGCGTTCTGACAGTCAATGAACGCATGACCTTTTGCAGCATTGAGCGCCTGCAATCCGGCAAATAGCGCCCCGTCATGTTAGAGAGGAGGAACCCTTGAACTGTTTCATTGCCTTCTGCGGTCTGGACTGCGAGAGCTGCGACGCCCGAATCGCCACGATAACAGATGACGATGCTCTGCGCCAAAGAACCGCCGCCCTCTGGTCAAGCCTCAACGGCGTACCCATCACCCCGGAAATGATCCGCTGCGACGGCTGCCGTCTGTGCGGCGCAAAAACGCCCTTCTGCAACGCGCTCTGCCCCATCCGCCGCTGCGCCCTGGAAAAAGCGGTGGACACCTGCGCTGATTGCAGTCAAATGGACGTCTGCGCCACCCTCGGGCAGATCACTGCGGGCAATCAGGCGGCGGCAGACCGGTTGAAAAAAATCCGTGCAGAGAAGACGCGGTGATTCGCCGTACCGTCCCATCAGCCAACAACAGGCTCCGCGCGCTGCAGGCGCAGTGTCCCGCGTCCTGTCCGCGTGTTCATTGAACGGAGAAAATGCCGCTGAAAAAAAGCGCCGCTTCGTCAGGAAGGGTGAAGTGTCATGACAAAAGCAGCGCGTTGGCGGCCATGCTGAAGCGTGGTTCTGAAGCGGTTCAGCCCTGCCAAAGCAGCGGCAGCGTGTGTTTTTCTGCTTCCGAAGCGCCGGCAGCCGCGCCCGTCGGTCAGCCAGTGCGGCTGATCAGCGCACGGTTTGCTCCGCGTCTTTCCCTTCTTATCATCGCCCATGATGGCGGAACGACCCCAGCGCCCCGCCTCACGAAAGGAGACCCACATGGTTATTGAAACGCCACGGCTTTTTCTGCGGGAAATGACGCCGGAAGATTTTGACGCGCTGTACACCGTGCTGGCCGATTCGGACATCATGCAGCATGATCCCTATACCTTTGACGAAGGGCGGGTGCGGAACTGGATCGGCAAGAACATGGAGCGCTACCGTGTATTCGGTTTCGGCCTGTGGGCGGTGTGCCTGAAGGCCACCGGCGAAATGATCGGCGACTGCGGTCTGACCATGCAGACCGTAAATGGGACGATCGTGCCGGAAATCGGTTATCACATCGCCAAAGCGCACCAGCGGCAGGGCTGCGCCGCCGAGGCCGCCCACGCCGTCCGCGACTGGACGTTTGCCCACACAACCTTCGGCACGGTGTTTTCCTACATGAAAAAGACGAACGTCCCCTCCGTCGCCACCGCTCGGTCAAACGGCATGGCCCTTCTGGACGAATTCACAGACGGCGAGGGCGCGCAGACGTTGGTATACGGTATCCGCCGCACGGAATGGCAGCGGCTGAAAAACGAAAAGAAGCGCGCACAATGAAAACACTGCACACCCTTCGGAATCTGCCGAAACTCGGCGGAATCCTCAGCAGAATCGTTTTTATCTTCTGCATCATCGGCTTCTGCGGCTGCCTCGCAGACGTTCTCAGTCTGGCGCTGGGCGCTGAAACGCTGAAGTTCAACGGCGAAACCCTTGAACACCTCCTTCTTACCGAAGCGGACGTCACCGTCGGCACCCTGTACGCCGCCATGGCGGTCGGCGCCATCCTCTGCGCCGGAGAAGCCGTGCTTTCCCGGTTTGCCATGCATTACTTCAAACGTATGCTCGCCGGCGGTACGCCCTTTTCCCCGGACGGTGCGAAAGAGCTGATGCGGCTGGGCGTTCTGACCCTCTGCATTCCCCTCGGCGCTCAGTTGGCGGCCGGGATTGTTCAGGCCGCCATTGTACGCGCCCTGCCGCAGGCAGCGCCGCTCCATCTGGACGCCTCCGGCTCCGTCACGCTGGGGGTCATGATGATTGTTCTGTCGCTGGTCTGCCGCTACGGCGCGGAGCTGCACGAAAAAAACGACCGACCCGCTGTATAAGCCGGTCGGCTTTTCCTTTGCCCGGCGCTCCTGCCCGCTGCTTTCCGCAGCGCGCAACGCTCACCTGATTTTCTTCTTCACGATGTGCAGGACGATCAGCAGCACGGCGGCGATCCCCAAGGTGAAGCATCCGTTCATCAATATGCCCGTATACCATGGCGCCGACCCGGCCGCAAAAACGTCCGGCCGGGCACGGTAATCCCAGTACCGGTAAAGACTCATGCCCAGAAAAACACCCGCAACGCACCCCAGCGCCGTTTTCAATCCCTGGTACAGTTTTTCCATGCTGCCTCCCTTCACCGCCCTGCAGGCTGCTCCCGCTTTACCCCATTCCGCGCACCGTTCATTGGTCTTCATCGCCTGTCCTTCGCCCACGGACGGAGGACTTTTTCTTTTTCATCCCTGATGCAGCCGTTTTAATCCGCAGCCGGCTTTTTTCGATCTGCACCGCCATGATAACATACCTGACGCCGGATATGCAAATCCGGGTTATAAAAAAGCCGCCCCTTCGGGCGGCCAGCCGGCGCATGCCGTTTTCGCAGCAGCCGGCGCTGCTATCAGGCAGGCGTGGCAGTGTTTTTGCAGGCACGGTACAGCGCGTAGCTCAGAAAACCGGCGCATGTCGCAAAGGCCTCGCCGGTCTCGCATTCACCCGTGTCCTCGTTCACACTTTCGCAGGCCACGCCGTTGTCCATGGCCATGCGGCGCAGATGCCGCAGTGCGCTTTCCCTGTGGCCGCTGAGCAGGCTGTTGCAGATGGACAGAATCCACGGGTGGGGCGCGTGCTTGCAGCCGATTTCCGCGATGGCATGCCCGGCAAAGGACAGCGGATAGCGCGCATCCCGGATCATGGCGACCGTATTCTGCCAGATGGGATCATCTTCAGCGCAGAAGCCGTAGAAGGGCAGCAGCTGCAGGCTGCCCGGCGGCTCGTCGTAGATATCATAATGGCCGTTCAAATCCACCGACCAGGCAAAAAACGGCCTGCCATCCTGCTCCTTGACGCAGTGCGCATACACAGCCTGCCGGGTGCGTTGGGCGGCCTGCTCCAGCTCGGGCCGCTCCAGCAGTCTGGCCAGCGCGCGCAGCGCACAGCAAACTAGCGCGTTATCGTAGGTCAGGTAGACATAGTTGTGCATATCATCCGTTGGCTGCAGAAAGGTTTCATACAGCGGAATGACCGGGTGCCTTTTGGCTTCCAGTCTGCTCAAAACGCTTTGAAGCCCCTCCTGCACAAAGCCCTGCTTTGCAAAGGCCGCATCGCCTGTCTGCTCCACATAGCGGTTCAGGGCGATCACCGGCGCGCAAAGCTCATCCAGCTCGAAGCCCGGCTCCAGCACGGTGCCGTCGATATAGCGGCTGTGCACGCCGAAATTGCGCGCCTGCCGGGTGAACACATAGGCCAGGATTTCGCGCGCATAGGCTGCGTCCACCGTCAGAATGGCCGGGAAGGCCCACAGCAGGCTGTCCCTGTCCCAATAAGCGGCAGAAACGTAATAGCGCGGGCTGCGGCTGGTCATCAGGCACAGTTCTTCCGTATCGATAGTGCGCCCGGAGGCATAGAAAAAGGCAAAGAACAGGTTGGTATTCAGGATTTCGCTGAGCCTGGAATCAGCCAGCCGTTTTTCCCGCGCAACCAGCCAGCGGACGGTGCGCTCGTGCACTGCCTCAAAGCCCTGACGAAGCAGCTCCTTGGCGCTGGTCGCGGCGGCCACGCCGTCATAGCCCATGCCCCAGGGAATATCCAGCACAGCCTTTTCGCCGGGCTGCAGGATCAGCGTCCGATAAATATCATAGGCAAAGCCGTCCCGCGTCCATTCGGCATGTTGGTCAATCTGCGCAAACTGCTGCGGATCAGCCACACAGGGCGCGAAGGCAAACAACGGCAGCCCCGGCTTCTGGCTGAAGATGAACATATGATTCCAGCCGGATTCATACGCCTCCCGACCGGCGGTCAGCTCCGTGGTTTCGTTGATTTCATGCAGCGTCTGCTCCCATTCGCCCTCCACGCCAAGACGCACCTGCTGCGGGGCGTCTCCCGTGTTTTCCAGCACGAGCCGCACCATAAAGCCGCGCTCGCCGATGGGCGTTAAATAAACGCACGAAAAGCGAAGCGTCCGCTCCTCCGACGTAAAGCCGGGAATCCAGCAATGCTCCCGCGTCCACCTTGGCTGCAGCGGCAATCGCTGCCCCTCCGCCTCCATATAAGGGCGAATCAGCCCGGCTTTGCCGCGCAGCTCCAGCAGCCCCTTGACCTGCATGTACAGAAAGGTCACGCCCTCCACCCCGCCGTCGCTTTCCCGGATGGCAGGCAGAGAGACATATTCGTTGCCGGTTACCTGATAGTTCATGTTCGGTTTTCCTCCGCGTTACGCCTTGACGGAACCCTCCGCCAGCCCGGAAACCACAAAACGTTTCTGGAAAATGGCGAACAGCAGAATCATGGGAATCTGTGCCAGAATGGAGGCCGCAAAGATCCACTCCCAACGGGTGGCGTGCGCCCCCTTGAGGGACTGAATCATCACCGGCAGCGTAATCTGGTCGGCAACGGCTCCCAGAATGACTTTAGCGGAAAAGAATTCCTCCCACGTGCCCTGCAGGCAGAAAATGGCCAGCGTGCCGATGGAGGGCAGCGCCAGCGGAAGCATGACGCGGAAGAAGGTGGTCATATGCCCGCCGCCGTCTATTTTGACCGCTTCCTCCAGCTCCCTGGGCAACGCCGCCATATGACCCCTCAGAAAAAACGTGTTGCCGCAAATGCCGCCGCCCACATACAGCAGGATCAGCCCGGCTTTTGTGCCGATCAGCCCGTTTTGCGACGTGCCCAGCCCCTGCAGCACGAGAAACTGCGGAATGATGCCCAGAAACCCGGGCAGCATCAGCGTAAACAGATAGATTCTGAAAACAACTTCACGCCCCAGAAAATCAATTCGCGCAAAGCCGTAGGCAGACAGGGACGCAATCAGCACGGTAAAGCAGACCGTCAGCAGGGTGATCACCACGCTGTTGCAGGCCGCCCGCGGCAGCGCAGACTGGGAAAGCACATGTTCATAGGCCGCAAAGCTGATGCGCGAGGGCACCAGATGGGGCGGAACAGGCAGCACATAGCTGAATTCTTCAAAGGAATTGCACACCATAAACCAGAAGGGCAGGATAAAGATGACGACGCTGAAGATCAGCACCAGCCAGAACAGCGTTTTGCCCAGCGTTTTCATTCCGTCTTTCCCCCTTCCGTATGAAACACCCGATTGAGCACCACGGTGGTCAGCAGCACCAGCAGCGCCGTGATCATGCCGATGGCCGCGCCCTGTCCGAACTGGAACAGATTGAAGGACTTGTCATAGAGCAGGTACTGCAGCACGCTGGTGGTGCCGCGGGGATTGCCGCCGGTGAGCATCATCACCTGAATGAACACGCCGAAGGAGCCGATGATCATATTGACCAGCACATAGAAGGTGGTGCTCTTCAGCAGCGGCACGGTGATATGCCAGAACTGCTGCACCCGGCTTGCGCCGTCCAGCATGCTGGCCTCGTAAAGATCATTGGAAATGCCCTGCAGACCGGCCAGATAGATCACCATCGCCCAGCCGATGTTCTTCCAGATGCCCAGCAGCCAGATGACCAGATTGGCCGTCCAGGTGCGGTTGAGCCATGGCACATAGGCAGGCAGCAGCCCCAGCACATCCTTGAGCAGGTAGTTGACCAGACCTGCACCGCCGGCGTTGAACATGTAGGCAAACACGTTGCCCACAATGACCCAGCTGGTAATCACCGGCAGATAAAAGCAGGTGCGGAAAAACAGCTGACTGCGCCTGAGCGAGTTGACCATCACCGCGAAGATCAGCCCAAAGAGCATGATGAAGGGAGTGGTCACAAAGGCGTACAGAAAGTTATTGCGAATGGCCAGCATCAGCCGGTCGCCCCGCTCGGTAAACAGGGCGATGTAGTTGTCCAGCCCCACCCATTTCATTGTGCGCTGCACGATCTGGTAATCCGAAAAGCTGATGCGGATATTGAACAGCATGGGGTAGATGACGAACACACAGGCCAGTATCAGCCCCGGCAGCACAAAGGGCGCAGCCGGAAGGAGGTTGCGCGCGCGCTTGCGCCACCGGAGATGTTTTTCATTTTTCAAAGCGGCCTGCGGATTAAAGCCGGCTGGGATCATGGCGGTTTCCTCCTTGATGGTCAGGGGCGCAGAACGTACGGGAAGCCCCACCCGCAGGCGTGCCGGTCTGCGGGCGGGGCAGGAAAATCATTTGGCAAGTTCCGCGTCGATCTCGGCGGCGTAGCTGGTCAGGGTAGACTGCACATCCGCGCCCTCGATGAAGATCTCGGTCATGGCGTCCTGCCACAGCTGCTCCACGGTGGAAGCCTGCGGGGTGGGAATGCGGCTCTGCGCGCTTTCCAGCTGCTTCATATACACGCTCCACTTGGGATCAGCCTGTACGGCTTCGCTGTCCACGCAGGCTTTCAGGGTGGGGATCACGCCCACCTTGAGCAGTTCCAGCTGCACGTCCTCGCTGAGCATGAACTGGACAAAGCGGAAAGCCGCTTCCTGTTTCTCGCTGCCGGAGAAGATGACGATGTTTTCACCGCCCACCACGGAGGCGCTTCTGCCGTTCCAGGTGGGGATCAGAGCGGGCACAATGCCTTTTTCCTCGTTGAAGGGCGCCCAGGGTCCTTCAAAGAACATGGCGTATTCACTGTTGATGCCGTCCCACGCGTCGGCGGTGCCGTCCACATCGCGGATGGTGAACACGCCGTCTTCATGCAGCTGCAGCATGGTGTTGATCGCCGCCACGCTCTCAGCGCTGTCCATATAGCCGCTGGCTCTGGTGAAGCCTTCGTCCGTCACCACGCCGCCGAACAGCCAGAAGTAGGGGAACAGATCCCAGTCGCCCAGACCGGACACATTCAGCTTATACTGGCCGGGCGCATTTTCCCTGCAGGCCGCCACAAATTCTTCCATGGTGGCGGGCGCCGCGTCAAGACCCAGGGTCTTGAGCACGTTCAGGTTGACAACGGCAGCCTTGCAGTTGGTGTTCAGCGGCAGACCGTAGTAATGCCCATTCCACAGGTTGGTGGACAGAGGTCCCTCCAGCACCGCGTCCTTCAGGACGTCAAAGCCTTCGATCTCATCCATGGCCACAATGCCGCCCAGCTTGGCATACGCGCTGGTTTTGGTAATGTCCACGCGCGCCACGTCCGGTACCACGCCGGTGCCCAGCGCAGTCACCAGCATCTGGTTGAAATCGCCGCTCTGGCGAATGGCTTCCACCTTGATGCCGGGGTTGGCCGCTTCAAACATGGGAATGATCACTTCGTCGATGACGGGCGTCTCCGCATCGCCGTACGTGTGCCAGAAGGTGATGGTCACCGGCTCCTCTGCGGAAGCAAAGGCGCACATACCCAGCACCATCGTCAGGGTCAGAAGCAGTGCAAACAGCTTTTTCATGGGGTAACTCCTCCTTTTTTTATTCTCATGCGCATCAGCGCAGGAATACCATGTTCCAGTAGCTGAGGGACGGCTGAACAAACTCGATATACGCGCCGTCGGCGTCCTCTCCGGCGGTAAAGGGCAGCGCTGTCGGGGCAATGGACGCGCCGTCCGGAGACGCCAGCCAGACCGACCGTACCGCCCGATCGGTGTAGACCCGTGTGTGCACCTGCTGTTGAAGGGACGGTTCCTTTTTCAGCTGCTTTTCATCGCGCCAGCCGTTATCCGTCCCCGTCAGGTTCAAAAAGTGGCAGATCTCTGTCTGCGCGTCGGCCTTGGCAAACGTCCAGACCGTGCCGCTTTCCCCGTCCGTGCTGACAGGCAGACCCTCCAGACAGACCTTCCGCGCTACAGGCCGCTGCCCGTCCCGCAGCAGGTTTTCATACGCGACCAGAAAATCGTACAGCCGCTGCACATCGCCGGGCAGCTCGCCCTTCATGCGCTTTTTGGTATCCGCCGGGAAATACTCATCCGACAGCATATTGTCGCCGTTACCCAGTTCGATCCGCGCGCCGCCGGAGGCGAAGACCACGCAGTCCATCATGCGGACAGCGGCAAGGTTGAACCGGCTCTTGGGGTTGCGGTAGTTCACATAGGCCGCTACGATCAGGGACTTGCCGCCGCTTTGCGCGCAGGCGTTCAGGATCGCCTTATGAATGCTGTAATAGCTGTCGTAGGCAAGACCGTCCGCATCCCGATCCCATGGCCAGAATTCCGTATACAGCACGTCCACATCGCTGACGTTCACGTTTTCAATGCCCTGCGCGCCCACAGGGTTAAACGCCAGATAACGGGGAGCGAGGGCCGCCTTGGCGGCGTTCAGAAATCGGGTGTAGCAGTCCTTCACCAGACGGATGGGCTGGCCTTTTTCATCATAACCCAGCGGACCGCCGTCCGCCGTTTTCATGGGACCGTTTTCACCGATGGTGTCGCCATGCCAGCCGTCGAAGGCAAAGGCGGCAAATACCTTATTCTCCTGTGCAAAAATGTACTTTTGCCAGTCCTCATTCAGCGGGTTGAAGTACTGCAGCACGCCGACCGGGCCGAGCTTTCCATCCATGTCGCAGGTAAAATCCTGCCCGTCCGCCCTGACGAGCCGCCATTCCGGGCTGACGCCCGACCCGTCGGTCAAATAAGTCTGATTGGCGGCGTAGATCATATTGTACGCCATGCAGGCCATGTTTTTTTCGTGCGCCGCGTCAATGTAAGCCCGCACCGCGTCGCCGGAAATGGTTCGACCCGACCAGTCCTTCCACGAGGACAGATCCTCCGCAACCGGCTGGTGATGCCGGTACTGCCAGTCGTAAAACTGCACGCCGTTGAGGTGATAGCGGTTCATGGCGTCGATCTTGGCGGTAGCGTCCGCCACCGGGGTAAAGTCCCACACATAACCGTACCGGGGAAATTTTGTCCAACTGGATGAAACATCCACCGCCCCGGACGCATGCGCCAGCACGGTGCCGTCTTCATCCAGCGCCTGCATTTCCAGAAGGTACCCGGTAAAATCCGCTTCAGGCAGCGTCAGAAAGACCGATTCGGCCGCAGGGCATTCTTCCGTCCGTACGGTCTCCTCCAAATGCCGGAGCGTCAGCCGCAAAAGCACGCTTTCGGTCGGCAGGTTTTCCACCAGAAGCTCCGCCGTTTCCCCGGGAGCGTACATGCTTTTCCCCGTGTAAAAATTCATGACTTCTTCTCCCTTCGCGCAGCCGATGCAGCCGAGAAACACGATCGCCAGCCACAGACAAAGCCTTCTGTTCCGTTTTTCCATGCGCCCTTCACACTCCATGGACAAGAATAACAGAATTCTTTTTTAAAATCCATAAGTTATGCGCATAACCAGCAAAACAAAATAAAACACACCTTCAAATTTGTCAAAACAGTTCAAATAGTCTCCATTTTTCTCATGTCCTTCACGCTTCCACCCCGTACAACCCGGGTAGGCAGTGTCAGGGAAACCGGCGCCTGCGCCGTTCCATCCAGTATTTCAAACAGAACTCGAAGCGCGGCCTCCGCTTTTTTCGTAACGTTCTGATGGACGGTAGTCAGCCTCGGCCGGATAATGCGGGAGAGGATATTGTCGTCAAAGCCTGTAATGGAAATTTCATCCGGTACCCGTACACCGTGGTCTGTCAGAAAGTCCATGGCTTCCACCGCATAATAATCCGAAATGAACAGACACGCCGTATCCCCTTTTTGACGAAACCGTTCTATCAACCGTTGATAATCCTCGCCGCGGCGCTTTCGATCCTTGGATATACAGAAATAACGGTCTGACGACCAGCGAATGCCGGCGGTCTCCAGCGCCTGCTGGTGTCCCCGCAGCCGCAGCGCGTCCACGCCCCACAGGGTGGGCTGATCCCCTACCAGCAGCATTTTTTGATGTCCCTGTCTGAGCAGGTATTCCGTCAGCTGGCGCATGCCGCCCTGATCGTCCAGCCCGACATTGTTATACTGTTCGCCCTCGTCAAAATAGCAGTCCACAAATACAATGGGCTTGCGCGTCACCTGCATCAGTTCCCGGCACTGATTGGCCTGCAGCCCCATCACGATCAGCCCGACCGCGTTCCACGTCTGGGAGATCCGGTGAATTTCCGCCGCGGTCTGCGCAGCTCGGAGCATGGTATAATAGCCCCGTCCCCGAATGGCATTTTCCAGCGCGGCGATCATTTCACTGACAAACGGGTCAGACAGCGCCAGTTTTTCCTCCCGGTTCGGATAATTGGTGATGACGCCGACAATTTCGCTGTCGCCCTTGGCCAGCATCCGCGCGCCCATGTTGGGCACATACTGATACTGTTCCAGCTTTTTCCGGATAAGCTGCGCGGTCTCCGGCGACATTTTCTCCAGATGACCATGGATCACATTGGACACCGTCGCGGTGGACACCCCTAAGGAATTTGCTATTTCCTTGATGGTCAAGCAAAACCGCCTCCCTGTTATGCGCATAACAAAAAGATAGCACGCTTCCCGTCCCCCGTCAACTACTCAAAAAGGAGGGCGAACCCGCCCTCCTGCTTAAAATGTGCTTTCCTGTCAAAAAAGCACAACTCTGCACTTTTATGTTCTATCTTCAATTGTGCGGTTGTTTTCAAAAAAGCAGAACCATCTGGAATGACATAGTTCCAAAACAAGCGGTAGGTGCTGTGGAAATCAATGTTCGTAATGGAACCATCTGGAATGACATAGTTCCAAAACACGCCCCATGCGTAGGTTAAAAATGCCTTGTGTAATGGAACCATCTGGAATGACATAGTTCCAAAACACTTCATCGTTATACTTGTCATTTAACGCTGTAATGGAACCATCTGGAATGACATAGTTCCAAAACTCGCCGGGAGGCTTGTGTCGATGTCGTGTAGTAATGGAACCATCTGGAATGACATAGTTCCAAAACACGAGAAAGAATTTTTCGGCTCTGCGACATGTAATGGAACCATCTGGAATGACATAGTTCCAAAACGACAACCTGAACAAATACGGGCAGGGCTATAGTAATGGAACCATCTGGAATGACATAGTTCCAAAACTTAAGGAGATACCTCTGATAAAATCTGCTGGTAATGGAACCATCTGGAATGACATAGTTCCAAAACTCAGGGTACAGTATTTCCAGCTCCGCGCACGTAATGGAACCATCTGGAATGACATAGTTCCAAAACATAAAAGTTGTTACAGATTCTAACCATTTTTGTAATGGAACCATCTGGAATGACATAGTTCCAAAACCTCAAATCCATGAAGCAGGAACTTTTTCGGTCGTGAACCGCTGCCTTCCAAGTGATTCCCTTTGTTATTATTGTATCATACCCTGATGATTCTGTCATCAAAATTCTGATCGATCTGCCACCGTATTTCCCGCGTATGGATTGGCAGCCCCGGGTCGCGAAACACCAGCAGCAACTTCACTTTTGTGTAACAGGCATACTTGATGATTTCCTGCCAGTCCTCATCTGAAAAATAATTGTCCATGTTGCAAAGAACCAGCAGTTTCTTCGGCATCCATTCTGCATGAATGTCCATGAACTTACAGATACGCACCAACGGTGAAGTGTCGCATGGGCAATCAAGCTGAACGCCAAATGCTTTGCAGGCATCCTGCACTGTCATTTCATCCGGCATCACGATTTCCAGCGGTATATCTCGGCTGACGTTCTGAATCAGCTCCATCAATTGGATCATCTGTCTTTCCCATTGTCCCTGACGCATCGGCTCTCTCTGAATCAACCGATTTATTTCGCCATAAAGTGCCGTTGTGATTTTTTTCCCGGAAAAGTCTATCTGGAACGGATCGGATACGACAGAAAGCAGTTTCGATGCATCCAGCGTTTCGCCCTGTTCCAGAAAAAGGAAGTTCTCTAAAGGCGGTTCTCCGCTTTCCAATGCCAGAAAGCTCTGCACAGCCCGCGCATACAAATGTGGCGAGGAAATCTGAACCGATGAAACATGGTCTTCCTCAATTGGCAGATCATTTTCAAAGCTGATATTTCGTAAGATCAAAAGAACCACAGCCTTTCTGTATCATCAAGCTGCTTCTCCTGAGGGCCGCCTAACAGGTATTCAATTTGGCTATACTGCTTTTCAGTAACAATCAGCAGCTGAATCACTCCCTTCGACGGCTTGATCCGGTTCACGCGCTGCTTCACAAGCTCTGCAGACACCGCATTGATGGCCAGCTTGCAGTAAACGGATTCCTGCATCATCAGAAAGCCCTCTTTGATCAGATCCCTGCGGAATCGGTTGTACGCAGACCGTTCTTCTGCAGTCACAACAGGCAAATCAAACATCACGATGACTCGCATGGCTCGCATCCTCATAGCGCATCAGCATTCCTTCCGTCCACTCACCCTGACCGTCAAGGTAATCCGTCGCATTCCGCACGTAGCGGGCAATCGCCGTACTCACGTACACTTTCTGCTGTTGATACATGACCTCCGCATTCATAATACTGAGCAATTCGCACTTGTAATCCTTGTCAAATGCACGCTCCCCCTGATGCAGCACAGCCTCATCCACCAGAAAGCGGAACGTTTCCATCAAATCGGATGCCAAATTGAAGGGGTTATACGCATTCCGATGGTGAATGCCCAACTGGGTTGCATAACCACGCGCCGTAATCTCCTTATTGAAACAGGAAAGCAGCAATGCATAACCATAGTTCAGCGCTGCATTGCGGTCGCTTTTCAGTTCCCGGGAGAAATCCGCGCCATAGACCCGGTTGAAATAGACCTTCGCCGCATGCCCCTCGCGATTCGTGGCATCTCCCGGCATAACGCAGTCCGAAAAGGCTGCTATCTGCCTCGCAGCCTCTGCGGATACCTCCTGCATCACGCCTGCCTGATTCAGAATTTTCCGGCGAATGATCGACTGCCACAGAAATGCCTTGCGCTCATCGCTCCACCTTGCCTGCGCCATCATCCGTGCCGCCGTATCATGGCTTCCTTCGCAAGGAATCACCTGCCCGCAGGGATTACGCTTCTCATCACAGAAGATCATGCTGACCTTTTCCTTTAGAAGTTCGCACACCAGATAGCCCGTCAGCGTAACCATCGTTGTGTCAAGAATCAGCGTGTGCAGTTCCGAAAGATGGACGGTTCGTACCTCATCTCCGCGAATAATCAGAAAACCGTCCTTATAGGTCAGCTTACAGGGATGCTGAATCACAACTGTTCGGAATCCTGCCATAGCTTTGTCCTCTTTTCATACAGCCCTGTGATGGATTGGTCTATCAGGGTAACGTTCTGATCAGGTATCATTCTTACACGCAAATCAGAACACTTGATCCATATCCGCTTGGTAATCTGTTTTCCCATCACATCCAGCAAATCGGCAACCAGAGACTTCCACTCGTCCATTGTCATATTCTCTGGCTCTTCCAACCTTTTCTGAATATCGCGAATATCTCTGTCTGCACACTTTTCATAGTAGCAGGGATACTGTATTCTGAATTTATCCAGCAGATGGAGAACCAGCTGCCGCAAAGCCTCTACCTTGGGAGGCTTTTCCCTGTCCTGCAAAAGCTGTGCAATGGTGGTCATATCCTTACCCGAAACAAAAAGCTGCTTACCATTTCCAATTGTCATTCGAACCTGACTTCCCGAATCAGAAAAAGCATCCATCGTCTGCCCGCCGCGGAGAAGAAACCTGTTTCCTTCCCATTCCATGAGTTGATTTATCAAAATGCGCGGACGAATCACTTCAGCTTCTGGTATCCTCTGCGCCACATAAGTCTGCACCTGCGCTGCCTGCTGCTGTCCATGAATATTCGCATAAAGCGGTATGCCAACAACCTTACGATACCTTTTCTTTTTCTGCTGGAATTGGATCGCCGCCATAAACGCCGGCTGAATTCCATCAAAGCCCCCGTAATGCGCGCAAAAAAGCCCCTTTTTTAGCGGCCTTTTGGCACTGGCGCTTCCCGCCCGGTAACAGGATGCTTCCCAGAATTCTCCTGATTTTTCCCGTTTCAGATAGACCACATGTCCGTCATGATACCCCCAGACTTCCTTCAAATAGCAAATATCTTCCTGTGCGCTCCGGAGAATATCGCCCGTCTCCTCTTCCAATTGATCACGCTGAAACGCGGTCAGGATCACGCCATGCTTCGCATTGCCATCGAAATGATTGCCATACAGTTTTTTCAGTTTTTCCCTCCTGACACTTGCACTCGGTTCATCGTCCAGATATGGAACAAAGCGCTCCACAAAATTCCCCACGGTTGCTGCAAGAAAAGCATCGTATGCATGATGCAAATCGTTAAGCTCCCGAATTTTATATAATCCATACTTTGCCCGCAGTTCAGACGACAGCCCGGCCTTGATCCCGCGGACGTGAACCTGCGGATAATGCGCTTTGAACAAGTCCGTCACATGCTGGACGATCTGACTTGTTTCCACAAGCTGTCGTGCAATGAACCCGCATTTTTCATCATCCGTTACTTTTCTGCGCAAAAGATTCTTCAATTTCTTATCGCCAATAAGACCCTGTCTGCGCAAATGCCGCCACCACTCCTCCTGATGTCGACAAATGCTTTCATCCAGCAGTTTATCATCCGCTTTGCGCTGGTTTTCACCCGACAGAACAAGTACCCGGTTTTCAAGTGAGTCATCCGGGATATAGCATCGCGGCAGAATATGGTCGACCTGTGTCGTCGCTTCAAGATGATCGAATTCAAGGGGTTTCCCGCTATACATACACTTCCCCAGCTGCATCAAATACAGATACTGGCGATCATCCAGTTTCTTCTCCTTTTGACAGTGCTCCAGAGCCTTGCGGCATTCCGACGGAACATCTTTCTGATTCTTTAAATCTTTATACGCCTGTTCGATCTGCCGCAGCCGCGGATCGGTCCTTTTTTTCTGATTCTTCGGCAATTCTTCGCGGGTATTTTCGATATAAATAGAACGCAGTTGATAACCACCATGGGTTTGCAGATGTGCCGCAAGTTCGCGCACGATTCGGACAGCCGTCCAGATGCCGCGCCGTAATGCGGGTGAACACGGCAATGCGGCAACCTCGTCATAAGAAATCTCGGTTTCTTTTTTCGCTGTTCTGATCGCCTCGATCTGCTCCTGAAAACGGTATTTTTTATTACTCAGCACACGCTGCAGATTGTCGTTTGTGGCACGCATCACGTCCATGACCGTTGCCGGTGCGTTTTGACACTCACCCATTATACCGTCCAGCAACTTCCGGCTCAGACGTCCCCACCCCGTGTAACGTCTTTGCTTCAGAAAATCGCGCTGTTTGGGTGTAATCTCAGGGTACTGCTTTTCAATCAGCTTTACCAGAATACTGCGATCCTCAAAAATCGTACTCCAGCGCACCAGGTTTTCCAGCATTTCCATGTTCTGTGGGTTGACAGCAAATCCATTCGTTTCAAAATCAAAACGTGTGCGCAGACTGGCCGCAAATTTGCCGGGCTCATGTGTGCCAGTAATATCATCCTCAGTTGTCTCAGTATATAATGTGTTTTCGCGAAGCCATTTTGCAAGCTCTCTGCACGAAACTGTTTTGCGTCTGGCAAACAGTTCATCCATGATCCGCTTTTTCAGTCTTGCATCACTGATGAGATCATTTTGAATACGAACACGGTTCAATTCATCCAGAACAAGGTATTCCTCATACAATAATGAATGGAGAGGCAATACATCCTCAGTCGGCAAATAGGTGCAGAAACTGGTTCGTTTTTCGATAAAGCCCATCGCCGTTTCCGTCTGATGAATCACGTCGAAAAAATTCCAGGGATATGCTTTCTGCGTCTTATCCCGTTCAATCCACGTCTGAAACGGACTGTTTTCATCCCGATAAAGCGGACCAACATAATACGGCAGCCGGAATGTGCAAAGGCTGAGGATCTTCTCTGCGTTCTGCCTGAGGGTCGGATAGAATTGTCCCTGATTTTCAATGATTTTTTCCAGTTCTTCTGCTTGAAACTGATTGGGGATCTGTCCGTTCAAATTGATCCGCTGAAGCGGCAGAAAGCCATTGGCTTCTTCCATATCACTGAGCATTTCTTTCGCTTCTGCCTTTGCTTCTTCAGGCAAATCAATTTCATCCGCCTTCAGTATTCTCTCGCACCTTTTATAGAATCCTTCTGCATCGGCGCCGTTCTTTGATCCCTGCTGCCTGCAGCGCTTCATCTTTTCTTTTTCAAAGCTGTTCGGCTTGGAGAGGTGATCTGTATATGCAGCATAGCCGGAAGGATCATTATCATCGCAAAAAAGGGCACGATATTCATCTGGGTGATATGCCTTGACCCATTTTTTCAAACGCTTCAGGTCTTCCTTGTGCTTTTCATAACGCGCCACCATCATACTGGAAAGCGTTTCCCCATTTTTCCGCATTTCCGCAAAAAGCTGCCAGCGATACAGCGCAACGATCAACGAAAAGGCTTCTGCCTGTTCTTCCGTCATGCAGGATAAATATGCTTCTTCATCGAAATCAGGCATACCCAATGACATCTTCTCAGGCAGTCCATCCTGTCCTTCAAATTTCAAAAGTGCCATGAGATAACCGGTATAGCCTGCAAGCAGCAAAGCCAGTGCCTTCGCCGCATTTCTGGCCTCTTTGCTCTTTCCTTTATACAGCAGATCAATGATTTTCTCGACGCGTTCGCTTCCACGAACTGTATGGTCGGCAAGCGCCTCGCACAGTTTCTCCGCCGCATGATCTGCTGTTTGAAATTCGCAGGCTAATCCAGTCGGATCCGTCAGCACATCCAGAAGCTGTTGCATTTTTTCCGACCAGTTTTCCGTGTTCTGTGCCAGCTTCTGTCCTTCCATCAGGAAGTGCCCGCGATATTTGATAATATGGTGCATCGCCAGATAGACATAGCGAATATCTGCCTGCCGATGTTGCTCCACAAGCTCCTTTCGAATATGATAAATCGTCGGTGCATCTGAACAGAAAGAGTCAACAGAAACCGTTCCATCAGTAAACAACGTCTTAGGCAGTTTCAAATAAAGCTTGTCGTATTTGCAGTCTTCGGGCAAAAGAAATGATTCATTCAAGCGGTGAAAAAACTCAGAATCAACCGCGCAGACATCTTCTTCCACCAATCTCTGCAATAACTTGATTCGCGCTTTCTTACGTTCCAGACGGCGGCGTGTCGAACGGTTCATTCGTCGCTTTTCTGCCGTTTCTGCACTATCAAACAAAACGGAGCCATAGATCGGCTGTTTGTGATAACGCAGCAACCGTCCTCTTTCATCCAAAAGCGCATATCCAACAGAACTCGTACCGATGTCCAATCCCACGCTACAGACTTTTCCCACGTATTTTCCCTTCTTTCTTTACGCAAGGCTGAATTGCTGAACAGGATCAAGCTGTAATATATCGATTTATGAAAAAAGCCGCTTTCGCGGCGGAGCCTCTAAAGGCTCGCAATCGGTGAAGGAAAATCCTTTGTTTTGACTTCACTACACCATTCCAGATGGTATAATCATTGTAACGTGCTTCTCTTTCTTTGTCAAGTATCATTGCTGATTTTCCTATGGCAACAGCGGCTCGGACTGTATTAAGCCCTTTGCATATGAAAACGAAAGAGAGCCAGAGATCTTCTTTTTTCACACAAAAAAGCAGGGCGTTTTCACGCCCTGCCATGCCGGGGATCGCTGCATTTGACCCGGCAGGTCATGCCCGGTGTGCGCGCGTTTTTGCGTCCTGTCAGGCGCTGCCGTAGGCTGCCCTTTTCGCCTTACGGGGTGAACGTGACCTGTACGGTCATCCCGCAAGCAAGCGTCGCCTCCCCGTCCACCTGCACATAGACGGCAAAGAGAACGTCGCTGTCGTCAATATCCTCGCCCTCAGCCGCCGTATACCGATTCCCCGCAATGCGCTCCACAACGCCCTGTGCCGCCGCCCCGTCCGCAAAGGAAAGGGTCACCCTCTGCCCTGAGGCAATGCCCTGCAATTCCGTTTCATTGGCCAGTACGCGCAGCCGCAGCGCATCTTCCGGGTAGACGGTGGCGATCAGAGTCCCCGCCTCCACCGCATCGCCGGGGGACGCCTGCACCTTTGCCACCGTGCCATTCACGCTGCTTGCCAGCCGCTGAGTGTAAGCGTCCGTTTCCACTGTACCGAACAGAGGCTGCCCTTCTTCCACATGCGCGCCGTCTGTCACATATATTTCCGACACAGCGCCGCTTCCGGTGCAGGCCGCCTGTTCCGTATGATTCACGGTGCCCTTGCCGATACGGCTGGCGGCAGAAAGCGCCGCGTCCCGGTAAATGTAGACCGTATCCCCGTCCTCCAGCGTGCTCTCCGTCACCTCCACCGTGTAGCTGCTGCCGCTGACCACCGTCACCATACCCACCCCGGTCTTGTCCGTGTCTGTTGTTCCCCGCAGATAGACCGTCTCGCCGGAGCGGATGATTTTGTTCTCCGCCGCATCATAGGCGTTCCGGGTGGTCGCGGACACGGTGAACGCAATATCCGGCGTCACGTACGCTACGGCGCCGTACCGCTCCGTCAGGGTCTCCACGCTTTCTCCGGGCTCCCCATACAGCTTCACCGTGCCGGAGACCTCCGCATAGGTCACATCACACATCAGCGCGGCCAGCTCCTGTCCGGCCTCCACCCGATCTCCCTCCTGAACGGACACCTCCTCCAGCACGCCGGCGCCGCGGGACAAAACGGCAACGGTCTTTGTCGCCACGACCGTTCCCTCCAGCGTCACGCTTTCCGCCAGACCGGGCGCTGCCAGCAAAACCAGCGAAAGCAAAATACCAAATATGCGCTTCATTTTTTACTCTCCTTTCAGGTCACACGCTTCTGAGCGCGTCAATGGGGTTCAGTCTGGAGGCCTTACGGGCGGGCGCCCAGCCGAATATGACGCCGACGGCCGCCGAGAAGCCCACCCCCAATGCAATGGCACGTACCGACAGTACAAACTGCGTTCCCATCATATTGGTCAGCACAATGGACAAAAGCAGTCCCAGCGCCACGCCGGACAATCCGCCGATGATGGAAAGCAGAAAGGATTCAATGAGGAACTGCGCCTGAATCTGCCATGGAACCGCGCCCAGCGCCTTTTTCAGGCCAATTTCCGCCGTGCGTTCCGTCACGGTCGTCAGCATCATGTTCATGATGCCGATGCCGCCCACCACCAGCGCGATGGACGCAATGCCCGCCAGCAGCGCCGTCATCATGCCGAGCATCTGCTCCATGGTGTCCTCCACGCTGGACATGGCGGTGATGGTGAAGCAGTCATCCTCGTAGGAAAACATCGCGTCCATTGCCGCTTCGATCTGGTTCAACGCCTGCTCGGAGTCCTCCCCGTCGGAAAGATAAACCGTCAGAGACGTCACTACGTTTGCATTGTTCATTTTCAGCGCAGTCGTATAGGGCACCAGAATATCCGGGCTGCCGGAGAACATGCTGGCAATGCTCTCCGTGTTTTCATCCGAAAACAGACCGACCACGGTAAAGGGAATGCCGCTGATGTACAGCGTTTCCCCGATGGGATTTACCCCGTAGAAAAAGTTTTCCACGATCTCCGCATTGATCAGGCAGACAAAGGAGCGGTTGCTCTCGTCAATCACATTCAGCGCCCGTCCCCGGGTCACCACATCATTGGTGCGGAAATAGTAGCTGTTTTTCCCGGAGACCGTCACGCCCGACTCATAATCGCCGCCGCGGGCCACCCGCGGATTCAGCGTGACGGTAGGGGTCAGCCCCGCCACGGATGGCAGCGCCGTCAACGCCTCCAGATCTTCCTCCTCCAGCCCTTCCTTCAGGTCGCTTCCCGTAACGGAAACCGTGAGCGTTCCCGCGCCCATGGCGGAAAAGCTGCTGCTCAGCGAACCGGAAACGCCGTTCACCGTCGTAACGAGCGCAATAACGGCTGCAACGCCGATGAGGATGCCCAGCACCGTCAGGAAGGAACGCACCTTGTTCCCCCGGATGTTTTCCAGCGACATGGCGACGCATTCCCGCAGCATCACCATGGTTTTTCCAACCCTTTTAAGCATCGGATGCATCGCCTCCTTCCGTCAGCACCCCGTCGATGATGTGCACCACCCTGCGGGCGCAGGCGGCCACGTTCATATCGTGAGTGATCATCACCACCGTACGTCCTTCATCGTTCAGCTCCTGAAACAGCGTCATCACCTGTTTGCCTGTTTTCTGATCCAGCGCGCCGGTCGGTTCGTCTGCCAGCAGCAGTCTGGGGTTGCCCACCAGCGCCCGGGCAATGGCGACCCGCTGCTGCTGACCGCCTGAAAGCTGATTGGGAAAATGGTGCATTCGATCAGCCAGCCCCACCCTCTCCAGCATTTCCGCGGCTCTGCGGCGGCGCTCCCGGGGGCGCACCCCGGCATACACCAGTGGCATTTCCACATTGCGCATGGCGTCCAGGCGGGGCATCAGCTGGGAATTCTGAAAAATGAACCCGATCTCACGACTGCGAACCTGCGCCAGCTCCTGTTCCGTCATCTCGCCGATCAGGCTGCCGCCCAGCACATAGCGTCCCGAGGTGGGGGTATCCAGACAGCCGATCAGGTTCATCAGCGTTGATTTGCCGCTGCCGGAGGGACCCAGCACGGACAGATACTCGCCTTCGTCCATGTGCAGGGAAATATCCTTGAGGACATGGATCCGCTCGTCGCCCATCGTATAGTATTTGTTAATGCCTTCCATGCTGAAAAACGCGCCGCTCATTGACTCCCACCGCCAAAGCTGCCGGGCATGCCCCGATTGCCGTTGTTTCCGCCGGGCATATTGTCAGGCATATCGCCGGGCGAGAAGCTGCCGAAATCCATTTCGCCCTGCCTGCCGCCGCCGGGCGTCACCTGCTGCCCGCCAAACAGGCTGCTCATCAGTCCGCTCAGCCCGGAGGCCTCCGTTTTTACCTCGGCCTCCACGTACACCTCATCGCCTGCGTCCAGACCGGATCTGATCTCCACATAGTTGCCGTTGCTCACGCCCACCTCAATGGGCACCCTGATCAGCTCCTGACTGTCGTCATACATATATACAAAGGCGCTGTTGTCCTCATCAAAGCTGATGGCGTCTTCCTTGAGCACCACCACGTTTTCCGCTTCCTCCTGCGGAATGGAGACCGTCGCCTGCATGCCGGGGTATACCCCTTCGTCCACATCCACGTAGACGGTGGCAGTGTAATAGGCCACGCTGCCCGCCGAGGCTGAAATATAATCGATCTCCGCGATCTGGCTTTCAAAGGACTTCTCGACCGCCGTCGCCGTCACCGTGCATTTCTGCCCCACGTATACGTCGGAAATGTCATACTCATCCACGCGAATGCTCGCTTTCAGGTGCGTAAAATCCGCCACCTGCACCAGCGCCGTACCGGCCGACACCGTATCGCCCTCCGCCACCTTGACGCTGTTGACCCGTCCGTCAAAGGTCGCCTTGACCGTCCCGCCGCCGGACAGGCGAACGAGCTTATCCCCCGTCTGCACCTGATCCCCTGCCTGCACATAAACGGTGCGGACGGTGGCGTCCGTCTCCGCAGCGTAGGTCTGACTGTCGATCAGCGACAGGCTGCCCGAAAAGCTCAGCGCGTTGGAGATGCTGCCGATACTGGCTGTATAGCCGGTATAGGTCGTGGTGTACGCCTCCCGAAGGGAGGAATACGCGTAAATGCCGGCACCTGCCGTCAGCGCCAGGATGATGAAAACCGTCAGGATTCGCCGTAAAACACGCCTTTTGCGTTTAGGACGTTTGACGGCTGCCGTTTCTGCCATGCCTGATCCACCTTTCCTTCCGTTTTTCCCCTCGTTATCCAGTCTATGGGAAAATGTGAAGGGAAATTGAATGACGGGTAAACAGCCAGTAAATAAAGCGGATGCGTTTTTCAAACGCCGCAGCCGCCCCGATCCGCCGCCGGCGTCATGGTAAAGCATGTCCCGCCGCGATCTCGGCGGTGTGCAGCGCCACGTACGCACCGTCTGCTCCTTTCCCCGCGCCACGCAGGGGTACACTTGCTGTTTGCTCTTGTATCCTGTTCCGTTCGGCATTTCCCTGCGCCGCGCAAGGAGGTGCGCCATCAAAAAACTGGGACTGCGGCAGAAGACGGTCTCGCTCTTTTTCCTGTGCCGCGCAGGGGGTACACCCGCACTGCATGCCCTTTTACGGCCGCGGAGCAGTCGCAACCATGGGGCTGCATGCTGCGTGCAGCCCCAACCTTTTCCCACGGTCGCGGAGTGGCCGTCGACGGAAAGCAGGAAATGGCGCGATTTCCTGCAGTTTTTTCAAAGCAAAAACCCCCGCAGCAGCCTGTGCGCTGCCACGGGGGCGTTTTTCTGTTTTTGGAGCCGGTGGTCAAACCGGCGCGCCTTTTCCTTTTATTTGAGCACGGATACCGCCTCGGCGATGGTCTTTTCGTAGGCTTCCATGCCGTACTTGTCCACCTCGGCCTTGTTCTTTTCACCGTGGGTCAGGCAGCCGGCACCGCCGATGCAGCCGCCGATGCAGGCCATACCCTCAATAAAGTTGGCGTCCAGCACGTTCTTGCTCTTTTTCAGCAGCGCCATGCGGCACGCCTCGATCCCGTCGCAGGAGCAGGCTTTCAGGTCGAAGTCGATCTGCTGTTCCTTGAGCGCCTCGGCGACCGCGTCGGACAGACCGCCGCTGCGGGCAAAGATGCGGCCGAAATAGGAGGCGTTATCCAGCACGTCTTCCGGCAGGGTGGTAATGTCCAGATCCCTGCTGTCAAACAGCGCCTGCAGTTCCTCAAAGGTCAGCACACCGTCAATATAGGGCTTGATGGTATCCAGCTGCACCTCCGCCTTCTTCGCCGTGCAGGGGCCGATGAAGACCGTCTTGGCGTTGGGCGTGGTTTTTTTGATGTACTGCGCAATGGCGCCCATGGGCGACAGGTTATGGGATACAAAGGGCAGCAGCTGGGGGAAACTCTTTTTGATGTACGCCACAAACGCCGGGCAGCAGGAGGAGGTCAGGAAGCCCTTTTCCGCCAGTTCGCGGCTTTCCGCCTGCGCCACCATATCCGCCCCCAGCGCCGCCTCGACCACGGTGTGGAAGCCCAGCTGCTTGAGACCGGAGATGACCTGCCCCAGCTTGGCATAGGTAAACTGGCTGGAAATGGAGGGCGCCACAATGGCGTAAAGCTTGTCCCCGCTCCCCTGCTGGCTCTTTTTCAGCAGATCGATGACATTGAGAATAAAGGACTTGTCCATGATCGCGCCGAAGGGGCACTGATACACGCACGCGCCGCAGGAAATGCACTTGTCATTGTCGATGGTGGCGGCCTTTTCCTCG
This sequence comes from uncultured Clostridia bacterium, assembly GCA_934662505.1. Classification (GTDB taxonomy): domain Bacteria; phylum Bacillota; class Clostridia; order Christensenellales; family Aristaeellaceae; genus SVGT01. The sequence continues at coordinate 84,877 of CAKUKE010000001.1, read as the reverse complement.
TTCATGCTGATGGCCTTCACCTTGCAGGCGTTCTGACAGGGGCGCTTGCGGCTCACGATAGCCGTATAGGGGCATACCTTGGCGCAGGCGCCGCACTCCACACACTTGCTTTTGTCAATGTGCGCCACATGGTTCTGGTCAAAGGTGATCGCGCCCCGGCGGCACACGTCCTCGCAGCGGTGCGCCAGACAGCCCCGGCAGGCGTTGGTCACTTCGTAGCCGCCCACGGGGCATTCGTCGCAGGCGATGTCGATGACCTCGATCACGTTGGGGTTGTCCTTGTCGCCGCCCATGGCCAGCTTCACACGCTCGGCCAGAATGGCCCGCTCCTTGTATACGCAGCAGCGCATGGTCGGCTGCTTGCCCGGAACGATCATCTTGGGAATGTCCAGCATGTTCTCCAGCAGCGTGTCGTTCCAGGCCATGCGCGCCACTTCGCGCAGCACCTTGTATTTCAGGTGCTGCACCTTGGTATCAAACTTCCGCACGGGGTACCTCCTTAGAAATAGCTTACCTTGATTCGCTTGCCCATCTTTTTCAGGGTCTCGGACAATTCCGACACCAGATTCATTTTGATGGAAAAATTGATGGGCAGATCGGGGTTCTGGTGCGCAGGGTTGATCGCCCTGCCCACGAAAAAGTTGATGTCCGTCGCCTCTTCAAACAGCAGCCGGGCGATCTGCGACGCGCCGTCCCGCTTGAAGGCCCACTGCTCGTAGGTCTCGTTGTCCTTGAGATAATCCTTGGCATAGGTGAGCACCTTGTTGATGGTGATCACGCCCTCGGTGACCAGATCCACCCCCTCCAGTTCGGCGATGGGGGGGATTTCCGGGTCGTCGGACTTGATGGACGGACGAAGGGTCTTGTGCAGATAACGGGCTGCCACGGTGGACGTTGTGCCGCCGCAGACGATATGCTTGCCCTCCTTGGAGAAAAACAGGCTCATCATCCGGTCGTCGTCGTCCCGGTTGGCGGGCGAACCGAAAAGCAGGTTCATCGGCTCCCGCCGGCGGATGCGGATGACGCAGGCCGTGGCGTCGTCCCCGGGCTTGCCGCCGTAGAGCTTGTCGCACTCGTCCACCAGAATGGTGGAAAGGGTCTTGGCTGTGTAGCCCACGGGCACCACCGTCTCCATGAAGGAGGTGATGTCCTCTATTTTCCAGCCGAAGTTGTAGGCCATACCGATGCCCGCGTGAGGACACCCGTCGCTCATGGCGACGAACACGTCCCCCTCCTGCAGCTTGATCATGGACTTGTAGATTTTTTTGCCGCCGATGATCATTTCCGTCTTGGGATAGTCCACATGGGTATCCCCCCGGATGAGCAGCACGTGGGGGTTGTCGTACTGGATGATCTCCACCCGCTCGTTATCGATCAGGTGCAGAATGGTGAAAGTGGAATAAGCCACCCCCCGCACCGAGCACACGGGCAGCGTCGCCGCGATGGTGGCCACGCACTCCTCCAGCGAGAGGTTGGCGGCCATCATGGTGGAAATGATCTTGCTGGTCAGTGTGGACAGGATGGACGCCTTCACGCCGCTGCCCAAGCCGTCCGCCAGCACGATCACCTGGGAATTATCGCCCTGCTCCACAATGTCCACATGGTCGCCGCAAAGCTGTTCGCCATCGTGGTTGATGCTTTTGAAGCCAATATCCGCGCACAGATTATTCATCCGAGATCGACTCCTTCAGCTTGGTCAGGGCGATTTTCGTTTCCGCGGCGGTTTCGCCCAGCAGGGACGCAATCTCCTGTACGATGCGCATCTGCTTGTCCACCACCTTGTCGGCAATCTCCACCGTCTGGTGGCTGATCTGCTCCTTGCGCTCCTTCTCCGCTTCTTCCTCCGTCACATCCCGCATGATGCAGATGAGCAGCCGGTACTCCTTGTCGTACACCACCGTCTGCTCCACGTACTTTTTATACTCGGGCAGATAGGTCTTCTGGTTGCGCACATCCCGCCCCGTGCTCAGCGCCTGCATGAACGCGGTCGGATCCATAATGCGCACCACCGGCTCGCCCAGCACGTCGGAGGCCGCGCGGATATTCATGATGCGGCGGGCGGCGTTGTTGATCTGCTGCACCTCCAGGTCTTCGTTGAGCACGATCAGACCGTTGGGGGTGTTGTTGACGATGCTGTCCGAGAAGGACTCCGCCTTTTCCTTCAGGAAAGGCAGGCACATGGACACCTCCGCCTTGCCCTGATAAATGGCGATGGCCTTTTCACGGCAGGTGTCGTAGCCGCAGGAGCCGCAGTTCAGCTCGTCCGAGGGCTTCATTTTGCCCATCTGCTGCCGCATGATCTGGCGGATCTCCGCCTCGCTGGGCATCTGCGCCTTCCGTTCGATATACTCGAAATTCTTGTGCAGCATGCCTTCCTCGGGCTGGGGCACGTCAAAATCCCGCTCGCCCGCATAAGCGGCGATGGCCATGTATTCCCGCAGGGGGGCGTTGTTGGTCTTTTCCATCACCGGACCGCCGACGCAGCTGCCCACGCAGGCGGACATTTCAATGAAGCAGTGGTGAATGGCGCCGTTTTCAATATCCCGCAGCACATCCTTGCACCGTTCCACCCCGTCGATGGCCAGATAGGTGTACCCCGGTTCCTCGCAGGCCATGGTTTTGAGAATGCCGCCCGTGGTGGGGAAAAAGCGCGCCCGGCTCTCCGGGTTTTTGTCCCGGCGCTTTTCAGGGGTGACCCCCTTCTTTTCCATCCAGGCGGTCAGTTCATCAAAGGTGAGCACCGCGTCCACAATGCCCGCATAGTGCTCCGCCTCGTCCTTCTTGGCCACGCAGGGGCCGATGAACACCGTCCTGGCGTTGGGGTGGCGGCGCTTGATATCCGCGCAGTGCGCCTGCATGGGCGACTCCACGTCCGCCAGATAGGGCAGCACGGAGGGGTAGTATTTCTGAATGAGCAGATTGACCGAATGGCAGCAGGAGGAAATGAGCACGTCCCGGTGCTCGTCATGCAGCAGTCTTTCGTACTCCCGCTTGACCATGGTGGCGCCCAGCGCCGTCTCCTCCGCCCCGGCAAAGCCCAGCTGCTGCAGCGCGTGCTCCATCTGCTCGATGCCCACGCCGTCATAATTGGCCGCAAAAGAGGGCGCCAGACTGACGTACACCGGCTCGTCCGACTGGAGCATCACCTTGACCTTCTCGGTCTCGTCCACAATCTCCTTGGCGTCCTGAGGGCACACCACAAAGCACTGACCGCACAAAATGCACTCGTTGCCGATGATGTAGGCCTGATTCCCGGAAAAACGGATGGATTTGACCGGGCAGTGACGGATACACTTATAGCAGTTTTTGCAGTTTGATTTCTTCAGTGTCAGGCAATTGGGCATGGCTCTGCCTCTCCCTTCTCAGGATTCGCTTCTGCCCGCGAATCCGATTGACCGCGCGTTTTGCCGGACGCGGCGGCGCATTACAGCTTCTTGAGCACGTTCTCCTCAAAGAAGGACTGTACCGTTTCAGGGGATACGGAGAAAAACTCGTCATCCACCGTCACGCACACGCCCTGCTGGCACTTGCCCATGCAGAAGGTGCCGGCCAGTTCCACCTTGTCCTGCAGCTGATGCTTCTCCACCAGTTCCTGCAGCTGCTCCACCACCTGACGGGAACCCTTGATGTGGCAGGAAGAACCGATACAAACCGTGATTTTCATTGTGTTTGCCTCCTCAATGCATTTTCCATCTATTTGTGTATCAGGGAGGAGGAAGCATTCCTCTTCCCGGAAACGCCCGTATCAGACGACGCCGTTTTCCTTCAGCCATGTCATGAGCAGCGCACGCTCCTGCGCACGAGCCGACGTCAGCCTTGCCGCGGCAACCATGGGCAGCCACCGGCGCAGGCTTTCTCTGTCCGTACCGCTTTTTTCACAATAGCATGCGGCATAATTGTCCGCAAGGCTCCCCCGCCCGCTCATGCGCAGGGTCAGGCAGGTGCGGGCCGCGTCCGCCGCCCCGTCGCCCCGGGCTGCCTCCTTCCAGTCCAGCAGCCAGCATTTGCCGTTTTCATCCGTCATCACATTGGAGGGTCGGAAATCGCCATGGCACAGCTGGTGCTTCTGCGGCATGTTTTCCACCCGGGCGCACAGCTCGTAGCGCACGGTGGCCGGCAGTTCCGTCTGCTGGATGCGACGCACCATTCGATCCCGCAGTCTGGGCAGAATGGGGCACGGCGCTCTGTGCAGGTCGGCCTGCATCGCCGCCAGCCGGGGGATGCACCCCTCCGGGTCGCGCTCCAGCGTCTCGTCCAGCGTCGTTCCCCGGATCAGGTCGGAAACGATGGCCCACCGTCCGTTGACCACGCCCACCTCCAGCACCCGCGGCACCGGAAGCCCTGCTTCCTCCGCCCGCGCCTGATTGAGCGCTTCGCTGAGCACGTCCGCCTTGTCATAAGCGCCGCCGAACACCTTCACGCACCGGTCGCCGTCCTTAAACACCGTCTTGTCCGTCCGAACGGCGATCACCCGATCCAGCTGCATGCTCTCTCTCCTGCCCTTTCCTCCCGGCGGAGGCCCTGAAAACCGTCATGTCCCCGCCCGCATGCCGTCAACGCATATCCTGTTGATTATAACAGATTTGCGTTCTTAACGGAAGTTGTCGTTTTTGATATAACCATTGCATCTTTCAGGATATATCCCCGAATCTTACAGGTACAGACGCTTTGCCCTGCACAGTTCGGTGATGAACGCCTGATCCAGCGCCGTCAGATGATAGTCCTGCCGGTAAATCAGCACGTCCTTGTACACTTTTCTGTTCTCGGCGCATTTTTTCTGCACCAGCCCGTAGCGTGCCAGCGTTTCCGCCGGCACGGGCGACACCCACATGAACGTTTCGTGATTCTGACTGAGCAGGTCGAACTGGCTTGCCCGTTCAAAGACGAAGATCCGTCGATCCGTATCGTTGGGCATTTCCTCCTTGCGCACCGTCGACATGGGCAATGACGGCACGTAGGGGTCGGCGTGCGCGATCTCAATGTAGGGCGCCAGATCCGCGGTAGACACCGTTTCCTGCTGCGCCAGCGGATGCTCGCGGTGCATGACCAGCACATAGCGGAACTCGGTGATCAGTTCGTAATTCAGCCCCTTTTCATCCAGCAGACTTTTGAAGTACTTGTCGAAATTGGAGGCGTAGCGCAGAATGCCCAGTTTATAGTCGGAACGGATGATATTGTGGATCACCCGCATGGCATTGGTCTCCTTGTAGAAGATCTCCGCCTTTTCCTTTGAGATGCCCTTGGTGAACTGGGCAAAGGCGGCGGAAATGTAGCTGGCGCGCGGCACCGATATGGAAAACTGCTGCTTGACGGGCGCTCCTGCCTTGTACAGCGCCTCCACCTCGTCGATCTGCTGGAGAATGCTGCGGGCATACCCCAGAAATTCTTCTCCCTCGGGGGTGACGTACATCCCCTTGGCGCTGCGGCCGAAGATGGTAATACCCAGCGAGTTTTCCAGTTCCTTGATGGCGCGGCTCAGGTTGGGCTGGTTCATGTACAACGCTTCCGCCGCTTTGTTGATGGACCCTGCCCGAGCCACCTCCACCGCGTATTTCAGGTGCAGTATGTTCATGTCCTCGCCCCCGTTCTCTGCGCAGCGCGCTTTCATGCATACCCTGCGCCATTCTTATTATACGTGGATGTCTTTTTTTTGTAAAGCGTCCCGGCGAGGATTTTACGCCCGTCGGACCCTGCATGACCATTTTTTCGCATTATAATTGAGGATATTTTTTATTCCGACATGAAAAAGGCGTCGCTTTTTGGCAAAAGCGACGCCCGGATTTATACCGTCAATTTGTCTCAATGTGTCTCCGTCATACCGGCGAAATGCGCGCCCCGCGCCGTCATGCGGTCGTGCACCCGTTTTCCGTCCAGTTCCCGGAGGGCGACCCCTTCGTTCAGCGCCATGGCCGCCGCCAGACCCGCCGCCTCGCCCATGGCACGGCAGGTGGGAATGATGCGGATGGCGCTCTGCGCCATGAACTCGGCGCCCAGATTGCGTCCTGCCACCAGCAGGTTGTCCACGCCCTTGACCACCAGCGCCCGGAACGGCACCTCAAAATACGGCGCGTCCGCGTCCCGGGTCACCCGCGCATAGGTGTTCAGCTTCCGTCCGTGCACATCGATGGGATAGTTGCTCTGGCACACGGCGTCCGGGAACTTGGTATGGCTCGCGCATTCCTCTGCCGTCACCACATGCTCGGTCACTGCACGGCGGCTCTCCCGGATGCCCACGAACGCAGACACCGTGTTGACGGTTGCATGCTCGAAGCCCTCAAAATACTTCCGATAGAACTTCAGCTGGCGCAGAATGGCCAGCTTGCCCTGCACCTGTACCTGACAGAGGCTGTCATTGGCCGCCGCGTCGTGAATATCAAAGAATTCCGGGCAGTTGAAGGCAATACAATCCTCCCGTCCGGGCACGAAGAAGCACTGCCAGTACAGACCGTCCTCCACCGTCAGGTCGCCTGCGGCCACCGCTTCCTCAAACACGGGATCCAGCGGACGGGCGTGATTATTGCGCAGCGTGACCGCGCAGGAACCATAGCCCGGCGTATAGGGGCGGGCGCTTAGATCAAAGCGCTGGTAGAACGCCCAGAACGCCCGGCAGTCGATGCCGCCCAGCACATAGCGCAGGCTGACAGGCTGGTTTTTACCCGTTTCCTCATCTCCATGGAGGGTTTCAAGCCCCGCCCGGACGCACACGTCCGCATCGCCGGTGGCGTCGATGAATACGCCGCCCCGCACCGCGCCGCGGCCGTCCTTGTTTTCCACAATGGCGGCGGTGATTTTATTTTCCGTCCGCTCCACATCCGCCAGGAAGGTGTGATACATCATGGTCACCCCCCGCTCATGGAGCATTTCTTCCAGCACAAAGGTGAGCATCACCGGATCGAACACCGTACCCCCGTGGATGGCGAACCCTTCCCGTTCCATCCGCCCGTTGATCTCCTGACCGATATAGGAGCACATGGGGTTCCCCTCGATGCAGGTGCTCATCAGCGGCGTGACCAGTCCCAGACTGCCGCTGCCGCCGGGGCCGCCCAGCTGTTCCACCACGCACACCCGTTTGCCTTCGTCCGCCGCAGCCAGCGCGGCGGCGCAGCCGGCGGTGCCGGCGCCCAGCACCACCACGTCAAAGGTCCGGTTAAATTGCAACGTCTGTTCCATGATATTCTCCCTTCCTGCGAACAGAGACGGCCGTCTCCGTTTCCGGGGACGGCCGTCCGTTTTGAGGTCTGACCTTAGAACACGAACAGATCCTTGTTCTCGTCGTAGAACTTCTGCATCGCTTCTTCCAGTTCGGCGCCGCCCTGGGTGTCCCAATCCTTGATGATGTTGTCAATGGCGGTCTGGGCGTCTTCACCGGTCACGATGGCCTTGAGCATGGCGTCAGTCACCATCTGGTTGAGGGTGGACTGATATTCCTGCACCTCGGGCAGAGAAGCCGCGTAGGAGGTGTAGTAGGGCACCATCTCATATTCGTCGATACGGGAGTTCATGTAGTCGAAGGCTTCGGCCATTTCGGCGGTCTTGCGGGCGCGAGCCTGCCACCACTGAGAACCGTAGGTGGGGTTCAGCATGGCGATGTACTTGTCGGAGTTCATGTACTCGCTGAAGGCGGGGAAGATGGGATAGAAGCCTTCTTCGGTCTCCGTGAAGGACACGCCTTCTTCACCGATGTACACCCGCTTGGCGGTGTCCAGATCGGCCAGGATGTTCAGGTACTTGATGGCCAGTTCGGGGTTCTTGGCGGTGCGGGGAATCCAGGTGATGTAGCCGATGCCCTTGCCGATGTAGAGGGGCACCTTTTCCTCAGTGCCGTTGCCCAGCAGGTTGCTGATGAGCACCTTGGCGTTGGGGTTGCTCAGTTCCAGAGAGGTCTTCAGACCGGGGATATCCCAGAAGCCCACGGTGGTGGACAGCGCGGTGCCGTTGGTGAATTTTTCCATGCGGGCGTTGGAGGTGTTGATGGCGAAGTCCGCATCCAGCAGACCCTCGGAATACATATCCTGCATGAACTTGAGGTAGTTCACCAGCTCGGGATGCTTCAGCAGGGGCGTGTAGGCGCCGTCCAGATCATACCAGACCACGGCGTTGCTCATGTTGAAGGCGCTCATGATGTCGTTGAGCCAGGGGGTGTTCTGCACGGTCAGCGGGATGTTGCCGGTCTTTTCCTTGTAGGCACGGTACACCTTCAGCAGGTCGTCCAGCGTGTGGGGCACTTCCATGCCCAGCTCTTCCAGCATGTCGCTGCGGAAGCCGATGCCGGTGCGCAGCTGGCCGTAGGCGTTGTCGTCATGATGGGCGGGCACCTGCGCTTCATAGGGCATACCCCAGATGCGGCCGTCTTCGTCGGTCACGGTGCTCCAGGCCATGTCGGTGTCAGCCGCTAGGATGTTCTCGCCGCCTTCCTTGAGCAGGTCGGTGATGTCCATCACGGCGTTCTGGTTCATCATTTCGCCCCAGCCGGACAGAGAACCGTGGAACACGATGTCATAGTCCGCGCCGCCGGCGATTTCCATCAGCAGATGCTGGTCAGCATCCGTCTGGGGCAGCAGGTAGAATTCCACCTTGATGCCGGTGACTTCCTGCACCAGCTTGCCGATGGGATCCTCGTTGGGGTCAAAGGACAGGTAGTTGTTCAGGATCTTCAGGGTGGGCTGTTCTTCCGCCACGGCAAAGCTGCACAGGCCGCACAGCAGAGACACAGCCATCACCAGAGACAGAACCTTGGTCAGGGTCTTCATGAGCTGATTCCTCCTTTTTATTTATGAGAACGGCATTGTCCGCCGTCATCAACAGATACGATGATTGCCGTCAGCCCTTCACCGAGCCGATAGTGATGCCCTTGACGAAATACTTCTGCAGGAAGGGATACACACACATGATGGGCAGCATGGACAGGGTGATGGTGGCCGCCTGCATGCCCCGGCCACCCATGTTGGCGATCTGCTCGGCCAGATCCTGATTGCTGGAGTTCATCATCTGGTTGTCCGTAGAGTTGCTGGTGGCGTTGACCAGATCCAGCAGGTACTGCTGCAGAGGCTTGAGAGAGGGCTTGGTAATGTACATCACGCCGGCAAAGTAGCTGTTCCAGTAGCCCACGGCATAGAACAGGGTCATGGTGGCCAAGACCGGCAGGGACATGGGCAGCACGATGCGGGTCAGGATGGTGATGTTGCCCGCGCCGTCCAGCATGGCGCTTTCTTCTACCGCCTCCGGCAGACTCTCCATGTAGTTTTTCACGATGAACATGTTATACACGCTGAACGCGCCGGAGAAAATGAGCGCCCAGATGGTGTTGGTCAGGTTCAGCGAACGGTACAGCAGATAGTTGGGCACCATGCCCGCGCCGAACAGCATGACGATGACGTACATGTACAGGAACACCTTGCGTCCCTTCAGGTGGGGCTTGGACAGGGGGTAGGCCGCCGTTACGGTGAGGAACATGGCCAGCGCCGTACCCGCCAGGGTGACCGTCAGGGTCACCTGAATGGCACTCTGGAATTCCGACCGTCCCAGCACGTAGCGCACCGTATCCAGCTGGAATCCCTTGGGCCAGAAGGTGACCGCGCCGGTCATGACGTAGCCCAGCGAGGAAACGGCTTCTGAAAACACGTTCAGAACCGGCAGCAGCACCAGAATGGCAAAGATGACAACCAGAATGACAATGATGGTGCTCATCAGGCTGAAACGATGTTTTTTCTTCTTGGGTACAATAACCTTCGCTTGCGTCGACATATCGTTTCCTCCCTTACCAGATGCTCTTGCCGGACCACTTCTTGGCGCACAGGTTGGCCGTAATCATCAGGAAGAAGCCGATGACGGAATTGAACAGACCAACCGCCGTACCCGTGGAAAAGTCCAGCTTGCCCAGACCCAGACGGTACACGTAAGTTCCGATGATGTCGGCGCTCTCATATACGGTGGAATTGTACAGGGCGAAAATCTGACCGAAGCCTGCGTCCAGAATGCTGCCCATGCGCATGATAAGCATCATGATGATGGTGGGCATCAGACCGGGGATGGTGATGTACCAGACCTGCTGCAGGCGGGACGCACCGTCCACGGTGGCCGCCTCGTAGCATTCCTGATCCAGCCCGGCGATGGCGGCGAAGTAGATGATGGAGCTCCATCCTATCTCCTTCCACGCGTCGGACACCACCAGCACCCAGCGGAACACCCCGTTATCCATCATGAACTTGACGGACTGTCCGCCCAGCGCCATGATCATCTGGTTGACAAGGCCGGTGGAACCCAGCAGCCCCACCATCAGACCGCCCACGACCGCCCAGGAAAGGAAGTGGGGCATGTACACGATCAGCTGGATGGTGCGCTGGAACGCGGTGCTGCGCACCTCGTTGAGCATAATCGCAAAGATAATAGGCAGCGGGAAGATGAACAGGATCTTCATGCCGCTGATAATGATCGTATTGCTGAAAGCACGAAGGAAATCGCTGCGTCCCATGACCTGATGGAAATACTTCAGACCCACCCACTTGCTGGCCGCGATGGACGCCCAGGGGCCTGCGTCGGAGGCAAACAGATTGTATTTGCGGAACGCAATCTGGATGCCGTACATGGGCACAAAATTAAACAGAATGATGAAAGCGAGGCTGGGCAGCAGCAGCAGGTACAGGTCGTAGTTCCTGCGCATATACCCCCTCAATCCGCTCCGGCTTTTCACTTAATTGTTTCCTCCTTCAGTTTCCTACAGTGCTTTTTTATTCGCCGCATTCGTTTTTGAACACCTTCATTTTAGCTTCTTTTCCGCTGCCGGTAAAGAAAACAATTTTGAAACCAGCATCATTTTTTTGCGCATTTTACAACCATGCCTTCTCCAGAATTACGATTTAGGCAAATATTTTACGTTTTATCTTTTTTGTTCCGTACGTCCGTCTTTCGACCGTTTCCGCCCTGCCGGTTGCCATAAACGCATATTTCTGGTATAATACTGAAATAAAGAAGCGCTTTCTGACAGGAGGGAGACGCCATGCCGCAGGAAACCGAACGCATCTACCGCATGCTGATCGTGGACGACGAGCCGGCCACGCGCCACGGTCTGCGCACCGCGGTCAACTGGTCGCTGATGCATGTGGAGATCGTGGGCGAAGGCCGGGACGGCGTGGAAGCGCTGGCGCTGGCGGAGCAATTGCGCCCGGACATCATCATCTGCGACGTGCGCATGCCCCGCATGGACGGGATCGCGCTGGCCAACGCCCTTTCCGCCCGCCGTCTGAACGCTGCCGTGCTGTTCATCAGCGGCTATTCCAACCGGGAATACCTGAAAAGCGCCATTCAGCTGGGCGCCGTGGATTTTATCGACAAGCCCTTCCAGCTCTCCGAGCTGATCAGCGCGGTGGAGCGGGCCAAGGCCAGCTGTGTGCCCCGCCCCGCCCCGGCGAATGTGGATGAAGATGGCCTCGCGCTGTCCCTCATTTCGGGCGAACGCGCCGGCGCGGTGCCCTATCCGCTTCAAGATCAGACGCCCCTGTTCAGCTTCATCATCCGTCTGGAGCCCCCAGCCGGTGAAAACGCCCCGGTGCTCAGCACCATCAACACCCGCCGCGCCCTTCAGAAATGCAAGGCCGCCCTGCAGGCGCAGTTAGGGGGCCGCTTCGTCGTTTCGCCGGTCACCAACGGCATCGTAGGGCTGGCCAACGTGCCCGATGGCGTGCCGTCGGACGAGCTGCCCGCACGGCTGGCGCCGATCCTGCGCACGCTGGATGTGGGCGTGGTATGCATCGGCCTCGGGCAGCCGGTTCCCGCCATTTCGCTGGCGCATCAGAGCTATCAGCAGGCCTACGCCGCCTCCGCCAGCGCTTTTCTTTTGGGGCACGGTCGGGTCATCTCCTCTGAAATGATCAGCCTGAAGCCCTACGTTCCCTCCTCCAAGGCAATTTCGGACTTCCAGAGCCATGTGCAGCAGGGCAGCATCTCCGCCGCCATGGAAACGCTGGAAGCCCTCATCGGCGTGATGCGCACCTGCCGCTATCAGGACATACCGCTGATGAAGGATACCCTCAGCCGACTGTCCCTGTGGCTGGTCACCCAGCAGAAGACCGCCCCTCAAAGCGGCGTGACGGAACTGATCGGCGCCGCCCGGGATCTGGACACGGTCAAGGATCTGATCATCGACCTGACGGAGGCGCTGCTGGATCTGCGCAACCGTCTGACCGCCAGGGGACGGGTGGTGTTCGACGCAGAGCGGTACATTCTCAGCCATCTGGACAGCGACCTGTCCGTCCACGACATCGCCGCCCACGTCTATGTGACCCCCACCCATCTGTGTTACCTGTATAAAAAGAACACCGGCCAGACCATCGGCCAGTTCATTCTGCGGGTGCGCATGCAGAAAGCGGAAAACATGATCTGCAACACCGCCATGAAGGTGTCCGAGATCGCCCACGCCACAGGCTACGCCAACCCGAATTATTTTTCCCGCACTTTTCAGGACTACTTTGGTCTGACCCCCACGGAATACAGAGAAAAGCACCTGTGAGGAATGCCCATGAACATTTTCAGCCACCTGCGCGCTGTCTATGACAACGCGTCGTTTCAGAAAAAGCTGCTGGTCTCCTATCTGGTCTTCATGTGTCTCCCCGTGCTGGCGCTGACCTGGGTATCCATCCACCAGTTTGAAGGGATGGTCGTCCGGCAGGCCGTGAATGGCGGCGCCCACGCTGCCAGCGTGTCCATCGGCGCGCTGGAAAATGTGCTGGCGCCTGCGGAAAACACGGTGCGCAACGTGGCGCGCCAGTCCCAGCTGCGGGAGATCCTGTCAAAAGACCCGCTGTCCACCCCGCTGGTCGACCAGATCGACGATCTGAAGGAATTGTCCAAAACGGCGGACAGCTTCCGCAACATGTCCCTCGGGCTGGATATCCGCCTGTACATCAACGACGATTTTCGCTACAGCCGTTCCCAGCCCCTGTGCAACCCACTGTCCGATTTCTGGGCCTGCAGCTGGAGCGATCAGGTGCTGACCGACACGGTCTATAAAATGTTCTATTACTCCGATGTATACACCTATTATCAGGTCAGGGACGAGCCCCGGAACGTGCTGACGGTGTTCACCCCCGTCCGCGACAGCAAAAACGTGCTGCACGTCATCGGCATCGTCGGGGTGGATATTCCCGTCCGCCAGCTGATGGACTGCCTGCAGAACGCCCTCCCTGGCGCTCACAGCGCGGGCATGCTCTTTGGGGCGGACGGGCAATTGCTGGTCGCCACCGAAGACGTCCCGGAGGAACTGCTGTCCGATGTGTCGACCCTGAGCAGCGGCGACAGCCTGATCCGCAACGGTTATGTGCTCAGCGCCGCCCGGCTCGCCTCCAGCGGATGGCGGGTAGCCTACGCCACCCCCCTGAGCGAAACCACCCGGGAAGTGGACGCGCTGCGGCTGCGGCTGTTTCTGCTGGTGCTGCTCACCGGCGCGACGGTCTACCTGATGGCCTGGCGCTACGCCCGCCACAGCATGTCCAGCATCCTTTCTCTGCAGAAGGAAATGGGCAAGGTGCAGCAGGGCGACTATACCGCCGCCTGCATCGTAGACCGCTGCGACGAAATAGGCGACATGCAGGTCTCCTTCAACACCATGGTGCGCAAGACCCGTGCGCTGATGGACGCCCAACAGGAAATGAGCCGGGAAATGCGCGCGCTGGAATTGCGGGTGCTGCAGGGCAAGATCAACCCCCATTTCCTTTACAACACCCTCGATCTGATCTCCTGGTCTGCGGACGACCCGGAGCGGGTGCGGACCATTGTGGTCAAATTGTCCCAGTTCTACCGCCTCAGCCTCAGCGGCGGCAGCGATTTCATCCCGCTCAAGGATGAATTCGAGCACGTGCGGCTGTATATGGACATTCAGAACATCCGTTTCCAGTCCGCCATTCCCCTGGACATTCAGATGGATCCCGCCGTGGCCGACTATCCCGTCATGAAGCTTTTGCTGCAGCCTATTGTAGAAAACAGCATCGTTCACGGGCTGCAGTTCCGCAACGTGTCGGACGGGCACATCTGGATGCGGGCGGATACGGAAACGCTGGACGATCAGGAATACCTGAACATCATCATCGCAGACAACGGCGTCGGGCTGAACAACCGGGACGGTACCGTCCCGCCCGCGCACACCGGAGGGTACGGCCTGAAGAACATTCAGGAGCGTCTGCACATGTACTACGGCCCCCTCGCTTCCCTGACGCTGGAAAACCAGCAAGGGGCGCGGGTCACCATCCGCATCCCGCTGAGCGCCGTTGCTCCCGAATCCCCCTGAACTGTCCGCGCCGCAAAAAAGCGGTGCGGTGCTTCATCGGCGCGCCAGCTTGCGCGCCGTTTTTCTTTGCCTGCATAAGCGTCCCTGCGAAAGGATACGGTCACACGGTTCCCGCCCTGTTCCCCACGCCGCGCCTCGCGTCAGGTCCAATGCGGCCTGCGCGCCTGCTCGGGCAGGCAGCCAGCCGCCGCTTCCGGATATTTCCCGGTTTCAGGCAAGCAGCGTTTTCCAATGACGCCTGTAATAAAGCAGACCGGTCAGGTCTGCCAGCGCCCAGCCAATGGGAACAGCCCACCAGATGCCGGCCACGCCGATTCCGGGAACCGCGGAGAGCAGGTAGGCCAGCGCAACACGCGTGCCCAGTGAAATGACCGTCAGGACGACGCTCATCCCCGGCTTTCCCAGCGCACGGTACAGACCGTAGAGCAGGAAGAGGCAGCCGATGCCGCAGTAAAACGCGCCTTCGATACGCAGATACCGCACCCCTTCCCGAATGACCTCCGTTTCGCCGCCTTCCACAAAAACCGTCATCAGCGGTCTGGCAAAGGCGCAGACCAGGGCGGAGAGGATCACGCAGAAAACCGCCGAAATGCATACGGCATTTTTCAACCCGGAACGAATGCGGGCTTTTTCTTTTGCGCCGTAGTTCTGGGCGATGAATGTGGAGAAGGCGTTGCCAAAGTCCTGCACCGGCATATAGGCGAACGCGTCGATCTTCACGGCGGCGGCAAAGGCGGCCATCACCACGGGGCCGAAGCTGTTGACAAGCCCCTGAACCATCAGGATGCCAAGGTTCATGACCGACTGCTGGACGCAGGTCAGCGTGGAAAAGGAAATGATCTCACGGATGCGTTCCCGGCGCAGGGCGCGGAAGCGTCCTATCGAACGCGCCTGCGGAAAGCGCACCAGCGTATAAACGGCGATCCCTGCGCCTGACAGATACTGGGCGATGACCGTCGCTTCCGCAGCGCCGGCGACGCCCCTGTTGAGCCTGATGACAAACCAGAGATCAAGGGCGATATTCAGCACCGCGGAAGCAGCCAGAAAAGCCAGCGGTACGACAGAATTGCCGATCGCCCGCAGAAAAGATGCAAAATAGTTGTACAGAAAAACGGCGGGGATCCCCATGAAAATGACGAACAGGTACGCCCGCATGTCGTCCCAGACTTCGTCAGGCACACGAAGGAACACGCGCAGCCCGTCCAGCCCCGCATAGGCCAGCATGTTCAAACCCACCGTCACAAGCGCAATAAAAAAGAAAGACGCGCAGAGATTTTCGCCGAGCGCATGCTCATCCCGCTGCCCGAACCGCATGGAAAACAGCGCGCCGCTTCCCATGCACAGGCCAAGAAGAATGGAAGTAAGGAAGGTCATCAGCGTGAAGGAGGAGCCGACTGCCGCAAGGGCGTTCCGACCCAGAAACTGCCCGACGATCAGCGTGTCAGCAAGATTGTAGCACTGCTGCAGCAGATCCCCTAAAATCATGGGAACGGCAAACAGCAGCATGGAACGGACGACCGGCCCCTTTGTCAAATCTCCCTTCATTTTCTTCCTCCATAATGCAAGTTACATCTTACGTTTTGAAAGTATTATAACCTTTTCGCAGCGTCAAGTCAACATGGACGTTTACTTTTCGAAGCAGAAGTGCTAATATGGTCGCAGAAATCTCGCAGATGGAGGGAGCACCATGTATCTGGACGGGCTGGATGAACTGGATCAGAAAATCGTGCGGCTGTTGATCGAAAACGCGCGCATTTCCTATTCTGATCTTGGAGAAAAGATCGGCATATCAAGGGTCGCGGTCAAGACCAGAATACAGGCGCTGGAGCAGAAAGGGATCATTGAAGAATACACGACGGTAATCAATCCGCAGAAGATCAGCGGCGCGGTGTCCTGCTATTTTGAGATCGAAACAATACCGGCCTGCCTGCCGCAGGTCACAGCAATCTTAAATCAGCACGATACCGTCACGCAGATCTACCGTGTGACCGGGAAGGACAAATTGCATGTCCATGCCGTCGCCGCCTCCGCCGAGGAAATGGAAGCCTTTCTGCACACGGTCATCGACCCCCTGCCCGGCGTGGTCAGCTGCAGCTGCAATATGATCCTGTCACGGGTCAAGGATATCAAGGGGCTGCGCCTGTAAAAGCGGCCTGCACACGGCAGCGCCACCGGGGTAGCCGCACGTTTCCACGCCCTTTTTGCGGGCGGATAAGCGGCTAGCAAAAAGCCTAAAGCAGACAGACCGATACGCCGCACCGTCAGCAGTCACGCTGCCCCTTTCGACCGCAGCGCCGCATCCGCCTCCCTATGGGCAGGCAAATAAAGAAGCCAAAAAGCCGTGGAAACCCACGGCTTTTTTTATGAAACGATCGATCCCCCGCCAAATGGTCTTTTCATGTCTGGGCTGCGTTATAACGTCAGACCGCATTCACGCCATCGTCTGAAGCATCGCTTCCGTCACTTCATACAGACACTTCTCGCCCGAGATGTAACGCAGATATTCTTCCCGCATATACACGGACATTCGATGCCACTCGTTGCCTATGCTCCCGGCGATATGCGGCGTAAGGATGCAATTCTCCAGCGCATACAGCGGAGAACCCTCCACCGGCGGTTCAGGAAATGTCACATCCAGAACGGCGGTCAGATCGGGACGGTCGATCAGCACCCGGATCAGATCGCCCTCCACCACCTGCGCACCCCGCCCCGTATTAATAAAGGTCGCATACGGCATCATTTTTTCAAACAGCGCGCCATTGAGCATGCCCTGCGTGGCCGCGTTATTGGCCAGATGGTTCGAGACCGTACGGCAATTTTCAAACAAGAACGGCAATTCGCACTTCCGCACCCCCAGTTCGGCCGCCTGCGCGTCTGGCAAAAACGGGTCGAACACCCAAACATTCACCTTGTGTCCTTGAAGCATCCGGATGACCAGTTTGCCGATCATCCCGGCGCCAATGATGCCCACGTTCACATCATAGTTCCCGCAGAACTGCGCCACGGCGTCTTGCGCGGTCTTCCTGTCCCCCCGGCTCGCATAGCGGGAGGTGACAAAAAAGCCCTTGTTGGCAAGCAGGATCTGCGCCGTTGTGTATTCCGCAACAGGAATGCCATTGGCTCCCCATGCGCTGAAGATTCTGACGCCCCGCCGCAGATACGGCCTTGCAAATTCCTGCACAGAACCTGCGGCATAAAAAAGGCATTCCAGCGAAGGCAGCAACTCGCGGAGCTCCTCCTCCGAAAAAGCGGGACAACCCCATGTGGAAAACATGTATCGAACCTCCCGATACCGTTCAGGATGATTCCGAATGTCCCGGCTCGTCAGACAGGTCCTCTCCAGATCCGCTTCTTCATGCAGAAGATCCAGCGTTTCCCTTTGGTACACGCCCTGCGGCACCCCAACATAATCAGACAATAGGATAGATTTCATGATTGCATTCCTCCTGCCAGATGAAGCAGCGCATCCGCCTCCGTCTTCAGACTGTCCAGCGAATCGTCCGGCATAAATTCAAGCAGCAGCGTTTCGTTGCCGCTGAACCGCCCCAGGTATTCCCGCCAGCTATCCTTTCCTGCAGATAACGGAAACCGCTCGTTGCCCCGCCAGTTAAAAACGTGAATGGTGTCCACATAACCGGCGATTTTTTCCGCATAAGCAAGATTTGCTTCCTGACTGACGAATTGATTGGGCTGCCAGTACATTCTGAAATGCTTCGAATGGATCCGCTCCATCAGATCCAGCGCGGATGCGAGCCGGTCCGTCATCGTCCAGTTATGACACTCCAGACAAAGGATGACATTCTCCTTTTCGGCTATATCCGCCAGCTGCCTGCACGCCTCGACAAACTGCGCTCTTTCCTCTGGCGTATAGTCCTCGCTGCTCTTATTGCCTGCCCACACGCGCAGCGTCCGTGTTCCCAGCACCGCAGCAGCGCGCGCATATGGCACAATCTCCCACGGTTTCTCCCGCCCGATCTGGAAATAGGTGCCATAGGAGCAGCACGCAATGTCATATTCCCTTTGAAGCGCAGCGATTTCAGAAAGCGCCTTGTCGTTATCAAACGGAGCATGTACGTCGCTGCCCCATTCGATACAGCCAAGGTGGGCATCTTTCATGGCCGTCAGGATTTCCCTTGGCGTAAGTTCTCTGAAGGAGACAGATACCAGTCCTGTTTTGAACACCCAAATCCCTCCTCATCCTCAGAAAATGTTCTGGTTTTTTCTGTACCCTGCCCAGACATTTTCAAAGAAGTTGTCCTCATCGGGGATCGGCCTCGCATCGCGCCAGAAGCAGGCGAACCGTTGCCCGTCATATCTGACCTGCTGGATCCTGTCCCCGGAAAACGTCGTTTCAGGAACGAAACGGAATGTTTCCTCCAGCCCCTTCCGCAAGGTTCCCTCTGCATCAGTGTACAGTGCCGAACCTCTCGTCGCCCCCATCGTTTTTGCGAAATCCGCCATGGAAAGCAGCGTAGCGCATTGGGTCAGCAGCATGCTCCTGAGCATGTACACAAGCCCCATGTCTTTTTCATCCGGGATCCCCACCCTGCTTTCAAAATCGGATAGCAGGGAGCGGGCCGTGTCATACGCCTCCTTGACAGCCTCCATATTTCGGATCGCGCCGCCATGATCCGACATGAGCCGCCGCATCTGTTCAATGTATCGAAACAGGGTGTCGGGATTTCCAAGCACCGCTTTTTTCAGTTTCTGATGCTTCTTTTCCGCCTTCTTGAGGGCAGCGGCGAAGGCGTCCTCCGCCACGATCCGCTCCGTGTGAGACACATACAGAGCGGCGCGCAGCGAGCCGACCTGCCCGGCATTCAGCGCCGAACCGCCCGGTCGCGTAATGCCGTGCGTGCCCGCGCATTCGCCGACGGCAAAAAGCCCGGGCACATCTGTTTCCCACCAGAGGTCGACCCCGATGCCGCCGTTGTTATGCTGCGCGCAAAGGGCGATCTCCAGACACTCCCGGTGAAGATCAAGCCCCTTGGAACGATATAGCTCAACTGCAGGAGGGTTCATTTTCTCCAGTCTTTCGATGGGTGTCCCAAAGCAGGCATCGGCTCGCCGCAAATAAGTGTACGCTTCATCGGACAGCTTTTCGAACGAAATATCACGCAGCTGAAAAGGATTCTTCGTATAGTCCAGATACACCTTTCGCTTCTTCAGCACACACTCTCTGTAAACCAGAATGTCTATCACGGAAGAACCGTCCAGGACCTTTCTGCTGTCGAATGGCCATTGATACCCTTTCAGGAAAACGTTGGAAAGCGCCTCATACGCATTCTCAAAATAGTCCGCCAGAAACTCATGCTCATTTCCGTACTGATCCACAGAGACGAATCGCGGAAGTACCTGCATATACGTGCCCGACACATTCCAGCGGGGTTTGACAGAAGCCAGCCCATACTGCCACTCGGTCATGTTCTGGAGCGATGCGCCGGCTTCAATGGCAAGTCCCGTAGAACCGGTATGACCAATGGGATAGACGCTGTCCGCATAGATCCCCGCAGGACCGCCGGTCGCAAGAATGATGCTTTCACACTGGAACGCTCTGTATTCGCCGCTCGTCATATCCAGGCACAGCAGCCCGCAAACTCCGGCGGCGTCTCTCAGAATTTCGACCGCGTAGGTCGCGTCAAACACCGGCACGCCCTTCACCCGCAGTTTTCTTTCCAGCGCCTCCGTCATGAACCTGGAGGTCAGCGGTCCCGCGCTCGTCGCCCTTGCAAACGGATCGTGATCCGTTTTATACCCCACGTATTCCCCGTACCGGTTGACCGGGAAAGGCACGCCCAGCTCCACAAGCTGCATAAAGCACCGGACAGACAGAGCCGCCTCGCAAAGGGCATTGTCCCCATCCACGCTGCCGCACGAAAAGAGATCCTGCGCCATCTGCGCCACACTGTCCGGGCTGTCGCCGCCCAGTCCCAGTTTATAATAGGTCTGTTTGTCGCTCCCGGTATTGCGGGAGGTGCCCTGGTTTACGCCCTCGGTCACTACGCAAACCGTTTTCCTGCCTTCCTGCCGTATCCTGTTTGCCGCATTGTATCCTGCTGCGCCGGTCCCGACGACGACGACATCAAATTTTTCTACACGCATTTTTTCTTCCTTACAGCCTCTGGATGTGGAAACCGCCGTCAACATCCAGCGACATCCCGGTCACATAGGGCATCGAACCGTTGCACAATGCCCAGACATTGTCCGCAATATCCTCGGGGCGTCCCCACCGCCGGATCGGCAGCAGTCCGCCATCGATCAGCGTATCGTATTTTTGCTTTACAGTGGAGGTCATCCCCGTTGCAATAATGCCCGGCCTGATCTCATTGACCATAATGCCATATTCCGCCAGTCTGTCGGCGAAAAGCGTGGTGATCATGGAAACGCCTGCCTTGGAGATGCAGTATTCCCCCCGGTTCGTCGAGCTTGTATAGGCGCTCATGGAAGAAATATTGACGATATATCCTTTCAGGGCGCCTTCATTTCGGATCATTTCATTTGCGACCGCCTGCGTCAGAAAGAGCGTTCCTTTTGTATTGATGTTCATGACAAAATCGTAGCTTTCTTCGGTCATCGTCAGCAGATCGGCGCGAACCTTCGGCGCTACGCCCGCAACATTGACGAGCACATCCACCCTGCCGTTTTTTTCCAGCGTTGCCCTGACGAGATGGCCTCTGGACTCCGAGCGGCTCAAATCACCCGGAACATAGGTAAACTCCCCCTGCAGTTCCTTTTCAAACGTCGGCATCACATCCATGCCGACCACCGCCATGTCGTTTTCAAGAAGTTTTCTGGCCGTTGCATAGCCGATCCCGCCGGCAACCCCTGTAACGATCGCAACCTTTTTCATGACGCATTCCCTCCGCAGAATTTCTTATAGACAGGCGCATACATGGCGCCGTCCCGGACAACGCACCCGGGCGTTCCGCCCTTTTGACGCATGATCTGCGTGCACTTTGAGCAGCAGACGCAGCATTTTGCGCCGTCCATTTCACCCTTTTGCAGAATATCTCTGGCAAAATCCGGATAAGCCAGCGCCGTTCTTCCAAACCCTGCAAAATCAAATTTTTCCTGCTTGATGTATCCAGCCGCGACCCTGGGCGCCGCCACGCCAAGGAACGACAAGGCAGAGCATACAAGCTTCATTTCAGGGACAGCCTTTTTCAACTCCGCCGTCCCATTCAGCATTCTCGAGACCCCTGCGAGCGGATGCTCCGGCGCCTCGTAAGCGCCCCTTGCATACGGCCTGTTCACATGAGGATTGAAATAAGGGTTGCCCATCGAGATATTCAGCAGCCGGACACCGCATGCATAAAGTGCCCGGATCAGCCTGATCGGTTCCGTGGGGTCAAATTCCGTGCTCCCGTCCGTACGTACCCCAAAGCCGTACGGATAAGGGAATCCGTCATATACATTCAGCCTTGAAGTGACCAGAAAACCCGATCCTGTACTTTGAATGGCGCCCTGCACTGCTTCCACCAGAAGCCTTGTCCTGTTTTCAAAGCACCCGCCGTATTTACCCGCCCGATTATACGCCGAGAGCAGTTCGCTGTTCAGATAGCGGTGGCAGCACTTGATATCCACACCGTCAAACCCGGCTTTTTCGGCCAGCCGTGCACCCTGGATCAGCTTTTCCTTCACCAGATCCAGATAGTCGTCGGTCACGATCCGACTTGCAGGGATCGGCTGATCCTTTTCAAAAATCGGATCATTATACGCGATCAGCGGTTCAGGCACGCCTTCAGGCTTGGCGTATCTTCCCGAATGGGTCGCCTGCATGAAGATCTTCGGTTCATATCCGTTTTCTCTGAGTGCCGTCTTCCTGATCTCCTCTACATGACGGGCAAACGCATCCACATTCCCCTCGTTGATATAAAGCTGCCGAGGATTTGCCCTCCCCTCCGGCAAAACGGCGGTCGCCTCGTACCATATGATGCCTGCTCCGCCTTTGGCAAAACGCTCATATCTTCTCCGGGTCAGCACATCCGGCTCCCCGGTGTACGTTCCATCGCACCCTTCCATGGGCTGGCACACAAGCCGATTGCTGAAGTGCTTGCTGCCTATAACGCATTCTTCCCGCAAGGAGGTCACATCATCGCCATAGCAAATATGCGTATCCTGCTGCTGGTTTTCTGCAATGAAATCATCAAAATGCATGTACACCCTGTTTGGCATCCTTCATTCCTCCGCACCGCTGCAATTACAATGTCATTATATTGCTGCTGCAGGAAAGGTGTTATATCCATGCTGCATATTTTTATGTAAATCTTGCTTTTTTCAAAAAAAGCGATATACTTGCTCCGAGGTGAGCGAATATGCAGTCCTTCATTCAGAGCGTGCAGTTCTCCAGTACGCCGATCAACGGGAGTCCACATTATCACGATTGCCACCAGCTGTTGTTCGTCACAAAAGGACAGGCCGACATTCTGCTGAATAATCGGAAATTTCTGCTCTCATCCGGCGAAATACTGATCCTGAGCCGTTTTGAGCAGCACAGCATACGATCCGCCACGCCTGACTACGAACGCTTCATTCTGAAAATCGAGCCGCAGATGCAGTCCTCCGATCCTCCCCGGCTCTTTTCCCTGCTGCTTAACAGACCGAAAAATTTCAATAATGTTATTGCTGTCGGTGCTGACTTTGAGCTTATCCGCGGCATTTTCCAGCAACTGATCGCCGAAAGGCAAAATGCCCGTGCACTGAACGAAACAATGGCCGATCTGCTGCTCCATCAGTTGATGATTTATATCTACCGCCATGTCCAACTGGATCATTCCCGTTATCCTTCCTCCACCTTTTCAATGGTTTCATCCGTGCAAAGTCTCCTCAGCACCCATTATCAGACCGACTTCACCCTTCAGAAAATCGCCGACGCGTTATCCGTCAGCCCCTCCCTGCTTTCACACAGCTTCAAAGAGATCACCGGCATGTCCGTTATGCGTTTTTTGCTGTCCTGCCGTATCGCAGAAGCCAAAAAACAGTTGATCGAAACAGAACGCCCCATCGGTCTGATCGCCGAGCAGTGCGGTTTTTCCGACTTCAGTAATTTCTGCCGCTTTTTCAAAAGGGAAACGGGCTATACCCCTTCCCAGTACATCAAAACCTATAAGCAGTAAAATCCCGCCTTATTCGACAGCTGTCTGTCAGCATAAAAAAAGCATCCCCAAAAGTCCGGTTTTTCCGGGACATTTCGTCGGAGGCGAATCGATCGCGTCGTAAACAACCGCGTTAATAATAGCGTTAATAATAGCCCCAAATAAACGGTTACAACGCAAAACAGAAGAAACAAAAAAACCGTGGATTTCCACGGTTTTCTGGTCGAGGTGACTGGATTTGAACCAGCGACCTTTTGGTCCCGAACCAAACGCGCTACCAAGCTGCGCTACACCTCGATCTGGAGCCGATAAAGGGACTCGAACCCTTGACCTGATGATTACGAATCAGCCGCTCTACCAACTGAGCTATATCGGCACAGACGCCGGCCATTGCCAGCGTCTGATAGTATACCATGCCGTTTGTGGAAAGTCAATTCTTTTTTCACGATTTATCCGTCCGGCCGGCGGGAAAGCGCCGTGCTCCCCGCCGCCGGAGGTTTTGCTTTCCAGTTTCAGGCGCGCCGCCCGCTTTTTTGGGACAGACAGCAGTGCATTTCAGTGGCTCAGACCTGCCCCATTTCGTCAAAATGCCAGTGCAGCTGTACGCCCTCGTCCTCCAGCAGTGTCTGGAAAGCATGCAGGAGCGCCGCGTCTTCCCGCACCTGACGGGGGGTTACCCCCTTCTCCACGCAGAAGGCCGCCAGATAGCCCGCCGACTCGCCGATGTTCCACTCCACGGGATGCAGCCTGTAGCAGCCGTTGGTCAGGTGGGTCGTGCCCAGATTTTTGCAGGCAGGCAGCAGGTTTTCCATCCGCACGGGGATCAGCGCGCCCAGCGGGATTTCAAAGGGATACGTAGGCGCATAGCGCGAAGAATGGGACTGGGTGGTGGTGTGCAGATCCATGGCATAGTGCCCCACGCCCACAGAATCCTCATACACCTTGGGCGCATCGCGCAGCAGCTTGGACATGTCGTTTTCCGGAATGGTATACAGCGCCTGAATGCGCCGGGATTCCCGCACATAGGGCGCTTTGGCCAGACCGTCCTCCGTTCCCATCACCCGGGGGCACAGCTTGACCGGATATCCCTTTTTGCCGGAACCGTCCATGTGGGGCGCGTCGTTGCGCAGCCACCACACCACACAGCGGGTCAGTTCTCTTGCCTGCTCCCGGTGTTCCTGTGCCCGGGGATCTTCCATCAGGTTGCCGCCGTAATAATCGTTCATGGAGCAGTTGAGCAGCGTCACATCGTTGGGATGGTCGGTAAACTGATGGGCGGATACGATACGGCGGTACGTCCACATGCCCTGCCGTCCCGGCGCGTATTCTCCGTCCAGCATGCCCCAGCCGGTCTTGTCGTGGGTCGCGTCGCTGAAATACTCCCAGCCCAGCTGCCTGCAGCCGCCCTGTCCGGCGCGGCCCGGCAGCAGAAGCGCCGCATATTCGTCATACTGCGCCGGCTTTTCCATTTCGCCGGGATCTTTTTCATCCCACTCCAGCGCCGCCACCCAGGTGACGGGCTGCAGATCGTGGGGCGCAGCCTGCTCCGGCGCACCGGGCTCGCCGGTCTGAGCGCGGCTTTCCGCGCCGCACACATACTCCGCGCCACACAGCGGCAGCAGGTCGCCCATTTCGGTACCGTCCAGAAAATAGCGGCCCGTGACCGTCTTTTCCTCGCCGGTCTTCGTGTTTTTCACCATCACGGCCGTCACCCGGTTGCCCTCGGTGCGGGCGGCGACGGGCACGGTGTTCATATCCAGCGCCAGCAGCCCCTGCCGGATATAGGGACGCAGCGACGCCGTCAGGATCTTCGCCGCCACGGTCGGCTCATGCGCCAGACGGGATACCCAGCTTTCCCCCGTCCAGAACAGGTCGTTCTGCTTTATTTCTTCCGTTGCGGTGGGCATGGCCTGATAATGCGCCCGCACCTGCCGGCGGTATTCGTGATACCGGCGGGTGCCGCCCTGCGTTTCAATCCAGTGGTTTTCATCCGGCGGCACGGCCTGCGTGGTCATTTGTCCGCCCACCCAGTCGTATTCCTCGGACAGATATACCCTTTTCCCCCGCATGCAGGCGCTGATGGCGGCCTGCATGCCGCCCAGAGACGCGCCGATGACGACGACGTCATATTGATTTTCGGTCATAGCTGAAAATCCTCCGTGTCCTATTTGGAATCACGACCATTGTACACCTTTTCGGCCTGTTTGTCACCTTGCAAATACGGTTTGCCTCTGGTATAATGCAGACAAATCTGACCGGTACGGAGGGAGGCTGACCCATGAAAAGAATCGAAGGCACCTGGTTTGAATTCTGGCATCACAACAGGCCGGAGGGCAAGTATTACAACGCCGCCTGCCGCAGCTTCACCGAAGCCCAGTGGCGCGCCCTTTTGCAGGACATCCACACCGCGGGCATGGATACGCTGGTGCTCACCGCCAGCAGCATGGTGTACGAAGACAGTGCGGAAAGCTACTTTCCCACCGATATTTACGACAATCCCCCGGACATGGTGTGCAAGAACGCCATGGATGTGCTCATGGACGAAGCGGATCGTCTGGGCATGCGCATTTTTGTCTCCTGCGGCTGGTACGGCGTGTGGACACAGACCGTCAACAACATGCGCAGTGAGGAAGTGACCGCCCGCGCCTTCCGCGCCGTCGATCAGCTTTACGCCCGTTACGGCGCTCACCCCAGCTTTTACGGCTGGTACCTGCCCGACGAGACGGGTCCTTACCCCGCATACCCCTATTTTGAGGACGTGTTCATCGACTACGTCAACCGCTACGCCGCCCATCTGCGGGCGCTGGATCCGTCCAAGCTGGTGCTGGTCGCCCCCTACGGCACCAAGTATATCAAGGCAGACGACAGGTTTGTCGACCAGCTGCGCAGGCTGGACGCGGACATTGTCGCCTATCAGGACGAGGTGGGCGTGCGCAAGTCCACCCCTGCGGAAACGGGCGCTTACTACCGTGCCCTCCGGGCGGCGCACGACAAGGCCGGACGGAGCAAAATATGGGCGGACATGGAAGTGTTTGAGTTTGAAGGCGAGGTCTACCGCAGCGCCCTGACCCCCGCTTCCATGGAACGCATCCGCGCCCAGCTGGCCGCCATTTCCCCCTACGTGGACAAGGTGCTCATTTACTGCTACCAGTGCGCCTTCTCCAGGCCGGGCACCATCGCGCCCTTCCGCTGCGAGGGCGCGGAAAAGCTGTACAACGACTACCTGCAATACGCGCGGAACGAAGCGGACGAATAAACCGGCCTTTGAGATGTACGTTCACGTATGCGCCGGGCAGATGTGCAGCACCTCTTTCCGCCGCCCATTCCCCGGCCGGCACCGCGTTTTTCCCCGCAGCGCGCTCTGCGGCCATACACCCCGCATTTATGAAAAAAGCATAAAAAAAGAGGGCTGCCTTCCGCACCTGCTGCGGACGGCAGTCCCCTTTTTTTCTTCGTTTACGACCGCAGCACGATCATATTGCTCCACGCCTTATCGCCCTTTTCATCCGTCACCTCCGCCCGCACGAAGGTCTCAAAGGGCTGCAGCGGGCACCGTGCCTCGGTCATGCCTTCGCCCCGATGACCGTGCCCCCTGCCCCACACATTGTTGGAAAAGAAGGCGATCCGGCTGGCGGGCGTGCAGCGCACCACCGCCGCGCCGTCCTCCACCGTCAGGTGGATCTCCGGCCCCTGCGTTGCATAAAACCGTCCCGCCCGAATGGCCTGAAGCACCTGTTCATCAGACGCATGCTCGTCGCAATCCAGCATGATCCAGGAGCGGGTCTCGTCCGTCCCGTCGTAGTGATGCGCATCGTCCGTGGCCAGCAGCGGGTAAAACAGCCCCTGCCCCGCGGCGGTGTCCACAAAATCGCCGGAATATGGACGGCTGGACTCATGTACATCCGACACGGTGTTGTAGATCTCCGTCGCGCCCACGCCGTGCAGCGCCGCCGCCTGCGTCCATGTGTTCAGCGACCATGCCGGATGCGCCAGTACGGCCAGTCCGCCCAGCCTGTTCACCTCGTCCAGAATGCGCTGCGGTTCCGCGTCGGGCGCAAGCGCCGGCGCTTCCCTGCAGCCCAGTCCCAGAATATGGTACACACCCCGGGCGCCATCGTTGCCGCCGATGTTGTATTCCGCGCCGCTCAGGGTACGCAGCCCGGCCAGCGGCGTACCGGCGCGCCATTTCCAGTGGTCGGTCACGGCGATCAGGTCGTATCCCGCCGCACGATAGATCTCCGCCGCCCGCTCAGGCGTCACCCTGCCGTCGGACAGGGTGGTATGCATGTGCAGGTTGACCTTCATTCGTTTCCTGCCCAACAGATCCGTATACATGGCTTTTCTCCTTCCGTATGCGCCCGCAGCACCGTCTTACCGAATGACCTCCACAAAGGGAACGCCATAGCGCTCAAACAGCGCGACCGCCTCGGGACCGATCCGCTCGCCGGCCATGGCAATGGGAATGGCGGGCGGACAGGCCACCGTGGGCGACGCGCAGATGCGCCCCAGCGCTTCCCGGGCGGGCACTGTCTCCCGCGGACGGAAAAACGCTTCCCGGATCGGCATTTCCTGCCGTGCCCGCGGCACGGGCAGCGACTGCGCCGCAGGGCAGGGGCGGTCGTTTTCTCCAAGGGCTTTCGCCACGCGCGCCAGATCCTCCGGCCTGTTTTCGGGCGTTATCATCAGCACCAGATATTCCTGATCCGCATATTCGCACTCCACGCCTGCCCGCCGCAGCCTGTCTGCAAGGGATGCGCCCGTTTCTCCCTGAGGCGCCCGAAGGGTCAGGCGCAAAGGGTCGCTTTCTTCAGCATGCCACCCCTGCCGCCCAAGCTGCATCCGCAGCGCCGCCACGTCGTTGATCCGTGCTTCCAGCCGTTCCCGGTACCCTTCCTGCAGATAGCGGTTGCATCCGTCCAGCGACGCCAGCGTCAGATAAGAGGGGCTGGTGGAGCCAAACAGGCACAGCGCTTCCTTCATCTGTCCGCCCCACGTCCGCGCCGTCTCCCGCCCTGCATGCAGATACGCTCCGCCCGTCAGAACAGGCAGCGTCTTATGGGCGGAATCGCAGCACATGGCCGCCCCCAGATCCAGCGGATGCGCGGGCGTTCTGAGAAAGTGGAGGTACGCTCCATGGGCGTTATCCACCAGAAGGGGCACCCCCGCCTGCCGGCATACCGCCGCCAGCGCGCCCACATCCGCCCTGCCGCCCAGATAGTCCGGGCTGGTCAGGTAGACCGCCGCAGGCGGCTGGGGCATTTCTGCCAGCGCCTTTTTCAGCGCATCGGGCGACAGGGGGCAGGCGCACAGCGACCGGCTTTCCTCTGGCCACAGCCACCTTGCCTCAAACCCCACCAGCGCGGCGGCGTAGACAAATGCCTTATGCACGTTTCGCGCCGCCAGCACCACAGGCGCACTCCCCGGCGCGCGGTTGGTCACGGCCAGATACAGCATGGCACGGATACACTGGCTGGAGCCCTCGGTGGAAAAGCAGGTGCGTCCCGCGCCGAAAAGCGCCGCGGCGTTCTGTTCGCTCTCCGCGATAATACCGTCCGCCTCGTAGAGCGCGTCCGCCCCCCTGACCTCGGTGATATCCCAGCCCTCGCATCCCAAAAAGCCCGACCCCTTATGGCCGGGCATGTGGAAACGGGCGGGGGCTGACGCCTGATAATCCCGCAGGAAATCCACAATGGGCGTACGCATTATGCTTTCATATCCTCCTGCGCCACCTTCATCATGATGGCGCATTCGATCCGCTTGCGGAACAGCTCGCACCCCGCCTGATACACGCCGCGGATGGTGCCGGAGGCATGATAGGCGTTGGCGGCGCATCCGCCGGAACAGTACATGCGCGCCCAGCAGTCGGCGCACTCGGGACGGGCATAGGCGTTGCACGCCCGGAAATCCTCCCGCAGGGCGGTGTTGGTCACCCCGTGCCAGATGTCGCCCAGCTTGAATTTTTCCTCGCCAACAAACTGATGGCAGGGGTACAGGTCGCCCCAGGGTGTCACGGCCATGTATTCGGTACCCGATCCGCAGCCGGAGATGCGCTTATATACGCAGGGGCCGCCGGTCAGATCCAGCATGTAATGGTAGAAGGTAATGGGGTGCCCTTCCTTTTCCCGGCGCAGCATGTCCTTTGCCAGAATTTCATATTGCTCCTTGACCACCTCGATGTCCTCCGGGGTGAGCGCGGCCGGGTCGTCCGGCGCGCAGACCACGGGCTCCATGCTCAGTTCCGTAAAGCCCAGGTCGGCCATATGAAACACGTCTTTGGTAAAGTCCGGATTCCTGTGGGTAAAGGTGCCCCGCATGTAATAATTTTTGCCGCCCCGTGCTTTGACCAGCTTCTGGAAGCGCGGCACGATACGGTCGTAGCTGCCCCGTCCCGCATAGTCCACACGGGTCGCGTCGTTGATCTCCTTGCGTCCGTCCAGCGACAGCACCACGTTGCTCATTTCCCGGTTGGCAAAGTCGATCACGTCGTCGTCGATGAGCATACCGTTGGTCGTCAGGGTAAAGCGGAAATTTTTCCCCCGCGCCTTTTCCACGCTCCGGGCGTAGCGCACCAGCTGCTTGACCACATCCCAGTTCATCAGCGGTTCGCCGCCGAAAAAATCCACTTCCAGATTTTTGCGGGTGCCGGAATGATCCATCAGAAAATCCAGCGCCTGTTTGCCCACTTCAAAGCTCATCAGCGCCCGGTCGCCGTGGTACTTGCCCTGACTGGCAAAGCAGTAGCCGCAGTTCAGATTGCAGGTGTGCGCCACGTGCAGACACAGCGCCTTGACCACATCGCCGCTGCGCTGCTTGAAGGTGCCCGCCAGCCCCGCAAAGGTGTCCGGGCTGAACAGCGCGCCCTCGCGGACGAGCTCCGCCACGTCGTCAATGCACGCCCGTAACTCCTCCTCCGTCACGTCCGCCCGATCCGCATATTTTTTTCCCAGCGTATCGACGATCTCGTCCGGGGTATGATCCGGATACAGCGCGATCACGTCGTAGGCCACCTCGTCCACCGCGTGAACCGCGCCGGAGCAGGAATCCAGCACGATATTGTAGCCATTCAATTGATACTGATGAACCATGGGAAACCCTCCCTCTGTTTCTGATGCCGCAGGGCGTGGGCTTTCGTCCCGGCCCGGCCGCAGGGCGCCGGCGCGCCCCTTCCGCCTACATAAAAACGCCGCCTGTCTGTCAGGCGGCACTTTTCAAGCGAGCGATTACTTATTCTTGTTCTCGCACTTCTGGTTGGCCACGCCGCAGCTGGTCTTGCAGGCGGACTGGCAGGAGGTCTGGCATTCGCCGCAGCCGCCGTTCTTGGCGCTTTCGCACAGGTTGCGGGTCTTGAGGGTCTTAATTCTCTTCATGATCTGCATCTCCATTCTGTCTATTGATCTGCTCTGACGGTCCGGCCGCCAAAGCGTGTGCTGCCTGAACCGAAGATAAGTGTATCACATCGCATTTGCAAAGTCAATTGTATTCGTGCGGTTTTCCGCCGCCTGCTTGACAAAGATTTTGCCGTATATTACAATAGGCATGCTTATATGCCGTTTCCTTTGCAGCCTCCGTCTTCTTTTCTCATTCCGTTCACGAAAGGCCGCCACATCATGAAAAAACGCGTCGTCCTTCTCCTTTGCCTGCTCGTCCTGTGCGTATCTTTCTATTCCGCCCTGCCCGAAACGGTGCAGTCGTCGCCTTTTCTGGACGCCGCCTTTTCCCTGCTGGAAAGGGACAATGTGTTTCTCCGCCGCTATAACGAGCTGACCGGCGCGGACGTGCAGGCGCTGTTTGAGCTGGGCGTGCCCTACATGTTCGGCGGCAAGGGCGACAAACTGTTTCTATCCGAATATCCGATGTACGCCAAGCGCAAATGTCTGGAGACCACCCATTTTTACCGCAAGGGGAGCGTGTACATCTACGGACTGGACTGCTCCGGCTTCACCCAGTGGGTCTATGCCCAGTGCGGCATGCCCCAACACGACACCCTGTCCAACATGATCCTTCAATATAAGTATGAGCAGAACGGCAATCACCTGTTCAACCACTGTCCCGGCCACGAGATGCCGCCCTATGCGCAGCTGAAGGACACGCTCCGGGTGGGCGATCTGCTGGTCGCCAAAAAGGGCGCGCGGCACATCATGATGTACATCGGCACCCTGCGCGACTACGGCTTTACCGCCGACGAGGTGCCCGCGCTGGCCGATTATCTGGATTATCCCCTTGTCATTCACTGCGGCCCCAGCCCCTTCTACGGCGCCCGATTCGAGCAGCTTATCGCCGATCATCCCGATGAATACGGCAACTGTCTGACCACCAACGGCGGCGTGGAGGTGTCCATCGTAGGTGTGCCGCCGGAGAACGCACCGTACCACGAGTACGTGCAGATCACCGATTACGACTACTTTCTGATCGACGAGGGGCGCTACATGCTCACCATCTGGGATCTTCCCTCCGCCACGTCCTTCTGCTGGTTCAGAATGTGACCCGTTTCGTTTCCCCATACAAAAAGCCGGTCTCCCTTCTGGAGAGACCGACTTTTTCTGTTTCTTTTCTTTGTTCAGAACGGACTGTCCTTATTCACCTTTGATCAGTCCGCGGCTGACCGCCATGTCGTATACCCCCTGCGCCATGCCCGCCGCCAGCATCTGCTGATATTCGGGCGCAGACAGCAGCAGGTCGTCCTGCACGTTGGACAAATAGCCCATTTCGATAAGAAAACAGGGCATCTTCGCCCAGTTGTTGCCCACAAACTGGTCGGACAGGGTCACGCGGCCGGTACGGTCGACCGTTTCATATCCCACCGCCCGCTTCAGGTCATCCAGCAGCGTCTGCGCCATGGCACGGTAGGTTTCCTTGTCCGCCACCGCCGCAGCGTAGGACGACCGCAGCGGTGCATACACCGACATGCCCCGGGTATTGCCGTTTTCCCGGGTGTCGCAGTGCAGACGGAGCATGAAATCCGCGCCGCCTTCTTCGGCAATGGCGCACCGCTCCATGTTGGTATGGAAGGTCGTCTGATCCTCCCGCGTCATGACCACCGTCGCGCCCTGACGGATCAATTCGTCCCGCAGCGCCGTGCCGATCTCCAGGCAGAGGATGGCCTCCTTGCGCCGGGTCACCACCCCCTGCGCCATGCCCGCGGTGCCGGACGTTTTTCCCTGCAGCCCCGGTCCCAGCGGCTCGGACACCATGCGTCCGTTTTCCTGATGGCCGGGATCCACGCACACGGTCACGCCGCTGAGCCGTCCCGTCCGCGCCTCGGGCGCTTCCGGCGCACGGTATCCCTTCCGCGCCGTTTCCTCCGCCAGCACGCTTCCCCCCGCCGTGGTCACACGCACATGGGTCAGCACCCGGGCGTACGTCAGCCGCAGGGAAATGTCACCCTCAAAGTGCCCGTCCGCATCCGGGTAAACCGGCATTTTTCCACTTTCCTGCTTGTTCTGCCAGGTCAGCGTCAGATAATCCGCGCCGCTCCCGTCAAATGCGTAATGAATCCCCTCCGCCGTCTCCGTCAGGGTCAGTCCCTTTGCCTTGCCCGTGCCCTTTCCTGCGGGCGGCACGTACCCTTCCGCCTGCGGCAGCGTAACGCTGGCGCGTCCCATTTCCCGGCGCTTCAGGCTCTGCACCGTCAGCGTCGCCTTGCCGCCGCAGCCCGAAAGCGGCAGCGATACCGTGCCCGAAAACACGCCGTCCTCGCTGTACAGCGTCATTTCACCCATTTCGCAGGGAGCAGTGTAGGTCAGCAGCACAAACCGTGCCTCCGGTACGGAAAATGCATAGCGCACCGCGTTTTCCTCCGCCGTCAGCTCCACCTGCAGCGCGCCGAATGCGCCTGCGGGCAGCCCCAGCAGGCACAGCAGCAGACACCCCATGCATACCGCCCGTTTCATGTTCGTCTCCCCCTCCGCGCCATGGGGATGTTCCCCCGACGGCGTTTTCTTCCCGCCCCGGCGTTCCATCCGTCATGGCTTTGCCGATTTTTTCCCCGCATGCAGCGAAAACGGCGGCTCAGCCTTGTTTATGACCCCGCCTTCTTCAGAAGCTCCGTGCGCCGGTTCGTTCCGGACAAAAGGGTCAGCACGCCGCCCACTGCGGCCACCGCCGCCCAGACCATATACAGCATGTTCACACCCCACGCATCCATGATCGCGCCGCCCAGCACCCCCGTGAGCGCAGAGCCCAGATAAATGCAGCTGTCCGCCAGCCCGGCCGTCAGACCGACCCGACCCGTCGCCTCATATTCCAGCGGGATCAGTCCCGTCAGCATGGGGTTGACGCCATAGAGCGACGCGCACGCCACGCCCATGAGCAGCGCCAGCAGCACCACGCCGGCGGATGCCCGCATCAGCAGGCACAGCACGGCCGTCAACAGCAGCATCAGCCCCGTCATGCGGCGGCTGGACACCTTGTCTCTGCTGGTGTAGCCCAGCACAATCCCCACAATGTTGATGCAGGGAATAATCAGCGAGAAGGCTGCGGAGGACATGTCCCCGCTGCTGACGCTCTGAAGCACGGTCGGCGCCCAGGTGACGATCCCGTTGCACACAAAGCCGTAAAGCACCGCGCCGAAAAGCACCAGAAAAAAGCCGGTTGCCGTCCAGAACCGCAGGGTCTCCCCTACGCTCATCACCGCCGCGGCCGCGCCCTCCGCGCCCGTCCGTTCCGCTTTGCCGAAGGTCATCCCCCGCAGCATCATGCGGGCGGCCAGCGCCGTCAGCGCCGCCAGCACCGCCGGCACGATAAAGGAAAAGCGCCAGTCAAACCAGCTGCTCATCGCGCCCGCCAGCGCCCACGCCCCCAGATGACCCGCCACCAGCGTCATGGACAGATAAAAATTCGCCCGGGTACGGCACGCGCCGTTTTCAAAGTACAGAACCAGCATGCGCACGATAGGCGTCCACAGCATGGACTGGAACGCCCCGTTCAGGAGGCACAGCGCAAAGTTCAGATAAAAGCTGCCGGACAGCCCCATGCCCAGGTTGCACAGCGCCGATCCCAATAGACCCGTCAGCATATGGCGCAGGGGGTGCATTCTGTCCACCAGCGCACCGTTGATCAGCTGCCCCACCGCATAAGCCACCGCAAAGGCGGTCTGCATGAGGCCTGCCTGCGCGCCGGTGATCCCCAGCGTGTCCCGCATGCTCCCCAACGCCGCGGACAGGTTCAGCCGGTTAAAATATGCCGCCACATAAATCAGCGTGCAGCTCCACACAATGCGGGTCTGCGCGCCCGTAAACGATGCTTTTTGTCTTTTTCCCATGATGCTTCTGCCTTTCTTGCCCCTGTCACATTTTCACTGATGTTTTGCATATCTTACCATATTGATCCCCGTTCCGTCAAGGCGGCCGACCTGCCGGACGGACGCTTCATGCATACGCTCCGTTCCGCATTCCATGAAAAAACGGGCGCCCGCAGGCGTCCGTTTTCGTCCAATGGCAGGGATTCCTTTTTCAGTTACGCTTCCTGCTCCGACCATGAAAAGCCGGCGCACAGAAGGGTGGTTTTTTCCTGATCCACGGTCAGAAGGCCGCCGTCCGGCATGCCCTGCCGCACTTTCCCACCGGGAAGGTGCACCCTGCACGGGCCGGAGCGCACCGTGGTCACAAAGGGCGCATGCCCGGCCATCACCGCCAGATCACCCTCCGCGCCCCGAAGGGTCAGCATTTCCGCCTGCCCGTCAAACAGCCGTCCATCCGGGCTGGCCACGATCAGCCGAAAGGTGTTCATGCCCCGGTCCTTTCCGCCTTGGCCACCGCCTCGTCAATGGTGCCCACAAACAGGAAGGCGCTCTCCGGCAGGTCGTCATGCTTGCCTTCAATGATTTCGGAGAAGCCGCGGATGGTCTCGGACACGGGTACATACACGCCGGGCAGACCCGTGAACTTTTCCGAAACATGGAAGGGCTGGGAAAGGAACCGCTGAATTTTGCGGGCGCGGGACACCAGCAGCTTGTCCTCATCGGACAATTCATCCATGCCCATGATGGCGATAATATCCATCAGTTCGTTGTAGCGCTGCAAAATGCGCTGCACCTCCCGCGCCACCCGGTAGTGCCTGTCGCCCACCAATTCAGGGCTGAGCATGCGGCTGGTGCTTTCCAGCGGATCCACCGCAGGGTAAATGCCCTGAGAGGAAATGGCGCGGGACAGCACCGTGGTCGCGTCCAAATGCGCAAAGGTCGTAGCAGGCGCCGGATCGGTCAGGTCGTCCGCAGGCACATACACCGCCTGCACGGAGGTGATGGAGCCCTTGCGGGTCGAGGTGATGCGTTCCTGCAGCGCGCCCATTTCCGTAGCCAGCGTGGGCTGATAGCCCACGGCGGAGGGCATGCGTCCCAGCAGCGCCGATACCTCGCTGCCCGCCTGCGTAAAGCGGAAAATGTTGTCGATAAACAAAAGCACGTCCTGTCCGGCCACATCCCGGAAATATTCCGCCATGGTCAGGCCGGAAAGACCCACCCGCATACGCGCTCCCGGCGGCTCGTTCATCTGACCGTAGACCAGCGCGGTTTTGCTCAGCACGCCCGATTCTTTCATTTCGTTGTACAGGTCGTTGCCCTCGCGGGTACGCTCGCCCACGCCCGTAAACACGGACAAACCGCCGTGCTGCTTGGCGATGTTGTTGATCAGCTCCATAATGAGCACCGTCTTGCCCACGCCTGCGCCGCCAAACAGACCGATCTTGCCGCCCTTGGCGTAGGGACAGATCAGGTCAATGACCTTGATACCCGTCTCCAGCATATCCGTGGAGGTAGACAGTTCGTCATAGGCGGGCGCGGGGCGGTGAATGCCCCACCGCTCGCAGTGCTCGGGCGCGGGCTGCTCGTCCACCGCCTCGCCCAGCACGTTGAAAATACGCCCCAGCGTCTGATCGCCCACGGGAACGGTAATGCCGGCGCCCGTGTCCGTCGCCGTCACGCCCCGCTGAAGCCCGTCGGTGGACGCCATGGCGATGCAGCGCACCGTATTGTCGCCGATATGCTGCGCCACCTCCACCGTCAGGGTTCTTTCGCCCACGGGAACGGTCAGCGCGTTATGAATGGCGGGCATGTTGCCGTCGTCAAAGCGGACGTCCACTACGGGACCCATCACCTGCGCCACAACGCCCGTATGCATGTTTGCCAAAATGCCTTCTCCTTCCTGTCAGCTGCCGCTGCCGGCTACGATCTCGGTAATTTCCTGCGTGATCATGTTCTGCCGCGCCCGGTTATACTGCAATTGCAGATCTTCCATCATGGCGCGGGCGTTTTTATCCGCCGCATCCATGGCCATGCGCCGCGCGGCCACCTCGCAGGCAAAGCTCTCCCGCAGTGCGCAGACGATGCGCCCCGCCACATAATCGGGCACCGCCGCGTCCAGCACCTCCCGCTCCCCCGGCTCAAACTCCGGATCCGGGCGCCTGTCCGCCGCGCCCGCTTCCTTCTGCAAGGGCAGCAGGGGCGCCGTGAAGGCTTCCTGCGTCATCATGGACACATACCGGGTGGATACAACGGTCACGCTCTGCACCGTACCCTGAAGAAACGCCGCGCACAGTGTGCGCGCCAGCGTCAGCGCCTGTGCGGCAGTATACTTTTCAGAGGAATTCCTGCCCTCCTCCGGTGCGCCGTAGCGGTCGCACGCACGGCGCCCCAGCGCAATGACCCGCGCCCCGGGGTGCCCGGCCAGCCACCCGTCCGTCAGCCGGAACACGTTGGCGTTGTAGCCCCCGGCCAGCCCGCGGTCGCCCGCAATGACGATCAGAACCGGCGTGCCCGTCTCCTTCGTCTGCATGTAAGGACTCTTTTCGCAGGCAGGGCAGCGGCTCAGCAGGTTCATCACATCGCCGAACGCATCCGCGTAGGCTCTGCTCTTCTGCATACTTTCCCCGGAACGGCGCATTTTGGAGGATGCCACCAGCCCCATGGCACGGGTCAGGTGCATGGTGCTCTCCACGCTGCGCAAACGGGTCTTGAGCCCCTTCATGTCCGCGCCCATTTAGCCCTGCCTCCCCATTTCGGTCAGCGCTTTTTCCAGTTCCGCCACGTCCTCCTGCTCATAAAAGCCGCTTTCCAGCCGCTCCAGCAGCGCGCTGTAACGGTTTTCCAGCAGGGTGTAGAGCCGCTGCTCCCAGCCGCTCACCTCTGCGACCGCCACATCGTTCAGATAACCGTGGATGACCGCGTACACAATGGCGACCTG
Organism: uncultured Clostridia bacterium; assembly: GCA_934662505.1. Classification (GTDB taxonomy): domain Bacteria; phylum Bacillota; class Clostridia; order Christensenellales; family Aristaeellaceae; genus SVGT01. The sequence continues at coordinate 47,327 of CAKUKE010000001.1, read as the reverse complement.
GCAGCCCACCCGTACGGGGGCACTGCGGCGCTGCTTGAGCACCTCCACGATCCGTTCGCCCATGGCCAGACGCGCCTTGGTATCCGCATCCAGATCGCTGCCGAACTGGGCGAAAGATTTCAGTTCCAGATACTGAGCATAGAGCAGCTTCAGTTCGCCCGACACCTTCTTCATGGCCTTGAGCTGCGCGGAACCGCCCACGCGGCTGACGGAAATGCCGGGGTTGATGGCCGGCATGACGCCTGCGTGGAACATCTCCGTTTCCAGAAAAATCTGTCCGTCGGTAATGGAAATCACGTTGGTGGGAATATACGCGGACACGTCGCCCGCCTGCGTCTCGATGATGGGCAACGCGGTAATGGAGCCGCCGCCGTATTCCTTCGCCACGCAGGCCGCCCGCTCCAGCAGACGGGAATGCAGGTAGAACACATCGCCGGGATACGCTTCCCGTCCCGGCGGACGGCGGATCAGCAGGGACAGCGCACGGTACGCCACCGCATGTTTGCTCAGGTCGTCGTAAACGATCAGCACATCCCTGCCCTGCGCGCGGAAATACTCCGCCATGGCGCAGCCCGCATAGGGCGCAATGTACTGCAGGGGGGCGCTTTCCGCCGCCGTCGCCGCCACGATGATGGAATAATCCATCGCGCCGGCCTTCTCAAGTTCGTTTGCGATCTGCACCACGGAGGTGCTTTTCTGACCGATGGCCACATAAATGCAGATGACGTCCTTGCCCCGCTGATTCAAAATGGTGTCCACAGCGATGACCGTCTTGCCCGTCTGCCGGTCGCCGATAATCAGCTCGCGCTGTCCGCGGCCAATGGGGATCATGCTGTCAATGGCCTTGATGCCCGTCTGCAGCGGCACGGATACGCTCTGCCGCTGAATGATGCCGGGCGCCTCGCTTTCGATGGGACGGGTCTCCGTGGTCTCCACCGGTCCCTTCCCATCGATGGGCTGACCCAGCGCGTCCACCACGCGTCCCAGCAGCGCCTCGCCCACAGGCACGGACAGCGGCCTGCCCGTCCGGGCGACCCGGCTGCCCTCCCGAATGGACTGACGGTCGGACAGGATGGCAACGGACACCGTTTCCTCCTCCAGGTTCTGTGCCATGCCAAAGCTGCCGTCCTCAAAGGTAAGCAGCTCGCCCGCCATACAGTTGCGCAGCCCATACACCCGGGCAATGTTGTCGCCCACCGAAATGACGGTGCCCGTTTCCGTCATGTCCACCCTGGACTGGTAAGCTTTAATCTGTTCTTTAATGATACTGCCGATCTCATCAGGTCGGATGCTCATGGGGTCACCACTTCCTTCATATCGCTCAGGCGCTTTTTCACACTGCCGTCCAGCACCTGTCCGTCCACCGTGACGGTCAGGCCGCCGATGAGCGCAGGGTCGCACACGCACTGCATGCGCACCGTACCGCCCAGCCGCTTTTCCAGACGGACGCGCAGCGCTTCCTTCTGGCCGTCGGTCAAAGGCACGGCGCTTTTTACCAGCGCTTCCTTTTCGTTGCGGGCGCTTCTGCACAGGGCGTCGTATTCTTCCGCCGCGCGTCCCAGCTGGCTCATCCGTCCGCGCCGGGACAACAGCTTCAGAAAGGACAGCACCACGCCCGGCACCCGTCCGCCCAGCGCCTCCTCCAGCGCCCTTTCCCGGTCGGCCGCATCCACGGCAGGGCAGGAAAGGGTCTCCAGCCACGCAGGATAGCGCGTCATGAGCGCCTGCACGTCCCTGAGCGCCCGACCCGTTTCCTCCGTGCTGCCTTCCTCGCAGGCCAGTTCAAACAGGGCGGAAGCGTATTCACGCATTACGTCCGTCATGGTCTTCTCCTATATCGTCAATACAGGCGTCGATCAGCCGCTGCTGATCTTCCGGCGTAAGTTCCCGCCCCAGCACCTTTTCCGCCATGGCGGCGGACACATCCACAATGCTGCGGCGCACGTCCGCTTCCGCCTTGCGGCGATCCAGTTCGATGTCCCGCTGCGCCTGACGGGTCGCCTGATCCGCCCGGTCCCGCGCCTCCGCCATGATCTGTTCGCCCCGCATCTGCGCCTCCTGCGTCGTCTGACGCATCAGCGCATCCGCTTCCTGCCGCGCCCCCGCCATGGCCGCCTCATAACGCTGACGGTCGGCCTCGGCGGTCTCCCGCGCACGGGCGGCCTTTTCATAATCCCCGTCAATGGCTTCCCGCCGCCTGGCAAGCATGTTCTCCACCGGCTTGTACAGAAACCTTTTGAGGATCAGATACAGCAGCGCCAGATTGCACAGGGAAATGAGCATGTGCCATATATTAATGGAAATGACGTCTAACGACTGCATGAAAACCCCTCGCCTTACTTAATGGCGTTCATCAGCACGCCGACAAACCGGCCGGGCGCCAGCAAAATGAGCAGAATGGCAATGACCAGTGCGTAGAGACCCGTGGTCTCGGCAATGGCGCAGCCCATGATCATGGTGGTGGTCACCGCGTCCTTGCTCTCCGGCTGACGGCCGATCGCTTCGCAGGCCTTGGCCACCGCGTTACCTTCGCCGATACCGGGGCCGATACCGGCGATCATGGCGATGCCCGCGCCCAGCGCACAGCAGCCCAGCATGATACCAATTGCAAGTTCTACCATTTTTCCTTCCTCCATCCGGCCTTATGCGGCCGCTTTTTTCTTTTTCCGCGCTTTTCGCGCCTGACGTTTCTCCCATTCTTCACGGGGGAAGCCGCCTACAATGTAAAGCATGGTGAGCATGGCGAAAATGAACGCCTGCAGACACCCGCTGAACACGTCGAAGTACACCGACATGACCGCCGGCAGACCGATCTGCAAAAAGGGCACCTCGCCCAGCACCCCGGGCAGCCATCCCAGCAGCGCTCTGGACAGTCCCTGAAGCCCCGCGCCGATCATCGCGGCAATGACCGTGCCGGACAGCACGTTGCCGTAATGGCGGAAGGACATGGACAGGGGGGTGGCCAGCTCGCTGAAAATGTTGATGGGCGTCAATAGCGCCACCGGCTGGGTAAAGCCCTTGAGATAGTACCACAGCCCGCCCTTGAGCTTGTAATGGGTAATCAGGATGAACACCAGAATGGCCCAGCCCGCCACCACGTTCAGGTCGGACGTGGGGGGATACAGCCCCAGGAGGGACATCAGGCTGGAAAAGGCGGACAGCGCCATGACCGCGCCGATGAAGGGCGCGAACCCTGCAAACAGGGGTCCCATGTTTTCCGCCACCAGCTTCTTCGTCTTTTCCACCGCCCATTCGGCCACCAGCTGACGTCTGGTGTGCGCATCCCGCGTCAGGCCGTGGGTCAGATACAGGCACAGGAAGAAAATGGAAGCAATGACCACCCAGGAGTTGACCTGACTTTCGGTGATGGGCATGTCCATCAGCGGCATGGGCACGGTGAAATAGATCCGTGCGCCCGCAATGTCCATCCCCTCCGAGGCAGGCTTGGTCATCACCTGCAGGGCAAGGCAGCCCGCCAGCGGCAGAAGGGTCATCAGAATCAGCAGCCCGTCCACCAGACGGAACCGCCGCCGCCCTTTTCTATCCTTCAAATTACTGTTCTCCATGTTGATCTGTGCTTTCCTCCGGCAGCGTCACGGGCGTTTCCCCGTCCGGCAGCCATTTATTAAACAGGGGTCTGAGCATGATGGCGATGCGTGGGAAAAACAGCGGGATCAGCGTCGCCCACAAATCGGCGCCCAGCACGGCGACCCCCACGATGAGCACCGCCAGCATCGCCAGCATGCGTCCCGTCTGGGAGGCCTTCATCAGCGACGCGGCCTTTTTCTGTTCCCGTCCGACCGCCGTCTGCACCGTCATCGCCATCAGGAAAAAGTTGCCCGCCGCCACCAGCAGTCCCAGCGCGTTGCCGCCCAGCACCGTCATGTTCCACGCGCCCAGCGCCGCGAACACCGCTTCCATCACCAGACTGAGCAGCACCGACCAGCCCGCTACAAACAGGCTTTCCCACCGAACCACGCCGTCTACCTTCATTTTTTCATCTCCCCGCGCGCCGCACAACAAAAACGCAGCGCTCCTTCATTTTACCCGTTTCTTTTTTTCTGTCAAGCGACGAAAGTCCCGAAAAACCGTCCGAAAAAAGAGGATCTGCCTTTGAAGCAGAATGAATATAAGTAGGAAGAAAACAGTTGTTTTCCACCTGTTCTGCCTTTTTTTCGTCTTTTTCGGACAGCAAATCAATCATTTTTCCATTCCTTCCCCATCCGCGCCGCCTGCGCGTAGCGCCCGGGCGTCGTGCCGACATAGCGGCGAAACAGGCGAATGAAATAATTCACATCAGAAAAGCCCGTTTCCAGAGCCGCCCGGGTCACCGCGACGCTTTCCTCCTGCGCCAGCATTTCCCGCGCCCGTTCAATGCGGTACCAGTTCAGGTAATCCGTCGGACTGCGGTGCACAGCGTCCCTGAAGACCCGGCAGAAGTATTTGGGCGACATGCCCGCCGCGTTCGCCAGCCTTTCCAGCGAAAGGGGCGCAGCATACTCCGTCTCGATCAGCGCCAGCGCCTTTTTCAGCCGGGCGGAACGCCTGTCCGTCCGCCCATCGGCCGAACGGCAAGTCATCCGTCCCGTCTCATAAAGCATGCCCAGAAAGCGGTGCAGGCACCCCGCCGCCGTCAGTTCATACCCCGTACCGCCCCGCTCCAGCGCCTCAAACAGCGGCGTAATGGTCTGACGGATCACCGGGTCATCCGCCGGAAAATACACCGGCGGCTCCACCCGGCCGCCCGTCGCCTCCCCCGCCAGACGCTTGACCGCCGCGCCGCCCCGCAGCAGCAGACGCAGATCCGCCACCGCGCAGCGGTAGCGGCACCCCTCCGGCTCGCCGCCGTGCAGTCTGCCGGGCGCCACATAGGCCGCGTCCCCCGGGCGCAGCACATACGCCCTGCCCTCCACATCCAGACGGAACACCCCATCGGTCACCTGCAGCCATTCGCTTTCCTCGTGCCAGTGGCAGGGCATCCGGTACCGTTCATGTTCTTCATCCACCGTATAGCAGGCCAGCGGAAAATCCGGCGAGCCCCGCTGTTTGCTTTCCTGATAGCGCAGCGCGTTCAACAGGCGTCCTCCCTTCCGGAAGCTTTTTTACCATTTTATCCTTTTTCTTCTTTTTATGCAAGCCATCTGCCCCATCCGCCGGGAGAACGGCAAAAAATGGGTCTCAGCCCTTGTCAAAGCGAAAAAAAACGGTTATAATGACATTTGGTCTGGGGACTTTCCCCCGGACGCTCCATTCAACCACTTTTCAAGGAGGTTTTTCCAATGGTTAAGGTTGCTATCAACGGTTTCGGCCGCATTGGCCGTCTTGCTTTCCGTCAGATGTTTGACGCCGAGGGCTACGAAGTGGTCGCCATCAACGACCTGACCAGCCCCGCCATGCTGGCTCACCTGCTCAAGTACGACACCGCGCAGCGCGGCTTCTGCGGCGTGATCGGTGAAAACAAGCACACCGTGTCCGCCACCGAAGACAGCATCATCGTGGACGGCAAGGAAATCAAGATCTACGCCGAAAAAGACGCCAACAACTGCCCCTGGGGCAAGCTGGACGTGGACGTGGTGCTGGAGTGCACCGGCTTCTACTGCAGCAAGGAAAAGAGCCAGGCGCACATCAACGCCGGCGCCAAGAAGGTCGTCATTTCCGCGCCTGCCGGCAACGACCTGAAGACCATCGTGTTCTCCGTGAACGAGAATACCCTGACCAAGGAAGACAAGATCATCTCCGCCGCGTCCTGCACCACCAACTGCCTGGCGCCCATGGCGAAGACCCTGAACGACACCTTCCCCATCCTCAGCGGTATCATGACCACCGTGCACGCCTACACCGGCGATCAGATGATCCTGGACGGTCCCCATCGGAAGGGCGACCTGCGTCGTGCCCGTGCCGGCGCTCAGAACATTGTGCCCAACTCCACCGGCGCGGCCAAGGCCATCGGTCTGGTCATCCCCGAGCTGAACGGCAAGCTGATCGGCTCCGCCCAGCGCGTGCCCGTGTGCACCGGCTCCACCACCATTCTGGTCGCCGTTGTGAAGGGTAAGGACGTGACCAAGGAAGCCATCAACGCCGCCATGAAGAACGCTGCCTCCGCTTCCTTCGGCTACGAAGAAGAGCCCATCGTCTCCTCCGACGTGATCGGCATGAAGTACGGCTCCCTGTTCGACGCCACCCAGACCATGGTGACCAAGCTGGACGAGGACACCTATCAGGTGCAGGTCGTGTCCTGGTATGACAACGAGAACAGCTACACCAGCCAGATGGTTCGCACCATCAAGTACTTCGCGGAGCTGTAATTCTCCAGCGTCAGGTAAAACAAACCGCCCCGCTCTCCCAAAGGAGAGCGGGGCTTTTACATTCACTTTTTTTCGCGGCGCTCATAAGGCTCCCGCACATCCGTCAGGCCCAGCAGATAATCTACGGATGTATGATAGAAGCCGGCCAATTGAATCAGCACGTCCACCGGCACCTGCCGTTGACCATTTTCATACTGCGAATAGGTATTCTGTCTCACATGAAGGTGCATCGCCACGCGCTTCTGCGTCAGGTCATGATCCTCGCGCAAATCTCGCAGTCGCATTACGCGCACCTCCTTTTATTTTATTATATCAATCTCAAAATGAGATATTTATTTTTATCTCATTTTGAGATATACTGTGTCTGTTCATTTATCGTTTTCATTCTTCATCAACGAAAGGAGGCATTCCGAATTCTTCGCTCTTTCTTTCCCGCCTTTCCCATTTCAAATAAAAGGAGTTGTCTGTACGTATGAAACAAAAAATCATTTCCTTCCTTCTTGCCGTTCTCATGCTGTTCACATCGGCAGCAGCGGCTTATGCTGAATCCATTGAGGATTTCCTCGGCACGCTGACTTCCCTGTTCCGTTCAGAGGACGAGATCACTTATGGCGTCGGAGAAGCGGTCACCGTCGGCGGCGCTACCCTCACGCTAAAAAATGTGCTTCAAAGCAAAGGCAGCAGTTTTTATAAACCAGCAGACGGAAAAGAGTTCCTGATTCTCGAACTTCTCATCGAAAACACGGGCTCTGAGGAAGTTTCTATCAGTTCCATGCTCAGCTTCAGTCTGTCCTGTGATGATGTCGTGTATTCCATCAGTTTTGATGCGCTTGCAACCGCGCTGTTTGCCGGAAAGATGCAGCTGGACTGTTCTCTAAACCCCGGCGAAAAATACACGGGGGTCGTCGGTTACGAAGTGCCCATCGGCTGGAAGAACCTTCGGCTTCAGTATAATGCGGACATTTACTTTGGTGAAACGGCTACTTTTGCCGTACAACGTTGATGAAGGGAGCCAGTTTATTATGACGGCTGAAGAAAAACAGGCACTGGAAAAACGCCAGTTTCCATCCAAACTCGTTTCCCCTATGGGCTACATCGGCTATTCGTTTCTCTATGCCCTGCCGGTCATCGGTTTGATCCTGTGCATTGTCGCCGCCTTCAGCGACGATCCGACGCTGCGCAACAGGCGTAATTTTGCCCGTTCCATACTCATCGGCTATCTGCTGACAGGCTGCCTTGCCGGTGTGCTTTACTATACAGGCTACTTCACGCTGCTCACTACGCTCCTACCGGGTTAAAATCAACCCAACCCGTCAAGTTCCCATGAAAAACGCTGTTCACCAGATCAAAAGAACCGCTCCTGAAAGGGAGCGGTTCTTTTATAAATGCTGTAATTTTCCAGGTTCCATGTAAAGAGCCAATATCCGATCATGCGTTTCAATATCTTTTCCGAATTGTCGATAAGGAAAACTCCCTTTTCATTTCCACGCCCCGCGCCACCGCCATTCAGGCCCGGGCCTCGCCTTACCCTTCTTCGATCACGGACACCTGCTGCAGAGCTTCCTCCAGCAGCAGGTTGATCAGTTCATTTCTGGAACGGTTCGTCTGTTCGGAAAGCTCGTCCAGCTTCTTCAACGTATCCTCCCGCATGCGTACGGAAACGATCCGGTGCCCGTCTTCACCCTTCTTTTTGGTGATTTGGATTTCGCGCTTCATGTCCTCACCTCATTGTTTTCATTATAGCTTGACATCAAGGCACGATATATAATATAATTACACTACAATATATATTACTTTTATAATATATATTGTATCACGCGCAGTTTGTACGCTGCGGCCATTTCCGTACGAAAGGAGGAGGGAAGCGATGGAGGGTAAAACCAATGGTCTCTGCATCGCCGGCTTTGTCGTCTCGTTGGGGTCGCTTTTTCTCGGTCTGTTCGGTCTCACCGGGCTGGTCGGGGTCGCGCTGTCTGCCGTCGGCCGGTCGCAGGCTGCCAACAACGGCGGAAAAACCGGTCTGGGCACCGCCGGGATCGTGCTGGGCATCATCGGTGCGCTTTACTGCTGGATCATGCTGATCGTCTCCATGTCCTGAGCCTGAGCCGTGCGCCCTGACGCAAAAAAGAACCGTTCCCGAAGGAACGGTTCTTTTGCTTGGATGATTTGCAGATAAAATCACTTGATGATGGTCAGGCTGCGGATGACGCCGGCCAGCGTATTGGCCACGGTGGACATCATCTTGATGAAGATATCCAGCGCCACGCCGACCACGTCCTTGCGGGTATCGCCCACGGTGTCGCCGGTGACGGCCGCCTTGTGCGCGGCGGAACCCTTGCCATGACCTTCCAGCGCGCCGCTTTCAATGTACTTCTTGGCATTGTCGAACGCGCCGCCGGAGTTGCCCATGAACAGCGCCCGGGGAATGGCCACGATGGTCGCGCCCACCAGAATGCCGCCCACGAACTCCACGCCGAAGAGGATGCCGCCCACAATGGGGATGAGCAGCGCCAGCGTAGAGGGCAGCAGCATTTTGCGCAGCGCCTGCTTGGCGGCCATTTCAATGCAGCGGTTGTAGTCGGGCTTCACCTTGCCCTCCAGCACGCCTGGCACGGACAGCTGACGGTCGCCCTCGTCCGCCATCAGGCGGGCGCTTTCGATGGTGTTGTCCGTCAGCAGCGCGGAGAAGTACTCGATCAGCGCGCCGCCGATGATGCCGCCGGCGATTACCACGAAGGAAGCGATGTTCAGCACAGGCTCCGCGTTGGTGGAGTAGCCGGAGACGTAAGCCACGATCAGGGACACGGTGGCAAAGGCGGCGGAACCGATGGCAAAGCCCTTGCCGATGGCAGCGGTGGTATTGCCCACACTGTCCAGTTTGTCGGTGATCACGCGCACATTTTCAGGCAGATGGCAGCTTTCGGCCAGACCGCCGGCGTTGTCGGCAATGGGACCGAAGGCGTCGATGGAGACGGTGGCGCCCACAAAGGCCAGCATGCCCAGAGAGGACAGCGCAATGCCGTAAATGCCGCACAGCTTGCCGGAGATGAACAGCGCAATGCCGATGATGGCGATGGGCAGCAGGCAGGAACGGGAACCGATGGCGTCACCCTTGGTGATGACAAAGGCTTCGCCCTCCACGGCGATTTCCGCCAGATGACGGGTGGGTTTATAATCCGTGCTGGTGTAGTATTCGGTGATGGAACCGATAGCGATACCGCTGAGGATACCCAGCACGCTGGAGATCCAGGGGGAGGCCCAGCCGGCGATGAATTCGCTGTACAGGGTCTGACCCTTGAAGATGACCATGGCGGCGAAGAAGCCGATCACCACGGTGATGCCCGCGGAGATCCAGGTGGCCAGATTCAGTTCATGGGAGGGGTTGTCGCCCATTTTGCGCACAGCGGCGTAGCCCAGACCCAGCACGCAGCCCAGCAGACCGCCGCCCGCCAGCACGATGGGATACACGGTGGTAGCGCGCAGGGTCTCGGTAGGCATGGTGCCGTTGCCCTTGAACAGGGTGATGGCGATCATGATCGCCGCGGCCATGGTGGCCACGAAGCTTTCCAGCAGGTCGGAGCAGTTGCCGGCGATGTCGTTGACGTTGTCGCCGATGAAGTCCGCCACCACGTTGGGCACGCGGCTGTCATCCTCGGGCATGTCATGGCGCAGCTTGGCCAGAATGTCGGAGGAAATGTCGGCGGCCTTGGTGTAGTTGCCGCCCGCCACGCGGTTGAACATGGCCACGATGGAGCAGCCCAGAGAGTAGGTGGTCACCCGCATGATGCAGGGATTGCACTCCAGGTTGGCCAGCAGACCGGTGCCGGTGGCGTTGATGTCGTCCACGCCCCAGATGATCAGCACCAGCAGCAGACCCAGCATACCGAAGGCCTGCACGCTCAGACCGCTGATGCTGCCGCCGCACAGCGCCACCTTCACCGTTTCACCGATGGACAGGCTCTCCCGCGCCTTGTTGGCGGTACGCACGTTGGCGTAGGTCGCGCTGCGCATGCCCAGCACGCACACGATGCTGCTCATGCAGGCGCCCAGAAGGAAGGTCACGCCGCTGGTCTTTTCCACAAACAGTGAGAAGATCAGCGCCACCACCAGCGTCACGATGCTGATGGTCTTGTATTCGGTCTTCATGAACGTCGTAGCGCCTTCCCGGATGATGGCAGCCATTTCCATCATGTCGGCGGTACCCTCGCTCATTTTCCGGATACGGACGTAGTTGTAGGCGATGTAGACGAGCGTCAGCGCGACCACCGCCAGGACAATGTACCATGCCATGAGTCGATTCCCCTCCCGGTTCATTATTAGATAGGTAGAAACCCAATCTTTGACAGATTCTTGTTTCTACATTTTTCTCCCTTTTCCTGCCTGCTTCGCGTCTGATTTTGAAGTTTTTTTGTTTTTTTCTTGCGTTTTCCGTTTCAGAATATGCTTTGCATGAACAATTGTATGCCAGATCGTCCATTTTTTCTTTTTTGTCTTGCATTTTCATGCATTTTCTGTCCCGCCGGGACATTTTCGTCCCGTCCGAACGCAAAAAAGACCGGAGCCATTGCTCCGGCCTGAGGTTTCTCAAGGCGGTTTCATCGGTACCCGGTTTTACGCATACATGTTGTTGGCGGCCATGTACTGGTAAATCATCTCCCCGTGCCGCTGTTCGTCCTGCTGGATTTTGTTCAGCGCTTCCCGCAGCTCCGGCTGGCCGAATTCAAAAATACTGGTATCGTACACCGACGATACGTGTTTTTCCATGGACAGCGCGTCGGCGCAGAGGTACTGATCCGCCTCCCAGTCCTTGCTGGTGCAGGCGTTTTCCTTGCCCTTACCGTCCAGCGCAGGGTTGGCCGGCTTCTGCGCGCTCTGATTCGTCTGGGGCGTCTGCCCGGCAGAAATCTGATCCAGCATCTGCAGATGCGTGTCTTCATTCTGCTGCAGCTGGGTGAACAGCGCCTTGAGCCGGTTGTCCTTCGCCTGCGCGGCATATCTGCCGTATTTCTCAATGCACAGCTTTTCCTGCTCCTTCAGGTCGCTCAGGAGACTGGTTTCCTTGGGGGTCAATGTGACCATGTTTCATCACCTCCCCCTCAGTATGCACAATAGCGGCCGGCCTATCCCCTTTGATTTCCTGTTCCGTTCGACATAAAAACGCCCTGTCCGTCAGACGGGACGCAGGGAGATCGCCGCGCCGGACGTCCGGCGCGCTTTCGCCTCCGTTCAGTTTTTTCAAAAAAAACGGTCAGCCCTTTTCTTTTTCGCCCTGTCCGTTTTTCTGCTCCGTCAGCGCCTCTGCCGCCAGCTTTTCCCGGTAGATCCGTTTCAGATCCTTTCCATTTTTGTAAATGGGCACCGCCGCCACCAGCATCAGCCCGGGCAGCAGCGCATAGCTGTGGGTCAAAAACGCGGTCACGGTGCAGCTGACCGCAAAGTAGAAAAAGGCCATGACGCTGCGGCGCTCGTGGGGCATGATCACAATGACCGTGGAAAACAGCACGTACCAGAAGCCCAGCAAAAGCACCGCCCAGTTGGACGGCGCCAACCCCAGCAGCACGCCGAAGGCCGTGGCGATAGCCTTGCCGCCCCGGAAGGGATACCACGGCGAGAAGGCGTGCCCCAGCACCGGCGCCGCCATCAGCAACGGCAGCAGGGCGAAGCGCAGCCCCCACAGGCGCACCCCCAGCCATACGGGCAGGAAGCCCTTGGCCATATCCAGCGTCAGGCAGAGCATGCCCACAGGCACGCCCGCCAGCACAAGCGCGTTGGCCGTTCCAGGGTTATGGTCGGCGCTGTCGCGCACCACGTCCACGTGGCGCAGCCATTTGGGCAGATGATAGCTGAACAGCACGCTGCCCAGCAAAAACGCCGCCGCGACCAGACCCAGCTGCGCTCCGATCATTTTGATCCTCCCGTTCCCCATACTTCTTCTCTCTTTTACATTATAAACCGTTTGTCCGCAGAAAGTAAAGTTCCGAAGCCCGAAATCCTTTTCCCCGGACGACAGGCGTCCTCTTTTTTCCCGCCCCGCTTGCTTTTTCCGGCATATCCGTTTATGATAAATGCGGTTCACTTCAATAATAATCGCAAAGGAGCACCCCATGAGCAAGTGGTATCGGACGACGCGTCTGCGCATTCCCTCCCCCGGCGGCACCATGCGATTGCTTTTGCTGCGCCCCACGCTGAATAAAAAGCCGCCCCGGGAAACGCCCGGCATCCTGTGGATACACGGCGGCGGCTATACCACCGGCATGCCGGAAATGGTGTATATTTCCCGCGCCCTTCCGCTGGTCAAAAAGTACGGCGCGGTGGTCATTTCCCCCGCCTACCGTCTGTCTCACAAAGCCCCCTACCCCGCCGCGCTGGAGGACTGCTACGCCGCGCTGCTTTACTTAAAGGACAATGCCGCCACGCTGGGGATCAACCCCGATCAGATCATGGTGGGCGGCGAAAGCGCCGGCGGCGGGCTGACGGCCGCGCTGTGCATGCTGGCGCGCGATCAGGGCGAGGTGCGCGTGGCTTATCAGATGCCCCTGTACCCCATGCTGGACGACCGGGACACCCCCTCCTCCCGCTTCAATTTTGAGCCCATGTGGAACACGCCTCAAAATCATCGGGGCTGGCGGCTGTATCTGGGCAAACTGTGGCACACGGACAACGTGCCGCCCTATGCTGCGCCCGCCCGGCAGACCAACTACGCCGGTCTGCCCCCCGCCTACACCTTTGTAGGACGGGGCGAGCCCTTTCACGACGAGACCCTGACCTTCATTGAAAACCTGCGTCAGGCCGGCGTGGAAGCGTCGGTGGACGTGTATCCCTTCTGGTATCACGGGTTCGATCTGGTGCGCGCGTGGAATCCCCGCGCCCGCCGGGCAGCCGCCGTATTTGAGGAGCATTTTCGCTACGCGCTGGCTCACTACTTCGCGCCTCAGGATTCCTGACCCATTTTCACCTGCGTCTGCCCGCCAAAGGCAGCGCGCCCCAGGAGACGAACCGCCCGCGGACGGTTCGTCTTTTTTAAAGTTCGAATCCCACAAAAATTTTTTCAAAAATTTTAGCACTCACCTATTGACAGTGCTAAAAATAGGTGTATAATAAGGGCGTGCTCAGGAGGAAGGGACGAAAGGAACGGAGGCCGGAGCACCGACAGCCGGTCATGTACCGGAGCGCGGCGCGGAAGCGCTGCGGATCCGTCAAGAAAGAACCGGCTGATGGAAAGGAAGTTATCTGTATGTTGCCTATCATGTTCAGTGAAAATCTGTTTGACGATCTTTTTAATGACAGCTTTGGCCGCAGCCTTTGGAACATGGACAAGGAGCTGTACGGCAAGAACGCCGCCCGCATCATGAAGACGGATGTGCACGAAACGGAGACCAGCTATGAACTGGCCGTCGATCTGCCCGGCTTCAAGAAGGACGAGATCAGCCTCCAGCTGAAGGACGGCTACCTGACCATCACCGCCGCCAAGGGTGTCGAAAAGAACGAAGAAGACCAGAAGACCCGCCGCGTCATCCGTCAGGAACGCTACACCGGTTCCAGCCAGCGCACCTTCTACGTGGGTGACGTGAAGCCCGAAGAAGTGAAGTGCAAGTACGAATCCGGCGTGCTGATGATCGAAGTGCCCAAGAAGGACGCCCGCAGGGTGGAAGGGCCTCACACCATCGCCATCGAGGGATAACAGACAGCAGGCGCGCTCCGGCGCACCGCAGCCCCGTCTTTCGCGCAGATGCTCATCCGTCATTCAAAAATGGCGCCTGTATCTGCCCGAGAAAGGGCGTTCATGGAAGAACGGGCATCCGGCTTTTGCCGGACGCCCGTTTTTTGCTGTTTTGGCACGTCAAAAATTTTTTTGAGCACTTTCATGCGGGACAAAAGATTCATTCCGCGCGGGAACAGGTAACTGAAGCATCTTTTCTGCGCAGCCGCCCCGGAGAATCCCCTGCCCGACAAAACCGAAAACGAAAATCAAGGAGGTGCCGTCCCGTATGTCCCTTTTGACCCATCGTTTTTTCCCATCGCGAAAAACAGCAGAGAGGCCGTCCGCCGCTTTTCATTTGAACCACGGCGTTTTTTCTGATATAATGATCGAATGCAGAGGGATCCATCGGATCTCAGAGGAAGGAGCAAAAGCATCATGAAACACCCCGACCAATGGCGGGATACCGTCGACCCTTTTACTTTGCCCTTCCGTTCCTTCAGGCCGTTGGAGATCCTCGGTTACCCCCATGCAGGCAACGATGTGTTTTATGTCAAAGGGCTTCACAATGGCACCGCGGTCAACGCCTATATCAAAGTCGCACGTCAAAGAGGGGCGGACGTCAGCAACGAAATCGCCGTTTTATCCCAGCTCCACTCGGCCATAACGCCCGCCGTACTCGATTTTTGCCTTGAGGGCACGCCCTTTCTGGTAACACAGGAGCTGACCGGTGAACGGTTATCCACGATCGCGGGTGAAAACCGGCATCTGGAATCCCTCTCCTATCTGGCGGAATACGGTGCCGCGCTGGCGGGGATTCATCAAATGAAGATTCAGGCAGCGCCGGTAAAGGACAGAAAATTTTTCCACGCGCCCGCCGATGCGTCATTGGAGGCTTTGAATCTGGAACATCTCCGGGGGCTTTTCCCCGCCCCCATGACGGATACAGACCGCTGCTTCTGCCACGGCGACTTTCACTATGGAAACATTCTCTGGGCGGATCACCATGTAAGCGGCATTCTGGATTTTGAGCTTTCCGGGTATGGAAACAGAGAATTTGATATTGCATGGGCGCTGTTCAGGCGGCCGGGGCAGAAATTTCTGCTGACGGAGGAGGAAGTGCAGGAGTTCCTGAAGGGCTACCGGCAGTTGGGCACGTGCGACGCCGAAACGGTAAAAGCCTATATGGCGCAGTGCTACGTCTATTTTCTTCAGGTCTGCACAACCGATGCGGCATACTGCGCATATGTACGTGCGTGGCTGGACGCCTTCGCCCGTGAAAGGGGCAGAAAATGAATCGGACAAACTGAGCGCCGCCCGTTCAGGCGTCCGATACATGAAGCAAAGCTGAACAGCCGGGTCTGCAGCGCCGATGATGCCGTATGCGCAGCGTCGGCTTTTTTGATCCCACAGTGCAGGAATCCGCAGCCACCCAGCGCCTGGCCGGCGGCATTGGGGTCGGCGTTTTTTTCACGGAGCAGGAAAGGCGCGCCGCCCCCCTCAGGCGAAAACAGGCGCGGTCATTGAAGCAGACTGTGCCAGACGCCCGCGCACAGAAGCACCGCAACCGCATGGCTGCCCACAATCGTTCCCGCAGGCTGCCTGTCCAAAGCGTTGGGCGCACGCTTCCGCGGTCTCTCGCACCTTCTTATGTCCCTGCCCCGGCACGTTCCCTGCCGGAAAGTCCTTCCCCCGCCGGCACCGCCCCATCGGAGCAGGGCTTTTCTTTTGCGTTCCCGGCGCGCCCGACGCTTTTTTCCCATTTGCACTTGCCCCCCTTTCACTTTGCCGTTATAATGAAAGCGGCGGTTCGCCGACGAAAGGAGAAGGTTTATGTCCCCCGCGCTGCAGCACTATGTTCTGCTGTTTTTCACCTGCGCTGTCTTCGGCTGGGTTATGGAGGTCGTCTGTAAACTCATCCAGTTCCACCGTTTCATCAACCGGGGCTTTCTCATCGGCCCGTGGTGCCCCATTTACGGCTTCGGCGCGGTGCTCATCACCCTGTGTCTCAGCAGGTTTGAAGCATATCCCGCAGCCGTGTTCGCGCTGGCGCTGCTGCTGTGCGGCACGCTGGAATACCTGACCAGCTATGTCATGGAAAAGCTGTTTCACGCGCGGTGGTGGGACTACAGTCAGAAGCCCTTCAACCTGAATGGGCGGGTCTGCGCGGGCACCCTCATTCCCTTCGGGCTGCTGGGTCTTTTGCTCATCTACGGGGTGCGTCCCCTCCTTTTCGGGCTGTTCGACCGTCTCTCCCCCGGCGTCAGTCTGGGGCTGTGCATCGGCCTGACGGTGCTGTTCCTTTCCGACAGCGTCATATCCGTTTTTGTGCTGGGCAAGATCCGCAAAACGGCGGAGCTTCAAACAGGCGACAACACCGAAGCCCTCACCCGTCTGGTGCGGGAAAAGCTGATGCGGGACAGCGCCCTGCTGCGCCGCACCCTGCGCGCCTTCCCCTACGCCCGGCTGTATAACCGCCGTCTTTTGACCGATGTAAAAGCCGCGCAGCGCCGTGTGAAGGAAAACGTAAAGGCGGCCGGCGCGCAGATGCGCAAGGAGATGGAAAGCCGGGAGCAGAAGCTGCGGGAGGAATTGCGCGCCCGCCGCAGGAAGGGCTGACGGTTCCGTTTTCTTCGTTTTCAAAAAGGAAACAAAAGTTCCCTTTTTCATCAGTTTTCCCTTGTTTGCATTCCCGCTTTATGTTATAATGACGCAGGACGCGTTCTGACGCTGTCCGGGAAAGGATCCAAACGACATGAAGGTAGGTCTCGTATCGCTGGGCTGCGCTAAAAATCAGGTGGACAGCGAGCAAATGCTGTATATGCTCCGTCAGGCGGGGCACGAGATCGTGCACGACGAAAAAGCCGCCGAGGTCATCGTCGTCAACACCTGCGGTTTTATCGACCCGGCCAAAGAAGAAAGCATCGACGCCATTTTGCACGCCGCCGCCATGAAGACAGAAGGCGTCTGCCGCAAGGTGTTCGTCACCGGCTGCCTCGCGCAGCGCTACGGCAGTCAGCTGATGGCGGAAATGCCCGAAATAGACGGGCTGATCGGCGTTGAGCATTATAACGACTTTATCGCTGCCCTCAACGACACGCTGGACGGTCAGCGGGTCGCCCTGACCTCCCGCACCCGTGAAAGCCACGAGTGCGGCCGGATATTGACCACGCCCTCTTTTTCCGCCTACGTGCGTATTGCAGAGGGGTGCGACAACCGCTGCGCCTACTGCGCCATCCCCCTCATCCGGGGCGGGTACCGTTCCCGCGACCGGGAAAGCATTCTCTCCGAAATGGCGGAGCTGGCCAGAGGCGGCGCACGGGAGCAGATTCTCATCGCGCAGGACACCTCCCGCTACGGCCGGGACCGGGGCGAAAAGGACGGTCTGCTGCGGCTGATGCAGGACGCTTCCCGCATCGAAGGCATCGACTGGCTGCGGGTGCTCTACCTGTACCCCGAGGATGTAACGGACGAACTGGTGGACGGTCTGGCCGCCCTGCCCAAGGTGTGCAAATATCTGGACGTTCCCCTGCAGCACAGCGCGCCCCGGATACTCCGGGCAATGAACCGCCGGGGCGACATTGACAAAATCGAAAAAACGCTGCTCCGCGCCCGGGAAAAGGGGTTCGCCCTGCGCACCACCTTCATCGTGGGCTTCCCCGGCGAAACGGAGGAGGACTTTGAAGCGCTGTGCGATTTTACCCGCCGGGTCGCCTTTGACCGGATGGGTGCCTTCGCATACTCGCCCGAGGAGGACACTCCGGGCGCGTCCATGCCGGATCAGGTGCCGGAGGAAGAAAAACAGCGCCGGCTGGACAGGCTGATGACCCTGCAGGCAGACATTTCCCTGCGCCGCAACCGGCAGCGCATCGGACAGGTCTGTCCCCTCCTTGTCTGTGAAGACCGCGGCGGAGAAAGCGCCTGCCGCTCCCCCTGGGAAGCGCCGAATGCGGACGGTCTGGTGCTGCTGCGCGGGCGCTATGCCCCCGGACAGATGGTGCAGGGAAAAATCACCGGCGCCGACACCTACGACCTGACGGCGGAAGCGGCGGACTGACGGCCGCCCGGGCAGAAGCTGCCCATGGCGCAGTCCGCGCCGCCGGAAAAGGAGCATGTCATGAACCTGCCAAACAAACTGACCCTTGCCCGTATCGTCATGATACCCCTGTGCGTGACGCTTATTTGCCTGCACGCCTATCCGTGGGCGGCAGCGGTATTCGCACTGGCCGCCGTAACGGATTTTCTGGACGGGTATCTGGCGCGGAAAAACCATCAGGTGACGGTATTCGGCAAGTTTGCAGACCCGGTGGCGGATAAGCTGCTGGTGCTCACCGCCATGATCGCCCTGACCGCGCAGTCCCTTCTGCCCGCCTGGGCCGTATGCGTGGTCACCGCCCGTGAACTGGCGGTAGACGGGCTGCGGCTGGTGGCGGCAGGCCGTCAGAACGTGGTGGCCGCCTCCATACTGGGGAAAATCAAAACCAATCTGCAGCTGCTGTGCGTTCTGTCCGCCCTTCTGTTTCTGCCCCATGCCGTCACGATGACGCTGACCGTCGCCATGACGGTGATGACCCTCGCCTCCGGCGCAGACTATTTTTACAAGCTGCGGGACGTGTGGAAGGAGAACGACGCATGACCAGAGAAGCCATCATCGCGCTTCTGACCCGGCGGGGGCAAACGGTGGCCTTCGCCGAAAGCCTGACGGGCGGGCTGGCGTGCGACCAGCTCATCCGCATTCCCGGCGCCAGCGCCTGCGTGCGGGGCGGCGTGGTCGCCTATCAGGATCAGATCAAGATCCGGGCGCTGGGCGTATCCCCGGAAACCCTTCTGCAGCGCACCGCTGTCAGCGACGCGGTGGCCGAGCAGATGGCCGTGGGCGTCGAGCGGCTGATGAATGCGGATTACGCCGTGGCCACCACCGGCTACGCCGGCCCCGACGGGGCGGACGTGGGGCTGGTGTACATCGCCG
This sequence comes from uncultured Clostridia bacterium, assembly GCA_934662505.1. Classification (GTDB taxonomy): domain Bacteria; phylum Bacillota; class Clostridia; order Christensenellales; family Aristaeellaceae; genus SVGT01. The sequence goes on along the minus strand of CAKUKE010000001.1, from coordinate 28,354 downwards.
TGTCCTCCCCGGAAAGGGTCGTGGTGCGCGGCTTTCATCTGACGGGAGACCGGGATACCATTCGTAAAACAGCGGCGAAGATCGCCGTTTCACTGCTGGGAGGAGAATTACACCATGGCCAGAAAAGCAACGGATAACAAAAAGACGGAAGCCCCTGAAACGGACGTGCGCGCTGAAAAGGCGCGGGCGCTGGAGCAGACCCTGCACACCCTTGAGAAGGAATTCGGCAAGGGAACCGTGATGAAGCTGGGCGACAAGACCGCCATGCAGGTGGACACCGTGCCCACCGGGTGTCTGGATCTGGATCTGGCGCTGGGCGTAGGCGGCATTCCCCGGGGCCGCATCATCGAGGTGTACGGTCCGGAAAGCTCCGGTAAAACCACCGTCGCCCTCCACGTGGTGGCCTCCGTGCAGAAGGAGGGCGGCATCGCCGCGTTCATCGACGCCGAGCACGCGCTGGATCCCAAATACGCGCAGGCGCTGGGGGTCAACATTGACGAGCTTTACGTCAGCCAGCCCAACTCCGGCGAGGACGCGCTGGAAATCGCCGAGTCCCTCATCCGCTCCGGCGCGGTGGACATTGTGGTCATCGACTCGGTGGCGGCGCTGGTGCCCCGCGCTGAAATCGACGGCGAAATGGGCGACAGCTTTGTAGGTCTTCAGGCGCGCATGATGAGTCAGGCCATGCGCAAACTGACGGGCGTCACGGCCAAGACCAACGCCATCTGCCTGTTCATCAACCAGATCCGCGAAAAGGTCGGCGTCATTTACGGCAACCCCGAAACCACCACCGGCGGCCGGGCGCTGAAGTTCTATGCCTCCGTGCGGATGGAGATCCGCCGCGGCGAGCAGCTCAAGTCGGGCAGCGAGGTCATCGGCAACCGTACAAAGATCAAAATCGTCAAAAACAAGGTGGCGCCTCCCTTCCGCACCTGCGAGTGCGACCTGCTCTACGGCAAGGGCATTTCCAAGGAGGGTTCCATTCTGGATCTGGCCGTGCAGAGCGAACTCATTCAGAAGAGCGGCGCCTGGTTCAGCTATAAGGATCAGCGCATCGGTCAGGGTCGGGACAACGCCCGGCAGTTCCTGCAGGACAACCCGGACATCTGTCAGGAAATCGAGACCGCCATCCGCCAGAAGCTGGCCGGCGAGATCACACCTGCGCCCGTCGCGGATGAGGACGTGCCTGAAATGCCCGAGGATTTTGACAGCGACGAGGTCTAATGCATGAGCAGCCTATCGACTCATCACGACTGCACGCTGTGCCGGGTAGAGGTGCGCCACCTGACGGTGACCGCCGAAAAAAACACCCTGCTTGAGGACGTATCGGCACACATCCACTGCGGCGAGGTGACGGCGCTCATCGGTCCCAACGGCGCAGGCAAAACCACCTTCATCCGCGCGCTGTTGGGGCAGATGCCCCACGAAGGCACCGTCAAGCACGTAACCCACGGCGGACGGGACATTCGGGACGTGCGGATCGGCTACGTACCCCAGCAGCTCCTGTTTGATAAAAAAATGCCCGCGACCGTGTGCGACCTGATGGCCGCCTGCATTTCCCGGCGGCCCGTATGGCTGGGCGTAGGCAGATCCGTCCGCAAACGCGTAGCGGACGCGCTGCAGGTGGCGCAGGCGGAAAAGCTGCTGGATCGTCCCCTGGGCGCTCTTTCAGGGGGCGAAATGCAGCGGGTGCTGCTGGCCATGGCGCTGATGCCCGTACCCCAGCTGCTCATTTTGGACGAGCCCGTCTCCGGGGTGGATCAGAACGGTCTGGCGCTGTTTCTCCAGACGGTTCTGTCCCTGAAAAAACAATACCACATGGCCATTTTGCTGGTCAGTCATGACTGGGAGCTGGTGCGCCGGTACGCCGACCGTGTCATTCTGCTCAACAGAACGGTGCTGGGCACCGGCACTCCGGATCAGGTGTTTGCATCGGACGAATTCCGCGCCGCCTTCCCGGCGGGCTACGCGCTGTCCGGGGAGGGGAACCCATGAACGGTATCTATCAGGCGCTGGACGCCCTGCTGCCCTTTTCCTGCTTTCGCATGACCTTCATGAAAAACGCGCTGATCGCGCTGCTGCTGCTGACCCCCCTGTTGTCCCTGCTGGGCACCATGGCGGTCAACCAGCGCATGGCGTTTTTTTCCGATGCGCTGGGGCACAGCGCACTGGCGGGGGTCGGCATCGGCGTGCTGCTGGGCATTCAGAGCGAACTGGTCAGCATGCTCATTTTCGGCGTGGTGTGGGCGCTGCTCATCAGCCGTATCAACCGTTCCGGCCGTTCCTCGGCGGACACCACCATTTCCGTTTTCTCCTCCACCGGCATTGCCCTTGGGCTGCTCATCCTGTCCCGGGACGGCAGCTTTTCCCGCTACTCCTCTCTGCTGGTGGGTGACGTGCTGGCCATCCGGCCGGACGACATCGTTTTTCTGGGCGTCGCGCTGATCGCAGGGCTGATCCTGTGGGCCATGACCTACAACAAGCTTCTGCTGACCGCCGTCAGCCCGCAGCTGGCGCAAAGCCGCGGCGTGAAGGAAAAATGGGTGGAATACCTGTTTGTATCCATGGTGGCCGTTGCCGTCATGCTGTCCATCCGCTGGGTGGGCGTGCTGCTGATCAACGCGCTGCTCATTCTGCCCGCCGCCGCCGCCCGGAACGTGTCCCGATCCTCCGCCCGCTATGCACTGACCGCCGTGCTGATCGGCCTTCTGTCCGGTGTAGGCGGTCTGGTGCTGGCCTACTATCTGAACACCGGCGTAGGCGCGGCGGTGGTGCTGTGCGCCGCCTGCTGCTACTTTATCAGCCTGCCCGTCGGCCGATGGATGAAAATTCGCTGACCCCGTCGGCGGCACCGCCTCCCCCGCCGTTGATTTCAATTGTTTTCCCCTGCTCCATCCAGATATCAAGGGGTGTGAGAGGCAACGGATGGCAGTGCGCCACGCAGGTTCATTCGCATCCTCCGCCCCTGCCGGAGAACGGAGCGGTTTTTCGAAGCATACGCTTCCAGCGCATTTTCCCAGACCCATGCAGGAACGGATTTTTTCCTCTGCGCAGCATGCGTCAGAAACGCCATTCCGGGGTGCGCAAAGGCCTGCCGTACAAAAGGCAGGCCTTTTAAATATCCCTGTTTTTTCTTCAAATGATTCTTTTAAGCCGCCGGACGCGCCGACGTTTTTCAACCGTTCCGCCGTTCCTTTCAGACCCGTTTTCCGCAGCGGTACGCCGTATGACGCGCGCGGCCTCCCTCCGACGGCCTCCCGGCGACCGTCCCGGTCAGAGTCTTTCCAGCGCGTCCAGATCGCCCGCCCGAAGGGCTGCAAGACCGCGCGCAACCTTCTCTTCCTCCCAGTCCCACCAGCGCAGCTTTTCCAACCGTTCCACCGTCGCCTCGTCGTATCTTTTCCGAATGGGTCTGGCCGGCACGCCGCCCACAATGGTATAAGGCGGCACGTCCTTCGTCACCAGCGCCCGCGTCCCGATGATCGCGCCGTCGCCGATGGTCACGCCGGAAAGGATGACGGCTTCAAAGCCGATCCACACGTCGTTGCCCACGACAATATCCCCATGGTTATCCCACGCCTGCGCAATGGCGTCCGTATCCGCCGGCAGCCCCCATTCCTCAAAAAAGATGGGGAAAGGGTAGGTGGACAGGGCACCCAACGCGTGGTTTGCGGCGTTGAACATAAACTTTGCACCGCAGGCAATGGAGCAGTAGCGGCCGATCTTCAGCCGATCATGGTTGCACTCCGGATAATGATAGAGCACATTATTGCGCTGAAAATCCCGCGGATCTTTTTCAAAATCGTCGTAGGTCGTATACTCGCCCACCTCGATGGCCGGGTCACTGATCACATTTTTCAGGTATACCGTCGAGTGCCCCTGACTGCGGGGATAAACTTTCCAATCAGGTATCATCCGTCATCTCTCCCTCATTTTCTGTCGAAGCCGTCCGTTTTTCCGGCGCCGCACCGCCCTGCGCCGTCCAGTCAAGGTTCATCAGATCGAAGTCGATGTACTGCCCATGCAGCTTGAAAAAGGCCGGAAAAGTGCAGAGCTTGCGGAAGCCGTACTTTTCATACAGACGGATAGCACGCTTATTATCGCTGCGTACCTCCAGATTCACCTGTTCAAACCCGTTCGCACGGGCGAAATCCAGCACCCGTTCCGTCAGCGCGGAGGCTGCGCCGCAGCCCCACCATGCCCTGCGCAGGCTGACGCCAAACTCGCCCCGGTGCCGCATGCGGCCTCCGTTGCGCATCAGGCTGGCTGTGCCGATGATTTCCCCGTCCGCCCACGCCAGATACTGCACCCGGTCTGCCGACCCCTCCTGACTGCGCAGGTACGCCGTCTCCGCCTCCACGCCAAGGGGCACCCCTTCCGCGCCGAAACTGAGGTTATCCGTTTCCCCGCCCACGATTTTCAGATATTCCAGCAGCGCCGCAGCGTCCTCCGCCTTCGCCCGCTGGATCACATAGGCTCTTTCCTTCATGTGCGCTCCCTCTCCGGTTTCTTTTGTTCGTCCTGCATACAAAACAGATGAATGCCCAGCGCCGCGTTGAAACCGGTCGCCGCAAACACGCTGAAGCGTTCCACCACGCCGAAATACGCCGCCGGAACCAGCTTCATGCCCACTGCGCCCACCAGCATCATGCCCAGCGCCACCGCCGCGCAGATACCATAGGAGCGGCAGCGCCTGTCCTTCGCGCCCGCGACGATCACCACCGTCAGCGATGCGACGGACAGGGCGACCACCAGCGCCGTGATGACCATATGCATCTGATCCTGAAACGCGCCGGCATAGCCGCTTTCGCTGAGCGGAAACATCCGATAGCCCACGGCGGAGATCCACTCCATCGCCGCAAACAGATAAACGCCCGTCCGCAGCATTTTTGTCCCGCGCCCCTGCATGCCCACGCAGACCATCATCACGCAGAGCAATTCGCAGACGCTGTACAGACTGCTGAGCCGGTTCCACAGTCCGAGGGACGGTGCATTCGCCGCGCTCAGGTCGCTGACGGCCTGCGCCATCCAGCAATAGCCGGGGTATGCCAGCGGCGAAAACACCACTGCCGCCGTGTAGGAAAGAAAGCTGACCACACCCAGCAGTCCCAGTTTTTGCACGAGTGTCTTTTTCATTTTTCTCCGTCTTCTCTTTGTCAACGCCCGCCGCTGCCACGGCGACGTCCGTTTATGCTTTGTCCGTTTCCCCGTCAGAAACGGTCTGCACCTGTCCGGGCGCGCCCCTGTGCACCATACGGAAAAAGAGACGCACATGGTCGGCCAGACGCTCCAGACATTCCCCTTCCCGCTCCGGCTGACGGTCGCAGACGCCGATCAGCGCCATGACCGGCGCCACGTACATCAGCGCCAGCGCCTCCGGCGCCTCCCCGCAGATCACGCCGGCGGCCATCAGTTCCCGAAATATTTCAGCATGATAAGCGGTCAGCCGCTCCAGATAGCGGCGGGTATACAGCGCGGCAAGCTCTGGCGAACGAAACTGCTCCAGCGTCATCATCCGGCGGAACCGGCTGATCTGTTCATTGTGAAGGGAATAGGCAAACAGCTGCTTTACCTTGCCGCACAGCCCTTCCTCCGTCATTTCCTCAAAGGCGGAAACATCCTGCGCCGCGTTCTGCACATGAATGTCGACCCGATCGGTATCCTTTTCATACTGCGCCGCCGTCGCCTCCACAATGGCGTCGAAGATCGCCCGCTTGCCTGAAAAATGGTTATACAGGGAGGGCGCCCTGATGCCCGCCGCCCCCGCGATCTCGCCCATGCTGACTGCATCGTACCCTTTTTCCGAAAACAGTTCCAAAGCCCTGTCCAGGATTCTCTGCCGGGTATCTTCCTGTTTCATAGTACCTCCCATCCCGTAACTAACGAACGTTCGTTAGTTATGAAATTATAGCAGGAGCCGCCGCATCTGTCAATCGGTTGATCGGATGTTTTACAATTCATCCTCCACCATCCCTTCCGGCAAGGCTGCGGCTGGGGCAGGCGCGCCCTGACCCCTGCCCGCCCGCATGCCCTTTTTCTCTTCCCACCTCCAGAAGGGCGGAACCCAAACGCCGCGCCGCATCCGTTCCTGACCGTTCTCCTCCCCGGATTGTATCCCGTCCCGCTTTTTTCACACAAAAAAAGCCGGCATAGCCGGCTTCCTCCGCAGGAGAATGGCAATTTTGCCCTTTCCGCTTGAAAAAGAATTGATTTTTAAAGTTGTTCACCCAATACCGGATAGAACGCTCCGTCCCATGAACCGGACGCACCGGTGCTCGATCTTTTCCGCCCTTTCCCAGCAGCGCACGCACCCGCATGCCGCCCGTACACGGAGCCGGTCCGGCGCTCCAGTTTTTTTAGCGCGGGGCAACCCTGCCGCCCGCCGGTGCAGCCTTGCGTCCCGACCCGGAACGCAAGGCTCTTTACGCCTCTTCGCCGACCATTTTTTCCGCCAGCCTGCAAATATCCTCGGCAGCGGTGGTCGAGATCCACCGGTGCTGACAGGCGACCATGGCCGCCGCTTCCGCAGGATCGGTCAGCTGCTCGAGCGCCTTGGGCAGTTCCCGGGCGATATGGGTCACCGGGACGCTCATGCCCCGCTCCGAAAAATAGCGCATGTTCACCGTTTCATTGCCCCGCATGAGCAGCACATGCACCATGGGCACCCCCATGGCCGCCGCCTCGGTGGAGGTAAGGCCGCCGGGCTTTGTCACGTATATATCCGACGCCCGCATATACAGCGACACCTGATCGGTAAACCCCAGCGCCAGCACATCCTCGCCGTAGCGCGCCTCCACCTCCCGGCGGAGCGTGTCGTTGCTGCCGCACACCACGATCATCCGGTAGCGTGGTTCTTTTTGCAGGCAACCGTAAAGCACGTCAATGGCTTCCTGCAGCTTGCTGACGCCCATGCTGCCGCCGGACACCAGCACATACCGCCGGTTCTTGTCCAGTCCCAGCAGCGTCATGGCAGTCGAGCGGTCGGGAGCGTGGGTAAAGCAGCGGCGCACCGGGATACCGAGGGGGTAGATTTTCTCCTCCGGCAGTCCCCATCTGGAAAACGCGGACACCAGATCGGGTCCGGGCACGATATACGCGTCGCATGCCGTTTCCTCGGTGAAGGGAACGCAGACATAGTCCGTATCGATATAAATGGTTTTGGGCAGTGAAAGCCCCCGGTTTTTCATATTGGTCAGGATCTCCGCAGGAAACAGATGCGGCATAAACACCACATCCGGCTTTTCCGCTTCAAACAGCGCGGCGACCCGCTCCACCATTTTCCCATTGATGCGGTACACCGGCGACCGTCCGGGCAGACGGCGGTAGGCGTTGCCCAAAGCATAAACCACCCCCATCATGGCCGGGGTCTTCTGCACCATATCCACATAGGTGTGATCAATAGTGTCCGATGTGCGGGTGCTTTTCAGTTCGTAGGGATCCAGCACCTTCGCCTGATGCCCCCGCAGCGTCAGCGCTTCCTCCATCGCCTTGGCCGCCGCGTTATGTCCGCCGCCGGTACCGCAGGAAAAAACAAGGGCTTTCATGATGTGCTTCACCTCCGCTGCTGCTGTCGCGGGCACGCCCGCCTCGAAGCCTCCCGCGCAGCGGGACGCGCTTCCGTTGAGCCGAGCATAACACGTCCCTGTAAAAAAGTCAACCAGCCGGCGGCACCCGCCCTAATGCTGACGCTTTTCCTTCAACGTCCATTCCTATCCCGCACGGTCGTTTTTTCATTTTTTCTACGGACGGGTCGCCGTCCAAAGGGCGACAGAGTTGACGGAACGCATAAAAAAGGCTAAAATAAAGCGTATACGTAGCCCATACGACCCATGCTGAAACCTGTGAAACGGAGTAGAACATGACACTTCAGAGCATTGCCAAAAGAACGGTTGAACTGATCCTGCTGTATTACGACAATCAGGTGCAGCCCTTTCTGGACATTTTGGACGAGGACATCCTCTGGCTCGGTCCGGCAGAGGGGCAGATGATCCGGGGACGCGAGCAGCTGATTCAGGCATTTTCCGCTGAAGGCGACCACGGTCTGCATTTTGCAGTGCACGACATGACGGTCATTCCGCTGCCCACGGGAAGCAGCCGGGTATTCGACGTGCTGACCATTTTTCTGGTCGACACCTTCTGGCCGGACGGCAGCGCCAACCGGGTGCTCCAGCGCATGAACTTCACCTGGGTCATCCGGGACGGCAAGCCACGCATGCGGCTCTGCCACATCTCCAACGCCATCGCCTATGACGCCCGGGATCGGATTTACCCGGTGCATTACAACCGCCTCTATCAGTCCCCGCTGCCCACAGGCGACGCCCACTCCCTGCATCTTTGCTTTCGCGCCGCGGACCAATCCTTTTTATATCTGAACTGGCAACACGTGCTGTATGCCGAAAGCCGCGGTCGTCACACCCTCATTCACTCACAGGATCAGACCGTGGAGGTGAATGAAAGCCTGACCTCCATCCTGCGGCAATACGGCAGCCTGTTTCTGCGCTGCCATGAAAGCTATCTGGTCAATCCCGGTCAGATCCGATCCGTCACCCGCTTTCAGCTGCGTCTGTCCAACGGCGAAATCCTCCCCGTGCCCCAAAAGAAGTACACCGCCTTCCGGGAGGCCATGGCTGTGCGGCTGGAAGAAATGAAGACGCGGAATGACGGCATTCTGTCGCCGCCCCTGGCAGAGCCGTAAATCCTGCTTTTCCACACACCGTTTCCTGTTCCTGCATGTCCATGCGCACACGTCAGGTGCAGGAATGTGACTCCCGCAGCGCGGCAATTCAGTATTTCCGACGTGCGCACTGTGCACGGCAGGGCAACCGCGTTGCGGCAGCCATGTACAGCTGCAAAAAAGGGTTGCGAACGCGCGCGAACATTTCCAGGCTGCGCGCTGTGCCTCGTTCAATGCCGCGCCAGAATACGCGTCCCGGCGGAATCAGGGACAGAAGAGCGCGCCTGCCTTGCTTGACAAACGTCCGCATGCACGGTATAATAAGCGACAGCGGTGTGCCAGATTGGGCAGGATGCTTCCAAAGAGGGCGTCGTGCTGATCTGTATGCTGCTTCCGCCAAGGCTTCTGCCGTTCCCGTTTGTCTTCTGTGCTGCATCACATGAGACGCAGACCGTTCGGGGAACGGCCGGATCCCCTTGCTTCGCAGCTTCCATGCGTCGCGGCATCCCAGAAAAAGCCTGTAGGAGGGCTGCGCTGCCCAGCGGCTTTGTTGACAGGGAACATCTTCGGACGGACGGTATCCTTTCCGCCTCTCCCTGAACAGCGTTTTTCTGCAAGAGCAGGGCATCCAATTGCATAACTTTCCTGCGTGTTTTATCTGCACCTGCAGCACGCTTGAAAAATGGAGCGGTATCGAAGTGGTCGTAACGGGGCTGACTCGAAATTTCGGCGGGATCTGTGAATTTCGTCCCCTCGAAAACTCCTGCTAATTCCGGGTTTTTAAAATTCCAAATCGAATGCTTTTATGTTTTCTCTCCTGCTTTTCTCTCCAAAAGCTTTTGCGAGTTAAAAACAGGCGAAAATATACGGAGATGTACCCAAGCGGTTGAAGGGTCCGCACTCGAAATGCGGTAGGTCGGCTCAAACCGACGCGAGAGTTCGAATCTCTCCATCTCCGCCACCGAAAAAGCCTGTAATCAAGCCGATTATGGGCTTTTTTCTTATACCTTTTTCTAAGAGTAAGTGATCAAAGCAGACTTTTGTTTTTCTCTCCGGATTTTCGGCTTAGCCCTCCCTCCAACGACTTCCGAAGTCGCCGCCCTCCGGTAGCGCAAGCCCTGTCTCCATCGCCTGTGCCGAGGTGATCTTGGACTTGTAATCCAGGTGGGCGTAGATGTTCGCCGTGGTGGTGAAGTTGCTGTGTCCCAGCCACTCCTGAATGTGCTTGAGAGGAACGCCGTTGGCCAGCAGCAAGCTGGCGCAACTGTGCCCTTATGGTATAATAGGAAAAAACGGGGAAGCCCTTATTTTACAAGGGGTTGCGCCGTTTGCCGCTGCGAAATCAGTCCCTTTCCAGCCCTGAAATGGCAGCGAAAAATCTGTCCCGGAAAGGAGGTTTGTTACGCTAACACAAAAAAACAGGCAAAAACAGGGACAGAATGAAGCCAAAAATAGTGGCATAGGTGCTTGGATACAATTTTCCGAGCGCCTTTTTTCATGGGCCGGTGTACAAACAATCCGGCCAATGGTAGAATAATACCATCTCATGATGGCGAGAACTCGAAAGGCTGGAAGTGAGGAGGTGAATCGTGCGTGCCCAAAAACCATCAGATGGTAAATGGAAAGCTTCTGCAAACAAACAAGCAATGGTCGGCATTGAAGCAGAGGCAGAAGGAATGGATCACGGAAACCGCAAAGCAAGCTCATTCCAAGACCATAGAGGAAAATGGAAAGCCTGTGAACAAAAACGAGAAACGGGAAATCATTGACGCGGTGTATGAACAAATCGAGGCACGGGAAATATGGATTCCGTATGGAGAGGTCATAAAGCACATTGCGCCATTGATAGACAGGTGGAACCGGCGATACCTGGCGGCAATGGGCAACGAGCATCCCAATTCACAGGAAACCACAACTGAATAATCCCACTGTGCATAGTGCTGCACATTGAAGGCGATCAGATTAACTCATCATTCTTCTGGTCGCCTTTTTTTATTTCCGACAAGGAGGAATGAAGAATGTATGAACGATCTGATTGAGTTCCAGTATCAGTACGACAAGAACAACAGACCCCTGATCTCCGGCCTCATGCTGCATCAGGCGCTGGGGATCAAAACGCCGTATCGGAAGTGGTTCCCCCGTATTTGCGAGGGACGGTATGTGGCTGGCGTGGATTATGTGACATCGGACATTTTTGTCCGACGTGCAGATGGAGCACTCATGCCCAATCCCCTGCATGATCATTGGATCACGCTGGACATGGCGAAGGAAATCTGCATGATGCAGGATTCAGAAGCGGGCAGGCAGTTCCGCAGGCGCTTCCTTGCCAAGGAAGAAGCAATGCGCAGGGCAGCGGCGGAGGATTCCAAAAATCTGCGCTCCACCTATCTGCTGCTGGAAGCCAGCGAGGAAGAAAGGCAGCGTTTGGAAGCAGAATACAAGCGCCAGTTTGCAACGATAGTTCAGCAGAACGAGGCGATTGCTTTGAAAGCGGCTGCAATCCGCGCACAGAATGCCAGGATTGCCAATATGGACGGCCAAATCCACCGGCAGGGAGATCAAATCAGGCAGATGCAGCCGAAAGCAGTCTATTACGATGAGGTTCTGTCCGCCCCAGATGCGTACAGTACAACCACCATTGCCAAGGATTACGGATGGACGGCCAAACTGCTGAACGAATTTCTCCATGACCAGGGGGTACAGTTCAAAAACCGGGATGGATGGCAACTCTACCGCAAGCATGACGGGAAGGGCTATGTCAAAACGGAAACCTATATCCAGGACTATGGCGCTTATCAAAGCGTTCATATCACGATGCGCTGGACGCAGAAAGGCCGGAAAATGATTGACCAGCTCATTCGAGGCGCAGGCTGGAAACCCGGCGATAAAAAGCCGCCTACGAAACAGTCCGGGAAGAAAGGAGGATAACGCTATGGAAGATCATTGTGTCATGTGCGGGGAAATCATCCCCGAAGGGCGGCAGGTTTGCCCTATGTGCGAAAAGAAATATGGCGGCTCTGACAATTCCGAAAGTCAGGCCGCCTTTCTTTTTCGGAAACCCAAATCCAAGGGGATGCCTGCCCAGCCCAATAAGGAGGGAAGCAGTTGACGCAAGCGACAGAAGAAATCATCTATCTTCCCTTGAATGAGCTTCATCCTTTTTCCCATCATCCCTTCAAGGTGCAGGATGATGAGCAGATGGAAAAAACGGCAGAAAGCATCCGGCAGCAGGGGATACTGATTCCTAGCATTGTGCGCCCCCGCGCGGAAGGAGGGTATGAGATTGTATCGGGGCATCGGCGCAAAAGAGCCTGCGAGCTGGCCGGGATAGACACCATGCCGGTGATCGTGCGGAATCTGGACGATGACGCCGCCATTTTGGTAATGGTGGACACCAATTTACAGCGTGAACACATCCTGCCAAGCGAAAGAGCTTTTGCCTACAAAATGAAGCTGGAAGCTCTTAAACGGCAAGGAAAAAGCATTGACCCAACTTCATCCCAAGTTGGGATGAAGTTGCAAACCCTTGATTTGATTGGGGAAAACGCAGGTGACAGTCGAAATCAGGTGCATAGATTCATCCGTCTGACCAACCTGATTCCTCCCCTGCTTCAAATGGTGGATGACAAGAAAATCAAGTTTAATCCCGCGGTTGAGCTTTCCTATCTGACGCCGGACGAGCAGGAACAGGTCATCTCAGCGCTGGAGCAGGCGCAGACTTCCCCATCGCTGTCCCAGGCCCAGCGATTGAAAAAGCTCAGTCAGGAGGGCAGGCTGACCAGGGAGGCAATGGACGAAATCTTTGCCGAAGTGAAAAAGCCGCCCCTGGATCAGAGCTTTCTGCGCAATCCCCGGATACGCAAATATTTCCCAAAGAGTTACTCGGATGAAAAGGTCGCGGATGTCATTCTCCGTCTGGTGGAGAGATGGCATCAGCAGCAAGTGAAGAAGCGGCAGCAACAACAAGGCCGTTGAAGAAAGAGAGGTAATGCCCATGTCTGGAAATCAAAGCCCCCGCCATGTTGTTTCAATCACAACCGGCTGTCACTCCACTTATCTCCTTTCGCGAATGGTGGAAGAAGAAATGCCCATTGACGCAGTTTTGTTCGCTGATACCGGTATGGAGTTTCCAGAAGCGTATGAACACCTATGGCGTTTGGATCAGTGGCTGTACCAGGAACGCGGCATACATATCACCTGTTTGAAGCATCCTCACAGCTTTGAATATATGCTGCTGGAAGCTCCAATTCATTCACAATATCAGCGGGCAAAGCGGAGGCGGCTGGGTATCCCACTCGTTGGCAATGGATGGCCCCGCAGCCGTAAACGCTGGTGCTGTACAGAAATGATCGACCATGTGATCGATCAGGAAATATGCCGCATGGAGCAGGAAAGCAACGTCATACACTACATCCCCCTTACATCAAATGAAACGTATCTGATCACGGCGCGTCAGCATCATAGTGAAATACGTTATCCGTTCATGGAATGGAATGATGCGTGCGATTCTGCTCGTCTGGTCTGCTGGGTTAATGGCTTTTTCCTATATAACAACACAACATATAGCAGCCACTGTACATGCTGGTGCTGCCCGTTTCGGATGCGCACACAGCAAGCCTTCTTCCGGGAATCCCATCCTGTGCTTTGGAAGCGCCTGCTCGAAATGGAAAAGCGTGTCAGCGCACAGCTTGGTAAAAGCTGGATCGGACGGTTCAGAGACGAATTTACCTTGGCTGAATTGGAAAAACGCTTTGCGGAAATGGATAAGCTGGAGCCAGAGAAAAGCGATGAAGATGTGTTGGACGATACCTTGGATGAGTTCGACAGCCTATGAAGGGAGGATACCGGCATGTCGGAAATATTCAAAATCCAGAAGAACAGCAATTACACCGCCATGTCCAACATCCACCTTCAGGACAAGCGGCTGAGCCTGAAAGCCAAAGGGCTGCTCTCCCTGATGCTTTCCCTGCCAGCGGATCGGTGGAAGTATTCGATCCGGGGACTGGCGAGCATTTGCCGGGACGGGGTGGATTCAGTTCGGGACGGCATCAGGGAGCTGGAAAGGGCCGGATATGTGATCCGTTTTCGTTCCAGAAAATCCAATGGGCAGTTGGGTGAAGCGATCTATTGGATATACGAGGAACCGCAAACAGCGCTGCGGAATGGAGATGACACAGCGGAGGGCGGCAGCACGGTAACTTCCTTCGATCTGCCACCTGATGACTGTGCGGAAGAAAAGCCTGCGTCGAATCAGCCAATGTCGGCCATTCCAGCGTCGGCTTTTCCAATAACGGGAAAGCCAACGTCGGGAAAACCTATGTCGGGAAATCCAACACAGGCTATTTCTTCACAGGAAACGCCTGCGTTGGGAAACACCACGCAATCAAATAATAATAGATTAAACACTCAAAAAGAAAAGATTGAAAAATCCAATACGAATCCATCCAATCCGAATCAATCAAATATCCATCCATCAATCCCCGCGCAGGAGGACACAACGGTCAGCGTTCCAACCGGCATCCCGGATGTGCAGCGCAGGCTGAACACGAAAGAACTGAAACGGCTGATCGAAGAAAACATCGAATATGACATTCTCTGCCAGGAACTCAGCCGGGATACGCTGGACAATATCGTGTCCCTGATGGTGGAGGTGCTGTCCACCCGCTGCGAATATTTCACCGTCAGCGGAAAGAAGGTGCCCGCCGACATTGTTTATGCTCGGTATATGGAGATCAATTCGTCCCATATTCAGTATATCTTTGACAGCATGGAAAAGAGTAGGAGCAAGATTCGGAATATCCGGCAGTATTGGTTCGTGGCGCTGTTCAATGCCCCTGCCACAATGCACAGCTACTATGAAGCCGAAGTACGGCATGACTTTGAATTTTCAAAAGGATGGTGATACGGAATAAACCGCAAGGATAAAAACAAACTTACAGGATTGGTGCTGCTATTCTGTGTATCGTTGCTTTTCTTGCTGGGCGGCTTTGGAATGATCCTTCATTCCATTCAGGAGGATAACAGGCAGTATTCCGAAGATCATACAGAGATGGATGATCTTCTGGAGGAATTACAGCAGCCGTTCGATCAGACGCCATTGGAATGCGAAGATGCTGAAATATTGCCCGCCCCTACTGATACGCCGGATCATCCGATGTTAATACAGCAGTCGAAAGCAGATGAACGAATAGAGCCGGAAGAACAGGATTCCACCATGATCGTGTCAAGCACCTTTTTTCCGCCGGAGGAAACTTCTTCACCCACAGAAACCGATTCTCCTCCAGAAGCAAAAAATCGGGATGCTGCTCCCAAACAGGATGCCAAAGCAGGACTGGAAATAGTCGATCAGCCTTTATCCAGCGAACATCTGATAGGCAGAAATACAGGTTTTGATTTGACGGCTGCCCATGAAAAGAACCCGGATTTCGTGGCCTGGCTGAAAATCCCCGGCACGAATGTCAATTACCCCGTCGTGCTGTCGGATGATACGGACTATTACCTGACGCACAGCTTTACCGGCAAGCAAAGCAAGCTGGGGACGCTGTTTTCCCTGAAAAAGACGGACTACGAAACGCCCGGACGGAACATTGCCATCTACGGGCACCATATCACCAACACCAGCAGCGGCGAGCTTATGTTCAGGCCGCTGCTTTCGTATAAGAACCAATCCTTTTACGAAAAACACAGCATGATCTACCTGGATTCGCTGTATCACACAGGCATATACAAGGTCTTTGCCGTCGTGAACCTGGTGAAAGGCGAATGGGACCCGTCCACGGCCAGCTTTGCCAGCGACGCCGATTTCCTGGCGTTCATCCGGCAGGCCCAGGCCCGATCCCTCTACGATACGGGCGTGGAAGTGACCGCCGCTGACCGTATCCTGACCCTGATTACCTGTGACCGAAGCTACGCCGCCGCGGACGGACGCCTGATCGTCCTGGCGGTTGAGCAATAACCAACCCACAAAGGAGGGAACGAACATGAAAACACTTGTCAACCGCAGCCTCTCGCTGCTCCTGACGCTGGCGCTGCTGTTCACCGTGACGCCCTTCACGGCCCTGGCGGAAGCAGCGGAAAACGAAGATGGGATGGATGAAATCATGGACATCTTTGAAAGGTATGAGGAAGAAACCGAGGTATCGGCTGAACCCGGCGAAGCCCTGACGGACAGTGCAGAGGAAACCGCTACCGACGCAGAAGATCAGCCCATTGAGGATGATTCGGAAGAAACGGAGATCACCGATGAACAGACAGAGGCTTCCGATCAGCCCGATACGCCGGAGGAAGAAATGATCCCGGATGACCTGGATGATCCGGGTGTGGAGGACGATTGGGCCGATTGGTACATCGACGATCAGCCGGAGGAAGAATCCGAAGATACCGGGGACGATTGGCCCGAAACGGACGATGCCCTTTCAGAAGAAGATGCAGGCGAGGATGCCGTCCAGCCGTTGACGCTGGAAGAAGAAGTCGCCCAGCTTTATGATGGCAGTTATATCAAGTACGCCATTGAGCAGGCCGGTCATGCCTATGTCACCACCAAAGGCACAAACACCAAGGTGTATGAAACCAGCGCCTTGGAGGACGGCGAAGTGATCTGCGCCATCACCGAAAAAGGCGTGATCCTGCTGGCCTTTGAGTACGCGGAACGGTGGAACAACCGCAGCGTCCTGGTCTGGTTCCTGAACGACGCCTATGAAGCCGTTTCCGGCTATGTCCGGGAAGCGGATTTGGAGCAGGAAATCATGAAGGACGCGGATGCCGCCGCCTGGATGAACGTGCTGCCTGCCGCGTATCTTTCCACCACGGCGGGGAATTTTCCCGTGTTCGTGGCTCCCATCGTCCTGCCTGAAACGCCGGAGGAAGCTGTTGTGGAAACGCCTGTGGCAGATACGGAATACCCGGAAGGATCGGGCGAGGAAGAAACCGGCGAACCCGTTGTGCCTGATGAACAGCCGGAAGAAACCGAAGCCCCTGACATTCCCGCCAATCAGCCGGAAGAAGAAGCCGAGCTTGACGATCCCGAAGTGGCTGTCGGCACCTTCCTTTTCGTCACCACCAAAACCAGGGTATTTTCCGATATGGATGATACGCTGCGGGATGACGCCAACGGCGACCTGTATATGGGCGTGTTCGTGAAAGATGCCGTTGTGCAGGTGGATGCCGTCCGAGTGGACAGCACAGGCCGGTTGTGGTATCAGGTGGCATTTATTTATGGCGACGACTTCGCGGACGGGACGATGAAATGGACGGAGATCGGCATCGCCTATGTGCTGCCGGAGGAAACCGCCCTGACCGACGCGGAAAATTTGACCGTTACGGATATTGCCCTGCCCGAAACGCCGAAAGCGTCCGGCAGGCGGACGCTGATGAAAGCGGCAGGCACGACCCCCATGAACGGCTTTACGCTGAAATCCATCAACGCGCCGATTCCTCCACTGTATGCCGGGCAGACCGGCGTATATGGCAGTTCCGGCCATGACAGCGATTATAAACAGATCGCTTCTCTTTCCGGGAAAGGCGCGATTTACGCCACCCCGCACTATCTGGACGGCTATACCGTGTATTGCCTGGAACACAATCTCCCCGGCCCCGGCGAGGGCAGCGGCAGCAGCCAGCAGCCCAAAGGCCCTTATGTGATCGTAGATATTGATACCTATATGAACACCCCCGGCAGCTCCAGGGTCATCTATTCCGACCAGACCATGCACGCCATCGCCTGGGTGCTGCGGCATACCTATCCCTTCATGGTGCTGGATCGCAGCGACAGCGATAACGAAACCTGGAGCCGCGTCGCCGGTCAGTTTGCCATCCGGCAGGTGATCCGGGAAATGGAGGGCGCGCAGTACGTCCGCGATTACTGGAACATGGATAATTTCTATGTTGCCAGCGGTCAGGCTCCTGCGGTGTACCTGGAATATGCTCGCTGGCTTGCAGCCAATGGTATTGCCCGCGGCAATATCACGGGCTACATCAGCGTAGCGAACAAAAGTATCTCCAAGGTCGGGAACAATTACGTCGGCACCGCAACGCTCTACACCGACGCAGATCTGATCCGCATCCCCAAGAGCGGAGCCACCGTTACCGGCAACACCCTGGGAAGTGACAGCTCATACTACTATCTGAACAGCGGTGATACCATCCAGATCACTTCCTCCACAAACGGATTCTCCATCACAGCAGAATCCATAAATTCAGACGCGGAGGAAGCATCCTTTCTGGTGGGCGTCCCCAGCGTTTCCATCCAGAAAGTATTGATCCCGCAGTATGGTTCTCCGTACAAAATGCAGTCCACGTCCCTGTATTTTGAGCAGGAGATCCAATACGGCAGTCTGACCGTAACGAAGCTGCGCTCCGGCACCCAGCAGAAACTGGCAGGCGCGAAGCTCCAGCTTTACGACAGCAGCAAAAACGCCTACGGTGATCCCGTCACCACAGACGCCAACGGTCAGGCCAAATGGTCGAACCTGCCCTATGGCACCTATTATGTGGGCGAGGTCGGCGCGCCTGCCGGTTATCGGGTGAACGTGGATCAGGTGCAGGTGACGATCAACGGCAATAACACCGCCACCTTCAATAATTCGCCCATCATTGGCAGCGTCAGCTTTGTTAAGGTGCAGCGGGGCACGGAAATCCCCCTGGTAGGCGCGCAGTATGAGCTGGTGACGAAATCCGGCAGCACCTATAAACGGGCGGTCAGCGCCGTGGACGGCTCCGAGCTGCCTGTCCTGACCACCGACGCAAACGGCAAGGCCACCTGGAGCAACGTGGTGGAATACGGCACCTATTATGTGCATGAGGTCAAGGCCCCCGAAGGTTTCCTGCTGGATAACACCTATCACGCCGTCAGCGTGACACAGCATAACAAAATCGTTTCCGCAGACGTGGATGATCCCATTATCACCGCCAAAATCAAGATTGCCAAGACTGACGGCTTGACCAAGGAGCCGCTGGCAGGCGTGGAGTTCACGATCACCCGCCTTTCCGGGCCTGCCGCTTTGAATGGAGCTGGTGTCGGTGAAGTGGCGGCTGTCATCACCACGGATGCCAACGGCTATGCTGAAACGGATTGGCTGGATTGGGGCCGCTTCAAGGTGGAAGAAACCAAGGTGCCCGCAGGCTATACCGACAGCCATTATTCCACGGAGATCGAAGCCTATGAGGACGGGAAAACCTATACCATCAATGTGGAGAATGTGCCTGCGGCGGGTTATATCCGGCTGACCAAAACGGACGCCAACAGTAAAAAGCCCCTGAAAGGCGTTCAGTTCGACATTTATCAGGGCGAAACGTTGATTGCCACCATGACCACCGACGCCAGCGGTGTGGCGTTGTCCGGGGCGCTGGTCAAAGGTACTTATACCGTCAAGGAACATGGAAATCCCGAAGGATATACCGGCGAATTGACCACGCTGCCCGCGATGGTGCTTTCCGAGCAGACTACGGAATTGTCTGCGGAGAATACGCCGATCCAGGGCAAGATCAGGATCACGAAAAAAGACGCGCTGACCAAAGAGGCCCTGGCGGGAGTGGTGTTCACCGTCACCTGCCTGAGCGTTTCTTCCGCTACGGATGGCGCGGATGTGGGTAAGACGTTTACCCTCACGACGGATCAGAACGGCGTGGCGGAAAGCGGCTGGCTGAACTATGGCAGGTACAGGATCGAAGAAACCTCTGTGCCGGAGCATTATGTGGATGCGCATTTTTCCACAGAAGTGGAGATCACCGAGCATCAGAAAACCTATACCGTGGACGTGGAGAACGAACCGACCAAAGGCAAAATCCAAATCACAAAAACGGACAGGCTGGACGGTCAGCCCATCGCCGGAGTTATCTTTGATATTTTTCAGGGCCAAACGAAGGTAGGCAGCATGACCACCGATGATAGGGGCGTCGTTGTTTCTGATCCGCTGCCCAAGGGCCAGTACACGGTGAAGGAACGAGCGAACCCAGAAGGGTATGTGACTGATCTCGTTTCCATTGACTGTGAAGTGACATCAGATAACACTACCAAGCTGACCGCCGATAATACGCCGATCCAGTTTCGGGTAAAGATCATCAAGACGGATGGATTAACGAAGGAGCCTCTTCCTGGCGCGGAGTTCACCATCACCCGTGTTTCCGGCTTGCCTTCTCATAACGGGGCGGGAAATGGAGAAGTCGTTGCCACTCTGACTACGGACGCAAAGGGTGAAGCTGTTTCTGATCTGCTCACCTGGGGTGTATATGAGGTCAAGGAAACGAACTATCCTGCCCATTATGTGCAAAATCCCTTTTCTGTGAATGTCACAGGCACCGAGAATAACAAGGTGTATGAGATCACGGCGGAGAATGAGCCAACCAAAGGCAAAATTCAGATCACCAAAACGGATAGGCTGGACGGTCAGCCCATTGCCGGTGTGGTATTCGACATTTACCAGGGCGAAACCAAGGTCGGCAGCATGACCACGGATGATAAGGGTATCGCTGTTTCCGATCCGCTGCCCAAGGGACAGTACACGGTGAAGGAGAAAGGCAACCCGGAAGGCTATGTGGCCGATCTGGTATCGCTGAATACCGAAGTTAAATCGGATGAAACCACCAAGCTGGCCGCTGACAATACCCCGATTCGCTTTCATATCAAAATCGTGAAAACGGACGGCCTGACAAAAATGCCGCTGGCGGGCGCTGTGTTCACCATCACCCGCGTTTCCGGCCTTCCCTCCCACAATGGGGCTGGCAATGGAGAAGTAGTCGCTACGCGCACCACGAATGAGAAGGGCGAGGCCATTTCCGATCTGTTGACCTGGGGTAAGTATGAAGTAACAGAAACCACGGTGCCGGAGCATTATGTGGATAACGGCTTCACGATCACAGTGACGGGCACGGAGAACAACAAAATCTATGCCATCGCCTGTGAGAATGAACCCACAAAAGGCTGGATCAGGCTGGTGAAAACCGATAGCCTGGACAATCATCCCATTGCCGGAGTACAGTTTGACATTTATCAGGCCGGGGAGGTCGTCAGCACCATGACCACGGACGCGGACGGCGTGGCGGTATCGGAGCCTTTGCATAAGGGCAAATACACCGTGCGGGAGCATGAGAATCCTACCGGCTACACCGCCGAGCTGATCAGCCTGGATTGTGAGGTCTATTCCGATCAGACCACGAACCTGACCGCTTCCAATACGCCCATCCAGTTCCGGGTGAAGATCGAAAAGACGGATCAGTTGACCAAGGAGCCGTTGGCAGGTGCGGAGTTTACGATCACAAGAAAAAGCGGCCTGCCCTCCCATGAAGGAGAAAATGACGGTGAAGTGGTCGCTGTGCTGGTGACGGACAGCAACGGCGAGGCCGTTTCCGATCTCCTGACCTGGGGCGTGTACGAAGTGAAGGAAAGCAAAGTGCCTGTGCATTTTGTGGACAATCATTTCAGCACCACGATCACCGGCAGCGAGGATAACAAGACCTATACGATTGCCTGCGAGAACGAGCCGACCAAAGGCTATATCAAGATCGTAAAGACGGACAAGCTGGATCGCACCCCCATCGAGGGCGTTCAGTTTGATATTTACGAGAATGACGCCTACGGTTCCGGCCTGGCTGCAACCATGACCACCGACAAAAACGGCGTGGCGGTATCGCCTGCCCTGCGCAAAGGAACATACATCGTGAAGGAGCACGCTGATCCTACCGGCTATACCACTGATCTGGTAGAGTTGGATTGCGTGGTGAAGTCCGACGAAACCACCAATCTGAGCTGCACGAATACGCCGATCCAGGGCAAAATCCGTATTATAAAAACGGATGAACTGACTGGCGAAGCGTTAGCTGGTGCGGAGTTTACCACCACCCGCGTTTCCGGCCTTCCCTCCCATAAAGGCAGCAATGACGGCGAAGTGGCGGCGGTGATCGTCACGGACGCGGACGGCATCGCCGTTTCACCGCTGCTCACCTGGGGCGTGTACCATGTGGAAGAAACCGGCGTTCCGCTGCATTATGTGGACAATCATTTCAGTACAGAAGTGACCATCGACACCGAAGATCTGTTGACTTATGACGTTCCCTGCGAGAATGAGCCTACCAAGGGCTGGATTCGCCTGACGAAAATCGACAGGAAAAACGGCAATCCAATTTCCGGCGTACAGTTCGATATTTACTATAACGATCAGTACGGCGAGGGGCTGGCAACGACCATGGTGACAGATGAAAACGGCGTCGCTATGTCAGAACCCATCCGCAAAGGGCGGTATATCGTGAAGGAACATGGGGAAACGGCTGGCTATGTGTTTGAGGAAGTCACGCTGAACTGTACCGTGAAATCGGATGAGATCACCGATCTTTCCGCCACCAATCAGCCTGTTCAGGTACGCCTGAAGCTGTATAAGCGGGATGCTGACGAATACGCCGGTGATCCTGCTGCTTCTCCCACTACCAGAGGCGACGCTATGCTGACCGGCGCGGTGTTCCAGGTGTTAGCCGGTGAGAACATCACGGATCGGCAGGGAAACATTCTCTATTCCAAAGGCGCTGTTGTAGTCGAAAGCCTGAAAACGGCTGGCGAGGATGCGTCCGTCACGACGGAAGAACTCTGGCCTGGCGTGTATGAGATCGTGGAGCTGACGCCGCCCACCGGCTATCAGCCCACGGACAAGCATATCCTCGTGGATGCCACCAGCGCGGCCCAGCAGTCCCAGGAAGCTGTCGTCACCTATGAGGGCGTTGTCTGCAACGAAATCCTTTATGGCTGCTATGCCTTTGTGAAATTCACGGGCGACAACGAAATCCACGACGACGCGGGCCTGATCGAAACGCCGGAGCCTGGCGCTGTGTTCCAGGTCTATTTGAAAAAGGCCGGTTCCTATGACGCTGCCCGCGCCTTTGAACGGGACACCATCACCACGGATGAAAACGGCAAGACCCAAACCAAGCTGCTGCCCTACGGCATCTATACTGTCCGGCAGACCAAGGCCAAGGAAGGATATGCCATAAAAGCGCCCTTTGACATTTTCATTCGCGGCACCGAAAACCCCGATAATCCTCCCAGCATGATCCTGAACAATGAAGCCATCCGCTATCGCCTGAAATTCATTAAGGTAGATTCTGAAACGGGCAAGACGATCACCTTGGCGAATACAGCGTTCAAATTGAAAGACGCAAACGGAGAATATGTCACGCAGACCGTCCATTATCCCCGGACGCAGGTGATCGACACCTTCAAAACGGATGCGGACGGCACGGTGACGCTGCCGGAAACTGTGCGCTACGGCCTGTACTTCATTGAAGAGTTCCAGGCTCCCGAAGGGTATCTCCTTCAGACGGAGGAACTGGCGGTATTCGTGGGTGACGAAAACATGAACCAGCCCGGCGAAGCGTATCTGTTGGAATTTAAGATCGAGAACACGCCGGTGAAAGGCCAGATCAGGCTGGAGAAAACAGGCTTGCAGCTGACCGGTATTAAGGAAAAGGAAGATCGTTACGGCAACACCGTCATGCAGCCGATCTATGAGGAAAAGCGGCTGGCAGGCGCTGTGTTTGAGGTTCACGCCGCCGAAACGATCACCGGGAAGGACAGCACGGTTTGGTATGAGCAGGACGCTTTGGTGGATACCATCACCACCACGGCTGACGGCCTCGACGTGTCCAAGACCCTGCCCCTGGGCCGGTATTACCTGGTGGAAGTCTCCGCGCCTGACGGTTATTCCTTCGATGATTGCCATTATGAAGCCGATCTGATCTATGCCGGCGAGCATACGCCTCTGGTGGAAACCGTAATCACGGCGGGCAATGATTATCTGCCTGCGGAAATCTCTCTGACGAAAGAAAAAGAGGTTTTGCAGATCGTTCAGGAGGGTGATGCCATTCGGCAGATCATCACCACCGTTCCCGGTGAAGGCTTCACCTTCGGCCTGTATAACGACACCGATATTCACTATGATTCCGGCACCTTGATGGCTGATAGCCTGATTGCGGTTGGTGTGACCGATGCAGACGGGAAATTGACCTTCTCTGGAAATCTCCCGCATGGACGGTACTTTATCAAAGAGCTTTCCGCGCCTGCTGGCTGGAAAATCAACACGGAACGGTTTACCGTCACCCTTGATCCTGCCGCTGCGGATGAAGATCATGTGATCCGCGTCACGCTGCCGGAGGCCGTGCATGATGAATTGATCTGGTATCCCGTCACGCTGACCAAGCTGGATATTACCGACGAAAAGACGCTGCCCGGCGCGCTGATCGAAGTCAGCAACGACAAGGGCGAAGTGATCTATCGGGCATACACCGATAAAAACGGTCAGATTCCCAATATCCCCGTCACCCCCGGCACCTATACTTTCCGGGAAATCCTGGCTCCCAGCGGCTACGCGCTCAATGAAGCCGTTATGTCGTTTACCGTGGACACAGACGGCGGCATAACCGGCGACACCACGATCCGGAACGATTACACCCGCGTTCTCTTGCAAAAGCAGGATGAGAATGGCCTGCCCCTGGCGGGCGTGGAATTTGCTCTGACCAAGAGTAACGACACGGTGCTGATGCGGAAAACGTCTGATGCGGACGGCAGGATCGTCTTTGAGAAAATCCCCTACGGTGAATACACCATCACGGAAACCAAGGCGCTGGCGGGCTATCAGAAGCATGACGTGAACATCCGGCTGACCGTGGACGGCACCTTTGTCAATCAGACGGAATCGCTGGAAACCATCATCAATCATCCCATTATTGTGAAGCTGAAAAAGGTGGATCAGGACGGGAAGCCCCTACCCGGCGCGGAATACGCGCGCATCAACGAGTACGGCGAGCAGATGATGACCGCTGTTTCGGATGCGGACGGTATGCTGACCTTCTATAAGGTGCCCTATGGGAAATACACCGTGAAAGAGCTGTACGCCCCGGACGGCTACCTGCTCAGCAAGGACACGCCCGAAATCGTGATCGACGATGCCTGGCAGAACAGCGACGCGCCTGTGCTGACGCTGACCAACCATCTGAAACGCCTGCGGTATATCAAGGTGGACACTAACGGCAAATACTTGCCCGGCGTGGAGTTCAGCCTTATCAATGCGAGCAATGGTGAAGTAGTGGAAGTCGTCACCAGCAACGAAAAAGGCGAGTTCATTTTCACTAAATTCGATTACGGCTTCTGGCTGATCCGAGAAACGAAGGTGCCGGACGGCTTCAATCAGATGAAGGACATCACGTTCTCCGTGGACGCTTCCTGGGTGGAGCCCGCACCGTTTACCTGCGTCAATATCCCCAATCACTATGAGTTCGTGAAAACGGATAACGAGGGCAATCCCATGGCGGGCGTGACCTTCACCCTGGAAGATCAGGACGGTAATATTCTCCGCGATCTGGTATCCGGCGAGGATGGAATCGTCCATGTGGACGGCCTGACGCCCGGCACCTATATCATCCGGGAGATCGAAACCCTGGAGGGCTACACCGTTTCCGGTGAAACCATTGAAGTGGTGATCGACGAACACTATATCGTTCCCGATGAAATGTATGTCCTGGTGAATTATCCCGACATCCAGACCGGTGTTGATTTTGAGATCACGCCCTGGATGTACGCGGGCGGCGCTGCCATGCTGGCGGGCCTGATCCTGCTGCTGGCAGTCCTGTTCCGCAGGCTGAAAAAGTGACCCGCGACATCCTTAACGATCCCGGAAAGGGGTGCTACACTTGACATGAAAGCAAGGATTGGAGGTGCAATCATGTTCCTGCTCAAGCTCCCTTTCCGGGTCGCCGCCCTGCCGGTCGTTCTGGCGCTGGCCCTTGTTCAATTCATCACGGCCCTGATAACCGGCCTGTCCACCATCGTCACCAACCTGATCGGCACCCTGGGGATCGCCACCGCCGCCTGCATCTGGATGTTCCATCTCGGCACGGACGCCGACGCCTATCGGATGCTGGCCCTGGGCATCTTCTTCATCGTGCTGCCCCACGCGGCGGGATGGATCGTCAGCAAAGCCGCTGACGCCTGCGCCCGGTTGATCGCCTTCATCGTTCCATAATCGTTTACCCTTATTTCAGCGCCATCGGCCAAATACTGATGGCGCTATTTCTTTGCCCGAAAGGAGGGATTACTTGCAGGAAGATATTGAACACAGAAGCGTTACGCTGATTGTCAACGGCGCAAAGTTTTCCGGCCGGATGCTGAAAAGCGCCATTCGTGCATACATGGGCTATCGAAAAGAAAAACACCGGGAGCATAAAGCGCAAAAGCAGGCCAAGGGAAACGTGGTGCCACACGGGAAAATGACCGTGAAGCAGTTGGCCGAGCAGAATCAGGGCATGAGCAGCTTTGAAATGCAGAAGGATGACGGCGTCAGGCAGTTTGAACGTGTCTGCCGGAAATACGGCGTGGATTACGCCGTGCGGCAGGTGAAGGGCGATAAACCCAAATGCATCATCTTTTTCAAGGGCCGGGATCAGGACGCGATCAAAGCGGCTTTCACCGAGTTCATGGATCAGCAGGTGAAGAAACAAAACCGTCTGCCCCTGAAGAAGCAGTTGCAGCAGATTATGCCCTTCCTGGGCGGGCATGATAAGCAGACCGAAAAGCATAAGCATCAGGAGCGTGGCCGTTGAATAAACGAAAGCTGAAAAAGGCGCTAATCCTGAATATCCCTTATGCGGTGATCAGCCTGTACGCCACGAAGCTGGCAGAAGGCTGGCGGCTGGCTGAAGGGCTGGACGCCTCACAAAAATTCCTGCACTACATGGCGGGATTAGGGCTGGCAATGCAGTCCCTACTGCCCAGCTTTCATCCATCTGATCTGCTGTTCGGTGTTTTTGTTGGCGCGGCGCTCCGGCTGGCTGTGTATGTTAAAGGTAAGAACGCAAAGAAATTCAGAAAAAACATTGAATACGGTTCCGCCCGCTGGGGTACGCCGGAGGACATAGCGCCTTTCATGGACCCGGTATTCCGCAATAATATCATTCTGACGCAGACAGAGCGGCTCATGATGAGCAATCGCCCCAAGAATCCAGCCTATGCCCGCAATAAAAATGTGCTGGTTATCGGCGGCAGCGGCAGCGGTAAAACACGGTTTTTCGTGCTGGGGAATCTTTTGCAATGCCATAGCTCCTATATCGTGACCGACCCCAAAGGCGATCTGATCGTCCGATGCGGTTCCCTGCTCCGAAAAAAAGGCTATCGGATCAAGGTGCTGAACACCATCAATTTCAAGAAAAGTATGCACTATAACCCCTTCTCTTATATCCATAGCGAAAAGGACATCTTGAAGCTGGTGAATACCCTGATCCTGAACACGAAAGGTGACGGGCAGGGCGGCGACCCCTTCTGGACGAAAGCGGAAACCTTGCTGCTGACCGCTCTGGTGGGGTATCTGCATTATCACATGCTGCCCAAGGAGCAGAATTTCTCCATGCTGCTGGATATGCTGAATCTCATGGATGTGAGAGAGGACGACGAGGATTATAAGAATCCTGTCGATCTGCTGTTTGAGAAGATCGAAAAGAAAAACCCCCATGACTTTGCTGTGCGCCAGTACAAAAAATATAAGTTAAGCGCGGGCAAAACGGCGAAATCCATTTTGGTGAGCGTCGGCGCAAGGCTGGCTCCCTTTGATATTCAGGAGCTGCGGGAGCTGACAGCCTATGACGAACTGGCCCTGGACACCCTGGGCGATAAGCTGTCCGCCCTGTTCATCATCATGAGCGATACGGACAGCACCTTCAATTTCCTCATCAGCCTGTGTTACAGCCAGCTATTTAACTTGTTATGCGAAAAGGCGGATGATGTGTACGGCGGCAGGCTGCCCATCCATGTGCGCTGCCTGATCGACGAAATGGCGAACATCGGTCAGATTCCGAACTTGGAAAAGCTGATCGCCACCATTCGCAGCCGGGAAATATCGGCCTGCCTGATTCTGCAAGCCCAGGCCCAGCTAAAGGCCAACTATAAGGATAACGCCGATGTAATCGTCGGCAACTGTGACAGCGTTTTATTCCTGGGCGGAAAGGAAAGAACCACGCTCAAGGAATTAACGGAGAGCCTTGGGAAAGAAACCATCGACAGCTACAACACGGGCGAATCCCGTGGGCGCGAGGTTTCCCATAGCCTCAATTACACCAAATTGGGAAAGGAGCTGATGAGCGTAGATGAGCTTGCCACGCTGGACGGCGGGAAATGTATTCTCCAGCTGCGTGGCGTCCGTCCGTTTCTTTCGGATAAATACGACGTGACCCGGCATCCCTGGTACAAGTATTTATCCGACGCAGATCCGAAAAACGCCTTTGACGTGGAACGGTATCTGTCAACCGAGCTGACCCCGAAGGATTATGAACTCTATTTTGTCATGGAAATAGATGTGGAGGAAGCAGAAGATGATGAAGATGATTCTGATGACTGGTATGAAGATGATACCGATTGGAATGGAGACGAACCCCTGGATTATGGCGCTGTCCTGTGACCGAAGGACGGCGCTTTTCTCTACCCATCACAATAAAACGCATATACGAAATGGAGGAATTGAATGGCCTTTTTTACTTCCGCAATCTCTACTTTGCAAACGCTGGTGATCGCTTTGGGCGCTGGCCTGGGCGTGTGGGGTGTCGTAAACCTGCTGGAAGGATATGGTAATGATAATCCTGGTGCCAATGCTCATGTACGGTAAGGAAGCAAGCAACCGAAAACAAGAGATAGACCGCCAGCACTACACTATTCCG